>CAWIEP010000024.1:0-52425 GCA_963835115.1 uncultured Pseudomonadota bacterium
GATCATCGCCGAGCAGGCCGCGCACGTTTGCGTATTCCAGCGCACCGCCAACTACAGCATCCCGGCCGGCAACAGAAAGCTGTCCGACCAGGAACTGGCCGACATCAAGGCTGACTACACCGAGCGCCGCCGGCTGTCGTGGCGCAGCGGCGGGGGCTCGCCGCACGCGACCGCCGCGAAGCCGACCATGGAGTTCACCGCCGAGGAGCGCCGGGCGGCGTTCGAAAAGCGTTGGCACTCGGCGGTGTGCTGTTCTCCAAGACCTTCCCCGACCAGATGACCGATCCCGGCGGCCAACGACGAGGCCCGCAAGTTCTACGAAGAGAAGATCCGCGCGGTCATCGATGATCCGTCCGTCGCCGAGCTGCTGATTCCCACCGACCACCCCATCGGAACCAAGCGAATCTGCACCGACAGCAACTACTTTCAGACCTTCAACCGGCCCAACGTGTCACTGGTCAGCGTCCGCCAGACCCCGATCGAGTCGGTCGACGCCACCGGAATCAACACCACCGACACGCACTACGACCTCGACAGATCGTCTTGGCAACGGGTTTCGACGCCCTGACCGGGGCGCTGGCCAAGATCGACATCGTCGGCCGCGGCGGCGAGAGCTGCGCGACGACTGGGCAGCACGGCCCGCGCACCTATCTGGGTCTGGGCGTCGATGGGTTCCCCAACTTGTTCCTGATCTCGGGTCCGGGCGCTCCGGCGGTGCTGGCGAACATGGTGCTGCACGCCGAGGCGCAGGTGAACTGGATCGCCGACGCCATCGGGTATCTCGACGACCACGATTACGCCGCAATCGAAGCCACCACGCGACGCGGTGGACGGCTGGGTCGCCGAATGGCGCGCCGTGCCGAGACGACACTGTTCCCCAAGGCGAACTCCTGGTACCTGGGCGCCAACGTGCCCGGCAAGCCCGGGTTTTCATGTTGTTCATCGGCGGGTTCGCGACCTACAACGAGATCTGCGCCGAGGTCGCCGACGCCGGCTACAAGGGCTTCGATCTGGTCAAGGCGTCGTGATGACGGGCTTGCTCGACAAGGTCGTAGTGGTCACCGGCGCCGCCCGGGGCACCGGACGTACCCACTGTGCGCGGTTCGCCGACGAGGGCGCCGATGTCATTGCACTCGATAGGCCGGCGCTGCTGACGAGTTACATCGACACCGCAAGCGAAATCGAGACCCAGGGCCGGCGCTGCGTGACGGGCTCGCCGATGTCAGCGACCTCGAGGCAGTGACAACGGCGATCAACCGCGGTGTCGCCGAACTAGGTCGGCTGGACGTCGTCGTCGCCAACGCCGGAGTCCACATCCCGGGCGCGCCCTCGTGGGAACTCGACCCGCAAGTCTGGCAGCGCACGCTCGACATCAACCTCACCGGCGTCTGGCACACGGTCAAGGCCGGCGTCCCGCACATCGGTGACCAAGGTGGGTCGATCATCATCATCAGTTCCACCAACGGAATTCGCGGCACCGCCAACACCGCCCACTACACCGCCAGCAAGCACGCCGTCGTCGGACTCGCGCGCACGCTCGCCAACGAACTCGGGCCGCGCAGCATTCGCGTCAACACCGTGCACCCCGGGCCGGTGGCCACCCCGATGGTGCTCAACGAGGGGATGTACCGAAAGCTGCGTCCCGATCTGGACAACCCGACGGCAGCCGACGCCGCCGAAGTGCTGCAGGCGCGCAACCTGCTTCCGGTGCCGTGGGTGGAGCCCGTCGACGTGGCCAACGCTGTGGTGTTCTTGGCGTCCGACCAGGCCCGCTACATCACCGGCACCCAGCTCGTCGTCGACGCAGGCTTAACCCAGAAAACCACATGAGCGGAAGGCTGGAAAACAAGGTCGCACTGATCACCGGCGCAGCACGCGGGATCGGGCGCGCACAAGCCGTACGTTTCGCGCAGGAGGGCGCCGATGTCGTGGCACTCGACATCTGCGGGCCGGTCGACACCGTCGTGATCCCGCACAGCACACCGGCCGATCTCGACCAGACGGCCGATCTGGTCACCGGGGCCGGTGCGCGGGTACACACCGAAATCGTCGACGTGCGTGACCTCAACGCGGTGCAGGCCGCCGCCGACCGGGGTGCCGAACGGTTCGGCGGGCTGGACATCGTCTGCGCGACCGCGGGGATCACCTCGCGGGGAATGGCCGTCGATCTCGACGAAAGTGCTTGGCGGATAATGCTAGACGTCAACCTCACCGGCGTGTGGCACGCATGCCGAGCCACGGCGCCACACCTGATCGCACGCGGCGCGGGTTCGATTCTCCTGACGAATTCCATTGCCGGACTGCGCGGGCTGGTCGGCGTCGCGCACTACACCGCCGCTAAGCACGGCGTGGTCGGCCTGATGCGTAGCCTGGCCCAAGAGCTTGCGCCACACAATGTCCGGGTCAATTGCATTCACCCGACCAACGTCGACACTACGATGATCCACAACGATGCCGTCAGTAGCGCGTTCCGTCCCGACCTGGACCGTCCGCCCACGCGGACCGAATTCGCCGAGGCGGCCGCCCGGATGAACATGCTCGCGGTGCCGTGGATCGACCCGATCGACGTCGCCAACGCCGCGCTGTTCCTGGCCTCCGACGAGGCACGGTACATCACCGCGATCACCCTGCCCGTCGATGCCGGAGCTACTGCGCGCTGATCAGACGCTGGCCAGCGACTCGGTCTTCTCGGCAGGCTTTTCCTCCGGCTGAGGCCACGGCGAAGCGACCGGACGTTGCCGGACCTGTTGCGGCCACCAGAACCATTTGCCCAGCAGCGCGGCAATAGATGGTGTCATCAGCGACCGCACGATCAGCGTGTCGAACAGCAGACCCAACCCGATCGTCGTCCCGACCTGGCCGATGACGGTCAACTGGCTGACCGCCATCGTCATCATCGTGAAGGCGAATACCAGTCCGGCCGACGTGACCACCGACCCGGTTCCACCCATCGCCCGGATGATGCCGGTATTCAGGCCGGCATGGATCTCCTCCTTGAACCGGGACACCAAGAGCAGGTTGTAGTCGGCGCCCACGGCCAGCAGAATGATGACCGACATCGCGAGCACCATCCAGTGCAACTCGATGCCGATCAGGTGCTGCCAGATGAGCACCGAAAGCCCGAAAGACGCACCAAGAGAGAGCAATACGGTGCCCACGATCACCGCCGACGCCACCACACTGCGAGTGATGATCAGCATGATGATGAAAATCAAACACATGGAAGCGATTCCGGCGATCAACAGGTCATAGTTGCTGCCGTCCTGCATATCTTTGAAGGTGGCCGCGGTCCCGCCGAGGTACATCTTCGAGCCCTCCAACGGCGTACCCTTCATCGCCTCGTAAGCGGCCTTCTTGATCGCATCGATGTGCGAAATGCCTTCTGGCGTCATCGGATCGCCATCGTGGCTGATGATGAAACGCACGGCGTGGCCGTCGGGAGACAGGAAATTCTTCATTCCCCGGATGAATTCGGGGTTATTGAAGGTTTCCGGAGGCAGGTAGAACGAGTCGTCGTTCTTCGACGCGTCAAACGCCTTGCCCATCGCGCTGGAGTCTTGCTGCTGCGCCCGCTGCTGATCCTGCAAGCCCTGCTGGGTCGCATACATCGTCAGCATCGTCGTCTTCATGTTCTTCATGTTCTGGATCATCTCGGGCATCAGCGCCACCATCCGGGGCATCAAGGTGTCGAGGTGCTCCAGGATGGGAATCAGGGTCTGGATGTCGTCGGTCATCGTGTCGATGCCGTCGAGGGCGTCGAAGACGGATCGCAGCGACCAGCACACCGGAATGTCGAAGCAGTGCTTCTCCCAGTAGAAGTAGGCACGGATGGGCCGGAAGAAATCCTCGAAATCCGCCATATGGTCCCGTAATTCGGCGATGTCCATGGTCATGCTCTTCATCTTGCCGACCATGATGTGCATGTCGGCGGCCATCTGCGCGGTGATGTCCTGCATCTGGACCATGCTGTCGATGGTCGTCTGCATGTCATCGGCCTGACGACGCATGTCGGCCATCTGATCCTCTTGATACTTCTGATTCAGCTGCTGGGAGACACCCTGCATGCTGATCTGAAACGGGATCGACGTGTGTTCGATGGGTGTCCCTTGCGGCCGCGTGATGGCCTGCACTCGACTGATCCCGGGAACCCGGAAGATGGCCTTGGCAATCTTGTCGATGACCAGGAAGTCGGCGGAATTGCGCAGATCATGGTCACTTTCGATCATCAGCAGCTCGGGATTCATCCTGGCCTTCGAGAAGTGCCGATCCGCGGCCGAGTAGCCGGCGTTCGCCGGGAGATCGGCGGGTAGGTAGTTGCGGTCGTTGTAGTTCGTCCGATATCCGGGCAGCGTCAGCAGACCGACCAGAGCGACCCCGATCGTCACGACCAGGATAGGTCCTGGCCACCGGACCACGAGTGCGCCGATCTTGCGCCATCCTCGAATCCGTTGCGCCCGCTTGGGTTCCAGCATCTGGCGGAAGCGCGAGGCCACCGAGATCACCGCCGGGCCAAGCGTCAACGCCGCGGCCACGACAACCACCATGCCGATGGCCAACGGGACGCCCAGCGTCTGGAAGTAAGGCAAGTTGGTGAAATGCAGACAGAACGTCGCGCCGGCGATCGTCAGGCCCGACCCCAGCACAACGTGTGCGGTGCCACCGAACATGGTGTAGTAAGCGTCTTCTCGGGACTCGCCGACCGCGCGAGCCTCCTGATATCGCCCTATCAAGAAGATCGCGTAGTCGGTGGCGGCCGCAATTGCCAACGTGACCAACAGGTTTGTGGCGAAGGTGGAGAGCAGGATGATCTTGTGGTAGCCCAGGAAGGCAACCACCCCGCGGGCGGCCGCCAATTCGAAGACCACCATCGACAGGGTCAGCAGCACCGTGACGATCGACCGGTAGACCAGCAGCAGCATCGCGATGATGACGAGGAATGTGACGGTGGTGATCACTTGCAGGCTGCGATCGCCGGCGATGTTCTGGTCCGCTGACAGCGCCGCAGGTCCGGTGACGTAGGCCTTGATCCCGTTGGGCGCCGGCACGCTGCTGACGATGTGTTGAACGGCCTCGACCGACTCGTTGGCCAGCGCCTCACCCTGGTTACCGGCGAGATAGACCTGGACGTAGGCTGCCTTGCCGTCGTTGCTTTGGGCACGTCCTCATCCCAATCGGCGGGACCTCGTTGTCGATGTACCTCAGGCTCAACCGGTACCGGGCCTTCATAGGCCTCGGGATCGACCATGGTCAGCGTGACTTCAGCCATCCCCAGAGCCTTGCGATCCCTTGTGCCGGCAAAGATTACATCCTGCATGTGCGTGCCGCGCAGGCTTTAGCGCTCTGCTCGCCGAGAACCCAGCTCACTCCATCCAGAATGTTGGACTTGCCGCAGCCATTCGGCCCCACCACCACGGCAATGCCGGTTCCCGGCACCGTCAAGCTCCGTGCGGTCGCAAAAACTCTTAAACCCGAGGATGTGGATTTTCTTTAATTTCAGCATCACTACTCCGGTCATGGGGCTGGCTCGGCGGTTGTCGGTGCTCTCCCGGGAGCGGCGGTTAACCGCCCGCGGCAAGTGGACCTAAAATCATCGATACTCAATACAGACTGTAAGGAGCAGCCGAGGGCAGGGTCAACGCCGGGGGAGGCGGTTCTTGTGGATAAGGGAGGCCGGAACTCGACTTCTTCGGATTTCCTTGGGATTTGCACCGGAAAGCTGGTTTTCCACCGAATCTGGGGTGAGATTTCCACAGGGAGAAATCAGGCTTTTAAGGTGCGAATTCGCCCCAAGACCCGTAGCCATTCGAATCACTTTTTCGAGGGCGCGGGAGAGCTTGAGGACGCGGAAACCCCGGGCGGCTGGCGAGGCGGATGGTGCGGGAAGAGCGCCCAGTGAGAGTCCGGAGCACGATGCCCCGCCGGCGAAGCGAGTCGGCAGCCAGAGCCGGGATAAGAGTAGGAGCGCGGGGCCAATCTCTCCGGCGGCCAGCGCCAGCGGGTCGCGATCGCCCGCGCGCTCGTCACTAATCCGCGCATCCTCATCTTCGACGAGGCCACCTCGGCGCTCGACTACGAAAGCGAACGCATCATCCAGGACAACATGAAGGCGATCACCCGCGGCCGCACCGTGCTGATCATCGCCCACCGGCTCGCGGCGCTGCGTCCCTGCCACCGCATCGCCGCCATGCAGAAAGGCGAGATCGTCGAGATCGGCACGCATGAGGAGCTGTTGCGCCGGACCGACGGCGTCTACTCGAAGCTATGGGCGCTGCAAGGCCAAGGGAGGGCCTGATGAACGAGCGCGCCGACCCGCCGCCGATCCCCAATAGGATTGAGGCGTTGCGCAAGCTGGTGAAATCGACCGCGGCGTCGAACTCGCCAGTCAAGGGCCGGGATCGCGAGTTCCTGCCCGCCGCGCTCGAAATCCTGGAGACGCCTCCCGCGCCGCTGCCGGTCGCGCTGATGCTGACGATCTGCGGCTTTTTCGCCGCCGCGCTCGCCTGGTCGTTCTTCGGCAGGCTCGATGTCCACGCCGTCGCGCCAGGCAAGATCGAAACCGTCAGTCGCGCCAAGATCATCCAGCCGTTCGACAGCGGCAAGATCGCCGCGATCCACGTCACCAACGGCCAGCAGGTCAAGGCCGGCGAGGTTCTGCTGGAGCTCGATCCCGCCGAGGCTTTGGCCGACGCCGACCAGGCGCGCGCCGCGCGTTTCGAGAACCTCGCGGAGATCGCGCGCCGCGCCTACGCCGGCGCCGTCGCCGCGGCGCTCGTACCCCGCGAAGCCAGCAACGGCACCTCAAGCAGTTTCGAGCACGCCGCCATCGACGATGCGCTCACCAAATCCGAAGCCCAAATCGCCTACGCCCCCGACGTCCCGCCCGAGGTCCGGGCGCGCCAGCGCGGTGTGCTGGCCGCCGATCTCTATGCACTCGCCGATCAGCTCGCCGCGCTCGACAAACAGATCGCCCAAAAGGAGGCTACGCTTAAGCGGCTGGACATGAGCATTTCGTTCGAAAACGATCTCATGGTGACGATGAACGATCGGGTGAAGACCAGGCGGGACGCGATCAAGCTCAAGGTCGGCACCAAGATCAATCTCTACGACGCCGAGGAATTGCTGCAAAAATCGCAATCGCAGCTTGCCTCCGATCAGGGCCAGCGTATTGAAACCCAGGCGGCGCTCGACGAATTGCGCAGCGAGAAGTTCAAGTCGATTTCGCAATTCATCGCCGACAACGAAAACAAGGGGGCCGATTCCTCCCGCAAGGCGGATGACGCCAAGCAGTCGCTGGCGAAAGCCGAGAGCAAGCTGCGCCGAACCCGGCTGTTCGCGCCCATCGACGGCGTCGCGCAGCAGCTTGCCGTCACCACGATCGGCCAGGTGGTCACCACGGGGCAGCAGCTTCTGATGATTGCGCCGAACCAGGGGCCGTTGCAGATCGAGGCGCTGGTCGCCAATCAGGACATTGGCTTTGTCAAAATCGGCCAGAACGCCGTCGTCAAGGTCGACGCCTTTCCCTTCACCCGCTTCGGGGCGCTTTCCGGCAAGGTGGTCCGCATCGCGCAGGAAGCGGTCGATGAGACCGAGGCCAAGCGCGCGCTCGCCGACCTCACCTCGCCGTCGAACTCGCTGCCGCCGCAGACGAGCGGCCCCGGACAGGCGGAGAGTTTCGTATTTCCGGTGGCCATCGCGCTCGACCAGACCTCGATGAAGATCGGCGAAACGCCGATCTCGTTGAACCCCGGCATGACCGCGACTGTCGAGATTAAGACAGACAGCCGCCGGGTGATCGACTACCTGCTGTCGCCACTGGCGAAGGTGGGTTCGGAGGCGATGCGCGAACGGTGACCGCGCGGGCACGTGCCTTGCAACTGCCGCCGCAGACGTTTATCGCAACAGCCTACTGGATTTTCAGGGCAACGGAGCCGAGGCGCGTGGCGAAAATCCTCATCGTCGACGATGAGCCGCTGATCGCCATGCTGGTCGAAGCATGGCTTGTCGATATGGGACACGAGCCCGTGGGGCCTGCGCATTCGCTCGCCGAGGCGACGGCGCTGCTCGATGGCGCGCTCGACGGCGCCATTGTCGACCTGACCCTCGGGGCCGACAGCGGCCGGCCGATCGCCGAGGCGCTTGCCGCCAAGGGCGCGCCGTTCGTCTATGCGACCGGCCAGGCCGAGGCGCAGCTCGACGACCTCCCGCTCGCTTCCGGCGTGCTTTTGAAGCCCTATAGTTTCGAGGCTTTCGAGGCGGCCGTGCACGCGATGCTGCCCCGCGGCTGAGAACCGCGTTTCCTTCGCCCGGTCAGGGCGCTCTGAGTTGGCCGACATGAAAAGGGACAGAAAGGTCCGCGAGCGCGGCGGCGAGAGCCGCGGCGCAGGCGTGACGCGCCTCTACGGTTTCCACGCCGTGCTGGCGGCGCTGAACGCGCCGCGTCGGCGGCTGGTCCGGCTCTACGCGACTTCGGCGGCGGCCGAGCGGCTGCAAGGCGAAATCGCGCGCAGCGGCGTCGAGACGCGCGTGGTGAGCGCCGAGGAGATCGCCGCAAGGTTGCCGCGCGAGGCGGTGCATCAGGGCCTCCTGCTCGAAGCCGCGCCGCTGGAATCGCTCGACCTCTCCGACTTGCCGGCCAAGGGCCTCGTCGTCGTGCTCGATCAGATCACCGACCCGCACAATGTCGGCGCGATTTTGCGCACTTGCGCCGCCTTCGCGGTCGACGCGCTGCTGACGACCGAGCGCCACTCCCCGGAATTCTCGGGCGCGCTGGCGAAGGCGGCGAGCGGCGGGCTGGAGCACGTGCCGATCTCTACGGTCGGCAATCTCGCCCGCGCGCTCGACGAACTCGGCGATCAGGGCTATTGGCGCGTCGGCCTCGACTCCGAGGGGCCGGTCGTTTTCGGCGCCGAGCCGCTGACGCGGCCGCTGGCGCTGGTGCTGGGCGCCGAGGGCAAGGGCCTGCGGCGGCTGACGCGGGAAAAGTGCGACGCGCTGGCGCGGCTCGATTTGCCCGGCGCCGTCAAAAGCCTCAACGTCTCCAACGCCTGCGCAATAGCCCTGGCGCTGGCTTCGCGCTGAAACTACTGGAACGCGCTCGGGATCTCCTTGGGAAATTCAAGACCGTAGGTCCGGTTGCGAAGCGGATCGAGCTTCGTGCCTTCAGAGGCGTCGAAGGCCCGGGCGTGGGGGCCGGTCGGCGAGACGGCTGCGGGCGCTGGCGGCGCGGCGGTGACGCCGGTGTCGACGATCAGTTGCCCGCCGCCGTAAAGGGCGGCGCGGGCGCGCAGGTCCGCCAACGCGGCCGGCGATAGCGGCGCGCTCGTGACCGCCTCATCGTCGACGGGGGCGCCGGGATCGTCGGACCCGGGCGGGGGATCGTTGACCCCCAGCACCACCACCGAATCGATGCCGCCCCGAGCGAGCTTGGCTGCCGAAAGCGAGCCGCCGGCGCCGGTCATCGCCTCGATCTGGCGTCGGGATGAGGCGATCCTGCCGAGCCGGGCGGCGAGCGCCGGGTCGGCTGTCTTGGGAGCCGCCGCCGCGGCGAAGCCAAGCGCGCCGAAGGCGTTGGCGTCGCCGTTGTCGCCGTAGCGGCTATCCCGCATATTGGGAGCTTCGCCGCGGATGTTGGCGGGCGGCGCGACGTCCGGGCTCAGCCGGTCCTTGGCGTCTTTCGCGTCTTTTGCGTCTTTTTCGATCTGGCGCCAGCGCGCGACGTTCTTCTGGTGCTGATCGAGCGTCTCGGCGAAGGCGTGGCCGCCAGTTCCATCGGCGACGAAATAGAGATCGCGGCCATGGGCGGGATTGGCGACCGCCTCCATCGCGGCGCGGCCGGGATTGCAGATCGGTCCCGGCGGCAGGCCGTCGATGTAATAGGTGTTGTAGGGCGTCGCCTCCTGCAGTTCGGCCTTGGTGATGGAATGGCCGAGCGTGCCCTTGCCGAACACCAGGCCATAGACGATGGTCGGGTCGGATTGCAGTTTCATGTGTTTCTGCAAGCGGTTGATAAACACGCCGGCGACCTTGGGCCGCTCGTCGACCTTGCCGGTCTCCTTCTCGACGATCGACGCCAGGGTCACCAGTTCGCCCGGCGACTTGATCGGCAGGTCGGGCGCGCGTTTGGCCCAGATCGCGTTGACCGTCTTGGTCATCGCGACCGCCATATGGGCGAGCAGCGCGCTGCGCGAATCGCCGCGCTCGAACACGTAGGTGTCGGGCAGCAGCGAGCCTTCGCGCGGCGTCTCCTTGATGTCGCCGACGAACAGATCGCTGTCCTTCAGCCGGTCGACGATCTGTTCGCTGGTGAGACCCTCAGGGATCGGCAGTTTGTGTTTGAGCACCCGGTGATGGGAGAGCATGTCCTCGACATCGCGCATGCTGACGCCCGCCGGGAACTTGTATTCGCCGCGCTTCAAGGCGCCGCGTTGGCCGTCGGACAGCGCCATGATCGAAAACAGCAATGCGCTGTCAATCACGCCGGCTTTCTCGAGTTGATCGGCGAGCGGTCCGTCGTCGTCCTCGCGGGTGAGCACGACGACTTTGTCCTCCGTCAGCGGCCCCGCGCGTCGTTCGGCCAGCGCGGCGGCGAGAATGCCGGCGACGCCGACGCACGCGCCGACCAGGAGAAGCGAGAAAATGACGCTGATCTGCGACAGCCCGGATCGGCGCGGCCGCTTCTTCTTCGGCTCGCGCGGCGGCGGCGTGGGTTTTGGGGCCCGCGCGAACAGGCTCGCCTTGGGCGCGGCCGGGTCGCCGGCTGGAGGTTCGTTTGCGTCCATCGCGTGAATTCGGTTCGCTCGCCAAAACCTTGGCTGCGCATAGCATCAAAACCGGGCGCGGCGAAAGTATGTCGCGCGGCCCCTCGACTTGCGTCCCGCCGACGATGAGGGCTACAGACGCGAGGCCCGGGGCGGCGCGCCTATAACCGAGAGGTCGGACGCACATGACGATCTCCGCCGCCGCCGAGCGCTATCTGGCCGAGCGGTTTTATCGGATCAAAGGGGCGTCGTCGAAGATCGGGGCCATCGCCGCCACCCGCCTCATCGCCGCCCAGAGCGCCAACGGCGTGCGCGGCTCGATCGCGGAAATCGGCGTCTTTGAAGGCCGCTTCTTCATCGCGTTGGCGCTATGCGCCGCTCCGGGCGAAAGGTTGCTCGCCACGGATGTTTTCACCTGGCCTGACGACGGCGTCGCCGACCGGTTCCTGGCGAATTGCCGGGAGGCCGGCCTGAACACGGAAAACGTCATCGTGCAAAAGGCGGCGACCCAGAACCTGACGCCCGAAGCCTATCGCCAGGCCGCCGGCGGCCCGGTGCGGTTTCTGCACGTCGACGGCGCCCATCAATACGATTCCGTGCTGCACGACCTGCGCCTGGCGAAGGCGGCGCTGCATCCGCAGGGCGTGATCTGCCTCGACGACGTGCTGCACCCGCTCTATCCGGCGCTGACGATCGCGGCCGGCGACTGGCTGAAAGCCAATCCGGATTTCACGATCTTCGCCATCGTCGACCGCGAGTCGTTTGCGTCTTCGTGCAAATTCATGGTGTGCCGCCGCGAGCACGCGGAATTCTACCGCGACGGGCTCGCCGTCTCAGCGGCCGAGCATGTGATGAAACATCGCGCCAACTATTTTGGCAGCGAGGCGCTGATACTCTCACCGACCGCGGCGTAACCGCCGCCCCCTACTCCGCCCGCTGAAAAATCAGCGACGCATTGGTGCCGCCGAAGCCGAAGGAATTCGACAAGGCGACGTCGACCTTCCGCCGCTTGGCGACATGCGGCACGAGGTCGATGGCGGTTTCGACGCTGGGGTTGTCGAGATTGAGCGTCGGCGGCGCGATCCCGTCGCGAATCGCCAGGATCGAGAAAATCGCCTCGACCGCGCCCGCCGCGCCGAGCAGATGCCCGATCGACGATTTGGTTGAAGACATCGACACGGTTCCCGCCGCATTGCCGAGCAGACGCTCGACCGCGCGCAATTCGATCTCGTCGCCGATCGGCGTCGAGGTGCCGTGCGCGTTGACATAGTCGATGTCGTGCACGGTGAGGCCGGCGCGCTTCAGCGCCGCCGCCATCGCGCGATAAGCGCCGTCGCCGTCCGGCGACGGCGCGGTGATGTGATAGGCGTCCCCCGACATGCCGTAGCCGACGATCTCGGCGTAGATCGCGCGCGCCGCGCGCGCGCGCGTGCTCCAGCGACTCCAGCACCACGCAACCCGCGCCTTCGCCCATCACAAATCCGTCGCGGTCGCGGTCGTAGGGGCGCGAGCCCTGTTTCGGCCGCTCGTTGAAGGCCGTCGACAGCGCCTTGCAGGCGGAAAACCCCGCCAGCGACAAGCGATTGACCGAGGATTCGGCGCCGCCAGCGACCATGGTCTCGGCGTCGCCCAGCGCGATCAGCCGCGCCGCGTCGCCGATGGCGTGCGCGCCGGTCGAGCAGGCGGTGACGACGGCGTGGTTGGGGCCTTTCAAGCCGTGGCGGATCGACACCTGGCCGCCAGCGAGATTGATGAGGCTGCCGGGAATGAAGAACGGCGACACCCGCCGCGGGCCCTTCTCGTGCAGCGTCAACGCGGTCTCGGCGATGCCTTGCAGGCCGCCGATGCCGGAGCCGATCAGCACGCCGGTCTCGATCTGATCCTGATAGGTCTTGGGCGCCCAATCGGCGTCGGCGAGCGCCTGCGTCGCCGCCGCCATCGCGTAGATGATGAAGTCGTCGTTGCGGCGCTGCTCCTTCGGCTCCATCCATTCGTCGGGCCGGAAGGCGTCGGGCGCGTCCCCGCGCGGGACCTGCGCCGCGATCTTGCAGGGGAGATCGGATACGTCGAACGTCTCGACCCTCGCGGCCGCGGCCTCGCCCTCGATCAGGCGCTTCCAGGTGGCCTCGACGCCGCAGGCCAGCGGCGACACCATGCCGAGACCCGTCACCACGACCCGCTTCATTGAGCTTCCTCAACCCGCGTCGCCCGCCGGCGCCTTCGCGCCGATCCATGCGACTAGGGCCGGACATGCGCCGGCCCCTTTGCTTTGACGGAAAGCGCCGCCGGACTATTTCGCCGAGGCGGAGGCTTTCTCCAGGAACTTGACGGCGTCGCCGACGGTGGTGATCGTCTCGGCCTGGTCGTCGGGGATCTCGACCCCGAACTCCTCCTCGAAGGCCATCACGAGCTCGACCGTATCGAGCGAGTCGGCGCCGAGATCGTCGATGAAATTGGCGGAATTCGACCACCTTGTCGGCATCGACGCCGAGATGCTCGACGACGATCTTCTTCACCCGTTCCGCGACATCGCTCATTTTTTAAGTCCCCAGTGTGGCCAAGTCATCCCTCGGCCATGTTTGCCCGTTAAACTCCCAGCCGCCCCATTGCGGCCCGAGGCGCCCACCACGCTCAGCCGGGCGCTCCTCGGACTCCGCAGCCGGGTCCCGCGACCTCGCTCATTAGCATAGAGGTAATGATATGGCGAGTGGCCGACGCCCTTGCTAATGTCGGTCAAACCATCGCCATTCCGCCGTTCACATGCAGGGTCTGACCTGTCACATAGGCGGCCTCCGCGCTCGCGAGATAGACGACCGCGGCGCCGATGTCTTCGCCGGCGCCCAGTTTCCCCATCGGCACATTCGCGAGGATCGCCTCGCGCTGCTTGTCATTGAGCGCCTCGGTCATGGGGCTTGCGATGAAGCCCGGCGCGATGCAATTGACGGTGATGCCGCGGCTCGCCACTTCCTGCGCAAGCGCCTTGGACATGCCGATCATCCCGGCCTTGGCGGCCGCGTAATTGCCCTGACCGGGATTGCCGGTGACGCCGACGATGGAGGTGATCCCGATGATGCGGCCGTGCCGGCGCTTCATCATGCCTCTGAGGCTCGCGCGGGCGAGCCGAAAGGCGGCCGTGAGATTGACGGCGAGCACGGCGTCCCACTCGGCGTCCTTCATCCGCATGAACAGATTGTCCCGCGTGACGCCGGCGTTGTTGATGAGGATGTCGAGACTGCCCATCGCGGCCTCCGCGGCGGGGACGAGCGCCTCGACGGCGGCGGCGTCGGCGAGGTCGCACGGCAGCACATGCGCGCGTTCGGAGAAATCGGCGGCGAGCCGCTCCAACGCGTCGCGCCGCGTGCCGGAGAGCGCGACGACGGCGCCTTGGCGGTGCAGCGCGCGCGCAATCGCGCCGCCGAGGCCGCCGGAGGCGCCCGTCACCAGCGCGGTCTTGCCTGTGAGATCGAACATCGTCTGATCCTTATCGCGCCGCCTTGAACGCCTCTACATCCGCCGGCGTCCCGACGCTGATCGCGCTGGCGCCCTCGGAGATGCGCTTGACGAGGCCCGCCAGCACTTTGCCGGCGCCGACTTCGACGAACCGCGTCACCCCCTGCCCCGCCATGTAGACGACGCTCTCGCGCCAGCGCACCGTTCCCGTCACTTGGCTGACGAGGCTGTCGCGGATCGCGGCGGGGTCGGTCAGCGCGGACGCGCTGAAATTGGCGACCAGCGGAATTTTCGGCGCGACGATGTTCGTCTTCGCCAGCGCCTCGGCCATGGCCTCGGCGGCCGGCGTCATCAGCGTGCAATGGAACGGGGCGGACACCGCGAGCGGCAGCGCGCGCTTGGCGCCGGCGAGTTTGGCGAGCTCCATCGCCCGCTCCACCGCCGCTTTGGTGCCGGAAATGACAACCTGGCCGCCGCCGTTGTCGTTGGCGGCCTCGCAGATCGCGCCCGTCAGATAGAGATCGCGCGCGGCGTCATGGGCGATCTTCGACACTTTGGCGAAATCGAGCCCGAGGATCGCCGCCATCGCGCCCTCGCCGGCCGGGACCGCCCGCTGCATCGCCTCGCCCCTGAGCCGCAACAGCTTCGCAGCGTCCGCAAGCGTCAGCGCGCCGGCCGCGCAGAGCGCGGAATATTCGCCGAGCGAATGGCCGGCGACGAACGCCGCGTCGCGGGCGACGTCGAACCCGGCTTCCGTCTCCAGCGCCCGCATCGCCGCCATGCTGGTCGCCATCAACGCCGGCTGGGCGTTGGCGGTCAGCGTCAGCTCCGCCTCCGGCCCCTCGAAGATGAGCTTCGACAGTTTTTCCCCGAGCGCCGCATCAACTTCCTCGAACACCCGCGCCGAGGCGGCGAAGCGCTCCGCGAGCGTCTTGCCCATGCCGACGGCCTGGGCGCCTTGGCCAGGAAATATGAGGGCGGTGGTCAAGCCCGACACTCCATGCGCGACAGTCCACAAATTGGGCGCCGCTCTTTGACCCAGCCGCTTCCCGTGTCAACCCCTGCCTAAAGCCTCGGCTTGACAGCCGCGAGACGCGGCGCGAAGTTCTTGACCGATTGGTCAGGTTTTCGGCGGAGGAACTCGATGGCTTTGGTCGCTGACGCGAAAGCAGGCTCCGACATCGCCGCCGGACGGCTCGACCCCGACGCGCTGAAGGCCAACTTCGCCGACCTGCATCCGCCGCTCGATCGCCACGAGGCGCGCGTCGAGGCCGAGCGCTGCTATTTCTGCTATGACGCGCCGTGCCAGCAGGCCTGCCCGACGTCGATCGACATTCCCCTGTTCATCCGCGAGATCGCCGCCGGCAACGCGCTGGGGGCCGCCAAAACCATCCTCGACTCCAACATCATGGGCGGCATGTGCGCGCGCGTCTGCCCGACCGAGGAACTTTGCGAAGAGGCGTGCGTGCGCGAGGCCGCCGAGGGCAAGCCGGTCAGGATCGGCTTGTTGCAGCGCTACGCGGTCGACGCGCAGATGGAGACGGGCAAGCAGCCCTACGCCCGCGCCGCGGCGACAGGCAAGCGGGTGGCTGTGGTCGGCGCCGGACCCGCCGGGCTCGCCTGCGCGCACGCGCTGAGCGTGGCCGGCCATGACGTCGTGATCTACGAGGCGCGGCCGAAAGTGGCGGGGCTCAACGAATACGGCATCGCCGCCTATAAGACGCCCGACGATTTTGCTGCGCGCGAGGCCGCGTTCATTCTTGGCCTGGGCGGGATCGAAGTGAAGACGGGCGTTGCGCTCGGGCGCGACGTGACGCTGGAGGGGCTTGCCAAGGATTACGACGCCGTGTTCCTCGGGATCGGCTTGCCCGGCGTCAACAAGCTGGGCCTGCCAGGCGAAGAGGCGCTCAAGAATGTCGAGGACGCCGTCGCCTTCATCGCCGCGCTGCGGCAGGCCACGGACTTGTCGCAACTGCCCATCGGCCGCCGCGTCGTGGTGATCGGCGGCGGCATGACGGCGGTTGACGCCGCCGTGCAATCGAAGCGCCTCGGGGCGGAATCGGTGACGATCGTCTATCGCCGTGGCGTCGAGGACATGAAGGCGAGCCCCTACGAGCGCGAACTCGCGCAGACCAACGGCGTGACGATCCGCCCGTGGGCGCGCCCGATCGAACTCGAAAGCCACGACGGCGCGGTCAGCGGCGTCGTGTTCGAGCGCACGCGGCTCGAAGGCGGCAAACTCGTCGGCGACGGGGCGCCGTTCCGGCTGGAGGCCGACATCGTGTTCACCGCCATCGGCCAGCTTGGCGAAGGCGGCGCCTTCGGCGCCGCGCCGCCGAAGACGCAGGGCGGCAAGATCGTCGTCGACGCCGAGCGGCGCACGGGCCTGCCGAAAGTGTGGGCGGGCGGCGACGGCGTCGCCGGCGGCCTCGATCTCACGGTCGGGGCCGTCGAGGACGGCAAGGTCGCGGCGCGCTCGATCATCGCGGCGCTAGCGGGAGGACGGCATGGTTGATCTCCGCACGAGTTTTATCGGCGTCAAGTCGCCCAATCCGTTCTGGCTCGCCTCGGCGCCGCCGACCGACCGCAAGACCAATGTCGAGCGCGCCTTTCGCGCCGGCTGGGGCGGCGTCGTTTGGAAGACGCTCGGCGAGGCCGGGCCGCCGATCGTCAACGTCTCCGGCCCGCGCTACGGCGCGATGCACGGCCCCGACCGGCGCCTGATCGCATTCAACAACATCGAACTCATCACCGACCGCGACTTGGAGATCAATCTTCAGGAGATCAAACAGGTCAAGCGCGAATGGCCCGACCGGGCTTTGATCGTCTCGCTGATGGTGCCTTGCGAGGAGGAGTCCTGGAAGTCGATCCTCAAACGCGTCGAGGAGACGGATTGCGACGGCATCGAGCTGAATTTCGGCTGTCCGCACGGCATGTCCGAGCGCGGCATGGGCTCGGCCGTCGGCCAGGTGCCGGAATATATCGAGATGGTGACGCGCTGGTGCAAGCAATATTCGCGCATGCCGGTGATTGTGAAGCTCACCCCCAACATCACCGACATCCGCCGGCCCGCCAGGGCCGCGCGCGCCGGCGGCGCCGACGCCGTCTCGCTCATCAACACGATCAATTCGATCATGGGGATCGACCTCGACAAGATGACGCTCGACGTCGATGTCGACGGCAAGGGCACCCATGGCGGCATGTGCGGGCCGGCGGTGAAGCCGATCGCGCTGTCGATGGTGTCGGAGATCGCGCGCGACGCCGAGACGTCGGGCCTGCCGATTTCGGCCATCGGCGGCGTGACGACGTGGAAGGACGCGGCCGAGTTCATCGCGCTCGGCGCCGGCAATGTGCAGGTGTGCACGGCGGCGATGACGTACGGATTCAAGGTCGTCGAGGAGATGATTTCGGGGCTGTCGCAGTTTTTGGAGCGCAAGGGCTATTCGTCAATCGAGGATTTCCGCGGCGCGGCGGTCCCGAAGGTGACGGACTGGCAGTTTTTGAACCTCAACTATGTGGTGAAGGCCGAGATCAACCAGGACCTCTGCATCAAATGCGGCCGCTGCCACATCGTCTGCGAGGACACCTCGCACCAGGCGATTTGGCCTCGGGTCGACGGGGTCCGGAAGTTCGTGGTCAACGAGGCGGAGTGCGTCGGCTGCAATCTCTGCGTGCTGGTCTGTCCGGTGGAGAGTTGCATCACGCTGGTTCACAAGACCGAAGGCGTCGATCCGCGCACAGGGCTGCCTTACGATCAGCCTGCGCGGAACTGGACGAAGCATCCGAACAATCCGGCGGTGCATGGTCAGGCGGCGGAGTAGCGGTTTGTTTTGCCCCTGGTGCCGCGGGCGCATCGACAAAAACTTGCGGCCGGAAGGCTGACAACGCCGAGCAGCGTTCGCCAAAAATGAATGGAGGAGTGGATGGGACATCACTTTTCGACGAGTCTGGCCAGAGGCCATCCGCAACTCGATCTCACGGACGTTTACGCATTTGAGTCCGATCGCCCTGGCAAAACTTGCCTCGTCCTCATCCTGAATCCAAAATCGACAGCAGGCGCGTCGGACAACTTTTCCACAGACGCCATTTACAAATTTCACCTTGGCGCCGACAAATTCCACCGCAAATCGCAAACTTACACCGTGCGCTTCGGCGTCGACGCCGCCAGTATAGGATTGCTCCCGCGGACCGACGATAGCCTCGGGCTCTCCGGTGACGATGTCGGGGAGGCGCAACTGCACCAAGTCACGGAATTTCCGTCAGGTTTGCGATTCTGGGCAGGGACGGTGCGGGACCCCTTTTTCGGCAATCAGAATGGATTGCGTGAATTGCGGGAGGCCCTGGCAAAGGGAGCGCTGGACTTGGGCGCGTTCAACCGGCATGCCGGGCAATCGCCGTTTGCCGACATCGTTTCCTCAGCGATCGTGCTGGAAATTCCCAACATCTCGTTGTCGCCTATTATCTACTACTATGCTTCCGTCGAATGGCGTGATCACGGGCACTGGCACCGCGCGAATCGCGTGGCGCATGTGCTGGTCCCGCACCTCTATCTTTTCTCGACAACCGACGAGCAAAGATCGGCGCGCAATGAGCACCTTCCCGCGCTCGACTCGCAGTGGCAGGCGCTAGCCGCCGAAACCATCGAGAAATATGCCCGCCTGGCTGGGTTTCAGTCCGACCCCAAATCTTATGCGAAGCGTATCGCCGACTCTATTCTGCCCGACGCCGTCCCGTACAAGATAGGAACTGAGGCCCGCTATGGCATGGCCGGCGCCAACGGCCGAAAACTAACCGACGACGCTATGGATGTCGCCCTCTCCTGGGTCGTGGGCGTGGCGGTCAACGATGGCGTGGATCAGCCAAAAGGCAGGGTGTCCGGAAGCTTCCCATTTGTGGTTCCCGCGCCGTGAACGCGTTGGGTTCCAGCCTGGGCGGCTCACAACGATTCCGCGAAACCGCGCATTCGATTGGTTGAAGGCCGGCCCTCCGACCGGCCGCGACACGCAGTTCGCGGGCTTCTCAATTTTTCAGCGCCGCCACGATCGCATCGCCCATCTCGCCCGTCGAGATCGTCGCCTCGGCCCCTTGCGCGATGTCTTTCGTGCGCAACCCCTGCGCCAACACCGAAGCGATCGCCGCCTCCAACCGATCCGCGTGCTCTCCGAGCCCGAACGAATAGCGCAACGCCATCGCGAACGAACCGATCATCGCGATCGGGTTCGCCGCGCCCTTGCCGGCGATGTCAGGCGCCGAGCCGTGCACCGGCTCATAGAGCGCCTTGCGCTTGCCCGTCTTCGGATCGACGTCGCCGAGCGAGGCGGAGGGCAGCATGCCGAGCGAACCCGTCAGCATCGCCGCCACATCAGACAGCATGTCGCCGAACAGATTGTCGGTGACGATCACGTCGAACTGCTTGGGCCAGCGCACCAGCTGCATGCCGAGCGCGTCGGCGAGTTGATGTTCCAACTGAACGTCGGCGAACTCGCGCTTGTGCAGGGCGGTGATGACTTCCTTCCACAGCACGCCGGACTTCATCACGTTGTGCTTGTCCGACGAGGTGACCTTGTTGCCGCGCTTGCGCGCCAGATCGAAGGCGACGCGGCCGATCCGCTCGATCTCGTAGGTGTCGTAGACCTGGGTGTCGATGCCCCGTTTTTGCCCGTTGCCGAGATCGATGGGTGCGAATTTCATCACATTGTGCTTCTCGGACGAGGTCACCTTGTTGCCGCGCTTGCGCGCCAGATCGAAGGCGACGCGGCCGATGCGCTCAATCTCGTAGGTGTCGTAGACCTGCGTGTCGATGCCGCGCTTCTGGCCGTTGCCGAGATCGCGAATCTCCTTCGGCTCGCCGAAATAGACGCCGCCGGTCAGCTCGCGCACGATGACGATGTCGAGCCCCTCGACCACCTCCGGCTTCAGCGACGAGGCGCTGGCCAGGGCGGGATAGCAGACGGCGGGGCGGATATTGGCGTACAGCGCGAGGTCCTTGCGCAAGCGCAGCAGCCCGGCTTCCGGGCGCACCTCATAGGGCACGTTCGCCCATTTCGGGCCGCCGACCGCCGCCAGCAGCACCGCGTCCGCCGCCTTCGCGCGCTCCATGTCGGCGTCGCTGATCGCCTGGCCGTGCGCGTCGTAGGCGCAGCCGCCGACGAGGCCCTTTTCGGTCTCGAAGCGGACGCCGCCTTCGTTGTTGAAGAAGGCGATCGACCTTCTCGACCTCGGCCATCACTTCGGGGCCGATGCCGTCGCCGGGGAGCAGGAAAAGTTTGAACGTCGCCATGGGAAATCCGGTCCTTCGCCAAGTCGCTGGCTCCCTAGCGCAAATCGCGCTAACGGAACAAGGCGTTTCCGGAGTTTGGCTTGGGCGTCGTCAAAAGCGAACAATTCGAGGCCTATTTCGCCAAGCGGCCCCCCGGCGTCGCGATGTTCCTGCTGCATGGTCCGGATTCCGACCTCGTCAGCGAACGGGCGCGCCGGCTCGTCCCCGCCCTCGTCGACGATGTCGGCGACCCGTTCCAGGTCGTGCGGCTCTCGGCCGATGCGCTCGCCAAGGACCCCGGCCGGCTCGCCGACGAGGCGAACGCCATCTCCATGTTCGGCGGCAAGCGCGTGCTCTGGATCGACGCCGGCGGCCGCGATTTTTCCGCCCTCATCGGCGCCGTCGCCGATAGTCTGCCGGCGGAAACGTCGCTGGTGGTGGAGGCCGACGCGCTGCGGCAGGGGGCGCCGATGCGCGTGGCGTTCGAGACGCGGCCGAATGCGGTCTGCGATCGAATGCTACCCCCCGTCGGCAGGCAGTCTCGCCGAAACCGTCGAGGCCGAGGCGAGACGGGCGGGCGTGCGCGTCTCGCGCGAGGTCCGCGACCATCTCGTCGCGATCCTCGCCGCCGACCCCGCCGCGGCGCGCGGCGAAATCGCCAAGTTGATGCTGTTCGCCGGCGACGGCGGCGTACTGGAGACGGCCGACGTCGACGCTCTCGTGGGCGGCAGCGGCTCGCCGGCCGACGCGCTGGTCGATGTCGCGCTCGCCGGAGACCTCGCGGCGCTCGAACGCGCCGTCGCCCACGGGTTGGCGGACGGCGTCGAGGCGGGGCTCGCCGCTTCGCGGCTCGCCCAGCGCGTCGCGCTGATGCTGGAGATCCGCCAGGGCGGCGCGGAGCCGGAACGGCTGTACCGGATGCCGCCCGCGGTGCGCCGCGCCGCGCTGGCGCAGGCCAACGTCTTCGCGCCCGAGGCGCTCGCGCGCCGGCTTCCGGCGCTGCTCAAGCTGCTGATCGCGGCGCGCCGCGAGCCGGCGCTGGCGCGCTCCGCCGCTTTCCGCGCGCTGCTGTCGTTCGCGCTCGTCGCGCAGCGACGCGCGCGCGAGGCCGGCTGAACGCGCTACATCAGGCTCGGCAACAGCAGCGCGATCTCGGGGATCGCGATGAGGATGGCGAGCCGCAGCAAGTCGGCGACGATGAACGGCGCGACGCCGCGAAAGATCGTGGCGAAGCTGACGTCCTCCACCGCCGTCTTGATGACGAACACGTTCATGCCGACAGGGGGATGAATCAGGCCGAGCTCCACGGTCATCACGATGAGTGATGCCGAACCAGATCGGATCGAAGCCGAGCGCGACGACGGCGGGAAAGACGATGGGCACGGTCAGGATGATCATCGCCATCGCGTCCATCAGACAACCAAGCACCAGATACATCGCCATGATGAGCACGCAGCACGCCGTAGCGGGCCGAGCCCAAGGCCGGTGAGGAACGCCGTCACCTTCTGCGGCGCGCCGGTGACGGTGAGGAAATAGCCGAACAGCAACGCGCCGATCAGCACGGTGAACACGGCGGACGCCGTGCGGGTCGCGCGCAGCAGCGCCTCACGAAGCCCGCGCAGCCCCAGCTTTCCGCGCGCGACGCTGATGAGGAAGGCGCCGCAGGCGCCGACGCCGCCGGCCTCCGTCGGCGTGAACAGCCCGCCATAGAGCCCGCCGATCACGAACACGAACAGCAGCAGCGACGCCCAGACCTTTGCTAGCGCCTGCCGCCGTTCGCGCCATGTCGCGCGCTCGCCGGCGGGCAGGAAATCCGGGCGCACCCAGGCGATGACGGCGATCGTCGCCATATACATCGCCACCGCCAGCACGCCCGGCAGAATGCCGGCGACGAACAGCTTGCCGATATCCTGCTGCGTGATGAGGCCGTAGACGGCGAGCACGGTCGAGGGCGGAAAGATCGCGCCGAGCGTGCCGCCGGCGGCGATGACGCCGGTCGAGAAACGATTTCGGGTAGTCGTGCCGGCGCATCTCGGGGTAAGCGACGGTAGCGAAGGTGGCGGCGGTGGCGACCGAGGAGCCGGAGATCGCCGCGAAGCCGGCGCAAGCGGCGATGGTCGCCAGGCCGAGACCGCCGCGCCAATGGCCGATCATCGCATTCGCGGCACGAAACAGCTCCGCGCTCATGCCGGATTGCGCGACGATCGCGCCCATCAGCATGAACATCGGGATCACGCCGAACGTATAGTCGGTCACCGTCCGCATCGAGGTGAGACCAACCATCTTCAGCGCCGGCGTCAGGCCGACGATCGAGGCGTAGCCGGTGACGCCGACCAGGCCCATCGCCATGCCGACCGGCACGCGCAACAGGATCAGCGCGAACAGAGAAACAAAGCCGGCGACGGCGATCGCGTCCGCGCTCATGGCGCGCCGCGGCCGGAGATGAAAGATCCAGGCGCGCACGGCGATCAGCACGACCGCCGCGAGATCGCCGCCCCAGGCGACGCGCGAAGAACGGCCAGGTCGGCAGGTGCAGATCGTAGGTCAGCACATTGTCGCGATAGGTCGAATAGACCTTTTCGAACAGCATCAGCGAATGCACGATGACGACAAACAACAACACGAGCGTCGCAAACACGTCGATGCGCGCGCTTGCGCCTTCGGGCCGCAGGCGCTCCAGAGCAGATCGACGGTGATGTGCGCGCCGCGATAGCTTGTCGCGGCGATGCCCCAGAAGATGAGGATGCCGAGCAGCATGCGGCCGAAATCGTAGGAGTCCGGGATCGAGACGCCGAAGGCGTAGCGCAGCAGCACCGAGACGAACACGTCGGCGGCAACGATGACCAATGAACGCCGCGGCCGCCCACTTCGATGCCGGCGATAACCCGATCCATGCCGCTCACGGCGCGGCGCCGGCCTTCGCGATATCGGCGTCGAGTTTTCGCGCGCGCTTCGTCCGGATCGACGCCGGCTTTTTTCACCGCTTGCGCCCAGCTTGTCCTGCAAGGGTTTGACGGCGTCGCTTCCACGCGGCGAGTTCTTCCGGCGTCAGCTTGAAAGGTGCTGGCTCGGATCGGCGCGCGCTTTCTCGCGCCCCGCCGCCTCGAAGTCGCCCCAGGCGCCGGCAAGCTTGACCGCCCAATCCGTCGTGCAATGCGCGTCGAGCACGGCGCGCTGCGCCGCCGACAGCGACTGATATTTGTCTTTGTTGATATTGTAGGTGAACACAGTGGTGTAGAGCGGGACGTCGATGTGATATTTGACGACCTTGTCCATGCCGAACAGATAGAGCGAGCCCCAGGGAAAGGTGATCGCGTCGGCGACGCCGCGGTCAGCACTTCGCGCGCTTCCGGCGCCGAGGCCTGCACGTTGGTCCCGCCAAGCTGATTTGACCAGCTGGCCGATCGTGCCCTGCGCCGGCCGCACCTTCAGGCCCTTGAACTCGGCGGGCGAGGTGATCTTTCGCTTGGAATGCAGCGTGCCGGGATCGTGGATGAAGGCCATGCAGAAATGCGTGTCCTTCATCTCCTTGTCGGCGTAGGCGCGATACCATGTGTCGAGCGCTTCCGTGCCCTTGCGCGCGTCGCCGAAGGTGAACGGGATTTCGCCGATGGCGATGACGGGGAAGCGGCCCGGCTGATAGCCGGGATTGACATAGGCGATGTCGACGATGCCGTCGCGCGCCATGTCATAGTGATCGAACGCTTTGCCGAGCTGCTCGGACGGATAGATCGTGACGGTCAGCGAGCCGCCGGATTGTTTGGCGATGTCGTCGGCCCAGGCTTCGTCGCCTTGACCAAGGGATGGGCGGGCGGCACCCAGAAGGAGAAGCGCAGATTGACCGGCGCGTCGGCGGCGCCGGCGGGCGAAAGCAGCGCGAGCGCCGTCAGCCCGCACAAAAAACCCTGCCAACGCCGCATGTTTCCTCTCCGTTTTTCAAGCGATGTCGCAGCGTGGGCGGGGAGTGTCAAGCGTGGTGCGGCGGCGTCAGACGCGGCGCCCCCCCTCCCTGGCCCTCCCCCACAAGGGGGGGAGGGGACGGCCGGCGGTCGTGCTATATCTCAACGAAGAACGCGGCGACCGGGGGGCTCGATCTCGTCAACGCAAATCGCCAGATCGTTGCGGCGCCATGCCACCGAGGCCGAGCGTTTGCTCTGGTCGCGCCTTCGCCGAGACGCCGTCGAGGGATTGCATTTTCGTCGGCAGGTTCCGCTCAAGGAATTCATCGTCGATTTCGCCTGTTTCGAGGCTCGATTGATTGTCGAAGTCGATGGCGCGACGCACGGCTCCGACGAGGAGATTGCGCGCGATCAGCGTCGTGACGGAATCCTGCGCGGCGGCGGTTTCGCAATTTTGCGAATAAACAACGACGACGTGTTCCGCCGTCACGAAGACGTGTTGGAAACCATCCGGCGCACGGCCCTCGAACGACGCGCAGACCTCGGCGCGCGAAAACCGCGGGCGCCGCAAACACCCTCCCCCCTTGTGGGGGAGGGCCGGGGTGGGGGCTAGCTGCGCGCCAGCATCCGTTGCACGGCGCTCAGGATCGCCTTCAGCGACGCCGTGACGATGCTCGGGTCGATGCCGACGCCATGAACCACGCGGCCGTCCGCGTCCTGGATTTCGACATAGCTCGCCGCCGTCGCGTTGGCGCCGCGGCCGATGGCGTGCTCGTGATAGTCGAGGAACGAGAAGCTACGCCGAGTCCCTTCTGCAAGCGCGTCGACGAAGGCGTCGATCGGGCCGTTGCCTTCGCCTTCAAGCGTCAGCATCGGCGCCGTCCGCCTTGCGAAGCTTGGCGATCAGCTCGCGATTGTCGGGGCCAGTCGGCGCCAATTGCTGCTTGACCAGCGTCATCGGCGCGTCGGTCAGATAATAGGTCTTCTGGAACAGCGCCCAGATGTCGTCAGAGGTCAGCTCCTTGCCCTCCTCGTCCATCACGCCTTGCGCGATCTTGGAGAACTCGACTTGCAGGTCGCGCGGCAGATCGAGGCCGTGGTCGGTCTTCAAGCAGATAGGCGATGCCGCCCTTGCCGGACTGGCTGTTGATGCGGATCACCGCCTCGTAGGTGCGGCCGACGTCCTTGGGGTCGATCGGCAGATAGGGCACCTGGAACACGGGATCGTTGCGCTTCTCCTGCGCCTCGAAGCCCTTCTTGATCGCGTCCTGATGCGAGCCGGAAAACGCGGTGTAGACGAGTTCGCCGACATAGGGGTGGCGCTGGTGCACGGGCAATTGGTTGCAGTGCTCGACCGTCTCGCGGATCGCGTTGATGTCGGAGAGTCGAGCTGCGGGTCGACGCCTTGCGTGAACAGGTTCAGCGCCATCGTCACGATGTCGACGTTGCCGGTGCGCTCGCCATTGCCGAACAGCGTGCCTTCGACGCGGTCGGCGCCGGCCATCAGCGCCAGCTCCGCCGCGGCGACCGCCGTGCCGCGATCGTTGTGCGGATGCACGGAGAGGATCACGGTCTCGCGGTCCGAGATCTTGCCGCCGAACCATTCGAACATGTCGGCATAGGTGTTCGGCGTCGCCATCTCGACCGTGGCGGGCAGGTTGAGGATCAGCCGCCTGTCGCGGCGTCGGCTGGATCACGTCCTTGACCGCCTCGCAGATCTCCAGCGCGACCTCCAGCTCGGTGCCGGTAAAACTCTCGGGCGAATATTCGAAGATCCACTCGGTCTCCGGCGCCTCGGCCGGCCAGCGCCTTGATCTGCCGCGCCGCCGCGACGGCGATGTCCTTGACGCCGTCGACGTCGGTGCGGAACACGACCTCGCGCTGCAAGGTCGAGGTCGAGTTGTAGAAGTGCAGGATGACGCGCTTGGCCCCCTTCACCGCCTCGAAGGTGCGCTCGATCAACTCCGGCCGGCATTGCGTCAGCACCTGGATCGCGACGCCGTCGGGGATCTTGTCGCCCTCGATGATCGCGCGCACGAAGTCGAAATCGGTCTGCGAGGCCGAGGGGAACGCGACCTCGATCTCCTTGAAGCCCATGCTGGACGAGCAGGTCGAACATGCGGTTCTTGCGTTCGACGCCCATCGGTTCGATCAGCGCCTGATTGCCGTCGCGCAGGTCGACGGAGCACCACATCGGCGCGCGGTCGATGACGCGCGACGGCCATTGGCGGACGGACAGGGCAATCGGTTTGAACGCCTGATATTTGTGAATCGGCATCATGGCGGGAGCCCACAGAGAATCGGCCACTAAGGGCGCGCGGTATATAGGGGAAAAGGTTGCGAAGTCGAACGAACGCGTCCCGACGCTTCAGAGCGTCGGGCGGCTAAGTCGAAGGGTAAGGCTCAATGGCCGTATTCGCATCCGCCTATAAAAGCAGAGTTTGCTGAAAAACGCAACGGGCTCAGGCCGCCAGCGCGCGGGCGACCTTGTTGCGCCCCGCCGATTTCGCCGCATAAAGCGCGGCGTCCGCCGCCGCCGTCAGCGCCTCGAAGCTGGTTTCGCCGATCCTCCCGCTCGCCACGCCAAAGCTGGAGGACACAATTCTGCGGTCAGTTGCGCCAAAGGGGGCGACGTCGAGCGCGAGCACCGCCTGGCGCAATTGCTCGGCGATCGCCTCCGGCGCAGCGGCCGCGTCGCCCGTCAACAGCGCCAGAAATTCCTCGCCGCCAATGCGGGCGAGAACCGCGTTGCGTCCGCTCAAGACGCTCGCCGAGGCTTCGGCGATTTTTCTCAAACAGGCGTCGCCGGCGGGATGCCCATAGAGGTCGTTGAACGCCTTGAAGTTGTCGACGTCGAAGATGACCACGGCGGCGGCCCCGCCGAGGGCGTCTGAACGCCAGACCCGCGCGGCGGCTTCGTCCAGCGCGCGGCGGTTCGCCAGCTCCGTCAGCGGATCGCGGCGAGCCTCGGCGTCCGTCGCGTCCAGCCGCAACCGGTCGCGCAGGCCGCGCAAGTAGGAAACGCGAAATTCTCGCTCGCGGTCGTGGTTGCCGTTCAGCGTCGCCAGGCCGCAGACGGCAAGCGAGAAGCATTGGATGACGGCCAACCCGGGCGTGAGTTTGGCCGTAGCCGCAAGCGTCGCCGCCGTCAGGGCGAGCGTAAAGTAGGTCGCCCATTTCGCGGAGCGATTACGCATCCGCAAGGCGGTATTGGTGCTGATCGTCGTCATGATCACGAAATAGGGATAGTGCGACGCCATCGGCGCCTTGCTGACCGCGAACACGACCAGGATCTGCGCGACGATTAACACCGGCGCCGCGCCGGCCGCCGCGTCGCGCCACAACGGCCCCGAGTGACTGCGGAAGATCGAGACAAGGCCCAGCAGCAGCGGCGTGACGACAAGCGCGTGCAGCGCGGCGGCAAGCAAAACAGTGTCAGGCGCGAGGACGAAATCAACGATCAGGAAAAAATTGTAGGATACGATGACTTTCACCATATCGCCGATCAACACCCGCGCGTAGCGCGCGCCGGTCTCGGCTTCGAATCGCCGTTCCAGCCACGCCGGAAACGTCAGGCCGCCGCGGCGGCGGGAGGCGAGCGCATCGACTGCGGCCAGCAGTTCTTTTTCCGACGCCGGTTCCACGCGCGTAATCACGTCCCCGCTCCGCCGAGACTGCGTCCGGCTTTCGCCACTGTTGCACTGTACGGCTGCAAATCCACTGAGTTCAGCGCAGCCGCGGTAGTTCTTTGCGGAAGGGTTGCGAAAACGTAAATGTAGTTGCGGCTCCGGGCGGAATAAAAAGCGGAGGTTGTGCGTGCGGACGTTGAGTTTCTCGTCTTTTGCCCTTGCACTTGCGCTCAGCCAGGGAGCCGCGGTCGCCGAAGAGCCCGCCAATTCTCTCCGTTCGATGTTCGGCGACCTAAACCGCTGTCTGTCGATGGTGCGGGTCGCGAAAGGAACCGACGTCACCGTGCAGTTCCAGTTAAATCGGCGCGGGGCCCTGATCGGCAAACCGCGCGTCACTCACGCGCAATGGGGCGGCGACGGCGCGGACCGAAATGCGTCGGCGGCCTCGATCGCAGGGGGGTTCGATCATTGCCTGCCGGCGCCGATCACCGACGCGCTTGGCGGCGCCATCGCCGGGCATATGATCGTCTATCGGTTTCGCGGCGGGGGCCCGCGCGAGGACAAAAGCTAGCCGGCTTCGTCGCGCGTCGCGCTCGCATGCGCGACCGCCAGGCCGAATAGGATCAGCGCCAGCGCCTGATGCGCCAGCGCCGCATGCAGCGGCACGACATAAATCAGCGTGACGATCCCCAGCGCCGCCTGGAGCAGCGCAACGCCGGCGAGGATCGCGGCGCGCTTGCGCAGCGCCCCGCCCTGCCCCAAAGCCGCGCCGGCCTGAACGAGCGCGAACAGAACCACGAGATACGCGGTCATGCGATGATCGAACTGCGCGGTCGTCACGTCGTCCCACAGCGCCGCGATCGCCGGTTTTGTGGCGAACAATCCGTTAGGGATCAACCTTCCGTCCATCAGCGGCCAGGTGTTGTAGACGAGCCCGCCGCGCAGGCCCGCCACCAGCGCGCCGAGGCCCAGTTGCGCGAACACCAGCGCGGCGAAAACGATGCGCCGGGGTCGAGAAGGCCCGCGCGCCGCTTCGCGGCGCGCGGGCTTTGAGGCCGACGGCGGCGTAGATCAGCGTCCCGAAAGTCGCCGCCGCGATCAGCAGGTGGATCGCCAGCCGCTGCTGCGCGACCTCGGTGCGCTCGGCGAGGCCCGAGGACACCATCCACCAGCCGACAATCGGCTCCAGCGCCAGCAGCCCCGTGGCCAAAGCGACGCGCGCGCCGAGCCGGCCTTTCAGCCGCCCGCTCGCCCAGAACACCAGCGCCGGGACGATGTAAAGGAGCCCGAGCACGCGGGCGAGCAGGCGATGGCTCCATTCCCACCAGAAAATCGTCTTGAACCCGTCGAGCGTCATGTCGGGGTTCAGCGCCGAAAATTGCGGAATGTCCTTGTAGCGGTCGAATTCGGCCCGCCAGTCGGCGAGGTTCAGCGGCGGGATGATCCCGGCGAGCGGCTTCCATTGCGTGATCGACAGCCCGGATTCGGTCAATCGGGTCGCGCCGCCGACCATCACCATCACGAAGATCAGCGCCGCCGTCAGCATCAGCCAGCCGCGCACCAGCCCCTCGGCTTCGCCGACGCGGGCGGCGCTTTGAGGCCAGATGTCTTGAACCGCCATGTCCTGAATCCGCACTCCGCGCCGCCGATTTAGTCCGCCGGGGCGCAACGGACAACGCGGCGCTTCGCCTCAGCCGCCGAGCGTCACCCGCGTCTCGGCCGCGCCGCCGGCGCGTTCCACCGTCACGCTGACCGCGATCGGCGGTTTTGCCCCATCGGGGGCCTGTTGCAGGCTCAACGCATAGCAGCGGCGGTCGGTCTCGCGCTTCGGTTCGACCCAGAAACCCTCGGGCGCCTCGACGAACAGGTCCAGCGGCGCCTCGGCGAGGCACAGCCGCCAGGATTTGGCGCCGGTCGCGCTGACCACGGCGCCGAGTTTTCCGGCTTCGACCTTGGCGGGCACTTGCGCCCGCGCCTGAGCGAGCGCGTCGCCGAACGGCGAGGCGCCCTTCTCGTCGAGCTTGACCTCGGCGCTGGCCTTGGCGGGCAGGCAGATTTTCTCGCACACCGCATAGTCGACGCGCGCGACAAGCCGCACGGGTTTGCCGGGATCGGCGGGCGTCGCCGCGATCGGCAGGATCACGCCCTCGCGATAGCCGAAGGCGACGCTGCCGTCCGGCTCCGGGATGCGCTCGGGGGCGGGAAACGCGACTTCCGCCTTCTTCAGGTTCTGCGAGCCCGAGAAATCGAACGTCGGCGGCACGCCGGCTTCGCCGGGGTCGCGCCAATAGGTGATCGCGCCAGGCGCCAGCGCGATTTGCAAGCCCGCGCCGCCGGCGTCGGCGATCAGCCGCGCGCGCGATTTGGACGAGACCGACCAATCCGAGTCGAACGGGCCGGCGGCGAAGGCCGGCGCGGCGAGGAGGAGGACTAGTGCGGCGAGGCGCGACATCGCCGAACGTCTATCCCAAGGGGGCGCCGGGCGCACCCTTTTTCCTTTTGACAGCCGCCCGGCCGGGGGTAACCTGTCCGTCATGAAAAGACCGGCCGGCGCCCCGATCGAACACAGCTACGAGGGCAAAGTGCTGATCGCCACGCCGTCGCTGCGGGACGGCGTGTTCGACCGCACGGTCGTTTACATGTGCGTGCATCGCGGCGACGGCGCGATGGGCATTGTCGTCAATCAACGCGCCATCGAGATGCAGCTGTCGAAACTGCTGGTGCAGCTCGATATCGTGCAAGAGGCCGACGCGATCCGGCTGCCGGCTGGAATCGACGAAATCCGGGTGCTGCGCGGCGGGCCCGTCGACACCGGCCGCGGCTTCGTGCTGCATTCCGGCGATTACGTCTCGAACGACTCCACCGTGCGCGTAAACGACGATGTGAGCTTGACGGCGACCCTCGACATCTTGCGCGCCATCGCCGCTGGCGAAGGGCCGAAGCGCGCCGTGCTGGCGTTGGGTTGCGCGGGCTGGGCGGCGGGCCAGCTCGAAAATGAGATCCTCGCCAACGCCTGGCTGGTCGGCCCCGCCGATCCGGCGCTGCTGTTCGGCGACGATTTCTCGGGCAAGTACGATCACGCGCTGGGGCTCATCGGCGCGCGCGCCGCCCATCTCTCGGCCGACGCCGGCCACGCTTAAGGGGCGCGTCTGACCGTTCCGCCAGCCACCTCGTAGCGCGGGCCGCCGAGCGTCGCGAAGGCGGCGGGATCGGCGCCGGTGAGGAAGGTCTGACCGCCGATCTCCGCCAGCGCCGCAAACAGCGCCTCGCGCCGGCGCGGATCGAAATGGGCGGCGATTTCGTCCAGCAGCGCGATCGGCGCGATGCCCGACATGTCCGCCACCAGCCGCGCATGCGCCAGCACGATTCCGACCAGCAGCGCCTTCTGCTCGCCGGTGGAGCTTTGCGCCGCCGGCGCGCCCTTCGGCCCGTGCGTCACCGCGAGATCGGCGACATGCGGGCCGATCAGCGTCCGCCCCGCCGCCGCGTCGCGGCCGCGGGCTTCGCGCAGAGCGGAGCGATAGCGCTCCTCCGCCTCCAGCGCCGGCGCTTGCGCCACCCACGCCTCGACCTCGCCGTGCAGGCGTAACGACGCCCAGGGAAACGGGGAGGCTTCGTCGCGAGCGGCGTGGATCGCAGCGTCGAGCCGGCCGACGCATTCCACGCGCGCCGCCGCGATCGCGACGCCAAGCTCGGCCGCCTCGCGCTCGACCGCGTCGAGCCAGGGGCCGTGGCGTCCGCCCTCCTCCAGCAGCCGGTTGCGGCCGCGCAACGCCCGCTCGAACTGCCCGACGCGGGCGCCATGGCTGGGGTCGATCGCCAGCACCAGCCGGTCGAGAAATTTGCGCCGCTCGCTCGGCGGCCCGCTGAGCAGCGGGTCCATCGCCGGAGTGAGCCAGACGAGCCGCAGATGATCGCAGAAGTCGCGGGCGGAGGCGGGCGCGCGGTCGATGCGGCTGACGCGCTGCGGGCCCTCGGGGCCAAGCTCCAGCCCGAGGCCCATGCGCCGGCATTCCCCGTCCTCCTCGACTTCCACGGCCACCGAGAAACCGCCGTCGCCGCCGATGCGCGCGCAATCGCCGAGTTCCGCGCGACGCAAGCCGCGCCCCGGCGAGAATAGCGAGAGCGCTTCGAGCAGGTTCGTCTTGCCGGCGCCGTTGTCGCCGACGAGCGCCACGAGGTCGGAGTCGAAACGCGCGTCGAGCGTCGCGTAGGAACGGAAATCGCGGAGGATGAGCCGCCGCACGCGCGGCCTTCGGCGCGGCGTCTCGAAGGGGTCCGACATGGGTTGCGGGTGTGGCACGGCGGCGGCCCAGCAAAGCGAAAGCGCCCGGCTTGCCGAGAAGGCGCCAATCGGGGCATCCTCTCCGCCGCGCCAAGAGGGAGCCGCCGGATTGACCTACGACGTTCTGATGCCGGCGCCCGGCATGCCCGTGATCGCCGAACGCATCGCCGCGCGAGCGACGCTGCACCGGCCGTTCGAGGCGCCCGACCCCGCCGCCGCGCTTGCGGCGATCGCGCCGCGCGTGCGGGCGCTCGTCGTCACGCATCACACGCCGCGCATCGACGACGCCTATATCGCGCAATTTCCGGCGCTTGAGATCGTCACGAGTTTTGGGGTCGGCTACGATCACATCGACGCCCGCGCAGCAGGCGCGCGCGGCGTCGTTGTCGCGCATACGCCGGGCGTGCTCGACGCCGAGACCGCCGACACCGCGTTCGGGCTCGCGCTCAACGCGATTAGGCGCTTCCCCGCCGCCGAACGCTATTTGCGCGAGGGACGGTGGACGAGCGAGGGCGCGTTTCCGCTCACCGCCTCGCTGCGCGGGCGGCGCATGGGGGTGCTCGGCCTCGGCCGGATCGGCAAGGAGATCGCCAAGCGGGCCGAGGCGTTTGGCGTCGAGGTCGTCTATCACGGCCGCAAAGCCCAGGCGGACGCGCCCTATCTCTACTATTCCTCGTTGATCGCGATGGCCGAAGGCCGTCGACATCCTGATGGTCGCGGCGCCCGGCGGCGCCGAAACGCGCCACATCGTCAACGCCGAGGTGCTGGCGGCGCTCGGCGCGGACGGGGTTTTTGTCAATATCGCGCGCGGTTCGCTGGTTGACGACGAGGCGCTGATCGCGGCGCTGCGGTCGCGCACGATTCTGGCCGCGGGGCTCGACGTGTTCGCGCACGAGCCGCGGGTGCCGGAAGCCTATCTGAGCCTCGACAATGTCGTGCTGACGCCGCATGTCGGCTCGGCGACCACGGTGACGCGGCTGGCGATGGCGAACCTGGTTGTCGACAATCTGTTCGCGTTCATGGACGGCAAGGGGCCGATCGCGCCGACGCCGGAGACGCCGTGGCCGGTCAAACGACTGTGATGGTTGGTAGGGTCGAGATTTCGCGTATGCGGATCGGTGAAACGTTTGACGTGTTACGCGCCGCGTAGTAGACTTTTCCGATGATTTAGTCCTTCGCCGACCGCGCGACGTCGCGGCTTTGGGAAGGCGAGTTCGTCAAGGCGTTTGCCGCGTTCGAGCGCGCCGCGAGGCGCAAGCTTGACACGCTGGACAGCGCGCAGACGCTAGAAGATCTCCGTGTTCCGCCGGGAAATCGGCTGGAAGCGCTCGCGGGGGACAGGAAAGGTCAGCACTCCCTCCGCATCAACGACAAATGGCGAATTTGCTTTCGATGGACCGAGGAGGGTCCGGAACATGTCGAAATCGTCGACTATCATTAGGCGCGCCATCCCCCGGCGCGTAACCACGCATCCTGGCGAAGTGCTGGCTGAGGAGTTTCTGGCGCCGCTCCGCCTTTCCGCCAATGCGTTGGCGCTGGCGCTGCGCGTGCCGGCGACGCGGGTCGGCGCGATCCTCAAAGGCGAACGGGCCGTAAGCGCCGATACGGCGCTGCGGCTCTCCCGTTATTTCGGCACGAGCCCGGAGTTCTGGCTTTCGCTGCAATCGAGCCACGATCTCAGCAAGGCGCGTGCGGAACTCGGCGCCTCCATCGAACGCGACGTCAGCCCGCGCGCGGCCTGAGCCGCAAAAGCGCGATGTTTCCGACTGAACGCCACGCCCTCATCCTCGCGATCTCCGGGAAACGCAAAGCGTTTCCCGGAGATCGCGAGGACGGGAGAGCGCGATGCGAATCCGTCGCCCGCAAACCGTATCACCGCTTGTCGGGCCAGCAGCGTCCGTCTTCGCCGAGATGATAGCCCTCCTGGCAAGAGCTAGTGGCGCCGTATTCGACGTCAAAAGCGGGATACGCGTAATAGCCGGAGTTCCAGCCGTAGCGATGGCGACCGTCGTGGCGATCACCGCCGCCAAAGCCGTGACCAAAGTCGACAGGGCCGTGACCAAAGCCGCCGCCGCTGCCGCCATGAAAGGAACCGTGCGCCGAGGCCGGAGCGAGCGCGAGCGGCGCGAGGCCAAGCGCGACGACGGCGGCGACGACGGTGTTGCGAAGCGTGTTCATTTGCGTCTCCCTTGATGTCGCCGGATGCGGCGACAAGGAGACCCTAGGGCGCGCGCCGATTTAGCGCTGTTCCCCTGGGAACAAAGACCGCCCGCCTCAATAGGTCAGCTCCGCGATGCTGATGTGCTTGTCCTTCAGCGGCCATTCACGGGCGACGATGCGCTCCAGATTGAACTCGCAAATGATTGGCCGATCCTCGAGCGCGGCGAATTTCACCGGCAGCCGCCACACCGCCGGCACGCCGGGCGGAATCCCGTCCGGAGTCTTGCCGTCAATCAGGATCACGTCGCGGGGGAGCCCGAAATAGCCGCGCGGGCGGTTCATGGTGACGATCGCCGCCGCCTCGCCCTTGCCTTCGCTTGCTATCGCCGGGCGCAGATTGAGCAAAGCGAATGAGCGCGGGAACGGCGAACGGTAGATGTGCGTGATGAGTTGGCCCGGCGCCGCGACAACAAATTCGAGCGCGGTTTTGGAATCCGTCTCCAACGGACCCCACACGCCGTCGGCCGCTGTCGTCTTGCTCAGCAGGGCGGCGCCCTTGCGGGCGCCGGTGTCGGGATCGACCGCGTAGATCTCGACCTTGGCGCCTTCGACCGGCTTATTGGTCACCGTGTCGCCGACGACGCCGGTCACCGCGCCATTGAGCGTCACCTTATCTTCGCTGACGATGGCGATGCGCGAGGGCGCCTTGCCGACAATGAACTTGTAGATCTCCGCGAACGCGCGCGGGCTGAACGCGGTCTCGCGGTGATCGACGTGGTCGAGCGTCAGATTGGTCGCGCCCTTCAGCGCCGGGCCGTCGGAGGTCATGTTGGTCTTCATGCCGGCGAGGCCGATATAGGCGCCGTCGGGCTGCGCATAGAGATCGTAGCCGTCGCTGCGCAGCGTCAGGAATTTGACGCCCGGCGTCGTCTCGTCGCGCCGGTGTTGAGATCGGTCATAAACGGCCCCTGGCCATTAAATTCGCTGCCCAAGTTCGCTGGCGATCGCGAACACGCCGTGATTGACGCCGCCGCACAGAACCGCCGCAACCGCCTTTTCGGCGCCGCCGTGACGCAGGTAGTTGCGCGTCGTGTTGCAACCGCGCGAATTGGCGACGAAGCGCGACTTTCGCTGCGCCCGTCTTGGCGAGCACGTCATCGACAAAAGCGGACAGCTCTTTGAGTTCCTCGTCGGTCGAGGAGAGGTTCGGCTCCGCGACGGTATTGTCCGAACGCGCCTGCGGATTGGTGAAGTTGATCGCAAACAGCTTTTCTCTCGGATAGCCATTGCTCTCGAAACGCCAGAAAGCGGTTTGCCAGATCGCCGCCTGATCGCTGTCGCCATGCACAAACACGATCGGCGGCAAGTCGTCCGCGCTTGCCCGCCCCGTCCAACTCGCGACGGCTAACGCCGCAGCTCCGCCCAATACGCCTCGCCTGGTAATCATGCGCTTCCTCCGCCCGCGTTACTCGCGGGCTTACGCGGCAAGGTAGTACGGCCGGCGCGCGCGCGTCTACCCGACAAGGGCCCGAAACGAAATGAAGCTTGCGCTTCGCCGCGGCTTCGGCCAAGCCGCGCCATCCCGCCTCAAGAGCCGAGCCATGCCGAGCCCCTTCGACGATATCCGCGCGCTGCTCGCCGACATGCCCGAGCGTCGACGCGGCGGCGCTGCGCCGCCGCGCGCGAGCGCGAGGCGCAATTGACCAAGCCCGCGGGCTCGCTCGGCCGGCTCGAGGAGATCGCCGAATTCCTGGCGGCCTGGCAGGGCGGCGCGCCGCATGTCGACAGCGCCGCTGGTCGCCGTGTTCGCCGGCAATCACGGCGTCGTCGCGCAAGGGCGTGTCGCCGTTCCCGGCCTCGGTCACCGCAGGCGATGGTCGCCAATTTCCAGGCCGGCGGCGCGGCGATCAACCAGATCTGCAAGACCTTCGACATTTCGCTGAAAGTCTACGAACTCGCGCTGTCGCAGCCGACCGGCGACATCACCGAGGGGCCGGCGCTCGACGAGCGCGCCTGCGCGGCGACCATGGCGTTCGGCATGGAGGCGCTCGCCGGCGGCCCGGACCTGCTCGTGCTCGGCGAAATGGGCATCGGCAACACCACGGTCGCCGCCGCGATCTATTGCGCGCTGTTCGGCGGCGAGGCGGAGGACTGGGTCGGCCGCGGCACCGGCGTCGACGACGCCGGCCTGAAGCGCAAGGCCGAGGCCGTGCGCGCCGCGCTCGAGACGCACGCCGGCCATCTCGACGATCCGCTGGAAGTGCTGCGCCGCCTCGGCGGCCGCGAGATCGCCGCGATGGCGGGCGCGATCCTCGGGCGCGCGGCATCAGCGCGTGCCGGTGCTGCTCGACGGCTTCGTCGTCTGCTCGGCGGCGGCGGTGTCTGCACGCGCTGGATCCGCGCGCGCTCGATCATTGTCTGGCCGGCCACGTCTCGGCGGAGAACGCGCATGCGCGGGCGCTACGCGAACTCGACAAGGCGCCGCTGCTGATCTCGGCATGCGGCTCGGCGAGGGCTCCGGCGCGGCGCTGGCGGTCGGCGTCGTCAGGGCGGCGGTCGCCTGCCACAACGGCATGGCGACTTTCGCGGAGGCGGGCGTCGCGGGCAAGGAAGGGTAACGGCGAATTGAGCGGCGCCGGCGCGCGGGTCGGGGGGCGCGGCGTTCTCTGTCCAAACGCTTCGGGAGAGACCTTTGAGACAAGCTCTGTATGCGGCCGCATTTCTGACGGTTGTCGGCGGCGCCCGCGCCGACACCATCATCGACGAATGGGCGCAGGTGAAGCCACCGCCGCCGCCGCAGTTGCAGCCGGTCACGGTAGACCCCAAAACCGACGCGCTGCTGCTGCTCGATTTCAACGGCCACGAAGCCGCCGACAGCGGCCCCTGCAGTCGGGCGGGCCGCCCGCGCTGCATAGCCTCGCTACCGCATGTGCGGGCGGCGCTCGTAGCCGCGCGGGCGCATGGCGTATTCGTAGTCTACAGCCTCGGCGGCGCGGGAACGCCCGCCGACATCTGGCCCGAGATCGCGCCGAAAGGGGCGGAGCCGGTGGTCAAATCCGGTCCCGACAAATTCATCAACACCCGCTTGCGCGAGTTGCTGGAGGATCAGGGGGATCAAGCGCGTCATCGTCACCGGCACGGGGTCGGAAGGGGCGGTGCTCGCAACCGCCTCGGATGCGGCGTTTCACGGCATGAACGTCGTCATTCCCGTCGACGGCATGTCTTCGCCCACGCTCTACGCCGAGCAATATGTCGCCTGGCACATGTCGCACGCGCCGGGCGTCGCGCAAAAGACGACGCTGACGAGCTTAGCGCAATTGCGCTTCTGAGCCGGCTTCAATCGAGGTCGCGGCGGTTGCGCAGCCGCTCGGTCTCGCGCCGCTCGCGCATGATGAAGGCGAAGGCGATCGTGACCGCGAGCGCTACGCCGTCGGTCAAGATGAGCTTGAGAAAAGTCTCCGGCGACCAGATCTGAAGCCAAAGTTGCGCCAGAAACAGGCCGGCGCCGATCAGGAACGCGGCGAAGCCGACAAAAATGGCGGGGCTCATCGAGGCGCGGGCTCCACTTCGACGGCGGAGCCGTAGCAGATCACTTCCGTCACGCCGCTCATGATCTCGGTGGCGTCGTAGCGCATCATGATCACGGCGTTGGCGCCGGTGGCCTGCGCGTGGTCGCACATCATCTGGTAGGCCTGCGTGCGCGCCTGTTCGCAGAGATTGGTGTAAACGGTGATGTTGCCGCCGAACAAGGTTTGCAGCGCGCCGGCGATATTGCCGACGACCGAGCGCGAACGCACGACGATGCCGCGCACGACCCCGATGTTGCGCGCGATCCGGTAACCCGGCAGGTCGAAAGATAGGCTCACCATCTCGGGCCGCATTTCGGGCTCCCATCCAAAACTATCGGCGCGGATCGCAGGCGCGCCGGACCTGTGAAACGCGAAATTCTACCGACGATTCATAAACAAAACACCTCGCGCCGGTAGGATAGCGTTCGGCGGCGCGGCCTGCGAGTTCGACGCCCGGCCCGCGACCGGCTGCATTCAGAGGATGGCCGCCTACGTGCAATTCACCGACGAAGATCTCGACGCCGCCGTCGCCGCCGGCGCCATGAGCGCGGAGGCGGCGGCGGGATTTCGCGTCTATGTCGAACGACGCCGGGCCACGCCCGCCGCCGACGAGGAATCGTTCCGGCTGCTCACCGGCTTCAGCGACATCTTCGTCTCCATCGCCCTCATCCTGGTGCTGATCGCGCTCTACTGGCTCAGCGCGCGTTACATAGATCACGCGGCCGGCGTCGTCCTCGCCGTCGCAAGCTGGGGCCTGGCGGAGTTTTTCACCCGCAAGCGCCGCATGGCGTTGCCGAGCATCCTGCTGATGGGCGTCTTCGTCGGCGCGGTGCTGACAGCGACCTTCTCGGCGCTGCCGCTCCTGCCTCTGGGGCCGCATGGGGTGGTCAGGGCCTTGGTCTGGGGCGCCCTCGGGGCGATGGCGGCGTTGTTGCACTGGGCGCGCTTCAAGGTCCCCGTGACGGTCGCCGCCGGCGCCCTGACGGTCGGCGCCGCCGTCGTGGCCGCCGTCGGCGCCTATACCGAATCGGCGACGATCACGCGCTACGCCATTCTCGCGGCCGGTCTCGTCGTGTTTGCGCTCGCGCTCACCTGGGACGCCAGCGACCCCTTGCGCAAGACGCGGCGCTCCGACGTCGCCTTCTGGCTGCATCTGTTGGCCGCGCCCGCCATCGTGCATCCGATCTTCGCCCTGCTCGGCCTTGCGGGCGGGTCGTGGCTGTCGGCGTTCGGCCTGGTTTTCGGGGCGCCGCTGGCGGCGGAGGCGGACCCGCATGTCGTCGCGTTGGCCTTCGTTTCCGTGGCGATCTACGCGGTGCTCGCGGTGGTCGCGCTGATCGTCGACCGCCGCGCGCTGATGGTGTCGGGCCTGCTCTATTTGATCTACGCGATGAACGCCGCGCTCAAGGCGAGCGGCGCCCCGACGGTGAGTTTTGCGCTGGCGGCGCTCGTCGTCGGGGCGGGGCTCCTGCTGCTATCGGCGTTCTGGGCGAGCGCGCGGCGCGGCGTCCTGCGCTTCACGCCGGAAAGCTGGCGCGCGCGCCTGCCGCCGGCGCCGGCCTGAGCTCACATCCCGCCCAAATACTCTGCGACGGAGAAAATGTCCTTGTCGCCGCGCCCGCACAAATTCATCACCATCAGATGGCCGCGCGTAAACTTCGGTGCCAGCTCCATAACCTTGGCGAGCGCGTGCGCCGGGCGTCGCGCAGAAGACGGCGTTGACGGGTGTGGACATGTTGAGATTCTGAATTTCGCTTGCCGCGCGATGGGGTAGTCTATACTAGACTAGTTTGGAGGCCGTTATGCTGGTCAACGGGAAACGACGGTGGGGACCGCTGCGCGCGGGAGACATGAACGGTGTGGACACACGCTCAACCATCAGGCTCCTAATTGATAGCAACCCGAAACGTGGGAAGCCGCGCCAGCGGTTCAACTTGTACCGTTCGGGCATGACGGTGGCGGATTTTGTGGCGGCGGTTCAAGGCATCGGGCAGCCGGAACAGAAGGCGCTTGACGATCTCTGTTGGGATTTGAACGAAGGGTTTATCGCTCTGGACTCGCCGGCGTCCGAAAAATCCTGGTCGGTCGTCGAGGCGAAGGCCAAGCTCTCCGAAATCCTTAGATTGGTGCGCGAAGGCGCGCCTCAAATCATTGGGTCGGACGAACCCTGCGTCGTCGTAACGGCGGCGGAGTTCCGAAAATACTGGCGCCCGGAGGCGCTCGGCCGGTTTCTGATCGAAAGCGCGCCGCGAGGGCTCGACGCCCAATTGCCGCCGCGCACCGACGACCGGGCGGCCCCCTTCGATGACGAAGGAACCGCGTGAGCGCTTATCTCCTCGACACCAACGTCGTTTCGGAACTGACACGAACTCTCACCGGACCCCGGCGTGCTCTTGTTTTGCGGTCGAGAGACAAATCTTTGGCTCAGCGTTGTGACGCTTCACGAACTGCGCTTTGGAGCCGCGCGAATTGCGGACCTCGCGCGGCGTGAAAGTTTGAATTCGTGGATCAATTCCATTGCCCAACGCTTCGTGGACCGAATTATCGCCGTTGAGGGCGGCATAGCAGAAATGTCGGGCCGGGCGCGTGGCGTCGCATCTTTGAGAGGGCGGACCGTTAGCCCGCTCGACGCTCTGATTGCCTCGACGGCGAATTATCGAGGATTGATACTCGCGACCCGAAATCTTCGCGATTTCGAGGCGCTCGAAGTCAAAGTTTTCAGCCCTTGGAGGAACTGACTTCGGCGCGCCTCACATCCCGCCAAGATATTCGGCGACGGAGAAAATGTCCTTGTCGCCGCGCCCGCACAGATTCATCACCATCAGATGGTCGCGCGGAAACTTCGGCGCCAGCTCCATCACCTTGGCGAGCGCGTGCGCCGGCTCCAGCGCCGGGATGATGCCTTCGAGCTTCGAGCAAAGCTGGAAGGCGGCGAGCGCCTCCTTGTCGGTCGCCGACAGATAGGTGACGCGGCCGCTCTCCTTGAGCCAGGCGTGCTCGGGGCCGATGCCGGGATAATCGAGGCCGGCGGAGATCGAATGGCCCTCGTTGATCTGGCCGTCCTCGTTCATCAAGAGATAGGTGCGGTTGCCATGCAGCACGCCCGGCCGGCCGCCGGCGAGCGAGGCGGCGTGGCCGTCGGGCACATCGAGCCCGTGCCCCGCCGCCTCGACGCCGAACATCTCGACGCTCTCGTCGTCGAGGAACGGATGGAACAGGCCGATCGCGTTGGAGCCGCCGCCGATGCAGGCGACGAGGCTGTCGGGCAGGCGGCCCTTCGGCCTCCATGCATCTGGCTGCGCGTCTCGACGCCGATCACGCTCTGGAAATCGCGCACCATGGCGGGATAGGGATGCGGACCGGCGGCGGTGCCGATGCAATAGAACGTGTCGGCGACGTTGGTGACCCAATCGCGCAACGCCTCGTTCATCGCGTCCTTCAGCGTGCGCGCGCCCGACTGCACCGGCACCACCTCGGCGCCCAGCATCTTCATGCGGAACACGTTGGGCTTTTGCCGCTCGACGTCGACCGCGCCCATATAGACCACGCATTTGAGGCCGAAGCGCGCGCAGGCGGTGGCGGTGGCGACGCCGTGCTGGCCGGCGCCCGTCTCGGCGATGATGCGCGGCTTGCCCATGCGCTGCGCGAGCAGGATCTGGCCCATCACATTGTTGATCTTGTGCGCGCCGGTGTGGTTGAGTTCGTCGCGCTTGAAATAGATCTTCGCGCCGCCAAGGTGTTCGGTCATGCGCTCGGCGAAATAGAGCGGGCTCGGACGGCCGACATAGTGCGTCAGGAAGTGCTGCGAGCTCCTTGTGGAAGGCCGGGTCGTTCTTGGCTTCCTCGTAGGCCTTTTCCAGCGAGAGGATCAGCGGCATCAGCGTTTCGGCGACGAAGCGGCCGCCGAAAATGCCGAAATGGCCGCGCTCGTCAGGGCCGTTGCGATAGGAGTTGGGCTTTTCGATTTTGGTCAAGGCGCGAACTCTCTTTAGGCGCAAATGTCCAGCAACTGTCTTCGCCGCGGCCGAAGCGGTTCCTTAAACCCGCCCGGCGCGCCTCGCAATCACTCGCGCGCGACCGCCTCGAATCCCGCCCGCGCCGCGTCGATGAAATCGCGGATTTTCTGCGCGTCCTTGACGCCGGGCGCGCTCTCGACCCCCGACGACACATCCACCGCGCGCGCCAAACTTTGCCGGATCGCCTCGGCGACATTGCCCGCGTCGAGCCCTCCCGACAGCAGCCAGGGTTTGCGGGGATGAAACGCCCGCGCGAGGCGCCAATCGAACGGCACGCCGTTGCCGCCCGGCAGGATCGCGCCCGGCGGCGGCTTGGCGTCGATCAGGATCGCATCGGCCCCCCGGTAGGCGTCCGCCTGGGCAAAATCCGCCGCCGCCGCCACGCCGATCGCCTTGATCGCGGAGACGCCATATTTTTCCTGGATCTCCGCCACCCGCTCCGGGCTCTCGCGCCCGTGCAGTTGAAAATAGTCCGGTCCAACCCGCCGCAGGATCGCTTCGAGCGTCGCGTCCTCCGCGTCGACCGTCAGCGCGACGATCTCGGCGCGATGGCGAGCTTGGACGGCGAGCGCGCGCGCGGTTTCCAGGCCGACATGGCGCGGGCTCTTTTCGAAGAACACGAAGCCGACCATATCGGCGCCGGCCTCCAGCGCGGCGGCCAGCGTCTCCGGCGTGGACAGACCGCAGATTTTGACGCTCGTTGACACGAGCGACCGTTTGGCGCGCGCGCGCCCGCTTGTCAAAGTTTTACGTCAGAGTGCGCGCCGCCCGCAGCCGCTCAGCGTAGACGTTGATGACGAGCGCCGACAGCAGGATCAGGCCGCGGATCAGAATTTTCAGGAAACTGTCGATCTTGACGTAGTCGAGGCCGTTGTTGAGCACGCCGAGCACGAACAGGCCGACGATCGTGTTGCCGATGCCGCCGCGCCCGCCGAACAGGCTGGTGCCGCCGACCACCACCGCGGCGATCGCGTCGAGCAGGAACGTGTCGAACTCGTTCTGCTGCGCGCGAGCCGAAATAGGCGACGCCGAGCATGCCGGCGATTCCCGAGCAGACCGCCGAAATCGTCATCACCGCGCCGATGACGAAACGCACGTTGACGCCGGAATATTCGGCCGCCTCGCGATTGCCGCCGACCATGTAGACATAGCGCCCGAAACGCGTGTGGCTCAGCACCAGATGCGCGACGAGCAGCATCAGCGCCGCGACGATGATGATCCACGGCACGCCGTAGATGGATTTCGAGCCGAGCGTCAGGATGATCGGCGGCACGCTATAGGCGATCTGGCCGCGCACCAGCACGGCCGAGACGCCGGCGCCGATCTGCATCATCGCCAGCGTCATGATGAAGGAGGGAATGCCGATCTTGGTGACGCCGAACGCGGTGAGCAGACCGAGCGTCGCGCAGGCGCCGAGCGCCAACGCAATCGCAACCACGCCCGGCAGCGGCAGGTTCTGGATGTTCACGTAGTCCGGTTGTTTGGTGAAGAAGGTGACGACGATCGCCGTGGCGTTGGCGACGGCGGCGACGCTCAAGTCGATTTCGGCGGTGAGGATGACGAAGGTCAGGCCGACGGCGATCATCGCCGTGACCGACACCTGTTGGAGAATATTGACGAGATTGCCGACGGTCGCGAACGACGGCGCGGCGAAGCTGAAGAACCCGACGAGCAGGATCAGCGTCGCAAACGGCGCGATATTGCGCAGTTGATCGCGCACGAGCCGGCCGAGATCGAAGCCGGGTTTGGCGCCGAGATCGCTATCGGCCATCTGCGGCGGCTCCGGGCTTGGTTCGCAACGAATATGGGCTTTCTAAAGGACCTACCGTTAGCGCGATCGTCATGCCCGCGCTTGCCGCGGGCATCCACGCCGTTGACCGCTGGTCCGCTTCGCGACCTTCACGAAACTGTCCCCATTTCGCGCTTTCGGCGCCAGCGTAGCACGTCCCGACGTGGATGGTCGGGACAAGCCAGACGGAATGAGACGACGAGGCAAGCATGTCGCTCCTCACGCCGCCGCCAACAGTCGGTCTTTGCTGATCGCGCAATCGGCGAATTCGCTGGTCAGCTCGCCCTTGCGCATGACCAGCACGCGGTCGGCGAGCGACAACACGGTCTCTGGCTCGGTCGACAGCACGATCACCGCCATGCCTTCGGCGGCGAGGGATTTGACGATATGCACGACGTCTTCCTTGGCGCCGACATCCATGCCGCGCGTCGGCTCGACCAACACCAAGACTTTCGGCGGCCGCGTCAGCCATTTGGCGAGCGCCACCTTCTGCTGATTTCCGCCCGACAGCGCGCCAAGCCGCGCCTCGACGCCGGCCGGGCGCACGCCGAGCCGCTCCGTATGGCGGCGCGCCGCGGCGCGCTCGGCGGCGGGGCGTAAGCGCCAGGACGAGAATTGTTCGAGAAAGGCGATCGACACATTGCGGTAGATCGGCTCCTCGCGAAACAGCATCAGGCGCCGGCTTTCCGGCACGAAGCCGACGCCGGCGTTCTTGGCGTCGGTGGTGCGCTTCAACCGGGCGATCTCGCCCTTGAGCCGCAACCGGCCGCGCGCGGGGCGCAGCTTGCCGAACAGCATGCGCGCCAGTTCGATCTGGCCGCAGCCCATGAAGCCGTAGATTCCGAGCACTTCGCCGGCGTGCGCCTGAAACGACACGTCGCGAAAATGCGGCTCCAGGGTGAGGCCGTCGGCCTCCAGGACCACAGGCGTTTGCGCGCGCGGTTTCAGCGCGATTTCGTGCAGATAGCTCTCGCCGAGTTCGTCGCGGCCGGCCCCGATCATGTGCTCGATGATCCAGGCCTTGTCGATTCCGGGGCCGACCGGCGAATGCGCGACGCGGCGGCCGTTGCGAAAAACCGAGACCTCGTCGGAGATTTCGAGAATGTCGTCGAGGAAATGCGAGATGAAGATCAGCCCGCGCCCGCTCTCGCGCACGCGCCTGAGCACCGAGAACAGCCGCGCGATCTCCGGCGGCGACAAAGCCGAGGTCGGCTCGTCGAGAATGATGATGCGCGCGCCGGAAAACAGCACGCGGGCGAGCTCCACCAATTGCTGCACGCCGATCGGAAAATCGCCGAGCCGCGCCCGCGGGTCGATGTCGAGGCCGAGGTTTTTGAGTTGTTCGGCCGCCTCGCGCGCCATGCGGCCCCAGGCGATGGTCCCGAACCCGTTGACCGGTTGCGCGCCGAGAAACACGTTCTCGGCGACGCTCAGGTCCGGCGCGACGCAAAGCTCCTGATGCACCATGGCGACGCCGCGCGCGCGCGCGTCGCGCACGGAGCGGAAATGCACGGGCTCGCCGTCGACCTTGAAGTCGCCGGAATCGGCGCCGTGGACGCCGGCGATCACCTTCATCAGCGTGCTCTTGCCGGCGCCGTTTTCGCCGGCAAGCCCGTGGATGCTGCCGGCCTGCAAGGCGAAATCGACGCCGCGCAGGGCCTGGACGCCGCCGAACGTCTTGACGATGTCCGTGAGTTCGATCAGCGGCGCCATGGGCTTGTCAGATGAGGAACTGCTCCTCCATCCACGCCATGCCGTCGGCGTTGGATTTGGTGACGACGGGGCCGTCGGTGATGATGATTTTCGGGATGCCGCCGGGGCCGGTCTTCTCGCCGTTCACCACCGCGTTGACGCCGGCGATGATCGCGCCGCCGTGGATGCGGCAGGAGGGGTTGCGGACGGTGGCGAACATCTGGCCGGCCTGCACCGCCTTGATCGCCGGCGGCATGGCGTCGACGCCGCCGATCTTGGTCTCCGTGCGGCCCTTGGCCTGCATGACTTTGGAGGCCGCCAGCGCCATGTCGTCGTTGTGGAAGAAAGCCGCGTCGATCTTCGGATATTTCGTCAGCAACGCTTCCCAGATGCGCGCGGTGTCGGTGACGCTCCAGTTGCCGGGCTGCTCGTCGAGCACCTGGACCTTCGGGAATTTCGACACCACCGAATGGAAGCCCCGCGCCCGCCCCTGCGCGCCGGTGTGGCCGAGCTGGCCTTGCGTCATCACGATCGTGCCCTCGCCGTTGATCGCGTTGACCAGCGCCTGCGTCACCGAGGCGCCCATGAACTCATTGTCGGGGCCGAGATAGGCGTGGACATTGATCTGATCGAGCGGCGCGATCAGCGTGTCCATGTCGATGACGGGAATGCCGGCGTCGATCATCTTGTTGACCGGCGCGGTCAGCGTGCCGATGCCGTCCGCCTGGATGGCGACGAAATCCCACTTCTGCGAAGCGGCGTTGTCGATCGCCGAGCGCTGCTTGACCGGGTCGAGCTGGCCGTCGAACCAGGTCACTTCGACATTGAACAGCTTGCCCCAATATTCCGCCGCCTGCTTGCCCTGCGCGCACCACGTCGCCTGCAGGCCGGCGTTGGAGAAGGCGGCTTTCAGCGGCTTCGGCGAACGGCCCGCCTCCTTGGCGATCGCTGCGGCCATCATCGGATTCAACCCGACGCCGCCAAACAGCGCGCCGGCGCCGAGCGCTGCGCCTCTCATCATGTCGCGCCGCGAATGACGCCCGGAATCCCTGATTACCCATATTGCGTTTCTCCCGATTGCGCGCGTCCGCCCTTAACGGGGCGCTGGCGTCGCGGGTTTACGCTAACATGCCAATTCCCAGGCTGGCAACGCCATCCTGACGCTTTGGTCAGAAACGGATCAATCGTCCGCCCAAGGCGAATGGCGCCAAAACGGCGCGGCGAGAAAATAGGCGGCGACGAGCAAAAAGCCGATCTTGACGACGAGGCCGGCGGCGAAATTCTGCCAGATCGCCGCGGCGGAGGCCGCAAAAAACGCCACCGAAGCGACGATGTTGGCGACCCGCAGCTCCTTCACCCGCATAGGATGCACGAACACGAACGGCGCAAACATCGCCGCGACGCCGACGATAATGAGGATGGCGCTGACGAAAGCCGGCGGCCGCAGCACGAACAGATAGATCGCCACCACGTTCCACAACGCCGGAAAGCCGCGAAACCAATAGTCCCGCGTCTTCATCCGCGTATCGGCGAAATAAAGCGCCGAGGCGAACACGACGATGACGCTGAGCCAGAACGACAGCGTCGCCGGCATCAGATCGGAGCGCCACAACGCCACCATCGGCACGAGCACATAGGTGAGGAAATCGATGACGAGATCGAGCACGGACGCCGTCGATGGCGCTCGCCGTCTCCGTCACGCGCGCGACGCGGGCGAGCGTGCCGTCGACGCCGTCGATCAGCAGCGCCAGGCCGAGCCAGGCGAAACAGGCCGGGAAATTGCGGTCGATGGCGGCATAAAGGGCGAGCAAAGCCACGGCGCTGCCGGAGGCCGTGAACAGATGGACGGAAAAGCCCGCCGCCGCCCGCCGCGCCCGTAAAGGCGCATGCTTCGCCTCGCTGTCCACACCCGCCTCCCGCGCCCCCTGCGGCGCCCCGCCTTATGGACGCTTAAAAGCATGCGTGCGAAAGGGTAGCAATGGCGGAGACTTCCTCATCCCCCACGTTCGACGTCGTCGTGGTCGGCGCGGGGCTCGCCGGGCTCGCCGCGGCGCTCGGTTTTGCGCGCGCCGGGTTCCGGGTCGTCTCGGTCGGCCGACTCGAACGGCCCGGCCCCGGCCGCACCGTCGCCCTGCTCGGGCAGACCCTCGAATTCCTCGAAAACCTCGGCGTCCTGGCGACGGTCGAGCGCGTCGCGGCGCCGATGCGCAAGCTCAGAATCGTCGACGACACCGGTTCGCTGTTGGCGCCGCGCCCCGTTGAGTTCAGCGCGACCGAAATCGGCCGCGACGTGTTCGGCTGGAACATCGAGAACGTCGCTTTGGCGCCGATTCTCGTGGCGGCGCTCGGCGACGCGCAGCGCCTTGTTGCCGACGTCGCCGGCTTCGATTTCGCCGACGACGGCGCCCGGCTGACCCTCGACGACGGGCGGGTTTTGTCGGCCGCGCTCGTCGTCGGCGCCGACGGGCGCGGCTCGCCGGCGCGCAAGGCGGCCGGAATCGACATGTCGGCGCGCCGCTTCGGCCAGACCGCGCTGACGATGTCGCTTCGCCACAGCCGCCCGCACGACGACGCCTCGACCGAGTTCCACACCCGCGAGGGCCCGTTCACGCTGGTGCCGCTGCCGCCGGCGCCGGGCGCGCCGCACCGCTCCAGTCTCGTCTGGTTGATGCGCGACGCGAGCGCCGCGCGGCTCGACGCGCTCGCCGACGCGGACCTGGCGGCGGAGGTGCGCGGCGCGCTCACGCCATGCTCGGCGACATGGCGATCGAGAGCGGGCGCGGCGCATTCCCGATGACAATCCAGCGCGTGGCGCGGCTGACCGGGCGACGGCTGGCGCTGATCGGCGACGCCGCGCATGTGTTCCCGCCGATCGGCGCGCAGGGGCTCAATCTCGGCCTGCGCGACGCCGCCGCCATCGTCGAGAGGCGGTGCGCGCCCGCGGCGCGGGCGGCGACATCGGCGTCCGAGGCGACGCTTGCCGCATACGCTGCCGCGCGGCGGCCAGACATCGCCCTGCGCACGTTCTTTGTCGGCGCGCTCAACGTCGCGCTGCTGACGCCGCTGTTGCCGGTGGACGCCTTGCGCGGGCTGGGTCTTGGCGCGCTCGCCGCGCTCTCGCCGTTGCGTCGGCTGGCGATGCGCGAGGGGCTCAGCCCTTTTCTGGCGCGCTGACCGACTTCTCGCCGCGCGCGAGCTTGCGCAAGTTCGGCGACGTCGCGAAAATGCTCGCGCGCAGGCTGGGCGGGCAGGCCGAACCAGCGCTGGCCGGCGGGCACGTCGTTCATTACGCCCGAGGCCGCGCCGATCTGCGCGCCGGCGCCGATGTGCAGATGGCCCGCCAAGCCCACCTGGCCGCCGAGCGCCGCGAAATCGTCGATCACGCAGGAGCCGGAGACGCCGACCTGCGCGACGATCACGCAATGCCGGCCGATGACGACGTTGTGGCCGATCTGCACGAGATTGTCGATTTTCGTGCCCTCGCCGATGATCGTGTCGCGATTGGCGCCGCGGTCGATCGTCGCGCCGGCGCCGATCTCGACGTCGTCCTGAATGATGACGCGGCCGACCTGCGGCACTTTCAGCGTGCCCGCGCGGCCCCAGCGCGAAGCCGAAACCGTCCTGGCCGATATGCGCGCCGGGATGGATGATCACGCGGTCGCCGATCAGCGCGCAGGAGATCGTCGCTCCGGCCGATCGCGCCATCGCGGCCGATCCGCACGTCCGGGCCGATGACCGCGTTGGCGCCGACGATCGTGCCGCGCCGATCTCCGCGCCGGGCCCGATCACCGCGCCGGGATCGACGACGACGCCCGGCTCGAGCCGCGCCGGTCGGATGGACATGCGCCGCCTCGGAGACGCCGCGCTCGTCGAAACCGGAACTCGGCCGCGACGGCGGAGGGATAGAGCCGCGCCATCGCCTCGGCCATCGCGCGATAGGGCTGCGCGGTGATCAGCGCGGCGCAGGCCGGCGGAATGTCGCCGCGATGGCGGGTTTGCGCAAACACCGCGGCGGCGCGCGTGGTTTTCAGCTGCGGCAAATAGCGGGGATTGTCGAGGAAGGTGAGATCGCCGGGGCCGGCGGCGTCGATGGCGGCGACATCGCCGATGCGCTCGTCGCCGCGCGTGGGGTCCGCCAGCGTCGCGCCGGTCCACTGCGCCAACTCGTTGAGCGTCGGAGTGATTGCGGGGGGAAAGAACTGGATTTTGCGCGGCGTCGGCAATGGCTGGGCCCTTCCGGGAACAATGGGCCGCCATTAGCGCGGAAACGCGCCTGCGCAAAGCAGCCGGCGGCTACGCTGAAACCGACGCGCAAACAAAACCGCGCGCCGCAAAGCGGCGCGCGGTTCCGTAACTCAGGCTGCGCTCAGAACGAGGCGCCGCCACTGAAGTTGATGTACTGCGTCTGGTCGTATTTGCCTTTGATGACGGGGTAAGCGAAGTCGATCCGGATCGGTCCCAGCGGCGACGCCCACAGCACGCTCGCGCCGAGCGAGGTTCGGATCACGTTTTCGTCATCCAAAGTCAGACAGCTCGGCTGGGTTATGGGAGTCGTTCCCTTCGGAACGCCCGGCGTTACGCCCGGGCAATAGGAGTAGTTGAGCAAACTGCTAAAGTCGGTGCGCCCGTTGAAGCCCACCAGCGTGCCGGCGTCGACGAACAGCGCGCCTTTCAGACCAATCTCGCGCGGCAATCCGAAGATCGGAAACTGGACTTCCGCCGTGCCGCCGAAATAGGTCGTGCCGCCGAGCGAGTTGGCCGCGATGTTGTTGGGGTCAGAGATGTCGCGCGGCCCGATGCCGCCGGGCGCGAAGCCGCGCACCAGCGAGGGTCCGACGTTGAAGTTGTCGATGAGCGGCAGCGTGCCGCTGCCGATCTCATCGATGCGGCCGCCCTGCACGCGCAAGAAGCCGATGAGATCGTCGGTGATCGGGTAGTAGACGCGGCCGTCGATGGTCTCGCGCACGAAGTGCGAGTCGCCGCCCAGGCCCGCGACGTCCTGATGGAAATTGGCGTAGGCGCCCTGGGTCGGGCTCTTGCGGTTGTCGAGCGAGTCCCAGATCAGCGAAAAGCCGACCAGCGACGTGATCACCTCACCCTGCGCCGAGGCCTCCTTGATCGCCGCCGAAGCTTCGCCGTTGGTCAAGCAGTTGTCCGACAGCGTCGCCACCTGCGGCACGTTCGAACCGCCAGGCGTGAAATAGCCGTTCCAAACGTTGGATCCCGCCAGCGGCACTGGATTGCCGCAATCGTCGTATGGCTGCGAACTCGTATTGGGAATGACGATCTGCGATTCGTAGAGCGAATAGTTCGGCTGAAACGTCAACTCCTCGGTGATCGGCACGCCGAGGCGCAGATTCATGCCGGTCGTGTTGGTCTGATACAGCGCGTAGGTATTCTGCAACTGCTGCTTGTGGTAGATGTCGAAGCCGCCGGCGAGCCGCTGATCGAACAGATAGGGCTCAGTGAAGCTGATGCCCCAGCCGTTGCTGTATTCGCCCTCGGACGCGCTGAGCTTGAGATATTGGCCGCGGCCGAGGAAGTTGGTCTCCGTGAACGCGACCTCGGCCAGCGGACCCTCCAGCGTCGAGTAGCCGCCCGAGAGGCTGATCGACCCCGTCGGCTTGTCCTCCACTGCGATGGTCACGATGATGCGGTCCGGCGCCGAACCGGGGCGCGTCGAGACGTGCACCGTCTTGAAGAAGTCGAGATTGTTGAGGCGGCGCTCGCCGCGCTCGACAAGCGCGTGGTTGTAGGGGTCGCCTTCGCCGATATCGAACTCGCGGCGAATGACGTAGTCGCGCGTGCGCGTGTTGCCGACGATGTCGATGCGCTCGACATAGACTTTCGGCGCGTCATCGATGGTGAAGCCGAGCGCGATCGTATGGTTGGCGTTGTCGCGCTCGCCGTGCGGACGCACGTCGGAGAAGGCGTAGCCCTCGCGCGCGAGTTCGCGCGTGATCGCCTCGACCGACTTTTCGACGGCGGTGGCGTTATAGACGTCGCCGGGATGCTGGGTGACGAAATGCGCCAAGCTGTCGCCGGAAACGCGCGCGATGTTGGAGGTCACGGTCACGCCGGAGACGTGATATTGCGGCCCCTCCTCGACGCTGATCGTGATGATGTAGCCCTTTTGCCCGGGATCGTAGACACGTCGCCGTGTTGGTGATGCGGAAGTCGGCGTAGCCGTAACGCATGTAGTATTTGCGGATCGCCTCTTCATCGGTCGCGAGCGTGTCGGGGTTGTAGACGTCGCTGGTCTTGAACCACGACAGTAAATTCATCTCCGTCAACTGCATCAGGCTTTTCAGCCGCCAGTTGGAGATGTTGTTGTTGCCGATGAAGACGATCGACTTGACGCCCGTCTTCTCGCCCTCTTCGATTTTGAAGACGAGATCGACGCGGCCGTTCGGCAAGGTGACGAGGCGATAGGTGACGGTGACGTTGCTGCGGCCGATCTTCTTGAACGCCTCCTTGATGCGGTCAATGTCGGCGTCGGCGACGGCCTTGTTGAAGGCGCTGTAGCGCCTTCGATTGCACCTCGACGGCGAGCTGGTCGCCCTTCAGCTGCTTGTTGCCCTCGAAGGCGACGCGGTTGATGATCTGCGCGCCCTCGACGACGCTGACGAAGACCTTGTCGCCAACGATCTTCGCCGAAACCTTGGAGAACATGCCGGTGGCGGAGAGATCGGCGACGGCGCGATTGACGCTGGTTTGGTCGGTCCCCGTGAAATAGCCTTTGATGGCGTCGGCGTCGCCGCGGCTCGCGCCGCTGACGATGATCTTGTCGGCGACCGGCGAAACTTCAGCGTAAGCGTTCCCGCTGCTGGCGAGCACGCCGAACGAGACGACGAGAGCGACCAGAAGCCCCCACAACGCCGCCTTCGCTCCTGACATTTTCGACAAGCTCATTGTGCCCG
>CAWIEP010000025.1:0-45702 GCA_963835115.1 uncultured Pseudomonadota bacterium
AGTCGAAGGCCGGCGGAAATCTGAGCGAGGCGATCGCCAATCTGTCCAAGACCGTGCGCGACCGCAAACGGATGCGAGCCAAGATCGGCGCGATGTCGATGGAGGCGCTCGCCTCAGCGGCCATCATCGGCGCCGTGCCATTCATGGTCACCGGCGCGCTCTACGTTACGGCGCCGAAATACATGAGTTTGCTGCTCTCGACGAGCCATGGCCGCATTGTGACCATCATCGGTCTTTGCTGGATGGCGATCGGCGGCGGCATGATGAAGAAGATGATCAACTTCGACTTCTAGGAAACGGCGACCATGATCGACGACATACTCGCGAAGTTAGCCGATCCCGGATTTCTTGTTTCGCTGTTGGTTGCGGTCGGCTGCGCCACCACGGTGCTGCTGGCGTTCATGCCGATGTTGCAGAAAGACGATATGGCCCGGCGCATCAGGGCGGTGTCGACGGAACGCGAGCGCATCCGCCAGCGCGAACGCGAGCGGCTATTGGCGTCGAGCAGCCAGCCCAAGCTCAGCCTGCGCCACAAGTCCGGCCGTCTCTCCAAACAGCTTGTCGAGGGGCTCAATCTCGACGCCTGGCTCAACACCGACACCGCCAAGATGAAGCTGGCGATGGCGGGATTTCGCGGCCAGGGCCCGGAGAATGCATTTCTCGCCTACCGGCTGGCGGCGCCGATCGTGTTCTTTCTAGCCGGTCTCGTCTACTTGTTCTTCCTCGCCCACTTGCATTGGTCGTTCATGATGAAGATGGGCGGCTCGGTGTTCGCCGCCTATCTAGGCATCAAGGCGCCTGAGATTTTCCTCAACAACAAGATCGGCAAGCGCAAGAAGGCGATGAACAGAGCTTATCCCAATATGGTGGACTTGCTTATCATATGCGCCGAATCCGGCATGTCGATCGAGCACGCGGTACGCAAGGTCGGTCAGGAAATCGGCGCGGAGAGCCTGGAGCTTGCCGAGGAAATGTCGTTGCTGGCTGCGGAAATGTCGTTTCTTGAGAATCGCCGCGTCGCCTTCGAGAATCTCAGTCTACGCACGGGCATCGACGCGATCAAACAGCTGACCACAGTGCTCATTCAGTCGGAAAAATACGGCACCCCGCTCGGCGCCGCCCTGCGCGTGCTGGCTCAGGAAAGCCGCGAGGCGCGATTGACGGCGGCGGAAAAGAAGGCGGCGGCGCTGCCGCCGGCGCTGACGGTGCCGATGATCGTTTTCTTCCTCCCCGGTCTATTCTGCGCGATTCTCACTCCCGCCATCATCCAGATCAATCACTGGAACTGACGGTATATTGCGCTCGCGGCGGTTGCGCGGCGGGCGGTGAAGGCGCATCTTAACGCGATGTCCGCCGAAATCTTCCGCCCGCCGTTCGATCTCCGAGCGCGCCAGCGCTGCGCCGCGTGCGCCCTATCTGGCTTCGCTCAATCCCGAGCAACGCCGCGCCGTCGAGACCCTCGAGGGTCCGGTGCTGGTTCTGGCGGGCGCGGGCGTCGGCAAGACGCGGGTGCTGACGACGCGGATCGCCCATATTCTGGCGATGGGTCGCGCCCGCGGCCAGGAGATTCTCGCCGTCACGTTCACCAACAAGGCCGCGCGCGAAATGCGCGAGCGCGTCGAGGCGCTAACCGGCGCTCCCGACGGCCTCGCCTGGATGGGCACGTTCCATTCGATCGGCGCAAAAATCCTGCGCCGCCACGCGGAGCTTGTCGGGTTGAAGCCCAATTTCACCATTCTCGACACCGACGATCAGCTGCGCCTGTTGAAACAGCTCCTGAAGGCCGAGAACATCGACGAGAAACGTTGGCCCGCGCGAGCTCTGGCGGGCTGCATCGACGACTGGAAGAACCGCGGCCTTGCGCCCGGCGACGTCAACGCACGCGAGGCGGCGAGTTTCGCCAACGGCGCCGGCGCCAAGCTGTACACGGCCTATCAAGAACGCCTGAAGACGCTGAACGCCGTCGATTTCGGCGACCTCCTGCTCGAATCGCTGCGGCTGTTTCGTCTGCATTCCGACGTGCTCGAAAAATATCAGGACCGCTTCCGCTACATCTTGGTCGATGAATACCAGGACACCAACGTGGTCCAATATCTCTGGTTGCGGCTTCTTGCGCAGAAGCGGCGAAACCTTTGTTGCGTCGGCGACGACGATCAGTCGATCTACGGCTGGCGTGGCGCGGAGGTCGAGAACATCTTGGGCTTCGAGCGCGACTTTCCCGATGCGACGGTTATCCGCCTGGAGCGCAATTACCGCTCTACCGGCCACATCTTAGGCCTCGCCTCGGGTCTGATCGCGCATAATCGCAAGCGGCTCGGCAAGACCCTGTTCACAGGCGCCGAGGCGGGCACAAAGCCCAGCGTGCGCGGGGTGCACGACAGTCAGGCCGAAGCGCGCGAAATCGGCGATGAGATCGAAGCTGAACAGCGCGCCGGCGCGTCGCTCGCCGAGATGGCGATCCTGGTGCGCGCGTCGTTTCAGATGCGCGAATTCGAGGAACGATTTATCGAGATCGGCGTGCCTTATCGGGTTATCGGCGGCCCGCGCTTCTACGAGCGCGCGGAAATCCGCGACGCGCTCGCCTACCTGCGTCTCGTGGCGCAACCTGACGACGACCTCGCCTTCGAGCGCATCTACAACACGCCCCGACGCGGCCTGGGCGAAGCAACTCTGGCGCAACTACACGCCGCCGGGCGGGCGTCCTCGACATCGCTCCTGCAAACCGCGCGCGCGATGATCGAGACCGACGAATTGAAGACGCGGCCTCGGCAGGTGCTGCGGGACCTCCTCTCCGATTTCGAGCGTTGGCGCGAGCTCAAGGCGTCGCCGGAAGAGATCGTCCGCGTTGTCGTCGAAGAGAGCGGCCTCATCGACATGTGGAAGGCGGACAAGACGCCGGAAGCCGAGGGGCGGCTCGAAAACCTTAAGGAGCTCGTTCGCTCTATCGCCGAGTTCCCAACGCTCGAACTCTTTCCTGGAGCATGTCGCGCTGGTCACCGACGCCGGCAGCGACGACGCCGGTCCGCGCGTCTCGATCATGACGTTGCACGCCGCCAAGGGCCTGGAATTCGACGTCGTTTTTCTGCCGGGCTGGGAAGAGGGGCTGTTTCCGCATCAGCGCGCGCTTGACGACAAGGGTCTGGCGGGCCTCGAAGAGGAGCGGCGCCTCGCCTATGTCGGGATCACGCGCGCCCGGCGCCGGGTGGCGCTCTATTTCGCCTCCAACCGGCGCGTGCGCGGCCTCTGGCAATCCTCACCGCCGTCGCGCTTTCTCGACGAATTGCCGGAAGCGCATGTCGAGGTCGTCGAGGCTGCCGATCCGCCGACCTATGCGCAGGCTTCGCGCTTTGACGAGATGGTGTTTTCCGGCGGCCGCTATGAGACGCCGGGCTGGAAGCGCGCGCAGGCGCGTTCGCAATCGCCCGGCTATCAGCGCCCCGCGCCGCCGCGGGTCATCGAGGGTCGGGCGCTGGCGCTGGCGGCGGAAACCTCGGTCTACCGGCCGGGCGAGCGGGTGTTTCATCCGAAATTCGGACCAGGGCGGGTGGCCGCGGTCGACGGCGCGAAGCTGACGGTGGAATTCGACAAAGCCGGCCGCAAAATGGTGCTCGACAGCTTTGTGAGTCGCCCGGACTGAGGGAATTGAAATGGCCGTCACGATCTATCCTACCCCGCGGCGGCGGTTGAGCGATGCCGAGATCGCGCCGTGGCGAAAAATTCCGGTCGCCATCGCCGTTGATCTCGGCGTCGGCCAGATCGATCCGGCGATCCGCCCCCTGCGCCCGCCCGGCCGGCACCCGCCGCTTTTCGGGCGCGCCGTGACCGCCTTGTGCGAGCCGCCGGATTTCGGCGCCGTCCTGCATGCGTTGGAATATGTCGGGCCGGGTGACGTGTTGGTGATCGCCGCGCAAGGCGTGCGGGACTTCGCGATGATCGGCGAAATTTTGTGCGGATATTTGCGCCGACGCGGCGCGGCCGGGCTGCTTTGCGACGGCGCCATTCGGGATGTCGCGACGCTGGCGGAGTTTGACGATTTCTCGGTGTTTTCCCGTTGGGTGACGCCGCGCGGCCCTACCGGAGCAGAGCGCGGCTCAGTCAACGTGGCGGTCGAGATTGCCGGCGCGCTTGTGGCGCCGGGCGATCTTATTCTGGGCGATGACGATGGGCTCGCGACGCTGACGTCGGAACATGTGCGCACGCGCCTGGCTGACGCCGAGGCCAAAGTCGCCAAAGAGGCGGAATGGATCGCCGGGCTTGAGTCGGGGATGAGCGTGGCGCAGGTATTTGGGCTGCCGCCCAGCGAAAAGTCGTGACTGGCGCGGTTTAGGCGCCGTCTTTCACCCCTCGATCTTCCGCGCCGTCGCTTCCACGACGCCGTCGTCAGCGAGCCTTTGCAGCGTGGCGATAAGTCCGGTCGTGTCCGGATAAATGCCGAGGTAAGTGATGCGCCCCCAAGCGAGCCGCACGATATGTACGCCGGGGGTATAAGTTCGAACGCCGCCCGCGGAGTTCGTTTCCATCCAATCGATCGCGACAAGGGTGTTCCATGGCGGCCCGCTGACGCGGATCGCGCGCAACTCGAAGGCGATGTCGGGCAACAGCCTATATAGCCGCTCGTACCACCGGCGGGTGGCGACGAGCGAATGGCGTACGCCGCCGAGAGCGTGGTCCCCCAGAAAATAATGTTCGAAGCGCGGCGCCAGGCCCTCCAGCACCGGGCGAGCGTCGCCCCGACTGACCGCCGCGAAGGAATCTTTCGAACTCGACGACGCACGAGAGCATGGTGCATAGGGTCGGTCCTGTTGATGAACTATGTGTCTCACAGTCAGTTCAATAACGCAACTTGAGGGATTTTATGGAGCGCACAGATTTCGCCGCCATGCGCTGCTCGATCGCCCGCACGGTCGATCGCATCGGCGACGGCTGGTCGCCGCTGATCCTTCGCGATCTGTTCCTCGGCGTCTCCCGCTTCGACGATCTCGTCGAAGATCTCGGCATTTCCCGCAACCTGCTGACCCGCCGCCTCGCCGCGCTCTCCAAGGACGGGATCGTGACGCGCCAGCCCTACCAGAACCGACCCGTGCGTTACGAATACGCGTTGACGCTGGCTGGCGCGGACCTCGTGCCTGTGCTGGTCGCTCTCAGCGCATGGGGCGACCGCTGGGCGCCGCTGCCCGAGGGCCCGCCCATGGTTTTTGCGCACAAGCACTGCGGTTTCCGTTTCACCCCGCGCATCCGCTGCTCGGCCTGCGGCGATGATCTCGTTGCGCGCGATATTCGCGCATTGCCGGGACCGGGCGGAGCGGCGACTCGCGGCACCCGGGTGTTGGCGCGGCGGCTTGGCGCGAAACTTGGCTAAGCCGCGACCGGCTGCTTAACGGGCCTCCGGGGGCAATTAGAGGCGCAGCGCTACCTCTCGCAATCGCATGGCGAGGGTTTTCTGCACTTTTTCGGGGAGCGGTTTCGCCGGCGCGCGCTTTATCTGCTTGACGAGCCGGAATCGGCCTTGTCGACGGCGCGTCAGTTGGAGTTCATCAAATTCCTTCGCAATGTCGGCGAGCCATCGGGCCTTCAGGCCATTATAGCCACGCATTCGCCGTTGTTGAAGGCTTATCCGGGCGCCCGCTTGCTGCGCATCGTGAGGGATCGCCTCGAGCCGATCCGGCTGGAGGAAACGGATCATTTCAATATGTTGCGTGAGTTCTGCGCCGATTCCGAAACCTTTGTTGCGCAGGCCCTGGCAGACTGAACGTGGATTTCGGCGACCGGCCGGGACGCTGTTTGCCTCACCCCAGATTCAGCTCCTTGAAAAAGTCGTTCCCCTTGTCGTCGATGATGATGAAGGCCGGGAAATCCTCGACCTCGATCCGCCAAATCGCCTCCATGCCGAGTTCCGGATATTCTAGCACTTCAACTTTCCGGATGCAGTCCTGCGCCAGCCGCGCCGCGGGGCCGCCGATGGAGCCGAGATAGAACCCGCCATGCTCGCCGCAGGCTCGCCTGACCTCCGCGCCGCGGTTGCCCTTGGCCAGCATCACCATCGACCCGCCGGCCGCTTGGAACTGGTCGACGAAGGAGTCCATCCGGCCCGCCGTCGTCGGCCCGAACGAGCCCGAGGCGTAACCTGCCGGGGTTTTCGCCGGCCCCGCGTAATAGACGGGATGGTTTTTGAAATAGTCGGGCATCGGCTCGCCGCGGTCGAGCCGCTCGCGTATTTTCGCGTGGGCGGCGTCGCGCGCCACGATCATCGGCCCGGTCAGCGAAACGCGCGTGCGGATCGGATACTTGGCGAGTTCGCCGAGGATCTCCTTCATCGGGCGCTTCAGGTCGATCTGAACCACCTCGCCGCCCAGTTTGGCCTCGTCGACAATAGGCAGGAAACGGGCGGGGTCGTGCTCCAATTCCTCGAGGAAAACGCCGTCACGGGTGATCTTTCCGAGCGCCTGCCGGTCGGCTGAGCAGGAGACGCCGAGACCGATCGGCAGCGAGGCGCCGTGACGCGGCAGCCGAATCACTCGCACGTCGTGACAGAAATATTTGCCACCGAATTGCGCGCCGACGCCGAGGCTCTGCGTCAGCTTGAAAATCTCCGCCTCCAGCCCGAGATCGCGGAAGGCGCGGCCCGTGCGGTCGCCCTCGGTCGGCAGCGTGTCGAGATATTTGGTCGAGGCGAGTTTCACTGTCTTCAGCGTCTGCTCCGCGCTCGTGCCGCCGATCACCACGGCCAGATGATAGGGCGGGCAGGCGGCAGTGCCCAGGGTGAGTATTTTTTCCTTCAGAAACGCCAACATCCTGTCGTGAGTGAGGATGGACGGCGTCGCCTGATAGAGAAACGTCTTGTTGGCGGAGCCGCCGCCCTTGGCGACGAACAGGAATTTGTAGGCGTCCTCGCCTTCGGAATAGATCTCGATTTGCGCCGGCAGATTGTCGCCGGTGTTCTTCTCCTCGAACATCGTCAGCGGCGCGACTTGACTGTAGCGCAGGTTTTTCTTCAAATACGCCTCGCCAATCCCTTCGCGCAGCGCCGCCTCGTCGCTGCCGTCGGTATGGACAAGCCGGCCTTTCTTTCCCATCACGATGGCGGTGCCGGTGTCCTGACACATCGGCAGCACGCCGCCGGCGGCGATATTGGCGTTTTTCATGAGATCGTAGGCGACGAAGCGGTCGTTGTCGGTGGCCTCGGGGTCGTCGAGAATTTTCGCAAGCTGCGCGAGATGGCCGGGGCGCAACAGATGATTAATGTCGACCATCGCGGCTTCCGCGAGCGCGCGAATGGCCTCGCGCTCAACGACGAGGAAGTCGTGGCCAAACGCCGTCTCAACGCGGACGCCGTCAGACGTCAGCTTGCGGTAAGGAGTGGCGTCGGGGCCGAATTGAAAGAGGGAGGCGGTTTCGCTCATGCCAAGGCCTTGCAGCGAAGTCGGAGGGGCTTCGCATCTATCCCTTTGCGGGGGCCTTTCCAAGCGGGCGCCCTTACGTCGATCCCGCCACTTTCGGCGCCGCCGCCGCCATTTGCTAGAAGCGGCCTGCGCCCCTTAGGCGGCCGCCAGGCCGGCAATCGCCCCAGCGATGGCGAGGATGCGTTTGGCCATTTGCGCATGCAGCAATTCGACCATCTTGCCGTCGATCTGCATTACGCCCTTGCCATGATTCTCCGGCAATTCGAACGCCGCGATCACCGCCCGGGCGTGGGCGATCTCGGCCGGCGTCGGCGCAAAAGTCTCGTTGCAGATGTCGATCTGGCTCGGATGGATCAGTGTCTTGCCGTCGAAGCCGAAATCGAGCGCCTGCTGGCATTCCGCGCGAAAGCCGTCGAGGTCCTTGATGTCATTATAGACGCCGTCGATCACGTCGCAGCCGTGCGCGCGCGCGGCAGCGACACACGTCGCCAGCCAAGGCGCGAACGCTGGCCGGCCGGGAGTCAGACGCGCGCGGGTTTCCTTCGCGAGATCGTTGAGACCGAGCACCAGCGCCTCCAGCCGCGACGCGGGGTCGGCGGCGATCGAGGCGATCGACGCCGCGTTCAGCATCGCGTTCGGCGTCTCCATCATCGCCCAAAGCCGGGTCTTTTCCGGCGCGGAGCGCAGGAACCGGGCGGCGTGCATGACCGTTCCGGGGCCGTCGACCTTGGGCAGCAGCACGCCGTCTGGAGCCGCCGCCGCCGCCGCTTCCAAGTCAGCTTCGCCCCAAGGCGTATGGACGCCGTTAACCCGGATCAACATTTCCCGCGCGCCGAAACCGCCGGACTTCAGCGCCTCGACGATTCGCTCGCGCGCCTGCGGTTTCGCATCGGGGGCGACGGAATCCTCCAGGTCGAGGACGATGGCGTCCGCGGGCAATTCGCGCGCTTTCGCCATCGCTTTCTCATTCGATCCCGGCAAATAAAGCACGCTGCGACGCGGGCGAGCGACCATGACAATCTCCTTACAATGGCCTAGCATAGATATTGCAGCGCAATATCGCTAGAGGGCGCCGCATTGTTAGGCGACAACATTTTGCGTGGAGCCGCACTTGGGGCGAAACGGCTACGCGACAGCCGGACGGAACGGCATGTCTTTCTCGTGCGAAGCTGAAAGCGCTCGCCGCGCCGCCTTTTTTGATCGCGACGGCGTGCTTAACGTCGATTCCGGCTACGTGCGCCGCTACGAAGATTTTATCTGGCGACCGACGGCGATCGAAAGCGTCAAATGGCTCAACGGCCTCAGCGTTTTGGTGTTCGTCGTCACCAACCAGTCGGGCGTCGCGCGAGGGTTATATGCCGAAGCGGATGTGCAGGATTTGCATGCGCATATGCAGACTGCGCTCGCTTTCGAGGGCGCGCATATCGACGCCTTCCGCTATTGTCCGCACCACCCCGAGGGCGAAGTCGGGCCCTACCGCCGGGAATGCGCCTGCCGCAAACCGCAGAGCGGGATGATCGAAGATCTTCTGTCCGCCTATCGGCTCGACGCCGCGCATTGCCGGCTATTCGGCGACCGGCCGTCCGACCTCGAAGCCGGCCGGGGCGCGGGTGTCCCGTCGCTCCTGGTGACCGACGAAAGGCTGCTTATCGAGATCGTCCGCGCCGCCTTTGCGCCTGGCGGTTAGCCGCGTGACCCGGTGCTCACTCCGCCGAAAATAGTGATCTTGCGTCTATCTCCAGACCCGGTGGGTCGAGACGCAGAACACCAGAGGCGATCAGTCGACGCTCGATCACGTCGCCCTGACCCCTCCGGCAATGCACGATTTTCTGGTGTTCAGGCGAAAGAATGAGATAGTGCTGGACGCTCGGCACGCTGAAATAGCCGTCGACTTTCTCGCCATAGTCCCGCCCCGCCGAACTCGGCGACAGAACCTCTACGACAATGACGGGATCGGGAATTTCGAGCGCTCCGCGCGGCAGGCGCGGCCCGCAGCGGACCATGACGTCGGGTTCGAACGCAGTCATCTTAGAGATCCGGACGGCCGCCCCGTCTGGGAGAGTCTGACGAGGGCGCCTTGGCCCGGCGTATCGCTTCGTGGAGCGCCAAGCCCGCGGCGAATTTGATCTCCGAATGCTCGACGCGTTCGGACTCCGCCCTTATGGGTTCGCCGTCGATCAGCTCCCAGCGGCCGCCCTGGGCTTCGACCCAGACGAGATAGTCGTCGACGGTCATCTTGGACTTAGGCAGGGCGGTCATGGGCCGAAGCATAACGCTCTCCGGCCCCTCAGACAAACCTCACTTCATTGTCGGAATGGAAAATTCCGCGCCGCCCTTGACGCCGCTGGGCCAGCGCGACGTCACGGTCTTGGTCTTTGTGTAGAAGCGGATCGAATCCGGCCCGTGCTGGTTCAAGTCGCCGAAGCCCGAACGCTTCCAACCGCCGAACGTGTAGTACGCCACCGGCACGGGGATCGGCACGTTGACGCCGACCATGCCGACCTGCACGCGGCTCGAAAAGTCCCGCGCCGCGTCGCCGTCGCGGGTGAAGATGGCGACGCCGTTGCCGTATTCGTGGTCGTTGCAGAGCGACAGCGCCTCTTCGTAGCCCTTGGCGCGTACAACGCTCAAGACTGGGCCAAAAATCTCCTCCTTGTAGATGCGCATGTCCTTGGTGACATGATCGAACAAGGAGCCGCCGAGATAGTAGCCGTTCTCGTAGCCCTGCATTTTGAAACCGCGCCCGTCGACAGCCAGCTTTGCACCCTCCTTCACGCCGATGTCGATATAGCCCTTGACGCGCGCCAGCGCCTCTCGCGTGACGAGCGGGCCATAGTCGGCCGAGGGGTCGGTGGACGGGCCGATTTTCAGGGATTCGACGCGCGGGATGAGCCGCTTGACGAGTTCCTCCGCCGCCTTCTCGCCAACGGGCACCGCAACCGAAACCGCCATGCAGCGCTCGCCCGCCGAGCCGTATCCGGCGCCCATCAGCGCATCGACCGTCTGGTCCATGTCGGCGTCGGGCATGACGACCATGTGGTTCTTAGCGCCGCCGAAGCAATGCACCCGTTTGCCCGAGGCCGTGCCGCGCGAATAAATGTACTGGGCGATCGGCGTCGAACCGACGAAGCCTATCGCCGAAATGTCGGGATCGTCGAGGATCGCGTCGACCGCGACCTTGTCGCCGTTCACCACATTGAGGATGCCCGGAGGTCCGCCCGCCTCGACGAACAATTCGCCAAGCCGCATCGGCACGCCGGGATCGCGCTCGGACGGCTTCAGGATAAAGGCGTTGCCGCAAGCGATTGCGGGGGCGAGCTTCCACAGCGGGATCATCGCGGGGAAGTTGAACGGGGTGATTCCCGCGACGACGCCGAGCGGCTGGCGCATCGAATAGGTGTCGATGCCGGGTCCGGCGTTGTCGGTGAATTCGCCCTTCATCAGATGCGGGACGCCGAACGAAAACTCCAGCACCTCGATGCCGCGCTGAATGTCGCCCTTCGCGTCGACGATTGTCTTGCCATGTTCGCGGGCGAGGATGTCGGCGAGTTCGTCCATGTGGGCGACGATGAGTTCGTAGAATTTCATCATCACGCGGGCGCGTCTCTGCGGGTTGGTGGCGCCCCAGGCGACCTGCGCGGTTTTGCCGTTAACGACCGCCGCGCGCATTTCCTCCGCCGACGCCAGCGCGACATGGGCTCGCACTGTGCCGTCCATCGGCTGGAACACTTCGCTGCTGCGCCCGGACTTGCCGGCGACGGCCTTGCCGCCGATGAAATGCCCGTACTCGATCATGTTCCGCTCCCTTTTGTTGCTCTCGTAAAAGCCTTATGCGCTTCGAAATCTTGCACAGCAATCGCAGAGAATGCGCATCCGTTGTGCAGCAATGTGCTAAGCATCGCGGCGATATTCTCATTTTCCGGGAGTGCGCGATGCAACCGCTGTGGCGCGAATTCGACGAACGGTGCGGGCACCCTCACCCCGATGAGCGAGCGACGTTCGCACGCGAAAATCCTGAGCCGAAGGGTCGGTCCGGTTTCTATGACCGCATCGAGGCTCGGATCAAGTCTCTCGAGGCGCCTGTGCGGAAGGATTGATCGTGGACTGGGACAACGTCCGCGTCTTTCTCGCCGTCGCCCGCGCTGGGCAGTTCGTCGCCGGCGCCAAGCGGCTTCATCTCGATCATGCGACTGCGAGCCGCCGCGTCGCAGCCTTGGAGACAGCGCTCGGCGCCAAGCTCTTCGACCGACGCACAACCGGGGCCCGCCTGACGAGCGCCGGCGAGCGGTTCCTCGCCGCGGCCGAGCAGATGGAGAGCGCCTTTCTGCATGCGCAAGGCGAAGTCTCGGGGCTCGACGTCGAACTGGCGGGGGATGTCCGGATCGGCGCGCCGGACGGGTTCTCAACCTATTATCTGGCCGAAGCCCTGGGGCCGTTCATTGCGAAAAACCCGGCCTTGCGAGTGCAACTGCTGCCTCTGCCGCGGCTGACGCCGCTTGCGCGACGCGAGGTCGACATCGTCGTCGGTCTGGACAAGCCGGAGTCCGGCCGGTTCGTGGCGCGCAAGCTCACGGACTATACGCTCGGTCTCTATGCAAGCGCCGCCTATCTCGAAGCGCACGGCGCCCCGGCGCTGGATTTTTCCGGCCATCGGCTCATCGGTTACGTCGAGGAATACGCATTTTCCAGCGCACTCGACTATGTGCGGGAACTGTTCGGCGGCGCGCCGACGCAATTCGAATGTGCGAGCGCAGTCACGCAAGTCGAGGCCGCACGCGCCGGGGTGGGGCTGGCGGTGGTGCATGATTTCATCGCCCGCCGCTTCGCCGATCTCAAACGCGTCCTGCCGGAACGCGCGGCTTCGCGGACGTACTGGATTGTCACACACGAAGACACGCGCGGTCTCGGCCGCATTCGCGCCGCGCACGATCATATTGTCGCCGCCCTCGAGCGCGACCGGCGCCTATTCGGCTGACTATCCCCGCCTGAGCCTGGCGGCGTAAAACCCATCGAGCCCGGACTGGCGCGAGGTTTCCGCCTGCAAATGGCTGGGCAGGGTGCGCAGGTCGCCGAGCGGCGTCACGCACTCGGCCAGACCGCCAAGTTCCTCCGGAGCGATCGGCGCGCGAGTCACGTCAGGATGACGGCGCAGCAGCGCCGCAATCTGCGCTTCGCCCTCCTCGGACTCCAGCGAACAGGTGCTATAGACGATCGTCCCGCCGCGCTTGGTGAGCGCGACCGCTCGAGACAGCAGCGCGGCTTGGATTTTTACGAGCGCGGCGATGTCGGAGGGACGCTTGGTCCAGGCGACGTCGGGATGACGGCGGATCGTGCCGGTGGACGTGCAGGGCGCATCGATGAGAACCGCGTCGAACGGCGGGGCGTCGTAGCTCGCCGCATCGGCGACGACAAGCTCGGCTTCGAGCTTAAGCCGTTCGAGATTGGAGGCGACACGCTTCAGCCGTTGTGCGGAACGGTCGAGCGCGGAGACGCGCGCGCCGCGCAGCGCGAGTTGCGCCGTCTTGCCGCCGGGCGCGGCGCAGAGATCGACCGCCCGATCGCCGGGCGAGATCGGCAGCAGCCGCGCGGGCAGGGCGGCGGCGGCGTCCTGCACCCACCATTCGCCTTCCGCAAACCCCTCCAGCTCCGGGATCGGCATATGCGTTTCGAGGCGCACCGAGCCCGTCGGCAGCACCGTGCCCCCGAGCCGGCGCGCCCAATCCTGGGGGTCGCCCTTTACCGTAAGGTCGAGCGTCGGCTCCTGGAGGTGAGCCATGGCGATGGCGCGCATGGTCGCCTCGCCGTAATGCGCGCTCCAGCGCGCCGCGAGCCACGGGGGAACGTCGTCGAGCGGATCGGCGTCGCCGACGATCTCGGCTTTCGCCCGGGCGATATTGCGCAACACCGCGTTGGCCAGCGCCGCGTAGGGAGCGCTCGCGGGATCGGCGCGCACAGCGCGCACGGCGAGGTCGACGGCGGCGTGGTCGGAGACTTCCAGAAACAGCACTTGCGCCGCGGCCGCGATCAGCGTCGACTCCAGCGGTCCGGCCTTGCGCGGCATTCCTTTTTCGAGAAAGCGGGCAAGGGCTTTGCGGATCGTCCCAAGCCGCCGCATCGCGGCCGTCGCGATGGAGCGAGCAAGCGCCTTGTCGCGCGGATCGAGAACTTGTGGAGCGGCTTCGCCGTCGACGACAGGAAAGCGGTCGTCGAGCGGCTTCCCGTAGGTCAATGCATCGCTAATCGCCTGCGAGGCCACCCAACGGGGCACATATCCTGGGGTCGCTTCGGGAGGCGGCGGGCGCTGCGCGCCCGCGCTCTTCCTTACCGCGGGATGGATCGGCCGCAAACTTCACCCTCGCCGAATCGCTTAATCGCGACCTCTTAGCACGGCTACCCCCCTGGCAGGCGAGCCTCGAACGGCCTAAATCTTCACTTATGAACGATGTTGCCGAAGAGCCGCAGCGTGAGCTTTCGGAGGCCGCCAAGCGCGCGCTCGCCGAAGCCCGGGCGCGCCGCGAGGCCGAGAAAGCGCAAAGGCCGCCCGAGATCGGCGGGCGCGGCGGCCTCGATCCCGCACGCTACGGCGATTGGGAAGTCAAGGGGATCGCCTGCGACTTCTAATCGGCTCGGCCGCCCAATCGGCGCGCTCAGTGTTTCGCGCTTTCGCGCGGCAGCGTGACGATGAACTCGGTGAAGCGGCCGGGCTCCGTCTGGACCTCGATTGCGCCCCCGTGCTGCTTGACGACGATGTCGTGGCTGAGACTGAGGCCAAGCCCAGTGCCTTCGCCCGCGGGCTTGGTGGTGAAAAACGGATCGAACATTTTTTCGCGCACTTCGGCGGGAATTCCGACGCCATTGTCGCGAATGCGGATTTCGACGCTGGCGCCGAGCGAGCGGGTCGCGGCCGTCAGCGTCGGCTGATAGTCGGAGCCTTCGCTCTCTCGGCGCTTGGCGGCGGCGTAGAAACCGTTGCCGATCAGATTGAGCAGCACCCGGGTGATTTCCTGCAAATAAAGATCGGCTTCGCCGGCTTCGGGGTCGAGCGATTTTTCGATGGTCACGTTGAAGCCGGGCTTTTCCGCGCGCGCGCCGTGATAGCCGAGACTGAGCGCCTCCTCGACCATGGCGTTGACATTTACGCGCGTACGCTCGCCCGAACCCTCCCGCGAGTGCAGCAGCATATTCTTGACGATGGAATCGGCGCGCTTGCCGTGATGGACGACCTTGTCGAGGTTGGAGTCGATCATGCCCATCAGTTCGTCCGCCTCCGCGCGCGCCGACGCCGGCAGCGCGTCGAGCGTCTCGCGCATTTCGTCCAGCAACTCACGCGACAGGGCCGCGAAATTGTTGACGAAATTGAGCGGGTTCTTGATCTCGTGGGCGATGCCGGCCGTGAGCTGGCCAAGCGAGGCGAGCTTTTCTGACTGCACCAGCCGATCCTGTGTCCTCCTAAGGTCGGCGAGCGATTGTTCGAGCTCACGGGTGCGCGACTGCACCTGCTCGAACAGACGCACGTTCTGGATCGCGATCACCGCCTGATCGGCAAAGGTTTGCACGATCTCGATTTGGCGCGAATTGAAGGCACGGGCGGGTTCTCGGGTCAGCGTGAACACGCCCTCGACTTCGCCGCCGTGCAGCAGCGGCACCCCCAACAAAGTGCGGGCGTCCATGCTGATGGCGCCGCCGCCGGGCGGCTCAAAGTCCGGTTCGAGCAGAACGTCGACGATATGCTCGACCTGTCCCGATCGCACGACGCGCGGCACCAGCGATTTGTCCGTGACCCTTCGCGGGTTGGCCTTAAAGACGCGAACGGCCTCTTCGCTGTGACCCGCCATGGCGCGGGCGTGGTACAGATCGCCCTCGCGCAACCAGATGACGCCCCTATCGGCCTCGCAGAGTTCGCCCGCGGACCGGATCAACGTCTCTAACACGACCTGAAGATCGAACGCCGATCGGCTGATGACCTTCAAAACGTCGGCGGTCGCTGTTTGTTGCTTCAGCGATTCCGAAAGCTCGCGCGTCCGCGCCTGCACCTCGTCGAACAATCGCACGTTTTCCAGCGCGATCACCGCCTGATCGGCGAAGGTCTGGACGATCTCGATCTGCCGCTCGGTGAACTCGCCGGGCTCGGCGCGCGTCAATATGATGGCGCCTTCGATTCCGTCCTTTCGCAGCAACGGCACCCCGAGCAGCGAACGCACGTTCGATGCGAGCGTCCCCATCGGCACGACATATTCGGGGTCGGCGAGGCAATCGGGAATGCGCTCGACCTTGCCCGAGAGCAGGACGCGGCCGGCGATGGTCGAGCGCCCGGGAACCGCCGGATGCTCCCTGAGATATCGAGCGAGCGCACTCGTATGCTCCGCGCCGACGGTGTCGCGGTAACGATAGATGTCGCCGTCGCGAACGCAGATCGTGCCGGTCATCGCGCCGCTAAGATCGACCGCGGACGTGACCAGCGTGTTGAATACGGCCTGAAGATCGAACGCCGAGCGGCTGATGACCTTCAGCACGTCGGAGGTCGCGGTCTGCATCCGCAGCGCCTCGGTCAGATCGTCGGTCTTGCTGTTGACTTCGTCGAACAGTCGCACGTTCTCGATAGCGATCGCCGCTTGATCGGCGAAGGTCTGGACGAGCTTGATTTCACTCTGCAAGAACGCTTCCGGCTCAGGACGCGCGAGGCTGAAAATGCCGACCAGCTCGTTTTCGCGCATCATCGGTATGACGATGATGGCGCGATAGCCGCCTGTCTTCGCGACCGCTTTGTAGATATAGTCCGGGTCGCTCCAGGCGTCGGCGAACTGCGCGTATTCGCCGGCGCGCGCCTCCCGGCGTGAGTGCAAGGGGTAGCGAACCGGCATGGGATTTTCCCGGGCGACGCGCTCAAACGCCTCGGGCAAGCCGAATTGAGTCGTCAGGCGACAAACGTCGCCATCGCGAAGGTGAAGCGTGCCGAGCGGCGCGCGGCACAATTGCGCCGCAGTTTGCAGAATCGCGCTCGTCACTGTGTGGAGATCGAACGCCGAGCGGCTGATCACCTTCAGCACGTCGGCGGTGGCGGTCTGTTGCTGCAACGCCTCGGAGAGGTCGCGCGTACGCGCTTGCACCTCACCGAACAGCCGTGCGTTCTCGATGGCGATGATCGCCTGATCGCCGAAAGTTTGGACGAGCTCGACTTGGCGCGGCGTGAACTGGCCCGGCTCGCCACGGGCAAGGACGAGCGCCCCCTCGACCTTGCCGTCTCGCAACAGCGGAACGCCAAGCAGCGCGCGCGTCCGATAATGATTGAGCCCGAATGCAGGAACCAAATATTCCTTGTCTTCGAGTACGTCTGGGACACACTCGACTTGGCCGGAGAGCATGAGGCGACCGACGAGCGACCCCCGCCCCGCGGTTGCCGGATGGGCGTTGAAAAATTCGGCCAACGCCGCCGAAACCGCCGAGGTCGCGCGATAGCGAAGAACGTCGCCGTCGCGCAGGAAGATCGTCCCGTCGAGCGCGCCGCATAGCGAGACTGCGGAGGCGATGAGCGTGTTGAAAACGGTCTGCAAATCGAACGCCGAGCGGCTGATGACCTTCAGCACTTCCGAAGTCGCGGTCTGCATTTGCAGCGCCTCCGTCAAATCGCGGGTGCGGCTTTGGACCTCTTCAAACAGGCGGACATTCCCGATCGCGATCACGGCCTGGTCGGCGAACGTGCGCACGAGTTCGATCTGGCGTTGCGGATATAGCCCGGGCTTGGCGCCCGTGACGACGAAGGCGCCTTCCACACGGTCGTCTCGCAGTAGGGGCACGGCGAGGATCGAACGCGTTCTGTTCAAACTCTGGGCGGGCAAGACGTAGCTGGGGTCGTCGAGAACGTCGGCGATCATCTCGACCCGGCCCGACAGGATCGCCCGCCCGGCGCCCGAGCCCGGCCCAGGAACCGGCGGATGTTCCCGCAGAAACTTCTGGAATTCGGCCGTCATGGTCGAGGAGAAGGCGCGATAGTGATAGGCGTCGCCGTCCCGTAAGGCGATGACGCCGCTCGACGCGCCGCTGAGTTCGACGGCCGAGTTGGTGAGCGTATCGAGCACCGCCTGCAAATCGAACGCCGAGCGGCTGATCACCTTCAGCACGTCGGCGGTGGCGGTCTGTTGCTGCAATGCCTCGGAGAGGTCGCGCGTGCGGGCCTCCACCTCTTCAAACAGCCTCGCATTCTCGATGGCGATGACGGCCTGATCGGCGAAGGTCTTGACGAGTTCGACGATCCGCTGCGGATAGGCGCCAGGATCGGGCTTCGACATGACGATGGCGCCGACGAGTTCATCGCCGCGATTCATCGGCACGCCGAGCGTGGCGCGGGTTTGCACGGTTCGGCGCAAGTCCTCCGAATAGTCGGGGTCCTCGCGCACGTCGGCGATATTCTGCACCTCGCCGGTCAAGGCGACGCGTGCGGCGGTCGAACCCCGACCGGCCTGCTGCGGATGGGCGTGCATGTAGGAGATGAAGTCGGCGCGGTCTTCGCCTTGCGCGAACGCGCGAGCGTGCATGACGCCGTTTTGGCAGTCCCAGATCATGCCGTTCGTGGAGCCGCTGAGCGAGATCGCCGAGTTGACAAGCGCCTCCAGCACGACTTGCGGATCGAAGGCCGAGCGGCTGATGACTTTCAGCACGTCGGCGGTTGCGGTCTGCTGCTCCAGCGCTTCCTTCGTTTCGTTGAACAGCCGCGCGTTCTCGATTGCGATCGCGGCCTGATCGGCGAACGTTTGCAAAAGCTCGATTTCGCGTTCGCTGAAAGGCCGGACCGGCGCGCGAACAACGAGGATCGAACCGAGGCCGCGCTCCTCCCACAACATCGGCGCATACAGCAACGACGCGCTGCCGAGACGTTCGACGCGCTCGCGAACAGTCGGCGTCAAGTTAGGTTCGGCCTCGAGGTCGGGAATGTGATGCGGGCGCCGTTCGCGGATGATCCTCCCGGTCACGCTCTCGGCGAGCGGCGTGACATCGTTCAGCACTTCCTCGTGGCGCACGCCGCGCCAATCCGCAACGCGCACCATCTGGTCGGCGCCGACCGTATAAATGCCCATCTCTTCCGCGCCGAACAGGCGCTGACCCGCATTGAGGATTTCCGCGAACACCGGCGCCGCGTCGGCCACGGAACGGCCGATGGCGCTGAGCACGTCGGCAGAGGCCTTCTGTCGCTCCAACGCCCCCCTTGTTTCGTCGAACAGCCGCGTGTTCTGGATCGCGATCGCCGCCTGGTCGGCGAAACTCTGAATGAACGCGATCTCCCTGTCCGTGAAAGGCTTGGCGGGCTTGCGGGACAAGACGATGGAGCCGACGCCGTGCTCTTCGGCCAACATCGGCGCATAGAGCACCGTCAGGCCGCCTGCCTCGCGAATGGCGCTTACATACTTTTCCGGCAAGTCGGGTTTGTCGGCGAGGTCGACGAAATGGATCGCGCGGCGTTCGGCGATGGCTTGGCCGGTTGAGCTTCCCGCGAGCGGCGTCGTGTCCTTCCCCCAGTCGCCGCCGTACCAGCCTCTCTGCGCCACGCCGCGCGCGACTTCGCCCTCGACGAGGTAGATCGCGACGGCCTCTAGGCCGAACAGGCGCTGACAGGAGTCGAGAATCGCTTCGAACACCGGCCGCGCGTCGGAGACGGAGCGGCTGATGACTTTGAGCACGTTGGCCGTCGCCGTCTGGCGCTCCCTGGCCATTTCCAGTTCGCGCTGGCACTCGGCCAATTGCGCCAGCAAAGCTTCGCGGCTGGGCTCGGCAGCGGGATTCGGCGTCGCTTTCAGAAGCGGAGCCCCGGGCGTGCGAGGGGTGGGGGGCGGGTTCATTACCGTGGCTTCAACAAGCCTTGGGCGATCGCATGACTTCTCATCGACCCCATAGGTGAAGCCCCCGTGGGTTCGCGACAATCTATTCTCCGCAAAGCGCATCGAGACGTCCTGGCCTTGTGGGGAGCCTAACACATTCCGGCGGACAGTCAGAAACGCCAGCCGTTCTGCGACTCGGGCGCGGCCGTTGACAAGCGTGTACGGATCGACGGCGAGTTCTCAAGTCGCGCCTAGGGGCCGCAGACTGCCGAATTCTGCGGCTTGAACGCTTCCGTCGCGGGAATGTCGCGCACCTTCTCGTAAAAGTCCCACGGCGCCTTGGATTGAGCCGGCGTCTTCACACGGTAGAGCGTCAGATCGTACAGCACGCGCCCGTCCCCGCGCATCTTGGCGGGATGGCCGAAATAGTCGATGGGCGCGGCGCGCATCGCTTTGCCGACCGCGGCCGCATCGTCCGTTCCAGCCGCCTTGATCGCCTGGAGGTAGTGCGTGACGGCGGTATAAATCGCGGCGTGGTTGCGCGACGGCATTTGATGCTGCGAGGCGAAGAAGCGCTTGGCGAACGCGCGGGCTTCGTCGCTTTGGTCCCAGTAAAAGCCGGAGGTGAGATTGAGGTTTTGCGCGACCTTGAGGCCGAGCGCCTGGATGTCCTGGATATAGACGAGAAACCCGACCATCGCCTGTTTGCCGTCTTTGCCGATGCCGAATTCCGCGCCCTGCTTGATCTGATTGTCGAGGTCGGCGCCCACGCTGGCGAGCCCGATCTTCTCCGCCCCGGAAGCCTGCGCCTGCAACAACAGCGAGGAGAAATCCGGCGCGTTGATTGGATATTTGACGGAGCCGAGCACCTTGCCGCCGGCCGCCGCCACGACATCGGTTGTCGTCTTTTGCAAGGCCGCGCCGAAGGCGGTGTCGACGGTGAGGAAATACCAGGTCTTGGCGCCGGTCGCGGTCTCCGCCTTGGCGATGCTGGTGGCCATCGCGTAGGTGTCGTCGGCCCAGTGCGATGAGCCGATGGCGCAATATTTGTAGGTGATGTCGGTGGTGGCGCCGGCGGTGATGAGCACGGTGCGGTTCTTTTCTTTGGCGAGCGCCTGCACGGCGAAGGCGACGGGCGTGACGGGAAGGTCGGTGATCGCGTCGACGCCCTCGACGTCGAACCAGCGCCGCGCGATCGCCCCCGCGACGTCGGGCTTGTTGAGCGTATTGCCGTGGACGATCTCGATTTTGCGCCCGAGCACTTCGCCGCCGAAATCCTCGACCGCCATTTCGGCCGCGGCGACAGAGCCGGGGCCGCCGGAATCGACGAAGGGGCCGGATTCGTCGGTCAGCACGCCGATCTTGAGCGGCGGCGAGTCGGCGCGGGCGGCGAAGCCGGCAAGCGTGAATACGAGCGCCAATGCGGCGGACTTGAAGTCGGCCATTTGTCTCCTCCCAGTTAGCGGTTGCTTTAAGCCGGTTTCGCGGCGCTCGGCAACGCGGGGCCGCGGCGGTCGCTGGATTTACGTACGGCTTCGCCATCGCCTGATCGTCTGAAGATGACCCTCGCTCCTCGTCCGCAGAGGTCCGCGCTCAGATCCCGAACGCCAGCCCAACCCACGCTTCCTCGGAAGGCTTTGCCTGCTATAGCTGGGCGATCTGCCCCGCAAAGGACGGCCCCCGCATGTTCTCCCTGCCCGACCTGTTCTCCGTACAAGGCCGCGTCGCCCTCGTCACCGGCGGCGGGAGCGGGCTCGGCCGCGTCTGCGCCGAGGCGCTGCTGTCGGCCGGGGCGCGGGTGCTGATCGCCTCGCGCAAGGCGCGAGGTCTGCGAGGCGGCGGCGATGGAACTGTCCGCCATCGGGCCCTGCGAGGGATTTGGCGGAACCGTGCAGAGCGAGGCCGGCGTCGGCGGCGCTCGCCGAGGAAGTTCGGCAGCGCACGGGCGAATTGCATATTCTCGTCAACAACGCCGGCGTGAGCTGGGGCGAGCCCTACGAAAGCTATCCCTGGAAGGCGTTCGACCGCGTGCTGGCGGTCAATGTCACCGGGCCTGTTCCAGCTCACACGCGAATTGACGCCGATGCTGAAAAATGTGGCCAGCGCGGAGCGGCCGGCGAGCGTCGTCAATCTCGGCTCGGTGATGGGAACGGTGACGCAAGCCGAGAACGCCTACGCCTATTCCGCCTCGAAAGCGGCGGTGCATCACCTAACCCGCATTCTCGCCGCTGAACTGGCGGCGGCGCACGTCACCGTCAACGCCATCGCGCCGGGGCCGTTTCCCAGCAATATGACGAAGTACGCCATCGGCTCCGAGGTGGGCCGCGCACAGACCGCCAGCGCCGTGCCGATGGGCCGCGTCGGCTCGCCGGCGGACCTCGCCGGCACTCTGCTCTATCTGACCGGCCGCGCCGGGGCCTACACCACCGGGGCGGTGGTCCCGCTCGACGGCGGCCTCCACTGCGCCGCGGCGGCGCCGATGTTCGGCCACTGACGGCGTCACGCATCCGCCCAAGTCTCGGACTAGGGCGCGCGACGAAAAGCCGGTCCATGCGAGCCCTTGCGTAATTTTCTCACCTTTGTCGCCGTCGCGCTGGTGACCGCGCTCACGGTGGCGCTGGTCGCGCCGCCATTGATCGACTGGTCGGCGCGTCCGGAAATGGTCGGCCGCGCCATCGCGCTAAGGATCGGAGCGCCGGTCCGCATATCCGGCCCGATCTCGTTGCGGCTGCTGCCGACGCCCTATCTGCAAATCGCCGACGTCGCCATCGGTCCCACCGGCGCGCCGTGGCTGACCGGACAGTCGATGCGCTTCGAGTTCGGCGTCTCGAGCCTGTTTGGCGGCAAGATCGAACTCGACGACGTGGCTTTCGACCATCCGGCCCTAAGCCTCGGGCCACGCTTCGCGCCGCCGACGGAAGGGCGGCTGGCGTTCGGCCACATCCGTGCAAACCATGCGGAAATCCGGGTCGAGCGCGCCGGCGCGTCGCCGATCGTCCTGCACGACGTCAGCTTCGACGGCGAGGCGGATTCGGCGCGTGGGCCGTATCGCGGCGGCGGCGATTTCGCGCTATCGGGCGACGGCCGCGCAAACTACCAGTTCGCCACGGAACCCTTCGCCGACGACACGCTGTCGCTGCGCGGGGAGATCAATTCGGGCGCCACCCGGTTGGTTGTAGACGGACGGCTCCTGTTCGCCGCGGCGCCGTCGTTCGCCGGCACAGTCGAGCTCGGCGGCGACGCCGTGGCGTTCGACGGCGGCGTCTGGCCGTGGCGGATCGACGGCGCGCTTACGGCGAGCGGCGACCAAGCGACAATCGCCGATGGCGCGTTTCGGCTCGGCGAGGACGCGCGCGACCTCGAGGCGCAAGGGCGCATGACGCTGCGCTTCGGCGATCTGCCGGCGCTCGATGCCGATCTCAAAGCCAAGACGCTGGATATCGACGCCCTGCTGCGCAGGGATAAGCAGGCGTTCGTGTCGCCCGCGCGTGCGGCGGCAGTTTTCGAAGCGCTCACTCGCCAGGCGCTCGGTCGCGACGCGCCCGTGCGGCAATTCTCGCTCAAACTGCAAGCCCGCGCCGCGTTTGTCGGCGCGCGCACGCTCGTCGCGCCGGAGTTTTCGCTTTCGGGCGCGTCCGACGGAGCCATGCCGCTCAAATTCGCCAGCGGACTGCCGGGGCGCGGACGGGTGACGCTCGACGGCGCGCTGGAGCTGGGGCCCGCGCCGATTCTTCGTGGGCGCGGAACGGGCGACGTTGCGGATTTCGCGGCGCTCGGCGCCTGGATCGGCGAAGGTCAGCCGGACTTCGCCGCGCGGCTGGTGGCGCTCGGGGCGGCGCTGCCGCAAGGCGACATCGCCGCCGAGGGCGACATCGAGATGTCCGCCGAGGGCTATTCAGTGCGCGGCTTAAAACTTGGCGTGGCGGCGTCGCGCTTCGACGGCAGCGTGGTCTACCGCTTGCCGACGGCGGAACGAAGGGGGCGGCTTTATCTGGATCTGGCGAGCCCCGCTGTGGACATCGACGCCGCTCCCAACGTCGAGGCCGGTCTCGATTGGCTCGGCGCCACCGACCTCGATTTCCGACTGCAAGCCGATGCGTTGCGCGTCGCCCGCGTCGGCCTCGCCTCGGTCAGCGGCGGCTCGCTGACCGTACGCGCCGTCAAGGACTCCCACACCTTCGCGCTCAAGCAATTGTCGCTCGCCGACTTCGGCGGCGCCTCGATCGAGGCGCAAGGCGAGACCTCGCCCTCGCGGCGCTGGGCGCGCGTCAAGCTTGACGCCGGCCGCCTGAGCGATTTCGCGGCCTTGCTCGCCCGGGCCGCGCCGAGCCCAATGACGCGCTGGCTCCTGCAACGCGCCGATGACCTTGGCTCCGCCAAGGCGACCTTCGAGGCGCGCCGCGAGGGACCGCCGCTCCAGGGGCCGTTCGGATTCGATTTCCTCAAAAGCGAGGGCGCCGTCGCCGGCGCGCGATTCGCGTTGACCCTGTCGCAGGCGCCGGCGCCCGTCGACGCCATCGCAGCGCAGGCGACGCTCGACACTTCCGACGCCGGCGGCCTTTTGCGAAAGCTTGGCCTCAAAACGCCGCCCGGTCCCGTCGCTTCCGCCGCGCTTTCGCTCAGCGGGACCGGGCGATGGGATCGCGGTTTCGACGGCCACGCGCGCCTGGCCTTGGGGGGAACCAACCTGACGTGGAGCGGCGCCTTTCGCCCCGAGGCGCTGGTAGCGCAGATCGCCGGGCCGCTGACGCTGAAGAGCGCCGATCTCCTGCCGGCGCTCGCCGCTTTGGGGCTGGCGTCGGCGGGCGCGACAGCGCCCGCCGACCTCGCCGCGGATTTCGAGGCCGGCCCGGACGGCGCGCGATGGACGGCGCTGACGGGTTCGTTCGCGGGGGCGCGCCTCCACGGCGAACTCGCCGCCGCGCCGTTATGGAACTCAGACGCCCCGCTCGCCACGCCGGCGCCAGCCGCGATCACCGGCGCGATCGCGCTTGACCGCGCCTCGCTCGGCGCCCTGCTGTCGCTTGTCCTCGGCCGCCCGGCGCCGGCGCGGCCCGGCGCGGTCTGGCCGGACGCCCATTTCGCTACCGCGCTGTTGACGCCGCCGAGCCTCGACGTCGCGCTGAGCATCGGCGCGCTCGATCTCGGCGTCGGCGTCGGCCGGGCGATGAGCGCGCGGCTACAGATGGATCGCGACCGTTTGGCGCTCGCCGACGCGACGGCCCTGCTGAACGGCGGCAAGCTTCAGCGGGCGCCTCGACCTCCGGCGCAGCTCGACGCAGGCGACCGCATCGGGCGACTTGATCGTGCAGGGCGTCGGAATCGAACACGCGGGCTACAGCGCCAGGCTTGACGCAAGCCTCGATTTCGCCGGCGCTGGCGAGTCAGCAGCCACGCTGATCGGCGGCCTCGCCGGCGCGGGCCAGGTGAAGATTGTCAAGGCGAATATTCCGCGGCTTGACGCTCAGGCGTTGGCCCGCGTTTTCGCCAAGATCGAACAGGCCCAGGGGTCGCCGCCCGACGAGAAGAAACTCGAAAGCCTCATCGGGGCCGAACTCGACAAGGCGCCGCTGGCGCTCGCGGGCCAAGCGGGCCCACTCGGTTTGTCCTCGGGCGCGCTGCGCTTCGGGCCGCTGAATGCACCCTCTGCGGCGGTATCGACCAGCGTCTCCGCCGCCTTCGATCTCGCCCACCTGTCGCTCGCGCTCGACGCCTCAGAAACCTACGGCAAGGTCGGGCGTTTCTGGAGCGGCTCGGCCCCGCAGGTCGAGATCGCAGATAAAGGCGCTCCCGAAACGCCGGCGCGCAAGGTCGACGCCCAATTCCTTGGGGCAGGGCTCGCCGCCGAAGCGATCGCGCGGGAAAGCGACCGGATCGAGAATTTCGAGGCCGACGTGCGCGAGCGGGCGATGTTCAACCGCAAGCGGAAAGCGCAAGTGTTCCTCGATCGGCGAAAAGCGGAAATCGCCGCTTATTTCGACGAGCAGGCGCGCCGGGCGCTGATGGACCATTATCTCGGCCCTTATGCGGCTTGGGCCGCCTCGCGCAGCGAGGCGCCCACGCCGCCGTCCAACGACGGCCGACCCGGCAAGGACGCGGCCGGGCTCTAAATCCATTTCTTGTGGACCGCGACTAGTCGCAAGCACGCGAGCATGGGCGCGGGCGCGTTTCGTGGCCGCGCCGCGCGCGCTTTCGAGCGCGAAGACGCGCAGCGCCGACGACAGGTTCGCCGCGCCGCGGCCTTCGTCCACTTCCGCGACCAGCGCGCTGAGCGACAGACCGCGCTCGGCCGCCTCCGCCTCCAGCCGGCGCCAGAAAGCGGCCTCCAGACGGAGGCTCGTGCGATGGCCGGCGATCGTCAGCGAACGTTTGCGGAAAGCGAGCGGATCACCGCTCATCGGCGGAGTCGAGGCGGTGGCCGTCGAGGCCGCGGGCCTCGCGCGCGCGCCGCTCGGCTTCGGCGCCTAGCTCCGCCTTCGATCGGCCAAACCGGGCGCGCCGTTCCTCCGCCTGGCGCTCGGCGCCCGCGCGCGCCTTGCGCTTACGGGCGAGGCGCAGATTGACGATCTCGCTCAAACCGCCTCACTTCTTCCGAAACGCGTCGATCGAGACGACCTTATGGGTCTCCCCGTCCGCGGGCTTGGCGGCCGGCTTGGCCGCCTCGTCTTTTTTCGGCGCGGATTCGGCCTTCGGCGAAGCGGTTTTGGCCGGCTTCGCGCCGCCCTCGCGCGCCGTCGCCGGCGTCGGAGCAGGCGCCGCCTCGGCGACGCGGGGCTCCAGCTTGAAGCCGAACGGCACGGAAGGGTCGCTGAAGCCGGTGATGGCGTCGAACGGCACGCTCAAGCGCTCGGGCCTGCGGGAGAAATTGAGGCTCACCTCGAAGTGCTCGGCGCTGACCGAAAGATCCCAGAATTCGTGCTGGAGAATGATCGCCATTTCGTCGGGATAGCGCTGCTTGATCGACGTCGGCAGCGCCACTCCCGGCGCGTGGGTCTTGAAGGAAATATTGAAATGATGCTCGCCTTTGAGCCCGTCGCGCGCCGCGTCGCCAAGCACTTTCCTCACGACCGAGCGCAGCGCGTCCTGAACCAGGAGATCGTACCGGATTAAGTCCGCGCCCATGAAACCCGCTCTGGCTGAATAGCGTTCAATATAGCGATGGCCGCGCGCGACGCAATTGCGCTGCGGCGCACGACGGCGCCATTTGCGAAATCGCGACGCCGTCGCCGTAGAAAGCGCCGCGCCATCATCGCACTTAAGCGAATTTCAGCGCCGCCGCGCGATGTGCGGCGAGCAAACTTTCGAGATCGAGCCCCGACAACCGCGCCGTCGATCACCCGCCATACGCCGTTGACCATCACCCGGTCAGCGCGGTGCGCGCCGCAAAGAACCAGCGCGGCGAGCGGATCGTGCGCGCCGGAAAAGCGCGGCGCATCGAGCTTGAACAGCGCGAGATCGGCCTGCTTGCCGACTTCGATGCGGCCGATGTCGTCGCGCCCGAGACAGGCCGCGCCGCCCTCCGTAGCCCAGCGCAGTGCGTCGAGATGCGTGACGCGGGAGGCGCCGTAGCGCAGACGCTGCAGCATCAGCGAATGGCGCACCGCCTCCATCATGTTGGAGGAATCGTTCGACGACGACCCGTCGACGCCAAGCCCGATGGGCGAACCCGCCGCCTCGAAATCCTTGACCGGACAGATCCCCGCCGCCAGCCACATATCGGCCGCCGCCAGATGGCAGACGCCGACGCCCGCGGCGCCTAGCCGGGCGATGTCGTCGGCGTCGAAATGCACGGCATGGGCGAGCCAGACGCGCGGACTCAGCCAGCCGACGCTCGCCAGGAAATCCACGGGCCTCAGTCCATGCGCCTCGAGCGAGAACCGCTCCTCGTCTTCGACCTGCATGAAATGGGTGTGCAGCCGCACGTCGAGCTTTTCGGCGAGCGCGGCCAACTCCGGCATCAGCGGCTTGTGCACGGCGAAGGGCGAGCAGGGGGCAAACGCGATCTGCGTCATCGAGCCCGGCGAGCGATCGTGATACGCGAGAGCTACCCGCTCGCAATCGGCGAGCACAACGTCGTCGGCCTGCACGACGTTGTCCGGTGGTAGGCCGCCGTCCCTGACCGAAAAACTCATCGCCCCGCGCGTGATCGTTGTCCTGACGCCGAGCGCACGCGCTTCTTCGACTTCGATGTCGATTGCGTCTTCGAGGCCCGGCGGAAACAGGTTGTGATGATCAGCCGCCGTCGTGCAGCCCGACAGCAACAGTTCGACCAGGGCGACGCGCGTGGCGAGGCGCAGGTCGCGGGCGTTCGTGCGCGCCCAGATCGGATAGAGGGCGACCAGCCAAGGCACGAGGTCGAGCGTCAACCCGGCCGGGTGGGCGCGCGCCAGCGTCTGATAGAAATGATGATGCGCGTTGACGAGCCCCGGCAGCAGCACATGGGCGCTGGCGTCAAACGTCTCGTCGGGCGGCGCGGCAGGCGAGGCCCCCCGCGCGACCAACTCGACGATGCGAGCCCCTCGACGACGACCCCGCCCTCCGCGCCCGGTCCGAGAACGGCGAGCGGGTTCTTCAGCCAAAGGCTCACTTGGGCCTGAGATCGAGCCCGACGCCGTGGTTGACGAACTTGAGCGTATAGCCCTTCTTAAAGTCGAGGTCAGCCTTGACGAGACCCGCTTTCACCATCTTGTCGAAAAAATCCTTCATGCGCGCATCGGTCATCGCGCCGATACCCATGGTCGTCGCGTCGCCGGAATCGACGATGCCGTGTTCCTTCAGCTTGGCGATCGAATAGTCGATCTGATCGTCGGTCATCTCGGGATTGTCGCGCTTGATCGCGTCGTTGGCGGCTTTGTTGTCGTGGTAGAGATAATTGTACCAGCCGATGGCGGAGGCGTCGACGAAACGCTGCACCACGTCGGGGCTCTTCTCGACGAGATCCTTGCGGGCGATGATTGTCGTGGCGTAGCTCGAATAGCCGTAGTCGGACAGCAGGAACACGTTGGGCTTGAAGTTGCCCTGCTTCTCGATGGAATAGGGCTCCGACGTCACATAGCCCTGCTGGATCGAATGCGGGTCGGAGATGAAGGTCGCGGAATTGTAATTGTAGGGTTTTACGTTCTCGTCCTTGAAACCCCAGGCCGTGCGCATCCAGCTAAAGAAGGTGGCCACCGCCCCCTTGCTGACGATGGCGGTCGCTTTCGGCAGATCCGTCCATTTGTCGAAGCCGACGCCGGGATGCGACATCATGATGAGCGGGTTTTTTTGGAAGTCGGCAGCGACCGTCAAGACCGGCAATTCGTGCTCGACATTGTAGAAGTCGCCGAGAATGTCGCCGCCCATGAAGAACTCGATCTTGCCGGAAATCAGCAAGAGGCCGCCGTTCGACATCGGGCCGCCAGGCAGGATTTTTACGTCGAGGCCGTATTTCTGATAGGTGCCGTCGACCAGCGCCTGATAATAGCCGCCCGCCTCAGGGTCGGCGAGCCAATTGGTGCCAAATGTCACCTTATCGAGCGCCTGGGCTGGCGCGAGGCCCGCCATCAACACGGCGACAGACGCAAATACCCAACGCATGACTTCCCCTCCAGTTTGCCGTGGACCTTAGCATAACCTCAAGACGGGTCGAGCCGTTTTCGCCCGGCGCTTGCCGCGCCGGACGACGAAGGCTAAGCGGCTCGGCATCACGGAAAGGCCGGAGATGAACCCCTTTTGGAGCCAACTGGCGGCGGAGCTGAAACCCTATGTGCCGGGCGAGCAGCCGCGCCTGCCCGATCTCGTCAAACTCAACACCAACGAGAGCCCCTACCCGCCGTCTCCGAAAGCCCTCGCGGCCATTCGCGCCGCGGCGAACGACGATCTCCGGCTTTATCCCGACCCGGAGGCGCGCCTTCTACGCGAGGGCTTGGCCGCCTATCACGGCGTCGCGGCGGCCAACGTGTTTGTCGGCAACGGCTCCGACGAAGTGCTGGCGCACGTCTTCGCGGCATTGCTCAAGCACGAGCGGCCGCTGCTTTTTCCGGATGTCACTTACAGCTTCTATCCCGTCTATGCGCAGCTCACCGGCGTTGCCTATGAGACCGCGGCGCTCGACGACGAGATGCGGGTGCGAATCGCGGACTATGCCCGCCCGTGCGGGGCGATCGTGCTCGCCAATCCCAATGCGCCGACGGGGGTGGCGCTGCCGCTCAGCGAGATCGAGGCGCTCGTCGAGGCCCATGCAGACAAGCCGATCGTCATCGACGAGGCCTACGTGGATTTCGGAGGAGAGACCGCGATTCCGCTTATCGCGCGGCGCCCGAACCTGCTTGTCGTGCGCACGATGTCGAAATCGCGGGCGCTGGCCGGCTTGCGCGTCGGCTACGCGATCGGCGAGGCCGGGTTGATAGAGGCGCTGGTCAGGGTCAAGGACAGTTTCAATTCCTATCCGCTGGGCGCGCCCGCGCAGGCGGGCGCCCTCGCCTCGGTCGCGGACGAGCCCTATTTTCGGGCGCGGCTCAAAGACGTGCTCGCCGAACGCGCGGCGATGACGGCGGGGCTAGAAAAGCTCGGCTTCGAGGTTCTGCCCTCGTCGGCGAATTTCGTATTCGCCCGCAAGCGCGGCTTCGCCGGCGCGGAGTTGGCGGCGGCTTTGCGGGCGCGGGCGGTGCTAGTGCGGCATTTCGCCAAGCCGCGCACCGCGGACTTTTTGCGAATCACGGTCGGGACGCCCCAGCAGAGCGCCCGTCTCCTGGGCGCCCTCCAGGAAATCACGATTTAGGGCCAGCGCCGATCGAACCGTCATGGCCGCGCTTGTCCCGGCCGTCCACGCCGTCAAGCGCGCGTCCTGAGCGACTTTGAAGCTCGCAGAACTGCGCGCTTCGAGACGACGTGGATGCCCGCGACAAGCGCGGGCATGGCGTCAGGCTACGGAAGCGCTGATCCAGCGCTGCAATTCGCTCTTCGGGCCGGCGCCCGTTTTCATCGCGACCTGCTTGCCGTCCTTGAACACCATCAGCGTCGGGATCGAGCGGATGCCAAACTCCGCCGACACTTTGGGGTTCTCGTCGACATTGAGCTTGGCGACCTTGACCTTGCCCTTCATCTCGGTGGCGATTTCTTCCAGCGCCGGCGCGATCATGCGGCACGGTCCGCACCATTCCGCCCAGAAATCGACAACGACGGGCTCGGAAGATTGGAGCACATCCTGCGCCCAGGTGGCGTCGGTGACCTTGGCGGTGGGGGAATTGGCGGCAGCCATTCTATCCTCGGGGTTACGCTGGAGATCGCTGTACGATCGAACACATTATTTAAGAAGCCCCACCCAGGGGTCAAGCGGTCAGAACATACGGCCACCGTTCGGCGTCGGCTGCGAGGGGCCGATGAGCACCACCTCGCCTTCGGAATCGGGGAAGCCGAGCGTCAGCACCTCCGACATGAAGGGGCCGATCTGGCGCGGCGCAAAATTCACCACCGCCGCCACCTGCCGCCCGACCAGGTTGTTCGGGGTATAATGCTTGGTGATCTGCGCCGAGGATTTCTTCACGCCGATCTCGGGGCCGAAATCGATGGTGAGCTTGTAGGCGGGTTTTCGCGCCTGCGGGAAAGGCTCGGCGGTCAAGATCGTACCGACGCGGATGTCGATTTTGAGGAAATCGTCGAAAGCGATGCGGGGGGCGGCGGGCAAGGGACGGGCTCCGATTGGCTCGATCCGTCCTGGAGGGCGGAAGGCGGCGCGTCAACGCCTTGACTCGCTTGGCGCGCGCCCGCAAGCACGGCGCCCATGTCGCCTCGCATCGTCTCCACCCTCGCCGACGTCTCCGACGCCTATGACGCCATCCTGTGTGACGTCTGGGGCGTGCTGCACGATGGCCGGTACGCCTTCCCCGCCGCCTCAGACGCGCTCGCCGCCTATCGCCTGGGAGGCGGCGTCGTCGCGCTCATCACAAACGCGCCGCGGCCGAGCCCGCCGGTGGAGGCGCAGATGCTGAAACTCGGTGTCTCGCCCGATGCTTTCGATGCGGTCGTCACTTCGGGCGACGTGACGCTGGCGCTCATCGAAGCGCACGGAAACGCGCCGGTCCATCATATCGGCCCGGCGCGCGACTTGAGCCTGTTCGACGCGGCGGAGGCGCGTGCCGGGCTCCGGCCCGCGCGCGTCGGACCCGATGAGGCGACTTACGTGATCTGCACCGGGCTGGAGCACGACGACAGAGAGACCCCCGCCGATTACGCCGAGCGGTTGGCGGCGCTCGCGGCGCGAAAGCTGCCGTTCGTCTGCGCCAATCCCGATCTCGTCATCCATCGCGGCGCCGATCTCGTCTATTGCGCCGGCGCGCTCGGCCACGCGTATGAGAAGTTCGGCGGCGAAGTGATTTATGCGGGCAAGCCCTACGCGCCGATCTACGACGCCGCGCTTTCCGCCTGCGCCGAAGCGCTGGGGCGCAAGCCCGTCCGCGCTCTCGCGATCGGCGATGGTTTTCGCACTGACGTGTTCGGCGCCAGGGAAGCGGGACTGGACGTGCTGTTCGTCGCCGGCGGCATCCATCGCGACGAGACACTTTCGGACGGCGCCGTCGACCCCGAACGGCTTGCGGACTTGTTTGCGCGCGAGGCTTTTGAGCCAGTTGCGACCATAGCGGCGCTTCGCTAGAGCAGATCCCATCAGTGTGCATCGTAGCCAGCGGCGGCGAAGAGGTTTTGGCACTCTTGCAGAGTGACGAGGTCAATAAGATTGCCGATTGCGGTCCAAAGTCCCTCGACGGTTCGCTCAGCGGCCTTTCGCAAGAGGGCTTTCAGCTTGGCGAAGGCGTTTTCGATAGGGTTGAAGTCAGGGCTGTAGGGCGGGAGGTAGTAAAGTTCCGCGCCCGCCGCTTCGATCAACTGCCGTACCCTCGGGCCTTTGTGGCCCGGCAGGTTGTCCATAATCACGACATCGCCCTTGCGCAGTTCGGGGACGAGAACTTTTTCGACGTAGGTTTCAAAGGCGAGACGGTTGATCGGACCATCAATCACGAACGGCGCAATGAAGCCGCGTAGTGTCAGCGCTCCAATGAACGTCGTCGTTTTCCAATGCCCATGAGGAACGCTGACCCGTAGCCGTTCACCCCGCCGACATCGGCCGTAGCGGCGCGCCATGTTGGTCGAGGCCCAGGTTTCGTCGATGAAGATCAGGCGCTCGGGATCGAGGTCGAGTTGCCCCTCGAACCAGGCTTCGCGCCGCTCGGCGACGTCGGGGCGATCCTGCTCTGAGGCGTGCGCCGTCTTTTTTTGCGCGTGATGGCGTGGCGGGCGAAGAAGCGCTGGATCGTGCCGAACCCGAAGACGAGACCCTGAGCGCCGAGCGCCTGACGCACTTCCTCAATGGTTGCGTCCCTGTCGGGGCCGAGCGCCGCCAGGACGGCTTCATAGCAAGCCTCGATGCGCTTCGAGCGGCGGTCGCCGCCCAGCGCTTTCGGCCGCGCTTCGCCTTGTTCTCGCTCGCGCCTGCGCCAGCGGCTGACGCTCGCCGCGCTGACCCCGAACCGTTCGCCAGCCTCCCGATGGCTTGCGCCTGCGTGCACCGCTGCAAGAACACGGACCCTGAGATCAAGCGATAGCGCTTTCGACATGTCGGCCAGCCTCCGATCCGGTCGAAAGCTTCAAATCAGAACAGCAGCGCAAAGGGAATCCCCTTGATTCCCTCAGCTCGGGTTCTGCTCTAGCCCTCGGTCAGTGCAGCGTGGCGGCGACCGACGGTTCGATCGGTTGCGCCGGCGGCGATTGAAGTTTTTCCACGCGCTCGCGCAAATCCCTCAGCACCGGCTCGACCAGACTGTGAGCGAGCGCGACCCCGGCGGCATGGTCGCCGGCGGAAACCCCGTCGACCTGCGCAAACAACTTTGTGCGCACGCAGCGCTCGATGACATTGATGTCCTCGCGATGCCGACCCACGGTGAGCTCGGCGCCGAGCAGATTGATGAGTTTGACCAGCGCGGCGAGCGTGACGACCGTGGTGGGGCTTTCGCTTTGAATTTGCATTTCGACCTCCGTCGGAGATCAGAATACTAATTCTATATATTTTGTCAATAACTGAATGCGGCTGGGCTCACGCCGTTTCACGAACGGCTTGCCGCGCCCGCTCAACTTCGGCCAACGCCAAGCGCAAAGTGTCGCGAACGCCGGCGCCGGAAACCGCCGACAGCTCCAAAAGGCGACGCTTGCCGCCCTCCTCCACCGGCGGCCCGTAGGACCGCATCGCGCGTTTCAGTCGCTCGCGCTGCTGCTTGAGCGTTTCGTCATCGATGGCGTCGACCTTCGACAGCGCGACGATCTCTGCCTTTTCCGACAAGCCCTCGCCATAGGCCTCCAGTTCTCGCCGCACCGTCCGATAAGCGCCGCCCGCGTGCTCGCCGGTTACGTCGACGAGATGGATGATCGCCCCGCAGCGCTCGACATGGCCAAGAAAACGGTCGCCGAGGCCGTGTCCTTCATGGGCGCCCTCGATGAGGCCGGGAATGTCGGCGAGCACGAAATCGCGGTCATCGACTTTCACCACGCCGAGGCCGGGATGCAGGGTCGTGAACGGATAATCGGCGATCTTCGGCTTGGCGGCCGAGACGGCGGCGAGCAGCGTCGATTTGCCGGCGTTGGGCAGGCCGACGAGGCCGACGTCGGCGATCAGTTTCAGCCGCAGCACGATGGTCTTTTCGATTCCCGTCTGGCCGGGATTGGCGCGGCGCGGCGCGCGGTTGGTGGAGGTGGCGAAATGCGCGTTGCCGAAACCGCCGTTGCCGCCTCTCGCGATGACTGTCGCTTTCGCCGGGCGCCGTGAGATCGGCGAGCAAGTCGCCGGTCTCCTCGTCGAACACCTGCGTGCCTTCGGGCACTTTCAGCACCGCGTCGGCGCCGCGGCCGCCGGCGCGGTTCCGTCCCATGCCATGCGTGCCGGTCTTGGCCTTGAAATGCTGCTGATAGCGATAGTCGATCAGCGTGTTAAGACCATCCGCGCATTCGACCGACGACATCGCCGCCGCGCCCGCCGTCGCCGCCGTCGGGGCCGCCGAACTCGATGAATTTCTCGCGCCGGAACGACACGCAGCCCGCGCCGCCGTCGCCGGAGCGCACATAAACCCGGGCTTGATCGAGGAATTTCACGGCGCCGCCTCCAATGTCGACGCGGCCGCCCGCGCGGTCCAATCTGCGCGCCTATAGGCGAATGCGTCGCATTCGACCATCGCGCCGCGCGCGGGCGCGCCGCGATATCCCCGCCCGACATGGGCGAAGCCCGCCTTCTCCAGTACGCGGCGCGACGCCGCGTTCTCGACCCGCACGCTGGCGTCGATCTCCGCCACGCTCGTCAGCGTGAATGCGGCGTCGACGATCGCCGCGACCGCCTCGCTGGCGAAGCCGCCGCCCCAGACCTCCGGCGCGAGCGCATAGCCGAGCGTCAGCCGGTCGGTTCCGCGCCGCTCCAGGCTGATGGCGCCGACCGCCTGACGCGGCGCCGAGATCGGCGTCAGCACGAGCGTGAGGTCGCGCCCGAGCGCATTGGCCTCGCGCGCCGCAAAAACGAAGCGCTCGGCGCTGCCCCTGGGATAGGGGTGCGGGATGCGCGCGGTGTAGCGCGCGACCTCCCACTGCGAGCAATAGCGCTCGATCGCCGCGGCGTCGCTGGCGCGCGGCCAGCGCAGCCACAGCCGCTGGGTTTCCAGCCTGAAAACATCGTCTCTGGCGATATCGGGAAACATGTTCGCTCCGCTCGGGCTGCCCGCAATCAACATTCGGGCCGAAACGAGAAAGGGGATGCGCTGGCATCCCCTTTGTGCAGGTCTAGGACCTGCCGGACGGATTTGGGAAGCTTTTCGCTTTCCGTTGTCTCAGGGTAAACCTCGAGACCGTCCGCGGGGATTGGCGCCGCGGCGGGTCTCGTCGTTCCCGCCGCTATTCCGCCGCTTGAGGGGCGACTACCGATACGTATTGCCGCGTGGATTTCTGCTCGAAGACTACGGCGCCGGCGGCCGTGGCGAAAAGCGTGTGATCTACGCCCATGCCGACATTGCGGCCTGCATGATATTTCGTGCCGCGCTGGCGGATGATGATATTGCCGGGAATCACCTGCTCGCCGCCGAACTTCTTGACGCCGAGCCGGCGGCCGTCGGAATCGCGCCCGTTGCGCGACGAGCCGCCTGCTTTTTTGTGAGCCATGACCAGTCTCCATGCGGCTGCGGCCAACCCTGGGGGATAAGCCGCGTCTTAAACAAAATTCCCCAAGCGGGAAACGATTAGTCTGCGGCGGCCAAAGCCGTATCCGGCTCTTGCGCCGCCGCCGTTTCCGCCTTGGCTTCAACCGTCGCGGCGGAGCGCTTGACCGAACGCTTGCCGTCCGCGCCAACGATCTCGACGATGCGCACGACCGTCAGATCCTGCTTGTGGCCGCGCTTGCGCTTGGAATTCTTGCGGCGGCGCTTCTTGAAGGCGTAGACTTTGGGGCCGCGCGTCTGCTCGACGATCTCGCCGACGACACAGGCGCCGCCGACCAGCGGGGCGCCGACATGATGCGCGTCGCCGTCGAACAGCGCGAGCACCTCGCCGAAGGTCATTGTCGCGCCCGCGTCGCCTTCGAGCAACATGACGGTGATCTTGTCTTCGGCGGCGACCTTGTACTGCTTGCCGCCGGTCTTGATGACTGCGAACATCTTTCTATTCCCGTGTTCACCCCGGCTCTACAGGGAAAGCCCCGCGGCCGGCTTCTTGTGCAGGTTGCGCCCGAGGCCCACGCGGCTAGCGCCGCGCAAAAGCCAAACACGCGCGACCTTGCGGCCACGCGTGTTCCAGGCAGACGGGAATTACTAGGACAGCAGGAGCTTGTCAACGGCGGGATCGCAATGCCTGAAGATAGCTCGCAGCGGCCGACCGCCCGAAATTGACTTCATGATTTCCTCCATTCTCCCGTGGGTTGCTGTAATATTACCCTGTTTACTTGCGACCCCGCCGCCTCCAACAATAACGCGGCGGCTAGTTGAAATATACTTAGTTCAGGCCCGACCCCACATGATCTCGCCACATATCGTTCACGGATCAACTTCCGGCGAGGGCGGCAGCGGCGGGCGCGTCGGCCATCCCACACGTATCAGCGTGTCGTCGGGCCCATTCAGGGCGAACTCGTACATGCCCCACGGCTTGTCCTCGGGCGCGCCAATCGTTTCGCCCGCAAACGCTTCCGCCGCGGCGTTTACGTCCTCGCGATAGAGATAAAGCCCGAAGGGATTGCGCCCAGGCGTCAGCCAACCTTCGACGGCCCGGTTGAGATGCACGAACCCGCCGCAACCGTCCGCCATCATTCGGTAGTCCGGCGGGCTCCCCGGTCTGAGCGCGAAACCAAGGCGTTCAAAAAAAAGCTGCGCGGCGTCGAGGTCGTTGCAAGGCAGGATGGCGGTCAAACGCTGTTCCAAATCAAGCTCCACTCGTTGCGCGCAACGTCCCGCCGCTCTAATACGCGGTCTTTGTCCCAGGCCCAGGACCCCAAATGTCGAGATTGGACGAAAAGCTCGCCCGCATCCGCGCCGGCGAGTATCGCCGCCGCGATTTTCTCATCGCCGACGCCAAGGACCCCGACATGGGCCCGGGCCTGCACGCCATTGGCCCGGTTCGCGCGCCCGACGGGGCGACGCCGCGATTGCGCACCCGCGCGGAATTCCTCAAACAATGCGCCGACATCGTCAAGCAGGATGTCGTCGACATCCTGCTCGCCTCCGCCTCCAACATCGAGGCGCTGGTGGAGAGCGGCGTCTTCAAGGGCTCCCAAGTCAAACCCGCCATCCGCGCCAACGACGCCACCGACATCTGGCGCCATCGCGGGGCCAAGCATCACGAGACGCCTTCGCGGGCGTATCGCACCGCCTCGCTATCGCGGGTGCGTCACGGCTCGCCTCACGCCGAGGTCGGCGGCCGCGTCGCGCTGACCGATCTCGGCCTCTATTCGATCACGTTCAACAACGTCACCGACGCCGACGTCGCCTCGCTCCAGGCCTTCGCGGAATTCCGAGCCGACGCCGAGGCCAACGACTTTAAATACTTCCTGGAAGTGTTCAACCCGAACGCGGCTTCCGGGCTCGCGGACGCCGAAATGCCGGCCTTCGTCAACGATTCCATCGTGCGGTGTTTGGCCGGTCTCACCAAGGCGGAGCGCCCGCAGTTTCTCAAGATCGCCTATAACGGCCCGCGCGCGCTCGCCGAACTCGCCGAGTACGATCCCTCGCTCGTCGTCGGTGTGCTCGGCGGCGGCGCCGGCACGGCGCGCGATTGTTTCGAGCTGATTCATCAGGCGGAAAAATACGGCGCCCGCGTCGCTTTGTTCGGACGCAAGATCAACTTGGCGGAAAGCGCGCTCGACATGATCCGTTTCATGCGAGCGGTGGCGGACGGCGACGTCTCGCCGAAGGAAGCGGTCGCCGCCTACCACGACACGCTCGCCAAGGCCGGAATTCGGCCGACCCGCACGTTGGCGGCGGATTCGGAGATCACCGAAAGCGTTCTGAAAGCCGGGTGATCCGATGCGGCGCGGCGTGCTGACGGCGGGAACCTGGTGCGTCGACCTCAACAAGTCGATTCCCGGCTGGCCCGCCGAGGATACGATGACCTACATTGTCCATGTCGACCGGCAGGGCGGCGGCTCCGGCTGCAACATGGCGATCGACCTGAAGCGGCTTGATCGCGATTTCCCGGTTTCGACAATGGGCCTCGTCGGCGACGACGACGACGGGCGATTTCTGCTGGCCGAATGCGACCGCTATGGGATCGAACGCTCCGGACTCAGCGTCGCGCCGCGAGGCGCGACCGCCTGCACCGACTGTTTCAACTCTCTGTCCAGCGGCCGGCGCACGCATTTTTACGCAGCGGGCGTCGCCGCCGAAATGTCTCCCGACCATTTCGATTTCTCCGGCTCGCGCGCGCTTCTCCTGCATCTGGGGCTGCCCGGCGCGCATAAGCTTATGGACGAGCCCTGGGGCGCGGAGTCCACGGGCTGGGCGGCGGTGCTGCGCGAAGCGCGCGCGGCCGGTCTGAAAACCAATCTCGAAATGGTGTCGACGGATCGTGAAAAGGTCGCGCGCTTCGGCCGCTCGTGCCTGCCGTTTCTCGATATGCTGATCGTCAACGACTACGAGATCGGCTGCGTCGCGGCGATTGAAACGCGCGAGGGCGGCCGCGCCGACGCCGCCGCCGTCGCGCTCGCGCTGCGCCGGGCGTTGGAGATGGGGCCGCTGGAATTGGCGATCGCGCATTTTCCGGAAGGCGCCGTCGCCGCCACGCGGGCGGGCGAGATTTGCGCGGTCGGCTCGGTGGCGATGCCGGCGGCCGAAGTGGCGGGGGTGAACGGCGCCGGGGACGCCTTCGCGGCCGGCGCGATCTATGGCTGGCATCAGGGCTGGCGGTTGGACGAGAGTTTGCGGCTCGGCCATGCCTGTGCGGCCGCGTCGATGCGCGAGGTCTCGACCACGCAAGGGGTTATGGGCGTCCTCGAAGCGCAGGGGCTCGCGGAACGCCATGGCTTTCGGCCGCCGCCGCTATGAGGGTCGCGCTGCGCCGCCGCCTGCTCTTCATTCGTCACGGCGAGACGGATTTCAACCGCGAAGGGCGGTTGCAGGGCCAGCGCGACATTCCGCTGAACCCCAAGGGGCGCGAACAGGCGAGCGCGGTCGGCAGAACCTTGCGCAAGTTGATCGGCCCGGAAATCGATCGCCTCGAAGCCGCGCGCGCGTTCGTCTCGTCGCCGCTGATCCGCACCCGACAGACGATGGAGTTTGCGCGCGCGGCGATGAGGCTGCCTGCGACGGACTATGCGCTGAGCGACGACCTGAAGGAGTTGACGTTCGGCGACTGGGAGGGGCTGACCTGGCCCGAAGTCGAGGCGCGCGATCCCCAAGGCGCCGCCGCCCGCGCCCGCGACAAATGGAATTTTGCGCCGCCGAACGGTGAGAGCTATGCGGGTCTGGCGCGCCGATTGGCGCCCTGGTTGGCGTCGATCGATCGCGACCTGTTCGTCGCCTCGCATGGCGGGGTGGCGCGAGCGCTCATGTATCTCGTCGCTGGCGTCGCGCCGGAGATCGCGGCGGAGGCGAACATTTATCAGGGTCGGGCGATTGTATTCGCCGAGGTCGGGTTTCGCTGGATTGGGTGAAAAAAAGGTCGACAGATTATTCGCGACTAGCCGCAAATCTTCGTCAGCGCCGCGATCAGCGCTTCCGCCTCCCCCTCCACGGCGATCTGCTTGACCCGCGCCTTCGCTCCCGCCGCCACCCGCGCCCGCGCAGCTGGGACGCCAACAGTCCTACCAATCAGCCGGCATAAAGCCGCGTTCGCGCGGCCGTCCTCGGCCGCCTCGCGCACACGGCATGCCAGCACCGCGGTCCCATCGGCCAAAGCCGTCACGCCGTCGATGGCGTCGCGACCGCCCTTCGGCGTCAAGCGGCAGACGATGATCACCCCGTCGGCGCTCGCCCGCCACGGCAGACTCACTTGGCCAAAGCGTTCTTCGCCAACGCGCCGGCGAGCGTCACGAACTCGCTTGGCATCATCACGATGGTCATGGTGTTCTGTTCGGCGCCGACTTCGGTCAGCATCTGCATCCGGCGCAATTCCAGCGAACCCGGCGAGGAGGCGATGATGTCGGCGGCCTCCTTCAGCAATTGCGCGGCCTCGCGCTCCGCCTCCGCCTTGATCTGGCGTGAGCGCTTTTCGCGCAGCGCCTCGGCCTCCTGCGCCATCGCCCGCTGCATGGTCGGCGGGATTTCGATGTTCTTCATCTGCACCTGCTCGACCTTGACGCCCCAGGGCTCGGTGAGGGCGTCTAGCTTCCTTTGCAATTGTGCGGATACGGATTCCTGATCCTTCAAGACGTCGTCGAGCGTGTGCTGGCCAATCGTCGCGCGCAGCGCCGTCACGGCGGCCTGGGTCACCGCGTCCTCGACATTGGCGACCTCGATCAGCGAGTCCTTCGGGATCCGTTACGCGCCGCCAGATCACAGCATTGATCTTCACCGGCACATTGTCCTTGGTGATCGTCTCCTGCTGCTCCACGGCGGTCGTGGTGGTGCGTACATCAACCAGCGCGCGCCATTCGAGAAACGGCAGCATGAAATAGAGGCCGGGTCCGGCGGTGCGGGAATAGCGGCCGAGAAAGAAGATCACCGAGCGCTGGTACTGGTTGCAGACGCGCACCGTCATCAAGGTGATGACGACGACGAAGAACAGAATGAATATCGCCAGCGAATTGAACATCGGCATGTCATTCCCCCTTGTCGGCAAGCGGGTGCAGGTCGCGCACCATCGCCTTGGCGCGCTCGTCGAGCACGTGGGTATAGATTTGCGTCGTCGAAATGTCGGCGTGGCCGAGCAGATCCTGGACCACGCGCAAATCCGCGCCGTTCTGCAAGAGGTGGCTGGCGAAGGCGTGGCGCAGCACATGCGGGCTGACGCGGGCGGCTGCGATTCCCGCCGCCGCCGCGGCGGTTTTGAGGTCGCGCGCGAAGGCTTGGCGGGTGAGATGGCCGCTTTCGCCGTCGGAAGGAAACAACCAGGGGCTGGCGCTTAGGCCAGGCGCGACTTTGTCCAACAGCGCGCGATAGTTTTGGATCGCCGCGCGCGCGCGGTCCGACAGAGGCGCGAGCCGATCCTTGTCGCCCTTGCCGCGCACGGCGATCAGCGGCTCCTTCGACCGCGCGAGCGAGCGCGGCAGCGCGATCAGCTCGGAGACGCGCAAGCCCGAGGCGTACAAAAGCTCGATCAGACAGGCCATGCGGGCGGCGGCGAGCCGCTCGCGCGGCGGCCGCGCCGGGTCTTCGAGGCCCTCGCGCGCAACGTCGATGAGCCTCTCGACCTCGGCGACGCCGAGCACTTTCGGCAACGGCCGGCGCCGGCGCGGACCTTCGAGCGCCAGCGTCGGATCGTCGCCGCGCAATCCCTCGACGAACAGATGTTTGTGGAATTGCTTGATCGCCGACAGCCGCCGCGCCACGGTCGCGGAACTGAGGGCCTTGCGCCGCGCCTTGCGCCTGAAGCGCGCGAATGTCGGCGTCGCTCGCCTCGAGCGGCGTTTTGCCCGCGCCGGCTAAGAAGGCGACATAGACGCCGAGGTCGCGGGCGTAGGCTTCGATCGTATTCTTCGCCGCCCCGCGCTCCGCGGCGACGGCGTCGAGGAATGCCGTCGACGAGGGCGCTCATTTCGGCGCTTTCGGCAGTTCCACCGTTTCGGTGATCTCGTGCGGCGGGATCTTCACGAAGGTCGCCAGATAATATAGGCCGCCATAGGCGAGCGCCGCCAGTCCGCCGAGGACGATCACAAAGCGAATCAGCGTGGGCAAGCGGCGGCTCCGAGGGACTTCCGCAATAGTGTAATCGCGCCGGGACCGCGAGCAAACACGCGGCCGTTTGACGCCTTTTAGCCGGACAGGTAGCGAAAATATGCGAAGCGGGGAGCTGCAACGCTGGCTAATGTCGGCGGTTTCGTGAATGGAGAAACTGGGGAGCGTTAAGCCAGATGCCGACCCGTACGCCGACCCCGACTCTGCGGCCGAGCCTTCCGCCGGCGCTGTGTGGCGCAAGCTGATGCATTTCCTCAAGATCGCCCGATGAAGCCTGCGCTCGCAGCTATGGCCGGCGCCGACTTCCAGGGAACGCTGGGGTTGCGGGACGTGTGGGCCGACCCGCCTTGCCACGTCGACGGCCATAACGGCGATATCGCCGACAGGATTCTTGCCGAGTTTTTCGCCCGCACCCGCGCGCCGATCGCCTCTCCCGCCGGGCTCGTCCTGTCTGGCCGCTTCGGCTCGGGGAAAACCCATCTTCTGAGCGCGCTGCGCGGCCGCGTCTGGGAGGGCGGCGGCGCGTTCGTGTGGATCGACCTGTTCGGCGTCGCGGACTTCTGGCGCTCCGTCGCGCTCGCTTTTGTCGAATCGCTGTCGCGGCGCACGCCGCGCGGCTCGACGCAAGCCGGCGCCGTTCTGCTCGCCGTTCTGAAAACCGTCAGCGCCGATCCCGCCGCCTTGCAAGCGGCGTTCGAGGCCAAGCCGCGCCTCGCCAACGCGGGCGCCGTCGAGCTTATGCTCGCCATGCTCGCGGCGCGCGAGCCGAGCGAGACGCATCGGCATCAGGACGTCGTGCGGGCGCTGGCGCTCCTCGAATCGCTGGAGTCGTCGAGCCGCGACTTCGCGGCGCTGTGGCTACAAGGCTGCGAAGTCGAGGAGACACAACGGCGCGCACTGGGGTTTTTCAGCAAACCGCCCGCGCCGGCCGAGATCGTGCGCGGCCTAATGTGGATCATGGGGCAGGGCGGTCCGACGCTGATCGTCGTCGAAGGGATCGAGGCCATCCTCAGCGAGACCAAGGCCGAAGGCGAGACGGCGGGGCGAGCCCTCGCCCTCTTGCACACGATCGCCGGCGGCTTGAGGGAGTTGCACGACGTCAAGCAGCGCGCGTTGACGCTGGTCTCCTGTCTGGAGCCGACATGGGCGAACCTCAAAGCGGGTGCGTTCGCCATCGTCGCCGATCATTTCCGCGAGTTGCCGGCCCTGCCTCCGGTCGAGAGCGCGGCGATCGTCGAGCGGCTGATCGCCAGTCGGCTGGCGCCGGCCTACGCGAGCGCCGGTTTCGCGCCGCCCTATCCGGCCTATCCGTTTGCGCGAGCGGCGCTCGCAAGCGCCGTCGGCCTGCATCCGCGCGAGATCTTCCTGCGCTGTCTGGAGCATCGGGACGTCTGCGTCGCGCAGGACGAGGTTCGGGAATGCGAATTGCTCGCGAGCGTTGCGCCGCGTGGCGCGTCCCCTGTCCTGAGCGCCGCGCCGGAACCGCTAGACCAGGCCTTCGCGCACGCCCGCGCGCTTGCAGCACCCATTGATTTTCAAGATGAAGCGGCCGTCGCGGCGGGGCTCGCCGCGGCCTGCAAGCTCTATTTGCGACAGCTCCGCCTGCCCAGCTTGATCGACGGCGAATCGATCCCATTCCCCGTCGCGCCGAACCCGGCGCTGCATGCGCGCCTGCGCTTTGTCTTTCACGACGCCAACGGCCGACAGGCCAGCTTCGGCTTCCGCGCGATCGCACACGACGAGGCGGCGACGTTCCGGTCGCGGCTCAAGGCGGCGATGACCGCATCGGGGATCGAGGCGGGGCTCAGCGGGCGAAAGCTTGTCATCCTGCACTCCGGACCGCCGCCGGAAACCGATCTCGTCACGGCTTTTCTCGACGCCGGCGGCATGTTTCTGGCGCCCGAGGCGGAGGATTTCGCCGTCTTTGCGGCCTTGCGCCGCCTCGAATCACTCGCCGGCTTTGACGCATGGCTGCGGCGGCGCAAGCCTTTGTTTGAAACGAAACTGTTTCAGGCGTCCGGTCTCGCGCCCCCGGAATTCTTGGACGCTGCGCGGTCTGCGCCCGCCCCCGCGCCGTCTGCGACGCGTGCGCTGCCCTCGCCCATCTTGCCGCCGCTTAGCCCGCCGTCCATCGCGCGACCGCCGAGCGCGCCGGCGAATGTCTCCGCCCTTGCGGCGCTCGCCACACGCGAGCCGCCGGCGCGCGGCGAGATCTTCATCGGCCGCTCGCTTGAGGTGGGCGAAGTCGTCGGCCCCGTGACGCTGCCGACCGCCCTGCTGCCGCGCCATATCGCCGTTTTCGCGGACTCCGGCGCCGGGAAAAGCGTGTTCCTCAGTAGGATCGTGGAAGAGGCGGCGATTCTCGGCGCGCCGGCTTTGGTGCTCGACGTCAACAACGACCTCGCTCGTCTCGGAGAGCCCTGGCCGTCGCGGCCGACCGAATTCTCCGACGACGACGCGCGCAAGGCCAAGCTTTACTTCGAGCAGGTCGAGGTGGTCACTTGGACGCCCGGCGACGGCGGCGGCCGGCCGATCTCGATGCAGCCGTTGCCGGATTTCGCCGCTCTGGGAAGGGGCGCAGACCCGGAAAGCCTGGAAGAGCGCGACCGCGCGGTCGAGATGGCGCTCGCCACGCTCGAACCCTATCTGCCGAACCGCGGCGCGAAGGCGATCAAGCTGCGCGGCGCGCTCGCGGATGTATTGCGCGCATTTGCTCGCGCCGGCGGCGGCTCGTTCGACGATCTTCTGCGGGTGTTGCTCGATCTGCCGACGACGGCGAGCCGCATCGCCGACGCGCCGGCGCTCGGGCGCGAGATCGCCGATGAGCTGATCGCGGCGATCGCGATCAACCCGCTGTTGTCGCCGCAGGGGCCGCTACTCGATCCGGCGCTGCTGTTTTCAGGCGAAACGCAAAAGACGCGGGTCTCGGTCGTCAATCTCTCGGGGCTAGGCGGCGAGGCGGAGCGGGCGGCGTTCGTCAATCAACTTCAAATGACGCTGTTTTTCTGGATCAAGCGCCATCCGAGCCCGACGGGGCGCCTCTATGTGCTGGACGAGGCGCAAATCTACGCGCCCGCCAAGGAGACGACGCCGGTCAAACGCAGCGCGCTCGCGCTGGTCAAACAGGCGCGCAAATATGGCTTGGGGATGGTCTTCGCGACTCAAGCGCCGCGAGGCCTCGATCCCGCCATCGTCGCCAACTGCATGACCCATGTCTACGGCCGGGTCGAATCGCCGGCGAGCCGGGAGGCGGTCGTCGCGATGATGGCCGCCAAGGGCGGCGCGGCCGAGGATGTCGGGCGGCTCAGGACCGGCGAGTTCTATTTCGCCACCGACGGGTTGGCCCGGCCGATCAAAATCCGCGCGCCGCTTTGTCTCTCCCGCCGCACACCCAACCCGCCGACGACGGCGGAGGTGACGGCGATTGCGCGGCGGGCGTGAGCATGGCGCGTCATTCCTGAAGCGGAGCCGCCCTCCGGCCGGTCATACGACGCCGCAGTTTCTGAGATAGGCGAGTGTCGCCTCGACGTCGATCGCCACCGCGCCGTCGCCGGCCTCGCGCACGGTGTTGAGATAATGTGCGTCCCCGCCCGTCCGGCCGCCTGCCCCAGCGACGCGACGCGCGGCGCAGCCGCCAGACGCTTATTTCGGTCGCGGCAAGGCGGAGTATTGCGCGGTTGGGATCACCACGGAGACGTATGGGACGCTCGGCGTCTCGCCCGCCTTGAACGGACCGGGCACGGCGTTCTTCACCGGGGGAAGGCTTTGCAAATAGGCGGCGAGAGCGTGCGCGTCGTCGGAAGTGAGATGCGCGAGCGCCGGCCAGGGCATGATTTCAGACAGCGTGCGGCCGCCGGGCGTCTTGCCCGTGGTGAGCGCGGCGATGATCTGATCCGTTGTCCAGCGGCCGAGGCCGGTGTCCTTGTCGGGCGTCAGATTGCCGCCGACCCAGACCCCCGAAGCGGGATCGCCGAAGCCAACGTCGGAGCCGCCGAGCCGCCGTTTCTCGTCGGCTTGGCCGAGCATGCCGCCGGGCGTGTGGCAATCGTTGCAACCGGCGAGGGTGGCGAGATACTTGCCGCGCTCAACCGGGGTTTCGGCGCTCGCCGCGCCGGCGAGGGCGACAAATGCCGCGATGAGAACAGTTCTGCGCATGGTCACGCTCCGTTGGAC
>CAWIEP010000026.1:0-20594 GCA_963835115.1 uncultured Pseudomonadota bacterium
TATCCATATTGTTTATCGGGTATTCTCTTGCAGTATCTTAATTTGTTCGGTTTTTGGTTCGCCTAACAGGTATTCGCGGTCTTCATAATCAGCGCCTTTAAATATAGTGCTCATACTACCGGATAGCTGCCCGTCATTATTGATTACAAAATTGGCCTTCCGGCTTCTCAAATTATCTTCAACCGGGCCGGTGAACCTGTCGGCAATCGCCGGCGACGGCGCCAGGCCCAGCAGCGACAAGCCGATCCAGCCCAACGACAGCGCCGCCGCCGCGCGCATCGCCAGGAACGCGCCGGGATGCGCAAGTCCGCCCGTGATCGCCCCGCCGGCCGAGCCGGCAAGGGTCCCGGCCAAGACGTAGATCAGCACCCGGCCCGTCTGCGCGGCGATCAGCGCGCGCGTCTGATTGGGGCCGAAGCCGAACATCAGGCTGCCCGCGATCGGGCCGCACATGCCGGCGCAGTGCAAGCTGCTCGCGATCCCAAGCAGCAGCCCGCCGCCGAGATTAAGGGAACTGAAAACCATCGTCGCCTCGCGACCTCCAGCCTTGGCGGCAAGGCGTTCCTCGCGCCTTGACCGGCGTCAATCGCGCGCCTTGACCTCGCCGCGGTTTTTTACTCTACCGAGGTTTCATCAACAGCGTCGTGAGTGCGCGCAATGGTCGATAAGCCGCGGTGGGAAGTGCCGGATGCGCAGCAGCCGCGTCCGGAGGAGGTCGAGTTCGATCTCGACCGGACGCTGCGCTCGGTCGTCAATATCGAGGCGGAGATTCCCGCCGACGCGTTCACCGCGGGGACGCTCGGACAGGAGCGCGCCGGCAGCGGGATCGTCATCCGCGACGACGGTCTCGTGTTGACCATCGGCTATCTCGTCACCGAGGCGGAGCACGTCGTCATCATCGACGATCGCGGCCGCGCGACGCCGGCCCATCCGATCGCCATCGACCAGGAAAGCGGTTTTGCGCTCGTGCAGGCGCTTGGGCCGCTCGACCTGCCCGCCCTGCCCCTGGGCTTGTCCGCGGCGGTCGGGGTCGGCGAACCGGTGGTGATGGCCGGCGGCGGCGGCGCCCGCCGCTTCGCCTGCCGGGCGCGCGTCGTCGCCAAGCAGGAGTTCTCGGGCTACTGGGAATATCACATCGACGAAGCCCTGTTCACGGCGCCGGCGCATCCGCTGTGGGGCGGCGCGGGACTGATCGGACCGGACGGGCGGTTGATCGGCGTCGGCTCCCTGCACGTGCAACAAAGCGACGGACGCGGACACACTCAGGACGTCAACATGAGCGTGCCGATCGATCTGTTGACGCCGGTCCTCGACGAACTGCTGAAATACGGCCGGCGCAACAAGCCGGCGAAGCCGTGGCTCGGCCTGTACTCGACCGAGAGCGGCGGCCGCGTCGTCGTGGCCGATGTCGCGGAGACCGGGCCGGCGGCGGCGGCGGGCCTGCGCTCCGGCGACATCGTGTCGTCGGTGCGCGACGCTTCGATCGAGACGCTCGCCGATTTCTACCGCGAGATCTGGGGCTGCGGGGCGGCGGGGGCGGAAATTCCGATCGAGATCGTGCGCGACAAGCGCAGTCTCTGGGTGCGCGTGAAATCGGGCGACCGCACCGCCTATTTGCGCAAGCCGCGGATGAATTAGGCGCGCCGTCAGCGGTGGAAGCGGACCGCGTCGTCGAGCGCGGCGCGTCCGACGCGCGCCGCATTGGCTTTGGCGTTCGGGTCCTCGTAGCCGAAAGACACGCCGAACAGCAGTTTCTGTTCGGCGGCGAGGCCCAGATGTTCGCGCACAATGTCGGGATAGAGGCTCAGCGCCCCTTGTGCGCAAGAGGCGAGCCCGCGAGCGGTCAACGCCAGCATGAGAGTCTGCGCCCACATTCCCGTGTCGGCCGCCTCACGGGCGCCGAAACCGGCGGCCATGAACACGAACGCCGTGTGCGGCGCGTCGAAACCGACGAAATTGCGCAGATAGGCGCGTTTGCCGCCCGGCCATGTCGCGGCGCTCGATCCCCATCGCCCCATAAAGCTGGAGCGCCGCGTCGATCTGGCGCTCGCGATAGACGCCGGCGAATTTCCAGTTGGCCTCGTAATCCGGCGCGAGCGGACGCTCGCCGGCGGCCGCCGCGACCAGCGCCGCGCGCAAATTCCTGAGCGCCGGGCCGCTGACGACGTGCGGCGTCCAGGGTTGCGCGTTGCAATTGGAAGGCGCGAGTTGCGCGAGTTCGAAAATCTCGCGCAACGTGGCTTCGGGAATCTCGTTAGGCAGGAAGGCGCGCACGGAGCGGCGCCGACGGACCGCGTCCTCGACGCTGAGGGCGGGGCGTTCGTGCAGGGTCATGGCGCCTCTTCGACACGAGGATGTCCGCTCCTATCGCATATCGAGATCGCGGTGTCGTCCGCGGCGGGCGCGGCGCCTCACAGCCGCTTCTCGAAAAACAAATCCGGATAGGGATCGTCGTTGAACCGCGCGATCTCCGTCCAGCCGCACTTGCGATAGAGCGCAGACGCCTCGGAGAGCGCGCTATTGGTGTCGAGCCGCAGCGCGGCGACGCCCATCTCGCGCGCGCGCGCCTCCGCCGTAGCCAGCAGCCGGCGCGCCAGCCCCAGGCCGCGCGCCGCCGGCGCCACCCATAGCCGCTTGATCTCGGCGAACTCGCGGCCCGCGCCCTTAAGCCCGACGCAGCCGAGCGGCAGCCCCTCCGCCATCGCCACCCAGAACCCGCCGCGCGGGGCGGTCATCTCGGCGGCGTCGGGATCGCGCGAGCGCGAAACTTCGAAGCCGCCGGGGAAACGCCGCGCCAGTTCCGCATAATAGGATTCCAGACAATGGCGCGCGAGGGGATCGCGCGCGTCGATTTCCGTCAAAACGAGGCGGTCGACGCTCAAAGCGGCGACGATCGCGTCAATCGCCGCCAACAGCCGCTCCGGATCGCCCGCGCGCCGCAGCGTCGCCTCGGCGCGGGCGTTGGAGAGCGTTTCGTAGGCCGCGAATTCCTCACGGCCCGCTGGCGTCAGGCGGGTGACGCGGCGACGGGCGTCCTCGGCCGCAGGCGCGGTTTCGACCAGGCCCTCGTCCTCCAGACCGCGCAGCAGCCGGCTCATCAGCCCGGAATCGAGTTGGAGATGGTCTCGGATTTCGGAGACGTCCTCGCGGCCCTGACCGATCGCATTGAGCACCCGCGCCGCGCCGAGCGGCCGGCCGCGGCCCAGGAACGAATCGTCCAGCGCGCCAACTTCCAAAGTGACGGCGCGCGCGAAGCGGCGGAAGCGCGAAACGGGATCGAGCGACATATTGTCTGACTTTAGTCAGACATCATCATTCGTCAAGCCGGCGTCGGCGTCCGGCTAACGACGCGCAAGCCAGCCCGGCAATTCGGCGAAGGCGGCGAGCCGAGCGAAACGCGGCTCGCCCTCCGGCGTCTCGGCGCGCTCGCGCGCCCATTCGATCTCATTCGGGATGTGCACGGCATAGGCCCCGGCGGCGAGCGCCGGCCAAATGTCGGAGCGCAGCGAATTGCCGACCATCACCGCGTCCGCCGCGTTCGCGCCGTAGCGGGCAAACACGCGCGCATAAGTATCGGCCGTCTTTTCGCTGACGATCTCGACGCCGGCGAAATGATCGCCGAGACCGGAGGCGGCGAGCTTCGATTCCTGATGAAACAAGTCGCCCTTGGTGACGAGGACCAGCCGCGCCTGCGTCGCCAGCAGCGGCAGCGTCTCCGTGACGCCCGGCATCGGATCGATGGGGTGGCGCATCAGTTCGCGCCCGAGGCTCAGAATCTGTTTGACGGTCGCGGCCGGCAGCGCGTCGCCGCGATCTCCAGCGCCGTCTCCAGCATGGAGAGCGTGAACCCTTTGACGCCGTAGCCATAGAGATGCAGGTTGCGGTCCTCGGCCGCCGTCAACTGCGTCTCGGTATGCGCGGGTTCGGCGAAGGGCGCGAGCAGCGCGTGATAGCGGCGCGCGATGTCCTGAAAGTAGCTCTCGTGGTTCCAGAGCGTGTCGTCGGCGTCGAGGCAGATGAGTTCGAAGGACATGGGGCGCGCCTTAAGCCGCCTCGTCCTCCTCGTGCAGAATCGCGTCGTAGCCCCATAGTCGCTTCACGTGACGCATCACCTTGTCGCGGTCGCCTTCGGCGAGCGGCACCTGTTGGCGCCGCTTGTGGGTGAGCACCAGCTTGCGGTCGCCGAGCAGATCGACGTCGACGACCTGAATGTCGGGATCGCGCGCGGCGACGTCATAGGTGTCCGCTAGGGCGTTGCGCACGCGGCGATAGCCGTCGGCGTCGTGAATCGCGTCGATCGCGTATTCCGATTCCGATGCCTTGTCGGCAAGCACGAACAGCTTGAACTTGCGGATGAGATGCGGGCTCAAAAACTGCCGCACGAACGATTCGTCGCGATAGTTCGCCCAGATGTCTCTCAGCGCGCCGCGCCAATCTTCGCGCCCGGCGAGATCGGGGAACCATTCGCGGTCTTCCTCGGTCGGGCGCGACGCAGATGCGCTGGATGTCCTGCATCATCGCGAAGCCCAGCGCGTAAGGGTTCATGCCGCTGTGATGCGGGTGGTCGAATTCGGTCTGGAAGACCACGTTGCTGTGGCTGTGCAGGATTTCCAGCAGCGCGCCTTCGGAAATCAGCCCGCGATCGTAGAGCTCGTTGACGATGTGATAGTGCACGAAGGTCGCGCAGCCCTCGTTCATCAGCTTGGTCTGGCGCTGCGGATAGAAATATTGCGCGACGTTGCGCACGATGCGCAGCAGCTCGCGCTGCCAGGCTTGCAGGGTCGGGCTGTTCTTCTCCAGGAAATAGAGCAGGTTCTCCTCGGGCAGCCGCTGTCGCAGCTTGCGCTCGGCCGCTTCCTTCTCGGCCTGCGTCGGCTCCTTCGCCTTGGAGAGGGTCGGCACCGTGCGCCAGAGATCGCTGTAGGCTCGCCTGTTCGTTCTTCAGCCGCTCGCGCCGACGCGCCTCATATTCCGACAATTTCATCTTGTTGGCGCGGCGATAGCGGAACACGCTCTGGTTCTTCAACGCATGCGCGGCGTCGAGCACCGACTCGACCGCCTCCTGGCCGTGCTTCTCCTCGCATTCCGCGACATAGCGCTTGGCGAATTCGAGATAGTCGAGAATGCCCTTGGGGTCGGTCCATTGCTGGAACAGATAGTTGTTCTTGAAGAAATGATTGTGTCCGAACGCCGCGTGCGCCAGCACGAGCGTCTGCATCGCCATGGAGTTCTCCTCCATGTAATAGCTGATGCAGGGATTGGAGTTGATGACGATCTCGTAGGCCAGCGCCTGATAGCCCTTGCGGTAGAGCATTTCGTCGCGCACGAAGCGCTTGCCGAACGACCAGTGCGAATACATCAGCGGCATGCCGACCGAGGAATAGGCGTCGAGCATCTGCTCGGCCGAGATGACCTCGATCTGATTGGGAAACACGTCGAGGCCGAGATCGTTGAGCGCGATGTCCTGGACGGCTTCGTAGACCGTCTGCATCAGCGCGAAATCCCATTCCGCGCCTTCGAACAGAGGTTGGACCGCGCGGGCGCGGCGCGCCACATCGTTCATGACGGCGTCCCTTTCACGCGCTGGCGGGCGAACAGTTCGCGGAACACGGGATAGATGTCGGCGGGATTGGCGACCTTGCGCATCGCGAAATTCTTCGCCGTCTCGGCAAGCTCGGCGTAGCCGCGCCACAGCTCCTTGGAATCGCCGCCGCTCCAATGCGAGGAGATGTCGCGATCGGCGATCTCGATATAGGCGAAATATTGCGTCGTCGGCAAAATCTCGTCGTTGAGCAGTTCGACGCAGCGCTCGGTGTCGCCGCCGGAATTGTCGCCGTCGGAGGCCTGCGCGCAATAGATGTTCCACTCCGCAGGCGAATAGCGCTTGTCGCGAATCTCGATCATCTGTTCGAGCGCGGAGCTGACCACCGTGCCGCCGGTCTCGCGGCCGTAGAAAAACTCGTGTTCGTCGACCTCCTTGGCCTCATGGGTATGGCGGACGAAGACGACGTCGACGCGCTCGTATTTGCGCTTCAGGAACAGGTGCAGCAGGATGAAGAACCGCTTGGCGAGATCCTTTTCGCGCTCGCCCATCGAGGCGGAGACGTCCATCAGGCAGAACATCACCGCTTTGGCGCGCGGCAGCGTCACGCGGGTGAAGCGGTTGTAGCGCACGTCGATCGGGTCGATGAACGGAACGACGCGCTGCAGGCGCTTGAGGCGAATCAGTTCCTCGCGCAGCCGCGCCAGTTCGGCTTTCAACGCGTCGTCTTCCGGCAATTCGGCGATCTCGGCGAGCCGGCTTTCCAGCTTTTCGACCTCGCTGCGGCTCGGCCGGCGCAGCGCGAGCCGACGCGACAGGCTGTGCCGCATCGTGCGCAGCACGTTGAGATTGGGCGTCGTGCCGTCGGTGGAAAAGCCGGCGCGGCGCGGCTCCGCGAGCTTGGCGTCCTTCAGCGAGGATTTGATGAGATCGGGCAGTTCGAGATCTTCGAACAGCAGGTCGAGGAACTCTTCCTCGGTCAGCGCGAAGGTGAAGTCGTCCTCGCCGTCGCCGTCGTTTGCGCCTTTCCGCCCGCGGCCGCCCGCTCCGCCTTTTGGCTTGTCGATGCGGTCGCCGGAGACGAACTCCTTGTTGCCGGGCAGCACCCGCTGGCGGTTGCCGCCGCTGTCGGAGATCGTGAAACACCGGCTCGTTGATGCCGTCGCTCGGGATCGACACCGATCCGCCCTTGGCGGCGTCGCCGATGGTGCGCTCGCGCACCGCCTTGTCGACCGCCTCCTTGATCTGCGCGCGCGTCCGTTTGAGGAAGCGCATGCGGTTTCCCAGGCTCTTGTCGCGCGGATTGAGGCGGCGATCGATGAACTGGGGCATCGGTCAGAAGTCCTCGATCGCGTTCACCCGGCCTTGTTGACGCGCATGTACCACTCAACCAGCCGGCGAACCTGCCGTTCCGTATAGCCGCGCGACTTCATGCGCTCGAGGAAGTCGGCATGCTGCTTCTCGGTCTTGGTATCCTGCTTGGCCCCGAAGCTGATGACGGCAGCAGTTCCTCGACCTGGCTGAACATACGCTTCTCGATCACCTCGCGGATTTTTTCGTAGCTCGTCCAGGACGGGTTCTTGCCCTGCATTGTTGGCGCGCGCGCGCAGCGCGAATTTGACGATCTCGTTGCGGAAGTCCTTGGGGTTGGCGATGCCCGCCGGCTTTTCGATCTTCGACAGTTCGGCGTCGAGGATCTTGCGGTCGAACACCTGGCCGGTGTCGGCGTCCTTGTAGTCCTGCTCTTCAATCCACGCATCGGCGTAGGCGATATAGCGGTTGAACAGATTCTGGCCGTATTCGCTGTAGGATTCGATGTAGGCCTTCTGGATCTCGCGGCCGATGAACTCGGCGTAGCGCGGCGCCAGCAGCGATTTGATGAAGTCGAGATAGCGGTCCTCGACCTCCTTCGGAAATTGCTCGCGCTTGACCGCCTGCTCGAGAACATACATCAGATGCACGGGATCGGCGGCGATCTCCTCGTTGTCGTAGTTGAACGTCTCTGACAGCACCTTGAACGCGAACCGGGTCGAAATGCCCGATCATGCCCTCGGAGACGCCGGCCGCCTCGCGATATTCCTGGATCGATTTCGCCTTCGGGTCGGTGTCCTTGAGATTGTCGCCGTTGTAGACGCGCATCTTGGAATAGATCGGCGAGTTCTGGTGCTCCTTCATGCGCGACAGGATGCAGAAGCGGGCGAGAATCTCCAACACCTCCGGCGCGCAGATCGCCTCGGCGAGGTCGCTGCCTTCCAGCAGCTTGGTGTAGATCATCGCCTCTTCGGTCGAGCGCAGGCAATAGGGCACCTTGACCACGCAGATGCGGTCGAGGAACGCCTCGTTGTTCTTGTTGTTCTTGAACTGCTCCCATTCCGACTCGTTGGAATGGGCGAGGATGACGCCCTGATACGGCAGCGCGCCGAGGTTCTCGGTGCCGGCGTAATTGCCCTCCTGCGTCGCCGTCAGCAGCGGATGCAGCACCTTGATCGGCGCCTTGAACATTTCGACGAATTCCAGCAGGCCCTGCGTGGTGCGGTTGAGGCCGCCGGAATAGCTGTAGGCGTCGGGATCGTGTTGCGAGAAATTCTCCAGCTTGCGAATGTCGACCTTGCCGACCAGCGCCGAGATGTCCTGATTGTTCTCGTCGCCGGGCTCGGTCTTGGCGACGCCGATCTGGCGCAGCTTCGACGGATAGAGCTTGACGACGGAGAATTTGGAGATGTCGCCGTCGAGTTCGTCGAGCCGCTTGGCCGCCCACGGCGAGCAAATGCCGGTCAGCCTGCGCGACGGAATCTTGTACTGGCGCTCCAGCAGCGAACCCATCGCGTCGGGCCGGAACAGGCCGAGCGGCGATTCGAACACCGGGCTCAGTTCGTCGCCGACCGCCAGCACATAGATCGGCTGCGTCTCCATCAGCGCCTTCAGCCGCTCGGCGAGCGACGATTTGCCGCCGCCGACCGGGCCGAGCAGATAGAGAATCTGCTTGCGCTCTTCGAGCCCCTGCGCCGCGTGCTGGAAATAGCTGACGACGCGCTGGATCGTATCCTCCATGCCGAAGAAGCCGGTCATGGTCGGATAGATCTTGATCGTGCGGTTGAGGAATACGCGGCCAAGCCGCGAGTCCTTGCTGGTGTCGATCACCTGCGGTTCGCCGATCGCGGCGATCATTCGCTCCGCGGCGCTCGCGTACATCGTGGGGTCGTCGCGGCATCCCTCAAGATATTCCTGCAAGCTCATCGAAACGCGCCGTTCACGCGCGTAAGCCGATGAGAACAGCCCGAAAAGGTTTGGATTTTTTGCTTCGCCGCGCGTCGCCGCGCCGGAAGGATCAACGAAAGCCGTAGCCGCCATGGCGTTCATCTCGAGCTCCGAAATAGCGATCATCCTTCTCGCGAATTCAACGTGAGATTGAATACCTAATTAAAGGTTAAACTTTGTCCCGAACTGATACAGGCGTGTCGGCTAGACCCGTCATACGCGGCGGCCCGCACGGCGATGCCCTGAAGTTAGCGGCTCGTCTGCGCCAATGCGGCCAAGGGGAAAACGCTCCTACTCTGTGAAGGTCAGCGCCCCTGAGTCGCTAGGAAATCCTAAACGCGCACGGCGTGCAAGTCCTCTCTGCGTCAACGAAGCAAGGCGCGAGCCAAGTTGATGCGATGCGGCGCCGAGCGTGACTTAAATGTCACCCGCCGAGCACGCCTTTGGCGGCGCCATCGACGGCCGCGGCGTATCGCCGCGCTGTGTAAGCCTCGCCCAAGGCGCCGATCACGCCGCCCTCCGCATCGGTCACGACGAGCACGTCGGAGCCCGACTTTTCGAACGCGTCGAGGGCTTCGCGGATGTTCTGATTCGGCGACAGCGTCGTCTCGGACAGCCGTGCGAGCCCAGCAAGGGACTGCTCCGGCCCCGCCGCGTGCGCTTCGGCGGTGGCGACCACGCCGCGGTACCGGCCCCGGGGATCGACGAGCGCGACATAGTGCGAACTGCCCAGCGGATGGGCGAGGCGGAAAGCCGCAAGCGTCGCGTCGGCCGGCATCGTGCGCGGCTTGGGGGTCATCATGCCCGCCACCAGAATCGTGCGCGCCCAGCCCACGTCATGGGCGCCGGTAATGTCCTCGCCGCGCAGGTGCAAGCGCCAAGTCGAGAACGAATAGCCGAAAATCGCCTGCGTCATCAAATAGCTGGCGATGCAGCCGGCCAGCACCGGCCCCGCCACGGCCACGTCGCCGGAACTCTCCAGAACCAGAAACGTCATCGTCAGCGGCGCGCCGACGATCGCCGACCCCGAGCGTCGCCATCCCGGCGAACAGGCATGCCGTCTCGCTCATGTGCAGCCCCGGCAGCGTCGCGGCCATGGCGATCGCGTAAAGCTTGCCGATGAGCGCGCCGATATAGAGCGAGGCGAAGAACAGGCCGCCACGGAATCCGCTGGCCAGCGAAACCAGACACCCCGTCAGCTTCAGGCCGATCAAGGCCGTCAGCGCCGCCGCCGACAGCGTGCGTCCGCTGTCGAGCGCGAGCGCGCCATGTCCGGCGCCGAGCGTCTGCGGCGAGATGGTCGCCAGCAGCGCGACGACCACGCCGCCGAGCACGGGCCGCGCCCAGGCCGGCAACGGCGCCGCGCGAAATCCGCGTTCAAGCACCGCCGCCGCGCGCATCGCGGCGACCCCGACGAGCGCCGAGACCAGCCCGAGCCCAACCAGCGCCACATGCTGCGCGAACCCGGACGCGGGAACCGGCGGCGCCTCGATCGAGTATGGCGCCCCGCCCAGCACCAGCACCATTAGCCGGCCGGCGACCGCGGCCGCCAGCACCGGCGCGGCGTTGCCTAGGGAATAGGCGCCGATGACCAACTCGAAGGCGTAAAACGCGCCGGTCAACGGAGCCCCGAACGCCGCGGCCATGGCCCCAGCGGCGCCGGCGCCGAGCAACGTGCGCAAATCCTGACGCCGCAATTGCAGCTTGACGCCGATCCACGAGGCGAGCGCCGCCCCGATCTGGGCGTAGCCGGCCTCGAGCCCGACGGAGGCGCCGACGCCGTTCGACAACAATGTCTGACCCACGACGAGAAGGCCGTCGCGAAAGGGCAGCCGCCCGCCGCGCAGGGCGTTGGCCTCTACGGGGTCGACCGTCGGACCGACGCCCCACCGCTGGCGCCAGACGTCGAACAGCCCCAGCGCCAGCCCGCCGCCGCACAGCGCCAGCAGCGCCGCCGGCAGCGAAACGCGCGCCGCGGCGCTCAGCCGCTGATCGAACGCGATGCCGTAGAAGGCGACGTGCATGAACTCGGAAATATACGTCATGCCGGTCACGCAAGCGCCGGCGACGAACCCGACGGCAATGGCGACCGCTACGCGCCCCAGGGCGCTGGACCTGACGAACAGGCGCCCATAGGCGGGATACGCGCGCAGCGACGAAACCTTCATGTCCCCGGCACACAGGCGAAAAAACGACGCCGCCCCTTGACGGGACGGCGTCGCAAATCTCTCAGCAATGAACGCCGCAGATCAAGCGGCTTCTTCGATTCCGGCGTCCTCGCCTTCCAGCGCATCCGCCTTGCCGGCGACGCGCTTCTGATTCTTCTTCAGCTGCGTGTCGATCACCTTGAGCGCCTCGGTCTCGCTGAGCTTCTGCACCGCGGCGATTTCGCGCACCATCCGATCGAGCGCGGCCTCGTAAAGTTGGCGCTCGGAATAGGACTGCTCCGGCTGCGCTTCGGACCGGTACAGGTCGCGCACGACTTCGGCGATGGCGTTGATGTCGCCGGAATTGATCTTGGCTTCGTATTCCTGCGCCCGCCGCGACCACATCGTGCGCTTGATCCGCGCCCGGCCGGTGAGGATCTCGAGCGAGCGGCGCGCGCCCTCGGGATCGGAAAGCTTGCGCATGCCGACTCCGGTCACCTTCGACGTCGGCACGCGCAACGTCATCTTGTCCTTGACGAAATTGATGACGAAAAGCTCCAGCTTGAACCCGGCGACTTCCTGCTCCTCCATGGCCACGATCTGCCCGACGCCATGCGCGGGATAAACCACGAATTCATTGAGCTTGAAGCCATGCTTATTTGCGCTGTTTTTCATCGTCTTCTGTTCGCCGCCTGAGGGATCGCGATCGTTTGGTCTGGGCGCGGACGTCTTGGCCGTCTTGGCTGCGCCATCCGAGTTCGCCGGCGAAACCACACCGGTGAGCGCCGGCTTGTCCGCCGCGTCCACCGTCTTCGCCGTCGTTCCCGACAAGCCTGGCGCCGAAGCCGAATTCGCTCCGCATCGGCGCAGACTCCGCCCCCTTCGTATTCCCCCGGATGACGTCTTTCGAAACACTAATTTTCTTAACGTCGTTAACGTCCACAGGTTTCAGCGCGACCGTTTTCGCCGCGCCGCCCGTGTGGGCCGCCGAACCCGCGGACTTTACGACCTTCGGGGACGACTTCTCTTCAACCTTCACGCTTGCGCCCGCCTTGACGGCGATCGCCGCAGCGGCCCCGCTCTTTTTGGCGGCCGTCTTAGAACGGGTGCGGGTAGACGATTTCTTCGCGACCGCCCTGGCTGCGGGCGCCGCCCGGCTCGACTTGGCTTTTTTGGTTTGAGCGCGCGTTGATTTCCGCTTAATCCGATTCGAGCCGCTTCGTCCGGGAGATTTCGACACTTTCTTTGTGACTTTTTTACGCGCCGCCATTGGCCAGGTCTCCAGAAACGCGAGACGTATAAACCCTCACGGCCGAACAGCGCCGACGCGGAGGGGGGTTGGCCGCCCGCCGCGGGTTGCTGCGCCGCTTACCCGCGAAAGGGCGCGAACCGTGTGTTAACACACTGTTTAGCACAAGTTTGCGCTGAAATCAAAAGGCCAGAAATTCCAAGCCGTCGCCGCGTCTGGTTCAGGTTAAGCGCCGCTAACAAGTTGGCTCAATTTTTTCAGTCGCCCTCGCCAGGATTGGCCGAGAAGAACTGTTCGAACTTGTTGGGCCGACCGTCGTAATCTTTCCCGTCCGCCGGCCCCTCGCGCTTGACCGTGATGTTCGGCCAGGACTTGGCGTATTCGGCGTTCAGCTTCAGCCAGGATTCCAGGCTCGGCTCCGTGTCCGGCTTGATCGCCTCGGCCGGACATTCCGGCTCGCACACGCCGCAGTCGATGCACTCGTCGGGATGGATGACGAGCATATTCTCGCCTTCATAGAAGCAATCCACCGGACAGACTTCGACGCAGTCCATATATTTGCACTTGATGCAATTATCGGTCACCACATACGTCATTTACGTACCCCTGATCGCGAAAGCCGGCGGCCGGCGGCATAGTCGCAACGAACGCTGGTTACGGTCTTTTGTCGCGCCGTTCAAGCAGCGGCTTCAGGGCCGCAAGCTTGGCGAACGGGGAATCCGGATCGACCTGCGCGGGACGGGAATCGCGCCGCGGTCCAAATCCCTTCTGCGGACGCCGGTCGTCGCGGCCGACCTCCTTGGCGTCGTATTGCTGCGGCGTTTCGCCACGGCGCTCTGGCCGATCGCCGCGCTGCGGCGGTTTTGGCTTCGCCTCCGCCGTTTCCGGCGCCGGCTCGGCGGGTCGCATTCTGTCGACGCTGCGGCTTGCCGCGATGCGCCGGCGCCTCGCGCTCGCCGACCTGAGCGGGCCGGGCCGCGCGCACGCGCCGCGGCGCCGGACGCCAGATCTCGATCTCCTCCTCCGGCGCCGGCTCGGACGCCGCAAGGCCTTCCTCCGGCGGCGGCTGCGCCGTTTCCGAGTCGGGAGCCGCTGCGATCTCTTCCAGCCCCGACGTCGGCTCCGCCGAAATTTCCGCCCCCGGCTCGTTCGCCTCGCCCGCGACCACAGCGCTCTCCTCGGCCGCCATCGTCGCCGCGCTGGCCTCAGCCGCGGGGGCGACGATATCCGCTTCGCCGCCGTCTGGCGTCTCCTGCGGTTCGGCGCCTTGCGGCGCCTCTAGCATGGGCGCGCCTTCGCTCGCCGCGCCGTCGTCCGCCTTCATCTCGGCGTCGCCGTCGAGCACGGGCTCCGCTGGCGGCGCCGCCGGTTCGCCCGCGTCGCTTGCCGGCTTCAGCGGCTCCGTCGGCGCCTTGGCCCTGGCGGCCTCGAACGCCGCCTTGCCGACCTTGACCGGCTTCGAAGCCGAGCGAGCGCAGGATCGAGGCGAAGGCCTCGCCCGAGCAGCCGGTCAGCGAGGTCATCTGCGGCGTGACCGGAAACCCATAGGTCGGCGACGGCGCCCGCGAGCCCGCGCGCATGTGGTCGGGGATCGCGGCGCGAATGAGATCGGACAGACGCTCGATGATGTCGACCCGCACCACGCGCTCGCCGCACAGCCGGAAGCCGGCGACGCGATAGGCGTCCGGGGACAGAAGGCCCTCGTTGGCGAACGACGTGCGCCCCGCCGCGGCGAACGCGAGCAGCCGATCGGCGCCCGCCTCCGTCCCGCGCCGCAGCGTCCACAGCAGCGTGCACAGAGCGCGCGCGCGCCCGGCTTCAGCAGGATCGGCACATATATATAGAGTGAGCCGAAACGCACGCCGAGCTTGCGCAACGCGCCGCGCGCCGTCTGGTCGAGCCCGCGCACGTCTTCGCGCACCCGGTCGCGCTCGAGAACGCCGAGCGCCTCGACGATTTTGCCGCCGAGCGCCCGCGCCGCCTCGGGCAGCATCGGACCCTTCGGTCAGCGAGAACAACGGACCCAGCACTTTGCGCACATGCGCGGCGAGCCAGAGAGCGACGCGATTTTCCACCGCGACGCGATCCTCGCCGCTCAGCGCCTCGTCGGCCAGCAGCACCGCGCGCGGCTGCAGAAAGTTCGTCGCCCGCCACCACCCGGGCCACGGGGTCGCCGAGCCAGCGCATCAGGCCATCGCTGGAAAGGACGATCGGATTCGTCGACGGAACGGGCGAATCGCGCCGCCCGGACGCCAAACTCCTTGATCAGTTCGTCGCCGTAGTCAGCCCGGAAGCCGAGATCTTCCGGCGGCGCCTCGATCGATTGGAAGCCGCGCAGATGCGACCAGTCCGCCGTTGACGAGGCCGCCTCGACCGGCGCTTCGTCAACTGCCTGCGGCGTTTCCTCCCCAGCCGGCGACGCTGCGGCCTCAGCCTGCGCGGTCTCCGCGTCCTGCGGCGTCGACGCCGTCACCTCTCCGCTCGGGGGGGCTTCCGCAGGGGGCGACGCCGGCGCGCCGTCGGGCGCGTTGGGCTCTTGCGTCGCTTCGCCTTCCACCATTATCGCTTCCCCAGCCGCGCGCCGACGGCGTCGGCGCCTCGCCACAAGAGCGTGCAGCAAAATCGGCGCGAAGGCCCCGACTTTGGCGGCGACGCTCCTTAGCCGACCCGAGGCCGCGCGCCAAGGGCGCGTTAAGTCCGAACCGCTATATGGACGGAAAAGACGCTCCGCGTTGCGTGTTTTAATTTTCGTTACGCTCCGAACTAAGGCAGGAACTCCGTACGGTGCTTGGCGATCCGGAAAAAGAAATCCTGAATAATTTAGGAATTATTCACGACCTCGCCTTGGCCAACTCGCGCAAGCCTGGTTAAGACGCCGCCCGTGTTCAGACAATTCTTCTCCGTCGGCGGTTTCACGGCGATTTCCCGCCTGACCGGCTTCATGCGCGAAGTGGCGGTCAGCGCGCTGATGGGCGCCGGCCCGCTCGCCGACGCCTATTTCGTCGCGCTGCGGCTGCCCAACCAATTCCGCGCGATTTTCGGCGAAGGCGCGTTCAATTCGGCCTATGTGCCGACCTATTCGCGATTGCTGGCCACCCGCGGACAGGCGCAGGCGCGCGTGTTCGCCAGCCGCGCGCTCACTTTGCTGGCGTTGTCGCAGCTGGCGCTGCTGGCGCTCGCCTATCTGTTCATGCCGCAGATGGTGGAGCTGCTCGCTCCGGGCTTCGCGCAATATCCCGCCAAGTTCGCGCTCGCCGTCAGCATGACGCGCATCACCTTCCCCTATCTGGCGCTCATCACGCTGGCGACGCTGCATTCCGGCACGCTCAACGCGCATGGCTATTTCGCCGTCGCCGCTTTCGCGCCGGTGCTGCTCAACCTGTTCATCATGGCGTTCCTGGCGATTTCGTTCCTGTTTCCCAACGCCGGCTATGCGGCGAGCTGGGGCGTGCTCGCCTCCGGCGTCGCGCAATTGGCGCTCTTGGTGTTGGAGGCGCGCCGGCGCGGCGTGCTGGAGCGGTTCGCCTGGCCGAAATTCGACCCGGACTTGCGGCAGTTTTTGCGCGCCCTGGGCCCGGCGGTGATCGGCTCGGCGGGCCAGCAGATCGCCATTTTCGCCGACACGATCCTCGCTTCGGGCATGCCGACCGGGGCCGTTTCGGCGATCAACTACGCCGACCGGCTCTATCAACTGCCGCTCGGCGTCATCGGGGTGGCGGCGGGCACGGTGCTGTTGCCGGAGATGACCCGCAAACTTGCCGCCGGCGATGCGGCCGGCGCGCAAGCCGCGCAAAACCGCTCGATGGCGCTGTCGCTGGCGCTGGCGGCGCCGTTCCTGGTCGGGTTTCTGGCGATCCCCGAGGAGCTAGTGCGCGGCGCCTATCTGCGCGGCGCGTTCAGCGCCGCGGCGGCCGACCGCGCCGCCTCGGTGCTGATGGCTTACGGCCTCGGGCTGATCCCGATGGTGCTGATCCGCTCCGCGGTAGCCACGTTCCAGTCGCGCGGCGACACGGCGACGCCCGCCAATTGCTTTTACGCCGGGCTCGCCGTCAACGTGGCGCTCAAGTTCGCGCTATCCGGCCCGTTCGGGCCGACGGGGCTGGCGCTGGGAACGGCCGCCGGGGCGTGGATCAATTTTCTGCTGCTGATCTTCATCGGCCACGTTCGCGGCCTGGCGCGCGCCGACGACCGGCTGCTGGAGAATCTCGCGCTGATGCTGTTTTCGGCGGCCTGCGCGGGCCTGGCGACTGTGCCGGCGCTGTCGTTGTCGCGGGCGTGGGTCCGGCATTTGCCGGTGCTGCGCGACGAGATCGTCGTGTTGGCGACATTTGCGTCGGCATGCATCGTCTATGCGGCGCTGTTTGCGGTTTTGACGCGATTGTTCGGGCGGGGATTGCGGCGTCAGTTGCTGTGAAGGCGCGGCGTTTCACGTTATAGCGCGGCGCGGGAGGCGTTATGAGCAACAAGACCATCGTCATCGTCGGAGCCGGCCACGCCGGCGTGCAAGCCGCCGCCAGTCTTCGCGAAGACGGTTTTGAGGGCGCCGTCACGCTCGTCTCCGACGAGCCGGATTTCCCCTATCAGCGCCCGCCGCTCTCGAAGGCGTTCCTGAAGGGCCAGATGGATCTCGCGGGCCTGCCGCTGCGCGGCGAAAAATTCTTCGACGAGCAACGCATCGACCTGCGCCTTGGGGTCGCCGTCTCGCGCATCGACCGCGCCGGGTCGGCGCGTCGAGTTCGCGCATGGCGGCGCCGCGCCCTACGATCATCTCATTCTCGCCACCGGCGCGCGGGCGCGCGCGTTGCGCGCGCCGGGCCTCGATCTCGCGGGTGTCCACGCCTTGCGCGCCATTCGCGACGCGGCGGCGATCAAGCAGGGTCTGGGCGTCGCCCGCAACGTCGTGGTGATCGGCGCCGGCTTCATCGGCCTGGAGATCGCCGCGACCGCGCGCGCGCTCGGCTGCGACGTGACGATTGTCGAAATCGCCGACCGGCCGATGGGCCGCGCGGTGTCGCCGGCGATGTCGGCGTTCTTTCTCGCCGCGCATCGCGGTTTCGGCGCGCGCTTCGAACTCGGGGTCGGGGTGACGGCGCTGCACGGCCAGGGCGGCCGCGTCGCCGAGGTGGAGCTATCCGACGCGCGCCGCCTGCCCGCCGATCTCGTCATCGTCGGCGTCGGCGTCACCGCCGAGGACAGCGCTCGCCCTGGAGGCCGGCCTCGATTGCGCCGACGGGGTCGTCGTCGACGCGGAGCTTGTCTCGTCCGACCCGGCGATCTCCGCCATCGGCGACTGCTGCGCGCTTTCCCCATGCGGGCTTCGCAGCGGAACTGCGGCTCGAATCCGTGCAGAACGCCGCCGATCAGGCCCGATGCGTGGCGCGCCGGCTGACCGGCAAGCCGGAACGCTATGATTCGCCGCCCTGGTTCTGGAGCGACCAGGGCGATCTCAAATTGCAGATCGCGGGGCTGTCGCACGGCGTCGACCGCTGGGTTGTTCGCGGCGATCCGTCCTCACGCGCGTTCGCCGTGTTCGGCTTTCTCGGCGACAGGCTGGCGGTGGTGGAGACGGTCAATCGCGGCGGCGACCACATGGCGGCGCGGCGGATTCTCGGCGCCGGCACACCGCTCACGCCGGCCGAGGCCGCCGACGAGAGCGTCGATCTGCGCAAGCGGGCGCTGGGGCGGTAGCGGGAAGCCAACCGCGAACTTACGCCGACTGTGGCTTGTTGACGGTCTCGATACGATCGAGGCTCGCGCCGAGATCGCGTTTGGCGATTTGGAGATCGAAGTCGTTTTGCAGATTGAGCCAAAGCTCGGCAGTCGTCCCCAGGGCCTTCGACAGCCGCAAAGCCGTATCGGCGCTGACGCCCGTCACTTCGCTGGCGATCCGCTCGATCCGCGTGCGCGGCAAGCCGCACGCCCGCGCGAGCGCGCCGGCCGACAATCCTAGCGGGACCAGAAACTCCTCCCGCAACACTTCGCCGGGATGCATGGGTGCGAACGTCTTGGGTTTGGGCGTCTTCGCCATGGCTGCTTCTTCCTAGTGATAATCCACGATCTCGACTTCCGCTGGGCCTTCCGACGTCCAGAGGAAGCAAATCCGAAACTGCTGGTTGATCCTGATCGAGTATTGTCCCTTGCGATCTCCCGCCAGCGCTTCGAGCCGGTTTCCGGGAGGTCAACGTGGATGTGGCTTCGGCCAATGTCATCCTCGCGAAAGCGAGGATCCAGGGGGTCATAGGGCGCTACAAGCCGTTCCTGCCGCGAGCGCCGTCGCGCGAGTGAGGAAACGACAGCGGGCGCGTCGTGGCGCTCTGGATCCCCGCTTTCGCGAGGAAGACGGCGAGGCGCGCTCAGTCTCTGATAACAGCGTCAGTGCAAACGCCTCCCGGTTCAACTTTTTTCATAATATTCAACAACGTAACTCGTTTCGGTACTGCTATGGCTTGTCGCAAGGTAAAGCAAATAGAGGCTTGCGGAAAACGACGTGATCCGACATTCTTGTCGCCCTCGCGGCGTGGTTGCCTGCGAGGAATTCGCCGTCAGGCACAATAAGAATTATTGGGAGAAGCGGTCATGAAGACACTCATCTGCGCCGTCTTTGGCGCGAGCATCCTACTTGCGCCGTCCCTCGCTCTCGCAGGCGAACAGGTGCTCGAATTCAAACTCGTCACCAAAGGTACAGACATGAAGATGGTCCAAGCCGCAAACATCGAGGGGCGGACTTTAGGTGTTGGAAATCTGTTTGGCGTCGCCTTCTTCAAGGACGGGCGGGTCGCAGCGAAAGAATTCGTTGGTGGGTTCGATACGTTGAAAGGGCAAGGCAGGTATTGGGGTTATAGCACTTACACCTTTGAAGACGGCTCCACGATCACGGCAAGCTACGTCGCAGGAGTAAGCGGCGGGAAGTTTCATGGCGACTACACAATTCTCTCCGGCACCGGGCTTTACGATAAGGCCACGGGGACCGGAACGTTCGACGGTCTCCCGACCAAATGGCAGGACGGCGCAAGCCTATTTGACGGCAAATTCAACGTGAAAACCCCGTAACGCAATCGTGGCGTACTGCGTTTAACGGCCCGATTTAGTCGAGCCGCGCTTTCAAATTTGAGCGCGGCTCAGCAAACAGGCGACGCTGCACTCAGGTTGCGAAGTTGTCGCGTTTTGCACGCCTCCCTCACGCCCCCCGCATATCCTCCCGCCGCACCCCCGCCACCACCTGCGGCTTCTTCATCGCGTCGCGGCGGAACGGCTCGCCGAGCTCCTGGTTGAGCATCACCTCGATGAACGTCGTCACGCCCCTGCCCTTGCGCCTCCACCGCCTCGCGCAGCGCCGCCTCCAGCGCCGCCGTCGTCTCGACCCGCCGCCCGACGAAGCCGCAGGCCTCGCGCGATCCCGGCGTATGACACCCTAGGGTTCAGCTCGGTCCCGACAAAATTGTCGTCGTACCAAAGCGTCGTGTTGCGCTTCTCCGCGCCCCACTGGAGATTGCGGAAGATCACCATCGTGATCGCCGGCCAGCCCTCGCGCCCGATCGACGTCATCTCGTTCATCGAAATGCCAAACGCGCCGTCGCCGGCGAAGCCGACGACGGGAACGTCCGGGCAGCCGATCTTGGCCCCGACGATCGCCGGAAAGCCGTAGCCGCACGGGCCGAACAGGCCCGGCGCCAGATATTTGCGGCCCTGCCTCGAACGTCGGATAGGCGTTGCCGATCGCGCAATTGTTGCCGATGTCGGAGGAGATGATCGCGTCCCTCGGCAGCGCGCGCTGGATCGCCCGCCACGCCTGGCGCGGCGTCATCAGCTGCGGGTCCTTCGCGCGGGCGCGGGCGTTCCAGGTCGTGCCGGGATCGTCGTCCTCGTGGTCCATCGAGGTCAGTTGCTGCGCCCAGGCGGACTTTGTCTGATGGATCAGCGCGCGCCGCGCCTCGCGGTCGCGGTCGCCCGGCGCTCGGCGCAAGCGCCGCGAGCAGCGCTGCCGCCACCCGCCCGGCGTCGCCGCAAATGCCGACGTCGACCCGCTTGGTCAGCCCGATGCGGTCGGGGTTGACGTCGACCTGGATGATCTTCGCCCGTTCGGCCAATAGTCGATCCCGTAGCCCGGCAGCGTCGAGAACGGGTTGAGCCGCGTGCCGAGCGCCAGCACGACGTCGGCCTTGGCGATCAACTCCATCGCCGCCTTCGAGCCGTTGTAGCCGAGCGGCCCGGCGTGCAAGCCGATGCGAGCCGGGGAAGCTGTCGTTGTGCTGGTAGCCGGAGCAGACCGGCGCATCGAGCTTTTCCGCCAGCGCGACCGTCTCGAGGGATCGCCTCGCCGAGCACCACGCCGGCGCCCGAGATGATCACCGGAAACTCCGCCTCCGACAGCAGCTTCGCTGCCGCCGCGATCGCCGCC
>CAWIEP010000027.1:0-143025 GCA_963835115.1 uncultured Pseudomonadota bacterium
TTATCGCTCTCGTTGCGCCATGCTCGCGCGCCAGCGCGAGCTTGTCCTCGCTCGACGCGGCGGCGACCACGCGCGCGCCCATCGCCTTGCCCAATTCGACCGCGGCAAGACCCACGCCGCCGCCCGCGCCGAGCACCAACAGCGTCTCTCCGGATTGCAGCCGGGCGCGATCCTTCAGGGCATGCTGCGAGGTTCCATAGGTGAGCAAGAAGGCCGCGGCCTCATCGAACGGCATGACCTCGGGGATTTTCCAGCAGTTCGCCGCCGGCGCGACCGCCTTCTCGGCCATGCCGCAGCGCACCGGCGAAACCAACACCCGGTCGCCTACGCGCAGATGGGCAACGCCGGGACCGAGTGCATCCACCACGCCAGCCACTTCGCCGCCCGGAGAGAACGGGCGCGGCGGCTTGATTTGATACAGATCCTGAATGATCAACCAGATCGATCTCGATTCCGTTATCGGCACGGCCCGCCATCTCGACGCTCGACGAAGTAAGCCCCGCGGCGCCCATGTCCTGGATGCCCTCGAGCACGTCCTCGGAGAAGAGCTCGAGACACGCCTCGAGCAAGAGCTTGCCCATGAACGGGTCGCCCACTTGCATCGTCGCGCGCATCGTCGGGCGCTTGGCGGCTTCGGCACCGGCCTCCGCGCCGGCGAACTCGTCGCTCGCCATCGTCGCGCCGTGGATCCCGTCTCGCCCCGTCTTCGCGCCGATGTAGAGGATGCTGTTTCCGACGCCCGAAGCGCGCCCATAGAAGATGCGATCGCTCCGCGCGACCCCGCAAGTGAACGCGTTCAGAAAAAAGTTAATTGACACTATTTGTTCGAACTATAAAGTAAATGAAGACCACTACGGCAATATACTTGTAGCAGTTACTGAAGCTGTGAATAATGCCATATATCACGGTAATAAAGCCAAGCCAGGAAAAAAGATATATGTAACATTTGCTTCTTCAAAGACAATTTTATTTAAAGTTCGTGATGAAGGTGAAGGATTTGATTTTAAACACCTGCCCGACCCTACTGATCCTAAAAATATTGAGAAACCAACCGGCAGAGGAGTATTCCTTATGCACCATCTAGCCGATGATGTCAAGTACTCAGAAAAAGGCCGTTGTGTTTCACTCAGCTTCGACATTTTAGCCAACTAATTATTGTGTCTTCCATAGTATTCCAAAGCGAAGAGGAGCTTAATTTTTCTGTCAGCAAGGAATCTCATATAAAAGACTGGATAAAGAAGATAATCCGCAAGGAAGGAAAAACCTGCGGACAGCTTTACTATTTCTGTGGCGACGAGCACTTGCTTAATATTAATAAAGAGTTCCTAAACCATAATACCTATACCGATATTATTACATTCGACTATTCTGAGAAGAAGGCCATATCGGGGGAGATTTTTATAAGTATTGACAGGGTAAGAGAGAATGCCGGAAAATACAAAGTCACATTTGAAAAGGAGCTACTGAGAACTGTCATTCATGGAGTATTACATCTTTGTGGTTATGGTGATAAGAAGCCCACAGATAAGAAGAAAATGCGTGCTAAAGAGGATGAAGCCATGGTATTATATAGCCCAAAAGGCAAAATTTCGGCTAAACGTTCATAAACATCCATTGTTAATAATTTTTTTTGCGGGTATTGACATTAGCCACTGTGTGTGTGTCACATTTGCATCCAAATTATAACCAAATACACATTCTATGAAAAAAGTTCTATTTATCGCCGCTGTTTCCGGAATAGCTTTAGTTGCTTGTAAATCAGGCGAAGACAAAGCTGGTGCAGACAAAGCAAAGCAAGATTCAATTTCTGCTGCTAAACGTGCAGATTCGCTTATGCAAGCTGCTAAAATGCAACACATGAAGGATTCAGCTGCTGCTGCGCCTAAGGACACTACCAAGAAATAATATATTTCTCGTTCACAGTACACTGTTATTGGGTTACCTTAAATGATAACAAATATGAAGTCCTGGCGGAACGTCAGGACTTTTTTACTTATAAACTATACAAAATTCGATTTGTCATGAAAAGAAACCTGTTTGTTGCAGCCTCTATTTTGGGAATGTGGATATACCTATCATCCTGCGTTCCTCAAAATAAGCTTATAACCGAGCAAAATGCACGCAAACAGGCCGAAGCTGACCGTGACAAATACAAGGCAGAAGACCAGGATTGCCAGACCAAAAAAACTGAACTGCAATCGAAATTGGATATGCTGCAAAAGAGTGTTACTGACCTGCAACAAGACACTACCTTCAACAATAGAAGTTATCGCGACCTGACATCTAAATACGATAAGCTTAACCAGATTAACGAAGACTTACTTAACAAGTATAACCAGATGTTGCAAGGCAGCCAGAATGATGCCAAGAACTTATCTGGCCAGTTACAGCTTACACAAACTCAGTTGTTGCAAAAGCAAGATCAGTTAAACCTATTACAAGCGCAATTAGACAAAGAGAAATTACACCTTGATTCACTTAACGAGCAATTAAAACAACGTGAGGCTAAAGTGAATGAATTGCAAAATGTACTTAAACAAAAAGATGCAGCTGTAGATTCATTGAAACAACGGATAGCAAATGCCCTTGTAGGCTTTGCTAATAAGGGTATAAGTGTATATGAAAAAAATGGAAAAGTATATGTATCAATGGAGGAAAAATTACTTTTCCCTAGCGGAAGCACACAAGTACAACCTGATGGCCTAACCGCCTTGCAGGAATTAGCAAAGGCATTGGAAGCAAACCCTGATATAAATATTATGGTTGAAGGCCATACAGATGATGTAAATATGCATGGTTCTGGTGAGATAAAAGACAACTGGGACCTTAGTGTTATGCGCGCAACTGCCATTGCAAAAACATTACTGCAAGATGCCAAGATAGACCCAAGCCGCATTATGGCATCAGGTGTTAGTCAATACGATCCGATTGACCCGGGAACTACTGCCGAAGCAAGAAAGAAGAACCGTAGAACAGATATTATTCTTACTCCTAAGTTGAATGAGTTATTCAAAATATTGAATAACCAATAAGAGGAAGGTTTATTTATAAAGAGCTCTTTAGTAAGATGTAGTTCTTATACTCCATCATGTAAATGGCTCTATTCTCATAGCCTCCGGTAGCATCATTCCTGTGAAAATCGAAGGAGGTATGAACGCCCTTATATGCTCCATCGCCCAAATGATCTTGAAGCCGGTTCCGAACTTCTTTAGCTCGCTTAAATAAAAGTAGGCTATATCAAAGCCTTGCAGGGCATAGTAACTAGGTTCGGTATAGTAGTTGTACCTATACTTTTTAATAAAGCTTTTTGTACATGAATCGGAATAGTTTACAAACTCATTTGAAGCGAAATGGAAGTTCAGCGTATCAAGGTCCCCCATATCGAGCACGTCGATATTGAGCCAGTTGTGCATACCATATACTACAAGTGAATCATCATCTGAATATTTTGAATTAGCCAATTGATTCACCAACTTGGTAACGAATGACTCACCTTGATATGGCACTACAATGATGTTGTTCTTGTCTTTAGCAATCTTATCACCCAGCTTGCTCATATTATCAGTATAATCAGCTACAGTGGCGGTGTCTGTTTTAGAATCAAGTTGCAGGTCAGAATTATATTTCTTCTTGAAAGCATTGAAGTAATTATCATCAGCTGCATACCTATGATGAAGTATAATCACATTATCTCTGCCATGATGCGCTGCAATATAATCTGCCATATCTTCCATTTCGGTAAGTGGCGATGGAGTTGCTTTGCTGGTGAAAACATTACCTGATAATATATTGTTGTCAGGTGATAAAGGCGATACAATAGGGATATTATGCTGTGCAGCAAATCTTGCCACTATTTTAAACTGTGAAGCATATGCAGGGCCAATAATAAGGTTCATGGCAGGCAGCATAGGGATTCTAAGAATAGAATCGAGCCTATGATTAGAAGTATCGGTTGAAGAAGGCATATTGTAAACGTACAGGTTGACTTTCAATCCCTGCCTGGCAAGTGAGTCAACCGCTATAAGTACACCCTGGTAAAAGTCTGCTGATATTTGAGTTAGCAAAGGCAATTGAGCAGTTCCATTCAATAACCTGTTAATACGCACCGTATCGGAACCTTCTGATGCAAATGGAAGAAGCACAGCAACATTATATCTGCTCTGTAATTGCGCAGGATTAACTACAACAGGAACGGGCACAACTGTATTGGTTGTGACGGGAACAACAGCAGGCTTTGGAGAAGGTACTATTGTATTTGTTGTTATCGGCACAGGTGCTGCTTTCTTTACGGTATCAGTTTTCTTTTGCTGGTTTACAAAATTCTGGAATGCTTGTTTTTCTTTAACTGTATCTCTTGCAGGTTTAATTACCGGTTGCGGAGTAACGACCACAGGAAGAGTCGCTGGTTTTGGTTGCTGATAAACGGGGATGCGCAAATTCTGCCCGGTTTGCATACCCTTAGTTTTTAATATCGGGTTGAGGCTATCGAGCAATGCTACACTTATCTTGTATTGCCTTGCCAGTGAATATGCTGTTTCCTTTGCAACTACCTTATGGTATATATATCCAGAGGTATTTGTATCAGCTGTTACAGTTACACCTGGGTAAGGAATACGTAAAGAATCACCCGGGAAATACCATTCATGGCATTCGGGTTCTCCATTACAATATCACGTACCGATACAGTATAGTCTTTAGAAAGGCCATAGACTGTCTCGCCTTTCAGCACAATATGCAGATAGAACTTCTTACCCTTTTCTGTAACTGTTTTATCAGAAGAATTCTGGGCAGAGACAAATGAACAACTAAAAGTGAAAAGTGAAAAAAGAAGAAGAAAGTTGTATTGAAACACCTCACCCCTTTTATTCCCCTTCTCCTTATGCAATGAGAGGGGTGTCACATTAATATATGTGCTTCTCTCATTTATAATTTATAATTTATAATTTATAATTGAATTATTCCCATTCTATAGTTGCTGGCGGTTTAGAGCTTATATCATACACCACTCGGTTAATACCCTTTACTTTATTTATGATCTCGTTCGATATTTTGCCAAATACGTCATATGGTAAATGGCACCAATCTGCAGTCATACCATCGGTTGACGAAACAGCCCTGAGAGCAACTACATTTTCATACGTGCGTTCGTCACCCATTACGCCTACCGAATGCACAGGCAATAATATTGTTCCTGCCTGCCACACCTTATCATACAGGCCGTACTTTAAGGTTTCTATAAAAATAGCATCTGCATCTTGCAATAGTTTTACTTTATCGGCTGTAACATCTCCCAAAATGCGAATAGCAAATCCAGGCCCAGGGAAAGGATGGCGCCCCAAAATATTATCATCAATATTTAGTGCTTTGCCTACTCTGCGCACTTCATCTTTAAATAAAGAACGTAGAGGTTCCACAATTTTCAGTTTCATATATTCGGGCAAGCCCGCCTACATTATGATGCGATTTGATAGTCATAGAGGGCCCTTTAACGCAAACCGATTCAATAACATCGGGATAAATAGTGCCTTGTGCCAGCCATTTCACATCTTTTATCTGGTGTGCTTCATGGTCAAATACTTCAATAAATACACGGCCAATGGCTTTACGCTTTTTCTCAGGATCTTCAACGCCTGCAAGCTCTGAATAAAAATGCTCTTTCGCATCAACACCTTTTACATTAAGCCCCATGTGCTTGTATGACTCTAATACGCTTTAAATTCATTTTTGCGCAATAGGCCATTATCTACAAATATGCAATAGAGGTTTTTGCCAATAGCTTTATTCAGTAATACCGCAGCGACCGATGAATCTACCCCACCTGAAAGGCCAAGTACTACTTTATCATTTCCTATCTTATCTTTTAATTCCGTTACAGTAGTTTCAATAAACGAATCGGGTGTCCAGTCTTGTGTGCAACCGCAAATATTTACCACAAAATTCTTGAGCAGTTTACTGCCTTCAGTGGTGTGGTATACTTCCGGATGAAACTGTATTCCATATACTTTTTCACCATTAAAGGTAAAAGCTGCAGCTTCTACGTCTTCGGTGCTGGCAATGAGTTTAGCTTCTTTAGGCAATTTGAGAATAGTATCGGCATGCGACATCCATACCTGGGTTTTGTCGAGCTGAGTCCCTTTAACTAATTCGTTTTGAGCAGCTAAAATATTCAAATGAGCCCTGCCATATTCACGACTGCTGCTCTTACCTACTTTGCCACCCCACTGAAATGCCATAAGCTGGGCTCCATAACATACCCCAAGTAAAGGCAATTTGCCACGGATATCATTTAACTGAACCGAAGGAGCATCTTTATCGTGTACCGAAAAAGGGCTGCCTGAAAGTATTATGCCTTTTATATTGGGCATAGCCTTCATGGCCCTTTCAATATGGTTATAGGGGTGTATTTCGCAATACACGTTTAACTCACGTATCCTGCGGGCAATAAGCTGGGTATATTGTGAACCGAAGTCAAGTATTAAAATACTTTCCTGTTTATCTTGAGACATTAGCTGCATTTTGGTGTACAAAGATGCAATAAAAATGGGTGCGTAATAAGGAGAAAGTAGTAAGGCATAAGGAGTAAGTAAAACAACCTCATGTAGTCACACTGAGCTTGTCGAAGTGTCTCGCAAAGGTGCAAAGTTCGCAAAGTGTCCTCCTTGGAGGGGCAGGGGGAGGAATGAGCCTGGGTTGACACTTTTTGCACTTTTATTTTCATTATTAACTGATAATCAATGTATTAATTCTTTGAAACATCAAAATTCTGTCAAGTTTTGTCAACTTTTCTACCCCAACCCAACCTTCCCCTAAAGGGGAAGGCGTTACTGTGTCCCCCTTCGGAGGGGGCAGGGGGAGGAATCATCTCACCCATTTGACTGAGGAATTTGAACAACGGGTTTAATAATTTCCTCTATTTTCCTTAGCTGTTCGGGACTTAGATTTTGTATAATTTGCTGGTTAATCACCATTCCATTTATCTGAATATTGTTGGCGGCCTTCGGTTGTAACTTCCCTCTTAGTTCAAGGTATAACCGGGCAGATTTATAACTCCCCTTCATAGCTGAGTGACATATTTGCAATAACACCTCACTTTCCATGGCTTCAAACATTTCGCCTCGCTGCTTATAGGCTGGGTGAGAGGAACAATTCTTTAAATGCTGGTAAACAGTTTGCCTGCTTAGGCCAGTGGCTTTTGAAATCTCCGTAATAGTAGGCGGAAGGGAACCGAAATACTCCATTGCCTTATTAATGGCGGTAATTATTTTTTTGTGGTTGGTCTCCCAGGTTATATTCTTCTCTTCATCCTGTGCCCCATCAATAGGGACTGTTGGTTGATTTTCCATTGTGGCAAGTTTATTACCACAAAACTAAATATATTATTAATAATAATAAATATAAAGTATATATTTTATTAACAGGCTGAATCAAACTGATTGTCCTAGCCTATATAGGAACTATCGAGAGTAAATTTTGTATAATTGTACAGGAAACTATACTTAACATTGATGTTAGACCAATCTTTTTCACTCAAAAATTTTAAACGCTTACTATCCTATAGTGATTTTAGTAAGTACCATTTAGGTAATGAAGAAGATGAGATTTTGTTCACTTTAAATGAAGCAGTAGAGATCGTTAATAATGTCGATTATGCGTTTACAGAGCTCATTAAAATTGAAGAGGATGCTATAATTTATACTCCATCGACAATTGCAGATGAATTTGCTTTAAGAAAAATAAACGATAATTTGAAACGCTTATACAAATTTAAGCAAGCAAATAGGTTCCTAATCATTAACCAAATTAAATCTTTATTACAAGAAGAAGTACCGATGTCCATCATCAAACTAGACATTAAAAAGTTTTATGAAACCATTAATAAAGAAAAAATCTATAAGAAACTTATTGACGATCCCTTACTGTCCTTTCATTCTAAACAGATTCTAAAGAAGTTTTTTTTACTTCCTGAAATTTCGGCAAATCCAGGTTTGCCGAGAGGCATAATATTAGTTCCGCTCTCTCGGAGATATTAATGAGGGACTTCGACAAAATACTTGCACGAGAACCAGGAGTTTATTTTTATGCAAGATATGTTGATGATATTATATTATTTACATTTCAGAATCCTAAAGAAATTGCTAAAAGAGCAGATGCGCTTCTAGAGTATGAAACTGGGTTAAAGCTCAATAAGCAGAAGACAAAGATTATTCACCGACAATGTAGGTGTACAGTAGAATGTTCTTGCGCAGGCACTTGTCGTTGTAATAAACACTGTAGATGCCAGTATGACCAAACTAAAGATGTATTCTTTGAGTACTTAGGATATCGCTTTATACTTCCAGATATTGCTAGAGATTCAAAGAAAATGGTAATAACCTTATCAAAAAATAAAGTCAATAAATTTAAAACTAGAATAATATTATCCTTTTTAGACTTCATTGATAATAATGACTTTACTCTATTAGAAAAACGGATTGCTTTTTTGACCGGAAATTTTAGAGCAATACATCGTTATAGTATAATTTTACTTCGTTCCTCCGTATTGCTCATGGGCCTCTCAAAATCTTCATACACCACTGAGTAGAGTGATTAATTCAAGGATTTGGCTTGCACAATGCCCTGCACAATTCAGGGTATAAATTCAGGTGATGGACTGCACACGTGCAGATGTCAGTCAGTTTTTGGAGTCGTTTGTTCCACGACGGGGGGTGGGGGGGGGGGGGGGTGCAAATCGACAAAAAATTTACGGACTGCACAGAATTGTTCTCGGGACTGCACACATTTCTTATCTACATACATAAAAATAACAAAATAACAAGGACTGCAATGCACATTCTTGTGTTCGGAACTGCACAAATCGCTTTCGGGACTGCACAAAATGGTAGCGCTGCACCCTTAAAATAAGCCCTGAATACTTGAGTAGGCCGACATAATGTATAGCCTACAACTAAATGCAACGTACCATCTGCATGGAGAGATGCGATGAAGATCGTAAGCGCACAGAACACCAGCCCTTCGATTTGCGCCGACCGACAACCTCGAAGTCGTAACGCCATTTCCTTCGCTGGGTTAAACACTAGAGCCGGTTTTCTCTATAACGGATTTAATTAACGCTAAATCCTGGATTCATAAATACTTTCTTACGCCGCCGCGAGCCGTCGGGCGACTTTTTCGGCGGGCCACACTTTACCGACGCGCCCGATCGCCGCCACCGTCGGCGCCGTGGCGAGCATCGCCGCCCCCGCGCGCCGCGCCGCCGCCATGTCGATCCGTTCGATGCGCGCAATCGTCTCCTCCAGCGCGAGCGTGCGGCCGTGGGCGAAAAGCTGGCGGGCGAGTTGTTGGGCGCGAGCGCCCGGCTGTTCGAGCACGCTGAGCGTCGCCACCTTCATCTGCGCCTTGGCGCGCTCGACCGCGGCCGCGTCGAGCCGCTGCGCGGCTTCGGCGAGCGTGTCGAGGGTCGCCGCCATCAGCGTTCCGGCGTCCTTCGCGGCGCAGCCGGCGTAGACGCCAAACAGGCCCGCGTCGGCGAACGACCAGTGGAACGCGTTGATGGCGTAGGCGAGGCCGCGCTTCTCGCGCACCTCCTGAAACAACGGCGACGACATGCCGCCGCCGACCGCCGTCGCGAACACCTGCGCCGCGTCGTGAGTTTCGGCGCCAATGCCGTAGCCGCCGAACGCGACGACGACATGGGTTTGCTCAAGGCCTTTCTTCGTCAGGCTTTCGCCGCCGGTGTAGCGCGCGGACTCGGGCGAGGGCGAGCTGCGAGACCCGAGCGAGCGCAAGGCGGCGTCGGCGCGCCCGACGAGTTCGTCGTGATCGACGGCGCCGGCGGCGGCGACCACGGTCGCCCCGGCGCGGTAGTGGCGGCGCAGATAAGCGTCGATGGCGCCGCGGTCGAAGGCGCCGACCGTCTCGCGCGTGCCCAGGATCGGCCGGCCGATCGCCTGACCGCCCCAGGCGGCGGCGCTCAAGTGGTCGAACACGAGATCGTCCGGGGTATCCTCGACCGAGCCGATTTCCTGGATGATGACGTTCTTCTCGCGCTCAAGTTCGGTCGCATCGAAGCGGCTGTCGCAAAAAATGTCGGCGATGAGGTCGAGCGCGAGGCCGGCGTCCTCCTTCAGGACATGGGCGAAATAGCCGGTCTGCTCGACGCCGGTCTCGGCGTTGAGGTCGCCGCCGACGTTCTCGATCGCCTCGGCGATTTCGCGCGCGTTGCGCGTCCCGGTGCCCTTGAACGCCATGTGCTCCAGAAGATGCGAGAGGCCGTGCTCCTGCTCGCGCTCGTGGCGCGAGCCGGCGGCGACGAACAGGCCGACGGCGGCGGTGCGCAGTTGCGGGTTGGCGTCGGTGACGACCCGAAGCCCCGAGGGGAGCGTGGTGAGACGAACGCTCAAGACCCGATCCTCGCGTGCTTGCGGACATAGTCGGCGACGGCGGCGGCGTCGTTGGGCAGCCGCGCCGCGCGCTCCGGCTTCTGCATCAGGCTTTCGAGATGGGGCGGCAAGGCGGGCCTTACGCCGGTCGCTCTCTCCACCGCGTCGGGAAATTTGGCGGGATGGGCGGTAGCCAGCGCCACGACGGGGGTCTTGGGGTCGCGCAGCAGCGCCGCGCGCGCCGCGTGGACGCCAACCGCCGTATGCGGATCGAGGAGCACGCCGCTCTCGCGCCAGGCCCGCGCCATCTCGTTTTCGCATTCGGTCTCGGAACAGCGAACGGCGTCGAACTCGCCTCGGATCGCCTGAAGCGCATCCTCGGGGACGGCGAACCCGCCCGATTGCTTGAGCGCCGCCATCAACCCGCGCACGCGCTCCGCGTCGCGGCCGAGCCGCTCGAACAGCAGCCGCTCGAAATTGGACGAAACCTGAATGTCCATCGACGGCGATTGCGTCGGTTTGACTCCGGCCGGCCGGTATTCGCCGGTGGCGAGCATCCGAGCCAGAATGTCGTTCTCGTTGGTGGCGACGATCAGCCGCTCGACCGGAAGCCCCATCCGCTTGGCGTACCAGCCGGCGAGCACGTCGCCGAAATTGCCCGTCGGCACGGCGAACGAGACGCGGCGGCTCGGGCCGCCGAGCGCGACGGCGGCGGTGAAGTAATAGACGATCTGGGCGAGGATGCGCGCCCAGTTGATCGAATTGACGCCGCTCAGCGCCATCCGGTCGCGAAACGGGAGATCGCCGAACAGGCTTTTGACGATGTCCTGGCAGTCGTCGAACGAGCCGTCGATGGCGAGCGCATGGACGCCCGGCCTGGCGACCGTCGTCATTTGCCGGCGCTGCACGTCGGACACCCGGCCGTGCGGATAAAGGATGAACACGTCGGCGCGCGCCGCTCCGCCGAACGCCTCGACCGCCGCCGCGCCGGTGTCGCCCGAAGTCGCCCCGAGGATCGTCGCGCGGATCTCGCGCTCGGCCAGCGCCCGGTTCATCGCCCGGCCGAGGAACTGCATGGCGAAATCCTTGAACGCCAGCGTCGGGCCGTGGAACAACTCCGCAAGGAAAAGATTGTCGTCGAGCTGGCGCAGCGGCGCGCGCGCGGGGTGGGCGAAACCACGATAGGCGGCTTGCGTCATCGCCCGAAGCTCAGCGTCGTCCCAGGCGCCTGCGACGAACGGCGCCATCAGCCGGGCCGCCGCATCGGCGTAGGGCAGCCCCGCCAGCGCGGCGATGTCGGCGGCGACGACGACCGGCACGGCGTCAGGCGCGTAAAGTCCGCCGTCGCGGGCGAGGCCCGACAGCATGGCGTCGAGGAAGGTCTGGCGCGGCGCCTGGCCGCGCGTCGATACATATTCCACAAGAATTCCCGTTTTGCCGATCGCCGCGTCCTCTACCCCAGGATGGCCGGGCTTGGAAATGGACCACGCAATCGCTCGGGGACCGAAGTTTCCGTTGGAGGGATACAATCCTGAGTTGCTCTTTTCATTTTTGCCGCCGCAATTTGCAAGGGGGCGCGTCGAATCGCATGAAACCAGCGGCAAGCGCGGCCGTATTAACTGTGCATTATTAAGAGTGCTTTAGATCTTGGGCGGTCAATCGTGGCTGATGAAATCGGCGAGCGTGCGGAGTACCCGATGATTTCCGACCCCGGGGAAGCGAGAGTGGCGTTCGCCTCGCTGGTCAAGATGATCAACCTGCTCGGCGCCGAATTGCTCGTGGGAAAATATCGCGAAGACGTCGATCTCTTTGAGTTTTGCGTGCGCGCCAAACTGTTCGCCCATGTCGACGGCGTGTCGCCGGAGTCGACCGCCGCGGGCGTCGCGCTGGCGCATGGCCTCGTCGAGCCGGTGCTCAAGCAGTTGCGCGAGCGCGTGCGCGCCCTGCGGGCCGCCGAAGGCGCGGCGGTGGCCGAGCAGGCCGCTTTCGCGCATCGCTTGAACTGAGCCGCTTCAAGTCGCCCGGGCGTTCGATTTGGAGATTTGAGCGCTTCCGCGTTTGAACTTCAATCGCCTATTCAAATGCAAAAATTCGCTTCCAGTCGTTCTTCATGCTGATGACGCGCCATTTCTTCGTCTTTGCTTCGTCAAACAGCTCTTGGCTGAATGCCCCCACCTTGGTCTCTGGCAGCCCATTAGCAGGCCCATACGCATATTCGCGAACGGCATCGTCGTGGAGCACCAGCATTTCGAGCCTCGCGCCTGCGCCAGCGCCGGTCCACTCCAACATCTCTCGGTCGCCGCTCGTGTTGCCGAACGCGGCATAGGGACGCCGGCCAATCGTCCGATAAATCGATTCCGCCTTTCCCGCCTTGTCGTCATTGAACCAGAGCTTCGGCTCCTTGGTGAGAATTGGCTTGCCGTCCTTGTCGTAGCTATATTTCAGCCCTCCCGCGCTGCCGATCACTTGCTGGGGCGGAACGCCATAGACGTTTTCGGCGTAGACCCGCACGAAGTCCTCGCCGCCCCCGGTCACGATGTAGGTCGTATAGCCATTGTTGCGGAGATAGCGCATCACCTCGAGCATGGGTTGATAGATCAGTTCGGTGTAGGGACGCTTCCATCGCCGGTCGCGAGCGGTCTGAACCCACGACTTTACCTGGGACTTGAACTCCTCCGTCGTCATTCCACTCAACGTCACCGCCAGGATTTTTTCGAAATCCGGCAGCGAGAACTCTGCAATCGCCTTCAAATCGCCTGACAGAACCGTCTTGAACGGTTCTACATCCTTGAGCTCGGGCTTTTGCTCCACGACCGCTGGAATTCTTTCGAGACAATACACGAGTTGCGAGTACACGGGGTGTTCCACCCAGAGCGTTCCGTCCTGGTCGAACGTTGCGATGCGTTCCGGTGGCGGAACATAATTCGGGGCCGGCCTGGTCAGTCGTCGCGCGAACGAATTCCACAATGGCGCGCTTCGACTCGCCTTCATTCCATGACGGAAGCGGATCGCCTCGGGAAGGCAGGTCGTCCGCACGCGCCGGCGCGAATACTGAAACCAGCGTTTCGGAGAATATCGGAAGCAGCGCCGCAGCTGAAAGCAGCGCTCGGCGGTTGACGCCTGAAACTACCGTGCTCGGCTTCATAGGTCGCTCCTCCCTTTCACGTGCCACCAAACAGACTTGGGCGGCCCCGCCTGCGTCGTGGGCCGCGCCACGCCGGCTTGGCGACTTGGAGCGAATAAGCCCTGACCCGTCAACTTTCGGATTTCGACCCCAACCGACCCCCGCGCCTTGTTGTTGATCTCCGCGCGCTGACCTTGCGTGGCGTTCAGATCCGCGCTTCCGCAAAAACCGGATCGACCGACCGGCGCCACGGCCCCTCAAAACGATCGCGCCAGTAGCGGGCGGGCTCGACGCCGCGCTCGACGATGGCGTCGAGCGGGTTCGAGATAGACCGTCTCGTCGCGCCCGCGCCCGTCGCGCCGCGCCCGCCGCGCCAGTCCGCCGCGCGCCAGCGCCAGCATGTCGCGGGCGATCTCGCGCACCGTGCGGCCGCCGATCCGCGCCGAGAGCCCGGCGCGCGGGACTTCGTCGCGCAACATTTGCCGCGCCTCGGCGCTCCAGCCGCGGATCAGTTCGCCGGCTCCGTCGAGCGCGCGCGCGTCGTAGTAGAGCCCGACCATCAGCGCCGATTGCGCGACGATGCGCTCGGGCGGGCCGACGTCGGCGCCGCGCATCTCAAGATAGCGCTTCAGCCGCACCTCGGGAAAAATCGTCGACAGATGGTTCGCCCAGTCCGAGATCGTCGCCCGCTCGCCCGGCATTGCGGCAAGCCGGCCGTCGAGCAGATCGCGGAAGCTCGCGCCGGCGACGTCGTGATAGACGTCGCCGCGCTTGACGAAATACATCGGCACGTCGAGCGCGTAATCGACGTAGCGCTCGAAACCCATGCCGGGCTCGAAGGCGAACGGCAGCATGCCCGTGCGCGCCGCGTCGGTATGGCGCCAGATCTCCGAGCGCGCCGAAAGAAAGCCGTTGGGCTTGCCGTCGGTGAACGGCGAATTGGCGAACAGCGCCGTCATCACCGGCTGCAAGGCGAGGCCGACGCGCAGCTTGGCGACCATGTCGGCTTCGCTGGAATAGTCGAGATTGGCCTGCACGGTGGCGGTGCGGTACATCATGTCGAGGCCGCGCGTTCCGACCTTCGGCATGTAGTCCGTCATGATGCGATAGCGGCTTTTCGGCATCCGCGGCGTCTCAGCCAGCGTCCATTTCGGACTCATGCCGAGCGCGAGAAAGTCGATGCCGAGCGGCGCCGCGGCGGCGTGGGCGGCGTCGAGATGCGCCGAAGTTCGGCGCTCAGCGCGTGAATGTCGGCGGCCTGCGCGCCGGAAAGCTCGAATTGGCCGCCTGGCTCCAGCGAAATGGCGCCGCCGCCGTTGGCGTCATAGAGCCCGATCAGCGCGCCGCCGTCCTCGATCGCCTCCCAGCCCAGCCGGTCGCGCATCCCCGCCAGCAGCGCGCCGATTCCGCGCGCGCCCTCGTACGGGACCGGGGACAGGTCGGCGACATAGAACGGAATTTTCTCGTGCTCGGAGCCGACCTTGAAATTTTCCGGCGCCTTGGCGCCGGCTTCGAACCACGCGACCAGGTCGCGCCGCCCGTTCACCGGCTCCGCATCGGTCACATCCCTCGCCATGCCAAGCCCCGCCTCCCGCCCCCAGGACGGACGGCCCTAGATAGGGAGGCGGCGCTGACAAAGCAATGAAGCCCCCGGGCCGCTCTATTTCGGCAGAATGTCGTTGAGCGTCTGCGCGTGATCGGGCGAGACCGCGACGCCCGGCGCGAACATGTTGATGAGGGTCGAGAGGCCCGATTGCTTGTCGCCGCCGGAGGCGCCGCCGAGCGCCCCCTCCACCGCCGAGACGAGGGAGCCGAAGAGTCCGCCGCCGCTGGGCGCGGCGCCGGCTTGCCCCAGCACCTCGCCGTGTCCCTGCGATTGCAGCGCATGCGAGAGGCCGCCGAGCGCCATCGAAGCCACGGCCGGCAGCAGGCTGCCGACGATTTGCGGATCGATCCCGGAGACGCGCGAAATCTGCTGCGAAATCTGCGCGGTGACGTTCGGAGAGCCGAAAATTGGGCCGAGCGCCCCCGAGCCTGCGTCCGCCGCGGCGCCCGTTTGCGAGGGGTCGGCGTAGGAGCCCGCGTGCGCGCCGCTCGCCATCTCGCCGATCACGCCGCCGAGCGCGCCGGGGCTTTGCGCGGCGCGCTGCAAGCCGTGGCTGAGCGCCGGGATGATCGCCTGCACCGCCGCCTGCGTCTGCTCCGGGGTCAGGCCGAACTGGCTCGCGAGATTTTGCAACCCGGCCCCGCCCTGCGCGCTCTGGATGATGTCGTTCAGGTTCATGACCGTCTCCCACCCTCGGCGCGGAGGTTTATCCCGGTTTCGCGCGGCTGGCGAGACGAGCCACGAGCGCATAGGCCGTCGCGACCGCGCCGATCCCAAAAATCGCCGCGCCGGCGATCAGGCCCGTCATCGCCCCCGGCACGCCGGCGTAGCGCGCGCCGAGGATCACGAACGGAATCGTGCCGAGCGTCGCCCGCCCCCAGTTGAACAGCATCGCCATCAGCGCGAAGCCGAGATTGTTGAAGGCGGTGTTGGCGACGAACAGGCAGGTGATGAACACCCAGGCCATCGCGCCGTAGCGGCAAAACAACAGCACGAAATCCGCGCTGTCGCCGCGCGCCTCGAAACCTTCGACGACCAACGGCGCGAGCAGCGCCAAGGCGGCCCAGGCCGCCAGCGCATAACCGACCGCGAGAATCGAACGAATCCGTCAGCGCTCGCCGCACGCGCGGCATCAGCCGCGCGCCGAAATTCTGGCCGATGATCGGCCCGATCGAACCGGTCAGCGCGAAGATGACGCCGAAGGCGAGCGGGATGACGCGATCGACGATCGCCCCGCCGGCGACCGTCGCCTCGCCGAAGTCCGACCAGACGCGCGTGACGTAGATCGCCGAGACCGGCGTGGCGAGATTGGCCATGATCGAGGGCAGCCCGATGGCGGCGAGCGGCCGGAAATCGTGGCCGAGCGCGATCAAGTTGGGACGGCCGACGAGATGGTGGACCCGCACCGCGCCGTTATAGCCGACCCACAAGAACACCAGCCGCGAGATCAGCGTCGCCCAGGCCGCGCCATAGACGCCGAGTCCGAGCCCGAAAATCAGCGCGGGATCGGTGAAGGCGGTGACGACGCCGCCCGACAGCGTCACGTACATGGCGCGCCGCGCGTCGCCGCAAGCGCGCAACACGCCCGACAGCGCCATGCCGAGCCCCATCGGCACATTGGCGGGAATGATGATCGCCAGCAACCCGCTCGCCACCTCGGCCGCCTCGCCGCGCGCGTGCATAAAATGGTCGAGCGCGAAATCGCGGTAGATCCAAAGCAGCGCCGCGAGCACGGTGGCCACGAGCGTCGTCAGCAGCAGTCCCGAGGCGGCCAAGCGTCGCGCCTGCGTCCGGTCGCCCGACCCGAGCGCGCGCGACACGCTAGCGGAAATGGCGATGGTCAGGCCGATATTGATCGACATCAGCAGGAAGGAGAGCTGGCTGGCGTAGCCGATCGCCGCCTTGTAGCTGGTCGACGCCGAGGCGCGACACCCAGAACAGCGAGAGCACGTCGACCGAGAAAATGGCGATGAGCCCGATCGAGCCCGTCGCGGTCATCACCGCGACGTGGCGCATCAGGTTGCCTTGGGTGAAAACGGGCGCGTGCGGTCGCGCGGCGGCGTTGGACAAAGAATCCCCTCGGGCGGGCGAAAGCGCCGGGTTTAGTCGCGGTCGCCGCCGCGCGCCAGACGAAAAGCCTGAGCTTTCAATCAGCGTGCGGTTTTGGGTTGGTCCGCAGCGGCGTTTACTGCTGAGTTCTCAAGGGCCAACCGGAGCAACAGGTCCGTCAGCCCCTGCGGATTCGAGAGGGCGACGAGATGGCCGCCGGGCAGCGTCTCGGGGTCTAAATTCAGCCGATCTCTGGCGACGCGTCGCTGGAAATCGAAGGGAAAGAAACGATCCTGCGCCGACGCGACGACCCGGATGGGCAGCGAGGGCCAGCGTTCGAAGCGGCAAGGCTCGGCGAATATGGAGTTCGCCTGCGGGCGCTGATCCCTGGGGCCATCGCGCAGCGCCGCCTCGGGAACGTCGTGCAGAAAATAGGTCGGCAAATCGAATTGGGCGCTGTAGCCGCCGGCCGCAGCGGCGGCGGAGCGCGCCTGCGCGGCGCCGGTGGTTTCGAACCACGCGCCGGGGGTTTCGCCGGGGAGCGGAATCATCGCGTTCACGAGGATGAGCAGGCGCGCCGGCGTTCGGGCGCAGACCAGCGGGGCGGTGAAGCCGCCGAGCGACTGGGCGACGAGGACCGCGTTCGAGCGCTTGTCCATCGCGCGGACGACGATGTCGGCGTAGTCGAGGAGACCCTGGCGTTCATCGTCGCCGGGCAGATCGACGGCGACCGCCTCGTGTCCAGCGCTTTCCAGCAGTTCCGACACCCGGCGCCAATACCAAGCCATGCCCCCGGCGCCGGGGATCATGACGAAAGAAAGGGTCATTTTCCGGGCCTCCCGCGCAGTCGTCGCCCCTTGCTGCAAGAGTTATTGTACTGACTAGTCGGTATAAGTCCAGTTCGATTTCCAGGCGCGCACTGGCCAGCGAGCCGGAAGCGGGCGGGCCGCCTTGCCAAGCCCGCGACTAGCCCTAAACTCCCTCAAAAAGGGGAGGACGCCATGACGCTCGGCTACGACACATTCGGCAAAGGCGCGCACAAGGTCGTGGTTCTGCACGGCTGGTTCGGCGATCAGACGTTCATGGCGCCCATGCGCGAGGCGCTGTCGGCGGATGAATTCACCTATGTCTTCCCCGCCTATCGCGGCTACGGCGCGTCGAAAGCGCAGAGCGGCGCCTACACCGTCGAGGAGATCTCGGCCGATGTCCGGGCGCTGATCGACAGCCTCGGCTTCGACAAGGTCAGCCTGGTCGGGCACTCGATGGGCGGCAAGTTCATCCAGAAAATCGCGGTCGACGCGCCCGGCCGCGTTCGCCGCATGGTGGCGGTGACGCCGGTTCCGGCCGGCGCCCGTCCCGTTCGACGAGCAGGGTTGGGGTCTGTTCAGCGGCGCGGCCGAAAACCTCGGCAACCGCCGCGCCATCCTCGATTTCACCACGGGCTCGCGGCTCTCGGGCGCCTGGCTCGATCACATGGCCGACGCGTCGTGGGGCAATTCAACGAAGGCGGCCTTCGCCGGCTATCTCATCGCCTGGGCCAAGGCGGATTTCCACCAAGACGTCATCGGCAGCGAAATCCCGATCAAGGTCGTGGTCGGCCAGCACGACGGCGCCATCTCCGCCGACGTGATGAAAGCGACTTACCTGGCATGGTTCAAACACGCGGAACTGGAGGTCATGCCCAACACCGGCCACTATCCCATGAACGAGACACCGGTCGCGCTGGCGACGTCGATGGAAGCGTTTTTACGCGGCTAGTCGCCGGACCCCGGCGCTGCTAAAGCCGCGCCCGATGGGGGAACGGGACAAAGCGACGTTGATCGGCTTCGGCGCGGTGCTGCTGTGGTCGGCGCTGGCGCTGCTGACGGCGGCCTCGGGCAGCGCGCCGCCGTTCGAGCTGGCGGCGCTCACGTTCGCCATCGCCGGCGGCGCCGGCCTCATCTACGCCGCCGCACGCGGAAAACTCGCCGCGCTCAGGCAGCCGTGGAACGTTTGGCTCGTCGGCGTCGGCGGCCTGTTCGGCTATCACGCGCTCTATTTCGCTGCGCTGCGCCGCGCACCGCCGGCGCAGGCGAGCCTCGTCGCCTATCTCTGGCCGTTGCTGATCGTGCTGTTCTCGGCGGCTCTCCCGGGCGAGCGGCTGCGCCTCAAACATGTCGTGGGCGCGGCGTTCGGCCTTTGCGGCGCGGCGCTGCTGATGGGCGCCAATTTCGGCCGCCCGCAGCCGGGACTGGCGCTCGCGTTCGGCTGCGCGCTGGTCTGGGCGGGCTACTCGCTCGGCTCGCGGTTGCTCAAGCGCGCGCCGACCGAGGCGGTCGCCGGCTTTTGCCTGGCGACGGCGGCGCTGGCGGCGCTCTGCCACGTCGCCTTCGAGACGACGGTATGGCCGGCGCGCTTCAGCGAAGTCGCGGCGATCGTCGGGCTCGGGCTCGGGCCGGTGGGGCTGGCGTTCTTCCTCTGGGACTACGGGGTCAAACACGGCGACATTCGTCTCCTGGGCGTGTCGGCCTATGCGGCGCCGGTGCTATCGACGATCCTGCTGGTGCTGACGGGTTTTGCGCCGGCGACGACGACGCTCGGGCTCGCCTGCGCGGCGATCGTCGGCGGCGCTTTCGTCGCCTCGCGCTAAAGCGCTCGGCGCAGGCGCCTTGCGAAGCGATAGAGCCGCGGCCGACGCTTGAGCCAGCCGAGCGCCGCGCGCGCCGCGAAATAGACGGGAACGCCGAGCCGGCCGAGCGCCGTCGCCGCGAACGCGCCGTCGTATAGCGCCACCTCGACTTCGCAGATTTCGCTCTTGTAGCGGCTCTCGCCGACGCCAAGGTCGAAAGTGCGAAATCCGCGCGCGATCGCGTCGTTGACGACTTCGATCAGCAGCCATTCGCCGGGGCTCGCCGCCGCCACCTCGGGCGCGCCGTCGTAGGAGACGACGAGGCCGGAGAGCCGGGAGCCGTCGCTGAGCGCGCCGAACACAGCCGCCACGCGCTCGCCCGCTACGAGCGCATGCATCTCCATCGCGGGAGACTCGCCGTCGGCGAGCCGCCGCAACAGGTCGCGCACTTTGGCGTCGGCGAATTCGTCGGGCTCGCCGCGCTCGCGCGCCTGCGCGGCTTTGTGGGCGAACAGCGCGTCGAGAAACCGCTGCGCCTCGGCGTCGCTTTGAGCGCGGACTTGCGCGACGGCGCCGAAAGCTTCGAGCTTGCGCGCCTTCTTGCGCTGCTTCTTCTGGGTGGCGCGCGAGAAATGCGCGTCGAGCCATTGGGTGTGCGTCGCCGGCAGCGCGCTGGCGAAGGCGGAGTTCGGGCTCCGCCGAACGCGCAGCCCGCACAGCGGATTGTCGCGGCCCTCCCAACTCGACGGCTGGTGCGAGAACGCGAACAGATCGACGCCCACGACCTTGGCGGCGGCGCTCAGCAATGCGCCGATGTCGTCGGCGTCCCAGTCGAGCCCCTGGCGGAACAGGCCCATATGGAAATTGGCCCAGCCGCCGCCCGCGAAAGCGGCGACGCGCAGCGGGCCGAACCGCCGCAGGTGCAGCGGCAGCAGCGCCATCGCCGCTCCCGCCTCGTCGCGCGCGACGATGACGGCGAGCCGGGCGCGAAACGCCTCAGCCCACGCGGCGACGAAGTTTTGTCGCTGATAGGCGCCGCCCTCGGCCGCCAACTCGGCCCAGGCCGCTTGCGCGGCGGCGGGATCGCGGCGGCATTCGACGTGGGCGAAGGGACGCCCGCCCGCCGCGCGCGCGAGCGGCGCGCAGCGCGGCTCGGGGAAGCGGGCGCGGTCAGCGGCGGAGATCATGCCGGCGACCCTACGGCGCCGAGAATTACAAGGCGTAAAGACCCGCGCGCTATCGTCGCGCCGCGAAACCCCGGAGTCGTCCTTGTCCCTCAAACGCAGCCTGATCGGCGCCGGCTTCGCGGCGATGCGGGCGACCGGCCTGCACCAGGCGCTCGCCGCGCCGGGCCAAGGCTTCATTCTGGCGCTTCATCGCGTGCGGCCGTGGCGGGAGACGGACTACGCGCCGAACCGGATGCTCGAAGTGACGCCCGAGTTTCTCGACGCCGCGCTGTCGCGCATCGCCGCGCGCGGGTTCGAATTCGTCACCCTCGCCGAAGCCGCGCGGCGCTTGCGACGCGGCGGCCCACCATTCGCGGCTCTGACCTTCGACGACGGCTACCGCGACACCCGCGACGTCGCTTTGCCCATCCTGGAGCGCCACGGCGCCCCAGCCACCGTGTTTTTCGCGCCCGGGATCATCGAGCGCACGGCGCGGCTGTGGTGGCTGGAGCTTGAGGAGGCGATCCGCCGGCTCGACGCAGTGGACATTCCGCTGGGCGCGGCGCGCCTGAAGCTGCCGGCGCGGACTGCGGCGGAGAAAAGCGCCGCATTCGAGCGCGTTTACTGGATGCTCAGAGCGCGGCCCGAAGCGGAGCTTCTGGACGCCGTCGCGGCCTTGGCGGGCCAGGCCGGCGTCGCCAGCGCGGCGATCGCCGAGCCCGCTTTTCTCGACTGGGACGAGACCCTCGCCTTCGCCGCCCATCCCCAGGTTACGCCCGGCGCACATAGCCTCAGCCACCGCCGGCTCGCGCATTGGCCGCTGGAGGAGGCGCGGGCGGAGATGGTTGGTTGCAAGGCCGCGCTGGAGGCGCGGCTCGAAACTGTGGTCACGAGCTTCGCCTATCCCGTCGGCGATCCCTCCAGCGCGTCGCAACGCGAGTTCGCGCTCGCGCGCGAGGCCGGCTACGAGATCGCCGTGACGACGCGGCCGGGGATGCTGTTTCCCGAGCACGCCGCGCACCTGCTGGCGCTGCCGCGCGTCTCGCTCAATGGGCTGTGGCAGGATTTGCGCTATCTCGACGTGCTGCTCACCGGCGCGCCGTTCCGGCTGTGGAACCGCGGGCCGCCGGCTCAACGTCGCCTAGAACTTCCGCGCTCCATCCAGACGATCATCGGCATCATCGGCAGCACCCAGGCGAGGCCGAGCACGACATAAAGCGCCGTGCGCAAAACCGCCGGCGCTTCGTTGACGGGCCGCGAATCCGCCAGCGCCATCGCGACCAGGGCGTAGACCAGCACGAAGCCGAGCATGCCGGCGCCGCCGACCAGTTTGCGCGCGCGTGGGTTCATGTTGCGATCCCTCAAGAATAGCGTGGGCCGCGCTTGGCTTCGACGAGCGCGCGGGAGAGATCGCCGGCGAATTGCGCCTTGCGATCGGGCCCGACGTTGCGGGCGATCTGCCAGCTTTGGCCGCGGTGGATCAGGGTCAGGCGCTGCGGCCCATAGTCCTCGTCGTCGACCCGTTCGAGCCGAACCCAGGCCGGCGCGAGCCGCCATTCCCGGCGCGCCCCGGCGGCGCTGACGCGCGCGAACATGAGTTCGAAATAGGTCACGCGGAAATGCTCGCAGGCGCGGGCGGCGCGGAAATTGGCGCGGAAGGCGAGGTAGATGGCGAGCACGTCGAGCCCGAGGAAGCCGACGATCGGCCACGCGCCGAGCAGATAGAACGGCATGCTGAGCGCGGTCGTCGCGCAAAAGGTCGCCAGCATCAGCATGCGAAACCCCCGCTTATCCAGCGAACGGTGGGGCGTCAGGGTGTCTTCGAACAGCGGCGCGTCGACTTCGCCCGTCATGCCGGCTCCCTTGTGGCGGGTGCGTCGAGCCTGACATATAGGAGCGGCATGGGGCAAGGGAAGCGACTGGGCCTTCGCGCGCGCGCGGAGGCGATCTTCGAGCGGCTCGCGGCGGCGGCGCCTGCGCCGCAAACCGAGCTCGAATACGTCAACCCCTATCACGCTGCTGGTCGCCGTCGTGCTCTCCGCCCAGGCGACCGACGCCGGCGTCAACAAGGCGACGCAAACCGCTGTTCGCAATCGCCGACACGCCGCAAAAAATGGTCGCGCTCGGCGAGGCGGCGCTGACCGAGAAGATCAAGACCATCGGCCTGTTCCGCAACAAGGCCAAGAACGTGATCGCCTTGTCGCAAGGTTTGATCGAGCGCCACGGCGGCCAAGTCCCGCGCGACCGCGAGGCGCTGGAGGCGCTGCCCGGCGTCGGGCGCAAGACCGCCAATGTCGTGCTCAACGTCGCCTTCGGCGAGCCGACGATCGCGGTCGACACGCATGTGTTCCGCGTCGCCAACCGGCTCGCCCTCGCGCCCGGCAAGACGCCGCGCGAGGTCGAGGACGGGCTGATGAAGGTCGATCCCCGCCCGCTTCCTGCCGCACGCGCACCACTGGCTGATCCTGCACGGCCGCTACGTCTGCAAGGCGCGCGCGCCCGAATGCGGCCGTTGCATAGTGAACGATCTGTGCCCGTGGAAGGGGAAGACGGCGTAAGCCGCCTGACGCCGCAAGCCGCCCATGAGGCGAACTTCGCCTCATGGGTTTCGTTTCGACGAGCTGGCGTCACATCCGCAATACGTGCCGGCAAAGGATCACGAGATTGTCGTCGTAGCTTTCGGGATCGGAGAGCACGGTCGGGCACATCCGCTTGAAAGCGATTTTGCGCACCGCCGCGGAGCCCCCGTAGGCGCCGGTCGTTGAATTCGACGAACCGGGCGCGCCCGAAACGCCGACGCCGGTCCCGGTTCCAGTCCCGGAACTGGCGCTGGAACCCGACCCGTCCGAACCCGTGGACGAGGAACCGCCGTCGGAGCCGCCGGTCGAGGCCGTCGAACCGCCGGGACCGGTCACGCCGACGCCAACCCCCACTCCGACGCCCGTCGATCCGACGCCGACGCCCCCCGTCACGCCGACGCCGACGCCCGTCGAGCCGACGCCAACGCCTCCCGTGACGCCGACGCCGACGCCCGTGGAGCCGACGCCGACGCCGGCGCCGACGCCCGTTCCGACGCCCACCCCCGACCCGCTGACGCCAACGCCGGCCGTCGCGCCGACGCCCACGCCCGTCGAGCCGACGCCCGACGAGCCCACGCCGACGCCGGCGCCGACGCCGACCCCGATCCCACCGACGCCCACCCCGACGCCGACGCCTATGCCATGGCCACTGACCCCGGCGCTTGCGCCGGCGCTGACGCCGACGCCCCTGGCTTCGGCTTGAGACAGCATCATCGCCGCCGCCAGCGCCAAGGCGCCGACTTGCGACGCGCGCACGCGGAACGAACTCCCACTACGAACTGTGTAAAGCATTTTCGTCTCCCAACGGCGCCGGCGTAATCGCCAGCACTTACGCTACGGGAGCATAACACTTCGGATTTGCGATAACTTGCGCATCAACTTCTCCGCTATATTTAAGCAAAACGGCATCTTAATTCATTCTTTCGGAATGATTGCAGATAACTCAAAATACATACCGGGTCATATAGATGCTATATGTTTGAAGTCTGCGTTCAAGCATGGGGTTATTCTTGGTGCGAAATGGGGGCGCGAAGCCCACGTGCGCGGGTCGCGGCGCCGAAGAGGGTTCCACGCCTTGTGACCGAACAGCGAAATCGCGAAACGGAAAAGTTTGCCCGGGCGCCGCCGCAGTCAGGTCAGGCTTACGGGTGTAAGGCGGGGTTACCGTGACAGTGCGTTGTCTGACTTGGGGGCGGTCGCAGCCTCGCTCAAACTTTAGCCAAGCGCACCTTCAACGTAAGTTGTTCAATGTTTACAGCGAGGGCAAACCGCTACAGCCCTTCAATATCTGCGCGCCCATGGTATGTGCCGCTGGGAACCATTCCCATCGGGGGCAAAATGCCAGGACGGCAAAGAGCGAGCCCTCGCGCCGAAAAGGTGAAGCCCCTATCGGCAGCCGAGCCGAAAGATCAACCTCCTCCAAAGTCGACAGGCGCCCGCCGCAAGTCCCGTCGCGCTGACGCCTCGAGCGTAGACCAAGACTTCGAAACCACGCTGGATTTGATTCCCGCTCTCGCTTGGCGCGCCCGGCCAGACGGTTTCGCTGAATATCTCAACCGGCGCTGGCTCGACTATACGGGCGTTTCGTTGGACCAGGCGCTGGGCTGGCAATGGCTGGCGCTGATCCACCCCGATGACGCTCCGGGCCTACAAGACGCTTGGCCGAAGGTGATCGGGTCCGGGCGGGCCGGCGAAGCCGAAGCGCGGATGAGACGCTATGACGGGGTATACCGCTGGTTCCTCTTTCGCGCCGTCCCCTCCCGCGACGACGCCGGAGCGATCGTCGCCTGGTACGGGATCAACACGGACATTGATGAGCTTAGGGCCACCGAATTTGCCCTGCGACAAAGCAAGGCGATGCTGGCGAACGCCGCGCGGCTGCAGGAAACGCTCGATTCAATTCCAACGCTCGCTTGGCGCGCTGAAGCCAATGGGTTCAGGGAATTTCTGAACCGGCGCTGGCTGGATTACACCGGCCTCACGCAGCAAGAGGCGCTGGGCTGGGAGTGGCTGAACGCGATCCATCCCGATGACCGAACAGGTCTTGTTGCGGCGTGGCGAGGACTTTTGGCGGTCCCTCAACCCAGCGAGATCGAAGTGCGCCTACGGCGTTTCGACGGAACATATCGCTGGTTCTTGCTCCGCAGTCAGCCGGTTCGGGACGACGCCGGCGCTTTGATCGCCTGGTATGGGGCCGACGACGACATCGAGGATCGCAGGCGCGCTGAGACCGAACTGCGCATCAACGAGCAACGATATCGCGAGCTATTCAACTGCACGCCGGTGGGACTGCTCGAAATCGATGCGCGAAAGCGAACTGAAATGCTCGAAGATTTGCATCGTAGGGGTGTGACCAACATAGACTCTTACCTGACCGCAAACCCAGATTTCGAAAACCGCGCGATCCACGCCAGCATCATCAAACACGTCAATCCTCGGACAGTCGAGATGCTCGGCGCCCGCGAAGCCGAGGAATTAATTGGTTTGTCCACGGCTCGTCTGCTCACCATGAGCGCCGACGCGTTACGGCGCGGCACCGTCAGTCGGTTTCGAGGCGAGAAGCTGTTTGAGCACGAAATAAAGGTTGAAACTCTCGACGGCCGGAAGATTGATGTTCTCATGACGGTCGCTCGACCTGACGTAAGCCGGAATTTCTTGGCCCTCACCGACATAACCAAGCGCAAGGCGGCGGAAAAAGCGCTGCGCGAAAGCGAACAGCGGTATCGGCAGCTATTCGAATTCGTGCCGGTCGCTATCTGGCAAGTCGATCTCAGCGGGATCGGCGAACTGATGGACGGATTACGCGCCGAAGGGGTGACGGACCTTGGCGAGCACCTCGCCCAGCAACCCGACGCGCTGGATCGCATGATGGATATGCTGATCGCGGTGGACGTGAATGAATCCGCGGTCAAAATGTTCGCCGCGCGGGATCGCAGCGAGCTCATCGGGCCGTGTTGGTTTCACTGGAAGGCAAACCCAGAATCGTTTCGACATGCGATGGGAGCGTTGTTTCGCGGTGAAGATTTATTTCAAGAGGAAGCCGTATTCACTGCGCTCGACGGGCGCAAGATCAATGCCCTGTTTGCAATGTCCAGGGGCATCGTCGGCATTGTCGACGTCACGGACCGCACACGCGCCCTGGAGCGCTTTCACCGGCTGCAGGCGGAATTTGCGCGAGGCGCTCGCATTTCCATGCTTGGCGAACTCGCGGCGTCGATCGCCCATGAAGTCAATCAGCCGTTGGCGGCGATACAAATCCGCAGCAGCACGGCGTTGCGCTGGCTTGATCGTCCGGAGCCAGACGTCGCCAAGTTGCGTGAGTTGGCCCAACGCAATGTCGAAGATGCGCATCGCGCCGCCGACATTGTCGCGCGGATTCGGACAATGGCCGCCGGACGGACGCCCGAGCGGGCCAAACTATCGCTCCATGAGGTGATCGAAGAGGCGCTTGTTTTTCTCCGCAACGAGCTGGAGTCAAATGCCGTTTCGGTCACGCGGGATCTGGTGTTTATGCCGCCCATGGTGATCGGAGACCGTATCCAGCTTCAGCAAGTGGTTGTAAATTTGATCGTCAACGCCATGCAGGCGATGGCGCTGTCGGCGGACGAGCGCCGCAAATTGCTGATACGAACGCGGTTGCCCGAGGCGACAAACCTATGCTGCACGTTTGAAGATAGCGGACCCGGCATCGATCCGCCTCATCTGGATCGCCTCTTCGATAATTTCTTCACGACCAAAGACACGGGAATGGGTATGGGACTTCCGGTTTCTCGCTCCATTGTCGAAGCGCACGGCGGGGTTCTCCAAGCTGACAATAATTCTGAGCTAGGCGGCGCGCGGTTCAGTTTTTCATTGCCTGTTTGCGAATAGAGGCTTCGTAGTCGCCTCAACATTGTTCGTCCGCGAAATAGTCTTCGCAATCGTTGCGCATCAACGAAAGCATAAAAGCGGGGCTCGTGAAGCGTTTTCGACGGATGCGCTGTCGATTCCCCCGGACGGGCGTGAAAACTCCCCCAGCGGTGGGCTTCGCAGCCCCGGCCATTCAGCCGAGCGCACGGTCGCCGCAGTCCCACACGCGACAGCGCCATGGAAGACGCGAGAGCCTGCATCTGTTCCCCAGGGAACAGCGCCGGCGACGCGCGGGCCGTAGTCTCGTCATCGTCAGGCGAGAGCCGGGTGAACCGCTCTTCATTCAAGGAATACGACCATGCGCAAGCTCATCTTCGCAGCCTTATTGCTCGTGTCATTCGGCGCGGCGACCACCGCCTCAACGCACCCGGCGGCGGCAGCTGGCGCGCCAGCGGCCCGTGAGTACAGCCCATCCCTGTTCGAAATCGACGACTTCAGTTTCGATATTGAACAGTAGCGAAGGTTCGAGTGCGCGCGGCGGGCCCGCGCGCGAACTCGGAGCCTTCGTCATCTCCAACCGCGGAAAGTCGACGCCATGAGCTACGACAGGAAACATGCGATCGAACTGGGCGCGATCTCGCTCAGCGATCTGCTCACGAAAGCGGGCCTATCGAGTATTCTGGCTCAGCTCACCGCCGCCCAGATCCGGCAGTTGCAGAGCTATCTCGACGCCGCCGTGATCGACCCCGTCGTCAAGCAACAAGCCGACGCGATCTATCGCCAGGGAACGATCGTCAACGGTCAGGTCGTGTACACGCCCCCTGAGACGCAGCGCAAGATAGACAAGGCGATGCGCGAATATATTCCCGTCGGCAAGTACGACGACACCGTGCGCATCGATCTTTCCAAGGCGCTCGACGCCAAGGCGCTGAAGCCGATCACCGACAATCCCGACGAAGCCGACTATCTGCAAACCGTGCGCCAATGGCTCGACAAATACGGCGTCTGGCTGCGGCTCGACGTGAGGCTCGTGAGAAATCCCGACGATCCCTCGCAATGGATCAACGACGGCAAACATTTCGACGCGTGGCTGTCGCTGGGGCCGCGCGGCGACGCGATTCCAACCAAGACCGGAATCATCGACCGCGACGCGCTGCTTTCGACCCAGATCATCGGCGCCGATTACTGGACCAAGGTCGACAACGGCCGCGTCATGACCGCGCTCAACAGACAGGTGCAGCTGTTGCGCTCGCAGATCGAGGACGGCATGGCGCTGCACGTGCAAATGACCATGATCCGAGGCCAAGCCGCCCCGGGCGTCGTCGCCGTCTCGGATTTGCTCGGCGGCGCCAGTTTCCCAAGCATCGATATGTGGGAGAGCCCGAACCAACTGCTGATCGCCGCCATGCAGTTGAGCAACGGCGGCCGCGTCTGGGGCGCCAATGTTTTGGTGGTCATAGGCGCGATCTACGCGCGCAACGCCGCCAACGTGCTTAACGCTTTTGTCGACGACACCACGGCCGGCGCCGCGATATCGGTGAAGGCGTTGAAAGTGGCGCGCACCGCCGGGCATGTGGCGGAGGTCGGGCTGCTCATCGCGAGCGGCGTCGGCGCCGCCGGGGCCGGCGCGGCGGGCGGAGCGGCGGCGGGCGACGCGGCCGTGGACGCCGCCGCGGAAAAGGAGCTTGCCCAATATCTGGCGCGCAATCCCGATGTCGCGAGCGAAGTCAATTCGGTGAAGTCCGTGGCCGGCCCGCGCGGGACCGTGCTGCGCGGCGGCGGCCGCGGCGCCGAAAAAGGGTTCCAGTCCTGGTGAGCTGCTCTGCCGCGGCGTCGGCGTAAACTCGGCTAGCAGTTCCCAATCAGATTGAATCGCCGCCGAGATATCCACGGACATCCCCGCTCGCCATGTCATGCCCGCGAAGGCGGGGATCCCGGGGGTCGTAGGGCGCTCCCCTCTGAGTTCCCGCCGCGCGAGCCGCTGTGCGAGCGTGAAATGATGGCGGCCGCGTCGTGGCCCTCTGGATCCCGCTTTCACGCCCCCGCAAGCGGGGCGAGGGAGTCCCCGGCCTTCGCGCCATGCCGCGCGCCCCGCGCTCTCTCGGCCTCATTTAGATGTGTCATCCCCTCTCCCCGCAAGCGGGGCGAGGGGGACGGCAGGCGGTCGTGCGAATTTCCAACCCAATGAAAGACCCTGCGTTTGGAGTTGTGTGCATCGACTGGCGCTTTCGCGGGGATGACAACGTACATCAGGAACAGATCGTAGGATCGGCCGCGCGCGCCGGATGGGTGACGAAATATCGGGCGAACGCCCACCGAAATGCGCCGCACGCGACAGCGCCACAGAAGACGCGAGAGCCCGCGTCTGTTCCCCAGGGAACAGCGCCGGCGACGCGCGGGCCGTAGCCTCGTCTCCGTCAGGCGAGAGCCGGGTGAACCGCTCTTCATTCAAGGAATACGACCATGCGCAAGCTTATCTTCGCAGCCTTGTTGCTCGTGTCATTCGGCGCGGCGACCACCGCCTCAACCCACCCGGCGACGGCGGCTGGCGCGCAAGCGACTCGTGAGTACAGCCCCTCCCTGTTCGAAATCGACGACTTCAGTTTCGATATTGAACAGTAAGTTCGAGCGCGCGCGGCGGCCCCGCGCGCAGACTCGGAGCATTCGTCATCTCCAACCGCGGAAAGTCGACGCCATGAGCTACGATAGGAAGCACGCGATCGAACTGGGCGCGGTCTCGCTCAACGATCTTCTCACCAAGGCCGGCTTGTCGAGCATTCTCAATCAGCTCACCGCCGGCCAGGTCCGGCAGTTGCAACGCTTTCTCGACGCCGCGGTGATCGACCCGGCGGTGCAACAAGAAGCCAACGCGATTTACCGCAAGGGAACCACGGTCTACGGCCAGCTGGTCATGACGAGCCCCGAGGCGCAGAAAAATTACGACAAAGTCATGCGCGAATATATCTCGGTCGGCCAACTCGACGACACGGTGCGCATCGATCTCTCCAAGGCGCTCGATCCCAAGGCGTTGTCGTCGATCACAGACAACCCCGACGAAGTGGATTATTTGCAATCCGTGCGCAAGAGGCTCGATCGCGACGGTGTTTGGTTGCGAATTTGGCCGATCCTCAGCCACGACCCCGACGACCCCTCGCGTTGGATCTACGACGGCCAACATTTCGTAGTTTGGCTGTCGCTTGGGCCGCGCGGCGACGAGATTCCCGCCAAGAGCGGCCGGATCGATCGGGACGCGCTGCTTTCGACGAAGATTATCGGCGCGGACTATTGGAGAAAAGTCGACAATGGGCCGGTGGCGATTGCGCTCAACAGACAGGCGCAGTTGCTAAGCTCGCAGATTGACGCCGGCATGGCGCTGCACGCCGAAATGAGCAAGATCCGTCGCGAAGCGGCGCCCGGCGTCGTCGAGGTTTCGGACTATATCGGCGGCGCCGAGTTTCCGAACATCGAAATCTGGAACGGCCCCAGCCAGCTACTTGTCACCGCATTGGAAGTTAGGAGTAAGGGACTTCTCTGGGGGGCGAATATCTTGTTGACGATCGACGCCGTCAACGTGCGCAACGCCGCGAATTTGCTCAATTCCTATGTCGATAAGACGACCGCCGGCGCTGCGCTTTCGGTCAAGGCGTTGAAGGTCGCGCGGACGGCGGGTCGCGTCGCCGAAGTGGGCCTCGCGGTTGCGTCAGGAGCGGCGATCGTCTCCGGGGCCGGCGCGGCCTCTGGCGCGGCCGCAGGAGATGCGGCCGTCGACGCCGCCGTGGAAAGACGGGCCGGCGGATATCTTGCGAAAAATCCGGCGGTGGCCCGAGAACTCAATGCGATGAAACTGGCGCCCGGCCCGCGCGGAACCGTGATGCGCAATGGCGTGCACGGCGTCGGCCAGGGCTTTCATTCGTGGTGACGCGCGACGCGCCGGACACGAATTGCCGCCTAAGCGACTGAAAACGCCGGCGCCGGGACTGTCCATGCGACCCTACTTCAAGAGCGGCCCCCACGCGGGGTCGCTCGCGTAGGAAGGCGTCGGCACCTGGAACTCGCCGTGGCCGAAAACGTCGGCCATGTAGATATGCGCCCCGCCCGCGCCGCCGGGATCGCGGAAGAACATCAGGAACAGCCCGTTGGGCGAAAACGTCGGCCCCTCGTTGTGGAACCCCTCGGTGATGATGCGCTCGTCGGAACCGTCCGGCTTCATCACGCCGATGCCGAACTCGCCCTCCTTCTGCCGGGTGAACGCGATCAAGTCGCCCTTCGGCGACCACACCGGCGTCGAATAGCGGCCGTCGCCGAACGAGATGCGCTTGGCCTCGCCGCCGCCGGCCGGCATTACGTAGACCTGCTGCTTGCCGCCGCGGTCGCTCTCGAACACGATCTGCGATCCGTCCGGCGAATAGGACGGCGAGGTGTCGATCGCCCCTGCGTTGGTCAACCGCCGCATCTGGTGCGAGGCGAGGTCCATTTCGTAGAGGCTCGCATTGGCGCCGTCGGAGAGCGACATCACGACATGCTGGCCGTCCGGCGCGAACCGCGGCGCAAAGCTCATGTCGTGAACGTCGCTGAGGCCCTGACGCTGCCCGGACTCCAGGTTCATCAGCGTCACGCTCGGCTCCGCGCCGCCGAACGACATATAGGCGATCTCCTGCGCGCTCGGGCTGAACGCCGGCGTCACCACCAGCTTGTCGCCGCTGGTGAGATATCTGACGTTGGCCCCGTCCATGTCCATCAGCGCGATGCGCTTGACGCGGCGCTGTTTCGGCCCGGTCTCGTCGACGAACACGACGCGGCTGTCGAAGAAGCCTTTTTCGCCGGTGACCCGCGTGAACACTTTGTCCGAGATCAGATGCGCGATGCGTCGCGCGCTGGCGGCGTCGCCGCTGAATTGCTCGCCGGCGATCTGCTCGCCGGTGGCGACGTCCCACAGGCGAAAGCGCGCCGTCAGCTTGGCCCCGTTGGTCTCGACGCCGCCGGTCAGCACGAATTGCGCGTTGACCGTCTTCCAGGCGTCGAGATTGGGCGCGACGTCGGGATTGGCCGGTTTCTCCGGGAAGGTCGAGGGATTGATCGGCGCCAGGAAGATCGAGCGCGCCATATCGTTGGCGATCACCGCGCCGACCTTGGCGGCGTCGCCGAGCAGCGGGGTCACCGCAATCGACGCCGGTTTGAACGGGCCGCCCGCGCGCACATAAACGTCGCTGGCGGCGCCGGCAGGCGCGCTCCAGGCCATGACGAGCCCCAGGACGAGACCGACGATTGTGTTTTTCATTGAGCTTCCGCTTTTTGCCTAGTTCCGCGTGGGGTCGAAATAGACCGTTCTCGATTTCCACGAGGGGTAGTATTCGGCGTATTTGTCGGGAACGTGGAGCGGGTCGCAGCCTTTTACGGCTTTCAGCGCGGCTTCGGCGTGCGGCCGCCAGGCCGGATCGGACGGCGGATTGACGAGTTTCGGCGGCGCGGCCAGTTCGCCGCTCTCCTTGAAGGCGACGCGCACCTTCGGCAGATAGGGATCGCTGTCGGGCAGCGTTTTGGGCGCGCGCCAGCATTTGGCGTAAGTCGCCATCAGCCAGGAATCGAAGGCGGTTCGAAGCGCGACCGACATCGGCTTGTAGGCGTCGGGCTTTGCGGCCTCGGCGCTCGCCTCCCGCCGCGACGCGGGCGGCGGCTCGACCGCGGCGGGTTTTGCGGGCGCGACCACCGCCACGGCGGGACGCGCCTGGTCGGCGCGCCGGCCGTGCAGCGCATAGAGTCCGACGCCGAGGCCGATCGCGGCGACGCCGACGCCCACCCGCAACGCGGTCGTGCGCAGGGCGGCGCCGGAGAGGACGGACGCGCGCGGCGCGGGCTTGCGGGGTTTTGCAGTTTTGGCCATCAGCCCTCGGCGCTCGACGGGTCGAAATGAACGATCTTCGACCGCCATTGATCGAAATAAGGCGCATATTGCGCGGGGACGTGCAGCGGATTGCACCGCATCACCGCGCGCATGACGCTGTCGGCGTGGGCGCGCCATTCCGGATCGTGCGGCGGATTGATCATCACGGGCCGCGACGCCAGCGACCCGTCGGCATTGAAGGTCACGCGCACGTCGAACACGTAGTTCTCGCCTGCCGGGTTGGATGGCGGCAGGTTCCAGCAATTCTTATAAGAATCTCTAAACCATGAGTTGAGCGCGTCCTCCATGCTGACCGACATGCGCGCGGCGTGATGGTTGGCGAGCCCCTGCGCGGGGTCGGCGGCAGCCGTCTTGGTCTGGTTCAGCATTTTGGCGATCGCCGCGGAATCGTAGCTCTGCGCGTTGTGGCGCGGCTTGTCCTGCGGCTTGTCGCGGGCGAGCGACTTGGCGATTTCGTCGGGTTTGAACTTGTCCGGTTTTTCCGCGGGCTCGGTCTTCTGCGGACGCGGTCGCTCAGGAGGCTCGGGCGCCTCGCGCGGCCGCGTCGGCGGGCTCGGCGCCTCTTCAGCCTGCGGTTTTGGCGGCTCGGGCTTGGGCGGTTGGGGCTTGGGCGGGTCGGGCTTGGGCGGCTCGGGCTTGGGCGGCTCGGGCCTTGGGGGCGGCTCGGGCGGCGGCGGCGCCGGCGGTTGCGGCGGCGTCGGCGGTTGCGGGACCGGCTTTTCAGCCGGTGGCGGCGCGGCTTTGCGAGGCGCGGGCGCGGGCTTGGCCGTTTTCTCGCCCTCCATGATTTCGTTGAGCTGAGTGGCGGAGATCGTCTCGACCGGGATCGATTCGGCGGCGTCGTCGAAGCGCGGCGCGCGCGCAAAGCCGAAGACGATCAACGCAAGCAGCGCCAGGTGCATGGCGCCGGAGACGATCAGTCCCGTCCTCTGCGATGCCTCGTCCAAAGCGACCCGCCGTCACTTGTCCTTGGGCTCGGTGACCAGCGCGACTTTCTTGTAGCCGGCGGACGTCACTTCGCCCATGATTTCCGCGACGCGGCCATAGGGGACGGTTTTGGCGGCGCGCAGATAAATGCGCGTGTCCGGACCGTCGGTCGCCAGCGCCTTGAGCCGATCGATCACTTGCGCATCGTCGACCGGCTGATCCATCAAAAAGACCTGCCCCTTGTCGTCGATCGAGACGGCGATCGGCTTCTGATCGACGTTGAGCGCGCCCGCCGCCGCCTTGGGCAGATCGACGGTGACGCCGTTGGTCAGCAAAGGCGCGGCGACCATGAAAATGATGAGCAGCACCAGCATCACGTCGATGAACGGCGTCATGTTGATGTCGGCCATCGCGCCATAGCGCGGCACGCCGCGCCGTCCCCGGCCGCTTTTGCGCGCGCCCCCGACCGAAGCCCCCATCGCCAAATCCTTTGGGTTAAGCGGCGCGTTCGCCCGGCAGATGCTGATCGATCTGTCGCGACAGAATCGACGAGAATTCGTCAGCAAAGCTCTCCAGCCGCGCCTGCGCGCGGGCGACGTCGCCTTGCAGCTTGTTGTAAGCGATGAGCGCGGGAATCGCTGCAAACAGGCCGATAGCGGTGGCCAGCAGCGCCTCGGCGATGCCGGGCGCGACGACGGCGAGCGAGGTGTTTTTCGACGCCGCGATCGAACGGAACGACGTCATGATGCCCCACACCGTGCCGAACAGCCCGACGAACGGGCCGGCCGAGGCGACGGTGGCGAGAAACAACAGATTGGACTCCAGCCGCTCGACCTCGCGCGCGATCGAAACATCGAGCACCTTGTCGATGCGCGCGTGCAGGCCGCGGATGGAAGACGAAGCGATCTGGAACGAGCGTTTCCATTCGCGCATCGCCGCGACGAACAGCGCGGCGGCGCCGGTGACCGGCTTCTGCATCAGCGAGGCGTAAAGCTCCTCCAGACTCTGCCCCGACCAGAAGGTCTGCTCGAAATTATCCATTTCGGTGCGGAAGCGGCGGAACAGGATGACCTTATCGACGATGATGACCCAGCCCCAGAACGAAGCCGCGAGCAGCCCCAGCATGACGATTTTGACGACGATATGCGCCGTCCAGAACATCTGGATCAGCGTCGTGTCGGGAGCGGCGTCGGGCATAGGCTTGCGGGCCTCGTGAAGCAAAAAACGAAGGCGGTTTCGGGCTGTCGCCGTGCGATGCCTCGCAAATCGGCCGAAACTGAGGCCCGCGATCAGGCGTTCGACCGCATTCGACCCATCTCCTTAAGCGGAGAATAGCGTTGACATCACGTTAACAATAAGCGGTCGGCTCTCCGGTCCATAAAAAACGAACATGCTTAGATAGACCAAATTTATCATTTCTTTAACCATAGAGCGTATAGACATCAACTTACAACTTCTAATTGCATTTCGGCAACCGGATCAATCGGGAGAACGAAGCGCCTCGTCACAAACCACCGTTTGCGACGGGGCGCACACAACCAGCGCGTGAAGAGCGTGCGCCTGCGTCAACTGAGCCATGTCGAGGCGAGATCAATAAAGCGGGGATGAGATGTATATTATTGTGGACGATAGAAACATCGTGACGGGCGGATACGCGTCGAGTTTCGATCGCGAGGGCGTGACCACGACCGGAATCGATCCGATCGAATTCGGCGAATGGCTGGAGAACGCCAGCGAGAGCGACGTTGAAGCGGTCGAGGCGTTCCTGATTGGCGATTGCCAGGGGCGTGAACATTTGCCGCGGCTGATCCGCGAGCGCTCCAAGGCGCCGGTGCTGTGTCTGCGCGAGCGCCCTTCGCTCGACGACACGCTGGGTCTGTTCGCCGCCGGCGTCGACGACGTGGTGCGCAAACCCGTGCACGTGCGCGAAATCCTGGCGCGCGTCGGCGCCATCGCCCGCCGCACCCTCGCGGAATCGCGCGACATCGCGATCGGCGATCTCACGGTCTTTTTCGACGGGCGCGAAGTGGAGGTGCGCGGCGAACCGCTGCCGCTGCCGCGCCGCGAGCGCCGCATCCTCGAATGTCTGGTGCGCAACCGCGGCCGCCGGCTGTCCAAGACGCAGATCTTCAACGCCGTCTATGGAATTTTCGACGAGGACGTCGACGAGAACGTGGTCGAGAGCCACATCAGCAAGCTGCGCAAGAAGCTCAAGCATCGCCTCGGCTACGATCCCATCGATTCCAAACGCTTCCTCGGCTATTGCCTGACGCGGCCGGGCGGCGAGGACTGATCGCCGCTCAACCGTCCGATATCTGAACGAGGAAGGGCGGAGCGCGGCGGCGCTTCGCCCTTCGCAGTTTGATCGGCCTGGCGGTGCGCCCCTGCGTCTCGCCGTCCGCCGAAAAAGCCGCGCGGGGCAAGCCGGCGCGGCCTGTCGACGTGCGAGGCGCTTCGACTTGCGGTGCGCGAGGCCCTACGGAAACAGCTTGAGAATCAGCTGGGCGTTTTGGTTGGCGATCGACAGCGACTGGATGCCAAGCTGCTCCTGGGTCTGCAGCGCCTGCAAGCGGGTCGAGGCGACGTTCATGTCGGCGTCGACGAGGCCCTGAACGCCGTTGGCGTAGTTGGTGGTCAGCGACATGTTGAGATTGTTGATCGACGACATACGATCCTGGGTGGCGCCGATTTGGGCGGCGTAGTTGGTCACCGAGCTCAACGCCGCGTTGACGGCAGTGAGGATGTCCTGCGCGTTTGTGGCGGTGACTTGCGTGCCGCCGCCGGCGGAACTGCCGAGCAACGTCAGGTCGTAAGTTCCGGCGATAGCTGTCGTGCCCTGCGCCTGACCGAGAACGCCCGCGCCGGCGCTGCCCGCATTGGCGGTATAGACGGATGACAGGCTCATGGTGATCGTCGTGACGTTGCTTGTGCCGGCGTCGTAGCCGGACACGAAACTGACGCTGGTGTTGGAACCGGCGATCGAGGAGCCGTCGAGCACATTGATGCCGTTGAAATAGGCGCCGGTCACGGCGTCGGTCAGCTGCTGGCCGAGCGAAGACAGCGTCGTGTTGATGTCGGCGAGCGCCGCGCCGGGGTTGTTCGCCTCGGTTAGCGCCGACTGGATCGCGTTGATCGTCGTGATGACCGAGTTGATCGCGGTGTTGGCGGTGTCGAGCACCGCCTGGCTCTGGGAGAGCGCCGAATTGGCGGCGGTGACGATGCCGCTGTCGGAGGTGAGTTGCGTGGCGATCGCCCAATAGGCGGCGTTGTCTGAGGCGTTGGCGACGGCGAGGCCGGTCGAGACCTGGTTCTGCATAGTCGCCAGCGCCTGCTGGGTCATGTTGAGCGATTGCAGCGCCGACAGCGCGGCGGAGTTGGTCAGAATCGAGTTCACTGGGGTGCTCCCGTCCGATTGATCACAGATGTGGGCGTGACATTTCGGATTTGCACCGAGACGGCGAAGCGGCGTAATGCCCTAGGCCCTGTGCAAGGCCTATTCGCCGTGTACTCCTTCGGTGGCCGCGGGATTTTGCGACGCGCCCTGTGAAGGACGAGGGCGAATGTGGTCTTAGGCGTTTAATTTATGGTTACGCCGACCCGCAGTTTCCGGCGATTTTTGGCGGCCTCGGGCTTCCGCAACGGGAGGCGGCCTCACAACGCCCGCGCAAGCTTGCCGCCGGACAAACCCGAGGAATGACCGTGCGGGTGAAGCGATGGACGCATTGGCGCAAGCCAAGCGATTGGGCGCAACCTGGTGGCCTCGGCGCGAAGCGGCTCGCGGCGCTGGCGCTCGTCGGCGCCTCGTGTTCGCGCTGACCGGATTCGCCGGCTATTATCTCAGCCGCCCGACGCCAAGAGACGCTCTATTCCGGCCTCGACCGCGAAGACGTCGTCGGCATCGGCTCGGCGCTGACGGAGGCCGGCATTCCCTTCGACGTCAGCTCCGACGGCGCGACCGTGCTGTCGCCGGTCGGCCAGACCGCGCAGGCGCGCATGACGCTCGCGGAAAAGGGGCTGCCGCACAGCGGCAGCGTCGGCAACGAACTCTACGACAAGCTCGGCTCGCTCGGCCTCACCTCGTTCATGCAGGAAGTGACGCGCGTGCGCGCGATCGAAGGCGAACTCGCGCGCACCATCCAGATGATGCGCGGCGTCAAGGCCGCGCGCGTGCATATCGTGCTCGGCGACGAGGGCTCGTTCCGCCGCGAGCGCCAGCCGCCCTCGGCCTCCGTCATCATCCGCACCGACGGCGCCGACGATCGACGCCGCCGGCCAGGCGATCCGCCATCTCGTCGCCGCCGCCGTGCCGAACATGAAGCTCGAAGAGGTCACCGTGCTCAACGTCGACGGCCAATTGCTCGCCAGCGGCTCCGACTCGCTGGAAGATGCGCCCGACAATCTGCTCGCGCTGGAGAAGAACGTCGCGCGCGACGATGCGCGCGAACGATCACCAGACGCTCGCGCCCTATCTGAGCCTGCGCAATTTCGAGGTCAGCGTCGCCGCGCGGCTCAACGCCGACAAGACCCAGACCAACGAGACGGTCTACAATCCCGACCAGAAGGCGCAGCGCAGCCGTACGAGTGACCAAGGAGAAGCAGACCTCGCAGAACACCGCCGGGGCGCACGCCGCCGGCGTGCAGGCCAACCTGCCCAAACAGCAAAGCTCGGCCGGCGACACCAAACAATCCAACGATTCCACCGACAAGAAGGAGGAGCTGACCAACTACGAGATCTCCTCGAAGTCGGTGACCACGGCCAGCGCGGGCTTCACCGTCAAGGCCTCTCCGTCGCGGTGCTCATCAACCGCGCCGCGCTCGCCGCCGCGCTCGGCGACAAGCCGATGCCGGAGGCGATCGACAAGCAGGTCAAGGAGATCGAGCAGCTCGTCGTTCGGGCCGCCGGGCTGACGCAAGCGCGCGGCGACACGATCAAGATCTCCGTCGTCGATTTCGCCGACGCTTCCAAGGACCTCGAGCCGGTCGCCGGGCCGTCCTTGCTGGAGATGCTGGAGCGCCAGACCGGAACCCTCATCAGCGCCGCGGCGATCCTCGCGGTCGGCGCCTTGTTGATCTTGTTCGGCGTCCGGCCGCTGACGCAGGCCCTGCTCGCCGCGCCTGCCGAAAGCACGGCCGCCGCCGAAGCTCCGCCGGCCGCGCTCGAAGCGCCGGCCTTCGAGATGCGCAACGCCTGGGGCGACGATTCGCCCGGCGCCGCCGCGTTCGCCGGCATGGGGGCGGACGACAACCTGCTGCTGAACTCGGGCGACAGCCGCGACGCGTATTCTCGATGCGTTGCGCGAACGGCGCGAAAACGGCCCGCAACAGCAACTGCAGAAGCTCGTGGACTTCGACGAGGAACACGCCGCACGCCATTCTCAAGGCAATGGATCAGACAAGGAGCCGGCGCATGAAAGCGACGCCGATCGCCGAATACCTGGCGCGCAAGGCGGGCGAGCCGCCGCGAGCGCCGCCCGCCGACAAGCCCGCTCAGTCCGCGCAGGATCTACGCGGTCAACGACGACAACGAGCCGGACTTCCGCCGCTCCGGCCTCGCGGCGGCGCTGGCGCGGCGCTCGCCGGAGACGCAGTCTTTGGTGCGCCCGCTCGACCCTGCCGCCGTTGCGCCGCGGCGCGAGTCGGCGCCTCCGCGCGCGCCCATGCGGGCCGCCCGAAGCCGACGTCGACTGGGAGGCGAAATTGACCGAGGCCTATCATCGCGGCGTGCAGGAAGGCCTTGACGCCGGCAAGGCGGAGGCCGCGACCGCGCGCGCGCTGGAGCGCGCCGAAATGCAGAAGCGCGCCGTCGTCGAACGGCTCGACTTCCAGATGAACGAATACGCGCGGCTCGCCGAAGCGCTCGACCGCAGGATTTGAACGAGTTCGAGCGGCGCGTCGCTCTGGCCGCGGCGCGGGCGCTGAAGCCGCTCGTGCAGGAGCGCGTGGTCGCAGCAGCTCGTCGAGGAATTGGCCGAGAATATCGCGCGGCTCAGCCGCACCGGCGGCGTCGGACTTCTCAAGCTCAGGGGGCCGCAGCGGCTGTTGGCGGCTCTAAGGAGCAGAATCGCAGCGCTTGCGGTCGATGTCGAATATCGTCGAGGAGGAAGGCGTCGAGATCACCGTCGAACGCTCAAGCGACAGACGATCCGCTCACGAACTTCAGTCCTGGGCGCGGCTGATCGACGATATCGTGGAGGCGGGTTGATCGAATGGCCAGCGATCATCACCGCCGAAATCATCATCATCAAGAAAAAGGTAAGACGGCGGGCACGCCCACCACGGCGGCGCGTGGAAGATCGCGTTCGCCGATTTCATGACGGCGATGATGGCGTTCTTTCTTGTGCTGTGGATCATCAACGCGACCGACAAGGACACCAAAACGGTCATCGCCCGCTACTTCAACCCCGTCAAACTCGAAAACCCCGCCAAGGCCAAGAAGGGCGTGCACGGCGTCAACCTCAGCCCCGACCGAGGGCAACGAGAAGGCGTCCGACAAGGCCGCCGGGCCGCCCACGAAATCGAAAGACCCCAAGGGCGCTCCGCCGCCGCCGGAGGGCAAGGCCGTCAAGAAGAGCGAAGCCGCCCCGACCGAGACTCCGTCAAAGGATGCGAAGGCTCAAGCCGCCGAAGCGAAACTGTTCGCCTCTCCCTACGAGACGCTCGATCAGATCGCCGGCGCTTCCGGCGCGGTCGCGCCTGGCGCCTCGCCCGACAAGGGCGACGCCGATCCGCAGCGGCTTGCCGGCGCGCTCAGCATCGATTCGTTCCGCGACCCGTTCAAGCCGATCGGCCCCGGCTCGCCCGACGATCCCGTCGCCTTCGACGCCGAGGCGCGCAACAAGGCGCCGCCGGATCTCGAGCCAGGCAAGACCGGAGAGAGCGAAAACCCAAATCGAAATTTCCCCGTCGCTCCATCAAAGACGGGCGAAAAGAACGCCGCGGGCGAGACGTCCAAAGCCGCGCCGACCCCTGTATCCGAACCGGCGGAAACCAGTAAGGCCGCGGACGGCGCCGAAGTCGCAAGCGCCGCCAAGGTTGAGAACGAGATCAAACAGCGGGTCGAAGCCGTGCTCGGCGCCGGCGCCGGGCCCGACATCGAGGCGCGCCAGACCAAGGAAGGGCTGCTGATCAGCCTCACCGACAAACTCGATTTCTCGATGTTCGCCGTCGGCTCCGCCGAACCTCGCGCCCAACTCGTGCGCGCGATGGCGGCGATCGCCAACGTCGTCAAGGCGACGCCCGGCCATATCGTTGTGCGCGGCTACACAGACGCCCGCCCCTATCGCAACGGGGCTTACGATAATTGGCGGCTCTCCTCCGACCGCGCGCAAATGGCGTACTACATGCTGACGCGCGGAGGGGCCGAGGCCGCGCGCTTCGTCCGCGTTGAAGGCTACGCCGATCGCGCGCTGAAAGATCCCGCGCATCCGCTCGGGGCCGTCAATCGGCGGCTCGAAATTCTCATTGAAGGGCCGAAGTCGTGAGGACGTTGCGGCTCTTGCTCGCGCTGAGCTTGGCGGCGGCGCCGGCGTTCGCCGGCGAGAGCGGGAAAAGGGATGCGCCGCCAGTGACGCCGATCCTCGGGCCGCCGACGCCGTTCTCCGACATGATGCTGGACGTGCAGCGGCTGCAGGCGCGCATGGCGAAGGGCGACAAGGCGGCTTACGCAGACTGCCGCGCGCGGATGAGAGCGATCGGCGCCGCGATCGCCGCGGCCGGACCCGAGGCGTTCAAGGTGAAGGCCGAGCGCGACGCGGTGATTGTCTATCTGTTGAGCGGCGGCCAGCCGCGCGACATCGCCAAAATCGTCGAGCGCGAGGACTTTCCCACGCCCGAGCGCGATCTTTTGCGCGGCGCGGCCGGCTACACCGCCGGCCGGCAGACGGACGCGGAGGCGCTGTTGTCCTACGACCCCGAGGCGCAAAGTCTGCGGCTCGGCAGCCAGATCGCCTATGCCCAATCGGTGCTTCTGACGTCCAAAGACGCCGAGAAGGCGCTGAACTTGCTCGACCTTGCGCGGCTGTTCGCGCCGGGCACGCTGATCGAAGAGGCGTCGCTGCGCCGCGAAATTCTGCTCGTCGGCGATCTGCGCAACCCGGAGCGCGTCGCCTTTCTGGCCCGGCAATATGTCGAGCGATTTGGCGGTTCGCTCTACGCCGGCGATTTCGTCCGCACTTTGGCTACGACCGTCATTCGGTTCGACCTCTGCGCAACGCTTGCCGACCTCGCCAAGTTCTCCGCGCTGCTGGCGCTGACCTCGCCGGAGCAGGCGCGCGCCTTCCTGCTCGCTGTTTCCCGCGCTTCCCTGCTGCGCGGACGCTTCGACGTCGCCGCGCAGGCGGCGGATGGCGCGCTCGCCGCGGCGCCGGCGGCCTCGCCCGACGCCACCCACGCCAGGCTCTACGCCCTTCTCTCCCGCTTCCCCTGGATGGCCGCCGAGTTCGGCGAAGGCCGCCTTGGCGACCTTCGCCGCCGACAAGCTGACCCCGGCCGACCGCAACCTGCTGGCGGCAGCGTCGTACTCGCTTGATCGCGCATACGATTTGCCGCCGCCGGGCACCTACGAAGAGATGTGGCGTGAATTGTCGGTGGCGGCGGCGCGGTCTCCGGACCTGCCGCAGGACGACGATCCCGCCGCGGCGACCATCCGCCGCGCAGTCGCGGCGCTGGACGCGGCCGAAGCGCTCGGACGCAAGGAGAACTCGCCGTGACCGCGATGGCGATTCAGGCGGCCATCGGCGCCCCACTCTCGCCGCTGGCGCCGCGCCCGCGAACCCCGAGGCAGCGCGTGAGACCGGGTTTTCGGCATTGCTCGGCGACATGTCGCGCTCCAAAACCGCCGCGGCGGAGCCCGAGGCGCCAGCCAAAGGTAAATCGGCCTCGCAGGACGCCGTCGCCAACGCCCCAGACGTCTCGGCGCTGAGCGCCCTGCAATCGCTGGAGGCGGCGCTCAACGGGCTCGCGCGTTTCGACCCCGGCGGCGGCCGAAGCGCGTTCCGGGCGCGGCGCGCCGGCCCCGGGGCCGGCCTATACGGCGACCGTCGAAACTCCGGCCCATGCGACGTTGACGGCCGCGGCCGGCGCTTTCGGCGGCGGAGCCTGGGACGTCTCCGGCCAAAAGCCGCTGAAGGCGCTGCTGCAAGCCGACCCCACGTTGGGATTGAGCGATTTCCAGATGAAAACGTTTCTTGGGCCGCTGGAGCGACGCCCGCGAAGGCGGGTGGCGCCGCGCTTGCCGCCAATTCCGCCTGGAGCCCACTCGCCGCTTCCCAGCCTTCCGAGGCCGCGGCCGCGGCGAAAGCCGCCGCGCGCGCCGCCGGCGGCCCGCACGGCGCCAGCGAGCGGCCGAGCCACGGCGCTCCGCCGGCCCTGGTCGCCGGCATCGCCGGCGACGGCGCCGCCTCGTCGAACCCGACGAACGGCGCTGGGCCTCGGCGCGGCCAAGGCGACGCCGCGACCGTGGCCGCCGTCGACGCGTCGGCCGACGGCAAGGCGACGGCGACTTTAAGCGTGGCGCTGGCCAATCTGCCGGCCTTCATCGCCGATCAGGTCGATACGCTGTCCAGCGTCGGCGCCTTCGACGCTCAGAGCGCCGCCGCGCCCGTCGAGTCGCCAAAGGCCGCGCAGGCGGTCAAGGAGCTCAACATTTCGCTGGAGCCCGCCGATCTCGGCCAGATGACGCTGAAACTGCGGCTCGCCGGCGGCAAGCTCTCGGTCACGATCGCGGTCGCCAATCCGCGGACCCTGTCGTCCATCGAGGACGACCGCGCCTTGATCGCCGCCCGCCTCAGCGCCGGCGACCGGACGTTGGAGAATCTCATCATCCAGCGCCAGACCCTTTCGACCACGGAGACCGCGCCCCCCCATGGCCTCGCCAACGACAGCGGCTCAGAGCCGTCAACTTCGGACAGCTCAGACAATGCAAGCCGCGACGAGCGGCGGCCGCGCGGCTCGCCTCGCGGCGGCGCTGGCGCTGGCGGCGCTATCAGCGATCTTGTGGTCTAAACCGACCTCGGCCGGCGCTGGCCTTGTCTGCGAACGCGCGATGGCCGCTGCGGCGCGCGATTACGGCGTTCCGCTCGATATCCTCTATTCCGTCGGCCTGACCGAGACGGGCCATCGCGGCGTGCTCGGGCCCTACGAACTCAACGTCGACGGGCGCAGCGTGCATTCCGACACTCTGGGCGAGGCGCTAGCCGCCTACCAAGCCGCCGACCGGGCCGGCGCGAACTTCATCGACATCGGCTGCATGCAGATCAACCATCGCTTCCACGCGACGCATTTCCGCTCGCTTACGGAGATGTTCGATCCCGAGCGCAACGTGCGCTACGGCGCCGAGCTGTTGCGCACGCTGCGCGCGGAAGAGGGTTCGTGGACGAAAGCGGTGGCGCGCTACAACGCCGGACCCGGCAATCCCAAGGCGCAGCGGGCCTATGTATGCGCCGTCATCGCCCATATGGTGGAAAGCGGCGTCGGCGCCTGGACGCCGAACGCGCGCGCATATTGCAGCTGATCAAGCCGCACAGAGCGCCGTTGAGGTCTGCAACAAATCGATCATGTGAGTCAGCAGCGCCTCGCGTCCGGCCCCGCCCTCGCCGTCGCGCGCGTAAAGCCCGAGCGTCACGTCGGGCAGCGGCGCCAGCAGCGTCTGGGGCAACAGCCGCGCGCCCTTCGGCGTCAGCGACGTCGGCGCGAGCGACACGCCGTAGCCGGCGTCGACGGCGCTGCGCAGCACGTCGGGATTGCCGCTCGTGCAGACGATTTCGAACTTGCGCCCGGCCCGCATCAGCGCGTTGGCGGCGATGGCGTAGAACAGCGTGCCCTCCGGCGGCGTGACCAGCCGCACTGGCGCTGCGTCGTTGACCGCCATGCGCGGCGCCGCGATCCAGCTTAAAGCCAGCGTCCAATGCGCGACGCTGCCCTCGGCCGCGTCGGCCGCGGTCATCGCCAGCGCCATGTCGAGCTGATGCGCGCGCAAGCGGTCAAACAAGGTCTCGGACTGATCGCAGGTCACTTCGAAGGCGAAGGCCGCGCCGGGACGGTTGGCCAAATCAACGAGCGCCGGGGCGAGGAAGCTCGCGAATTCGTTGGGCATGCCAAGCCGCACCGAAGGCGTCGCGCTTTCCTGGCGCTTGAGCGCATCGACGAGTTCGTCATGTGCGGCCACGAGCTTGCGCCCGTATTCGAGCACGGTGCGGCCGCGCGAAGTCAGGCTGAGCCGCGCGGTATTGTCGAACACAGGCGCGCCGATCAGCTCCTCCAGACGGCGGATTTGCAGGGAAACCGTCGGCTGGCTGCGGCCGAGTTGCTCGGCGGCGCGGGTAAATCCACGGCGATCGACAATGGCGAGGAAAGCCCTGACGACGTCGACGGGAAGCGCGCGCATGCTGATGACCCTGCGTCAATTACAAATTTTGGCGTAGAGCCGGAAAGCTTAACGCAGAGTTAAGCGCGCAAGTCTCCGGTGTATGAATGCGGCATATTTGTAGTCGTATGCTGCCGCTGCGGCAAGCGCAGACGCCGGCGAAGTCCGGTAACGGCGCACTAACGCTTGCCCGTTAGATATAAATGCGCGCCCATGATCGGACGCTCCTTCCAGCGGACAAGGCCCAATCGGGCGCGAGGCCATGCCGGCCCGCTGACGCTGTCGTTGGTGGGGTATGATGAGCGTAGCCCAAGTCTCGATCGCGTGCGGCGGGCGCGCGGCCCTTGCGAGGGCGCGATGAGATCCGTCGGCGCGCGCGCGCTGGAGCTTGTCGCCATCGCCGCGATCCTGGGTCTGGCGGGCTTGCAAATCTGGCAGGGCCTTGGCGACGCCGGGCGCGAGCTCGCCGGGGTCGCGGCCGCCTGCGCGGGCCTGATGGGAGTTGCAGCCGGCGAGCTCGCCGTCGCCGGTCGCAGCGAACCGCCGCGCGCCGCCCGCGGCGCCCGAGGCGGTGATGAAGGAGGCGATGGACCGGGTGCTGCTTGGGATTCGCGGCTATCTCGAAGACAATCTGATCTACCGCGCCGATCTCGAAGGCATCGACCAGGGACTGGCGGCCGCGACCGATCCGGCGCGCGCCCGCGAAGCCATCGCCGCGCTGAGGGTCGTCAACCAGCGAATGGAATCCAAGTCGGCGCGCCTCTCCGACGAACTCGAGGCGGCGCGGCGCGAGATCGTGTCGCTGCGCGAGACCGTCGAGGAGGTCGAACGGCTGGCGTTGCTCGACGCGCTGACTCAGGTCGGCAACCGCCGCTTCTTCGATCGCCATCTTCAGTTCGACATGGCGGCCTGCCGTGCCTCCGGCGCCGATCTCTGCCTCGCGCTCGCCGACATCGACCGGTTCAAGGCGGTAAACGACAGGTTCGGCCATGTCGTGGGCGATCATCTGCTCAAATCCTTCGCCGATGTGCTGACCGGCGGCGTCAGGGGCCGCGGCAAGGCGGCGCGCTATGGCGGCGAGGAATTTGCGGTGCTGCTCCCCGGCGTGCCGTTCCCCGAAGCGCGCCGGATCGTCGAAAATCTGCGGCGCAATCTCGAAACCAAGCGTTGGGTGGTCGGCCCGAACGAACAACCGATGGGCGTCGTCACCGCCTCCTTCGGGCTCGCCAAGCTCGCCCCGGGCGAGAGCGCGGAAAGTTTCGTCCATCGCGCGGACTCCCGCCTGATGCGCGCCAAGGCGCTCGGCCGCAACCGCGTCATCGCCGACGACGGCGCAGCCGCCTCGCCGCCCGCGGCGGCGCGCGGGTGAGGCCGCCCATGCGCCACGACTTCGATGCCGCGTTGCGGCGCGCCGAGCGCCGCGAAGAGGAGGCGGCTACGCCGCCCCCGCCCGCTTTCGGCAGCCTCGCGCCACCTCTGCCCGCCGCTCCGCCGACGCCCTGCGGCCGTCATTCCCTGTGGGAGGCGGCGGCTGCCTGGACTCCTGAGGCCGATCCGCCCGCGCCGTCTCCGGAGCCGCAACGGCCGCCGCGGCCGAGCGTGCGTGCGGAGGACATCGCGGCGGAGCTGGGACTGCACAACCCCAAAACCATGGCGGAGCTTTTGCGTGCGCGTCGCCGGTTCATGTGGGACAATCACCCTGACCGCCGCCGCGATCTCGACCGCGATCTCGCCAATCGCCGTGTGGCGATGGCCAACATGCTGCTCGACCGGGCGCTGACAACCTTGCGCAGGCGACGCTGAGCGGAATTTCGCCGGGACTCCAGCGGATCGTCCTCGCGAGCTCGGGGAAACGCAAAGCGTCTCCCGGAGCTCGCCACGACAGCGTTGGTTCGATAACGAATTTCTGCTTAGGCCGGTGTGACAAAACTATCGGCGAGCGCATTTCCGTTCTAACTTGGCGATCGGTCAGGGGAGAAGCGTAACGACATGGAGGCGCCGGACGATTTCGAAGCGTTCAAGCGGCGGCTGATCGACATCGAGCCGAACCTTCCGAAGCGGCTCAAGCAGACCGCGGCTTTCGCCCTGCAACATCCCGACGAGATCGCGCTCGGCACCGCTTCCGGCGTCGCGCGGCGCGCCCATGTGCAGGCCTCGACGCTGGTGCGCTTCGCTCAGGCGCTCGGTTTTGCGCGGCTTCACCGAGTTGCAGGGCGATTTTCCGCGCGCATTTGCGCAACCGCTGGCCTGAATATCCTGAGCGCCTGAAGGCGCTGCATGCGCGCGCACGATCCCGGCGAACCGATTAAGTCTGCTGCATGGGCTTCGCCGACTCGGCCGACCGCTCGGTCGCCGCGCTGCGCGTCGAGATCGACGGCGAGGCGCTGAAAGCGGCGGTGGAGATGCTCGCGGGCGCGCGCGTGGTGTTTCTGCTAGCGCAGCGGCGCGCATTCTGCGTGGCGCATTATCTCGCCTACGCCTTCGCGCAACTCGGCGCTCCGGCGCTGCTGGTGGACGACGTCGGCGGCCTCGGGCGCGAACAGCTCGCGGCGGCGGGCGAGGATGACGCGGCGCTGGCGATCAGTTTCGCGCCCTATTCGCCGCTAACCCTTTCGCTCGTCGGAAGCCGCCCGGGCGCGCGGCGCCAAGATCGTCGCCGTCACTGACAGCGCGCTTTCGCCGCTGGCGGCGCTGGCCGACTGCCGGCTCGAAGTGGTGGAGCGCGATTTCGGCGCCTTCCGCTCGCTCGGCGCGACGTTCTGTCTGGCGATGACGCTGGCCGTGGCGGTCGCCGAGCGGCGGGGGCGTTAGGGCTTGAGCGCCAACTCGGCGTTGACGCGCTGAAGGAAGCCCGCGAGGTCGTCGGTGACGAAATCGACGAAAGCCGGCCCCGGTTCTCGGTCCTGCGGGCTGGCGATGGTCGATCCCGCCGGGCTTGCCGGTGACCAGCACCGTCGTCATGCCGCGCGCGCGCGGCACCGCGAGGTTCTTGGCGATATCCTCGAACATCGCGGCATGCGCGGGATCGACGCCATGAGCGCGGAAAAACGCGTCGTAGGCTTCGTCGCGCGGTTTGGGGACGAGCCCGGCGGCGACGATGTCGAAGGCGTCCTCGAACAGGCCGCCGAGTCCGAGCTGCTCGACGGTGGCTAGCGCATGGTTGCGCGAACCGTTGGTGAAGATCAGCTTTCGCCCCGGCAGCCGCGCGATCTCCTCGGCCAGCGCCGGATTGGGCGCGAGCCCGGAGCGGTCGATGTCATGCACGAAATCAAGGAACGGCTCCGGGGCGACGCCGTCCTCGTCGACGAGGCCGCGCAGCGTCGTGCCGTGCTGGTGGTAATAATAGCGCTGCAACGCGCGCGCGCCGAGGCGCCGTCGAGGCCGGAATGCTCGATCAGAAACAGCGTGATGCGATCCTCGATCGCCGGCCACAGACCGCTGTCGGGGGGATAGAGCGTGTTGTCGAGATCGAAGATCCACGACGTCACGTGGCCGAATTTGGCCAGAAGCGGCAGGCGGGCGGCGGCGTTCATGCAGACAGACTTTGACCAGAAAAAACGAAACTATGCCAAACTTTCGTTAACCGAAACGCCGGCGTCGCCCGCGCGGGTTCAGCGCGCCGGCGTTGAGTAGCGTGAGAATATCCCGTTCAGCTCGCGCGAAGGCGCCCCTGCGCCAAGCGCCGCGAAGGAGCCTTGCCTCAATCCCCGCGCGGCGGCGAGCGTCGCCGCCCAGCCGACCTTCGCCAGCCCGCCGCCGACGCTGACGCGCCTGACGCCGAGATCGGCGTATTGGGCCAGCGTCATCGCGGGATCGAGCGCCAGCACGTTGAGCGGTTTCGGCGCGACCGCCCGCGCCATCGCGCGGATGTCCTCGGGCTTTCCGCACGCCCGGCGCATAGAGGCAGTCGGCGCCGGCGTCGGCGAAGGCGACGAGCTTGTCGATCGCGGCGGAAACCTGCGCGGGGTCGTCGAGCAGCAGTTCGGTGCGGGCGACCAGGATCGACGTCGGCGCCGACGCCGCGATCGCGCCGCGCGCGGCGCGCAGCCGCTCCAGCGCCAGCGGAAGGTCGTAGAGCGCGCCGCCGGCCTCGCGGTTGCGATCCTCGATCGAAAGCCCCGCGACGCCCGCCGCGATCGCGAGACGCGACGCTTTCGGCCACGCCTTCGGGGTCTTCGGCGAAGCCGGATTCGAAATCGGCGTTGAGCGGCAGGCTCACCGCGTCGGCCAACGCGGCCAGATGCGCGAGCGCGTCCGTCGCGGGCGACGCCGTAATCGGGGTGCCCTTGCGTCCAGGCGAAGCCGCTGCTGGTCGACGCCAGCGCTTGGAAACCCAGATGTTCGAGCATCCGGGCGCTGCCGACGTCCCACGGGATTTGGCAGCACGAAACAGCCCTGCTGCGTGCAGCGCGCGAAACGCGGCGCGCTTTTCTGCGGTCGTGGCCATGTCGTCCTCCTTGATGCGGCGCGCCACTATAGACGCGCGCCACGCCTCAGTCTCGCCGCGCCAGGATCAGCGCCGCCGCCCGCGCGCCGGACCGGATCGCGCCCTCGATGGTCGCCGGCAGCCCCGTCTGCGTCCAGTCGCCGGCGAGCGCGAGATTGCGCCAGTTCGTCGCCGTCCCCGGCCGCAGCGCGTCCTGCTCCGGCGTCGCGGCGAAAGTCGCGCGCCGCTCGCGCACGATCTGCCAGCGCGGCGGCGGGCCGCTCGAGCCCCGCGACCTTGGCCACATCCGCCCAGATGCGCTGCGCCAGCTCCTCGCGCGGCGTGTCGAGCCAGGCGTCGCCGGCGCTGATCGTCACCGAAAGCCGGTCGGGAAAGGCGAACAGCCATTGCGCGAGGCCGCCGACGATCCCGGTGATCGGCGGCAGCCCCGGCGGCGGCGCGACGCGATAATGCGCGTTGACGATGGCGCGGAACTCGGTCGGGGTCGAAACGCCCCGGCAGCAGCGGCCCGCTCGACTTGCGGCGGCGTCGCCAGCACCACGCTTTCGCCGTCGCCCACCGCGACGCGCTCGTCGCCGAAATCGAGACCCGGCACGCGCGGCCGTCAGCGAACACGAAATCGCGCAGCCGGCGGCCGAAGGCGATCGTCCCGCCATGCGCCTGCAGATAGTCGAGCGCCGGCCGCACCAGCGCGTTGGAGAGGCCCTCGCGCGGCGACCAGCGGATGATAGTTGCGCCCGCCCGCCGCGAGCGTCTCGCGCACCACCTGCCCCGCCAGCTTCGCCGAGCCCGCCGGCGCCTCGATGTTGAGCGCCGCGACCAGGAACGGCTCGATCAGCCGATCCCACAGCGGCCCGCTGCAGGCGAGCGTCTCGGCGATCTTCGCTTCGCGGCCGGCGAGCAACAGCTTCGCCAGTTCCAGATATTCGGCGAGCCGCGTATCGGGGACGCGGCGCGACGGCGTCAGCATCCAGATAGGGGATGCAGCCCGTCGTTGGCGCCGAGCGTCCAGCGCCGGCCGCTCGCGAGGTCGATGAACGGGAACGTCGCCGATCCGGGGCCGACCAGTTTTTCGCGCGCGCCGATCCGTGTTGCGTAGGCAAGCGTGGCGCGATTGCCGGACAGCACCAGGTGGTTGCCGTTGTCGATCTCCATATCGAGCGCGGCGTCGAAATAGGAGCGGCAGCGCCCGCCGGCCTGCGGGCTCGCCTCATGGACGACGACCGGCCGCCCAGCGGAGACCAACTCCACCGCCGCCGACAGGCCCGCCAGGCCCGCGCCAACCACATGAACGCGGGCGCCGTTCATGCCAGGAAGCAGCGCGCCACGATCATCAACAGTTTCAGTTTGCCGAGCTTCAGAGTCGCTCGCGGCGCCGTCCAGCCGCGCGCGTAGAGCCGGTCGAGGATGTGGCGATAGGCCTCGCCCATGATACGCGGCGTGCGCGCGACCGCCGACGGCGTGCGGTCGAAGATTTTTTGCGCCGCCTCGAAATGCGTGCGCGCTCTCGCGGCGACGGCAAGGCAGGCTTTTTCGATCTCTGAATGGTTGATCGCCGCGCGGGCCCCGGCGGCCTCGATGCCCGCCGCGCGCAAAGCCTCGACGGGCAGATAAAGCCGGTCGATGTCGGCGTCCTCGTCGAGATCGCGCAGGATGTTGGTGAGTTGCAGCGCCCGCCCGAGATGATGGGCGAGCGCAATCCCGTCGGCCGCGTTCATGCCGAACACCGGCGCCGACAGTCGCCCGACGGCGCTGGCGACGCGGTCGCAATAGAGGTCGAGCGTCGCCCAGTCGGTCGCGCCCGCGCCGACCGTGCGCTCGACGTCCATTTCCATGCCGTCGATTACGGCGAGGAAATCCTCTTGTTTCATGCCGAATTCGGCGACGCCCGCGGCGAGGTCCTTGAGCCGCGCCGGCGGCTTGCCGGCGTAGAGCGCGGCGAGATCAGCGCGCCAACCGCTGAGCCGCGCGAGCGCGACTTCGCGCGCGTGGCCGTCGTCGGCGATGTCGTCGACCGCGCGGCAGAACGAATAGATCTCGAACATCGCCTGCCGTTGCGCCGGCGGCATCAGCCTCATCGCAAGGTAGAACGAGGATCGGCTTGCCCGCCGCTGCGCAGCTTCGACGGGCTCCGAAAGGGCAAGCGTCACGAGCGCGCCTCCGATACGCCGGGTCCACGCGGGACTCCGAACAGCCAACCTTTCGCCATCGCGCCGAGCGCGACCAGACCCATGCGCCCACGCGGCAATTTTGTCCGCTCGCTCAACGGGTCCATTTTCATCAGCCGGTCGATATGCGCTTCGGCGAGCGCGTAGATGACCTGGATTTCGAGGCGGAGCCGGGAATCGCGGACCGCGCCCGCAAGCCCGCCGCCTTCGCGCAAAAGGACGCGGGTGCGCTCGGTAAGCTCCACGATCACGGCGCGCAGCGCCGGAGCGGCGCGCGGCGCCGCGAGCGCCTCGACCGCCGCGCCATGCGCGGCGAGCCGATCCTCAGGGATATAGACACGGTCGATCTCGCGATAATCGTCGGCGCAATCCTGCAAATGGTTGATGATCTGCAACGCCGAGCAGATGGCGTCGGAGGCCGGCCACAGGGCCTCGTCTTCGCGGTGGACGTCGAGCACGAAGCGACCGACGGGATTGGCGGAATAAGCGCAATAACCCATCAGCTCCCACCAATCGGCGTAGCGGCGCTTGGTCGCATCGGCGCGAAACGCAATCAGCAGGTCGCGGGGGTGGCGCGCGGTGAGCCCGCGCGCCTTCAGCGCCGCACGCAACGCCTTGGCCTTGGCGGTGTCCCGCGCCGCGACCTCCCCGATCAGCCCGGCCTCCATGTAGTCGAGCCGGCGAATCTTCTCCTCCGGCGCAAGCTGGGGATCGTCGGCGATGTCGTCAGCGGCGCGGGCGAAATCGTAGAACGCCATGATGAGCGCCCGGTGCTCGGCGCGCACGAGCATTGACGCGACCGGAAAGTTTTCGGTCTTGTGCGTCTTGCCCGAACGTGTCGTCGCCCTTGTCGTCATGGCTCCCGCGCCCGGCCCCCCCAGGGCGGCTTTGTCGCGCCGTTAGCACATCGGGTTGCGCCCGTCGATTAGGCGGAAGTGTGGCTGCGCCCGCTTCGGGAAAGGCGTAACTTTCCGACCGGCCTTCGATAGGCGGGTTGAAGGGGTCCGCCGCGCATCTGGCCGCGTCAATCGACACCGACGTCGGAGAGTCGCGTTGCCCGCCCGGGCCGAAGACTTTCGCACGACTTTTCTATTCGCTTCAAGGATCGAGGAACGTGCTCAAGTCGATACTCGAACCCATCGTCCTCGGCTTCGAATCCAACGAGCCGTTCCGCCGGCTCGCCATGACGGGTGATGACAGTAGTCTCGCTGTCCGCTTCGTGAAGATAGCGCGAGAAGCCATCCTTGATTTCCGAAATCGGAGCCTCTCTCATTCCGGACTTGTCGATCGCGCGAGCCATGCGTCTGCTTCCTTTTTGGCGACGATAGCCAAGACTTGAACCGTCACTTCGATCGCATCGTAGAACATCTTGGGTCAGCGCAGTCCGCTCCCCAGAGCGCCCAGCGTGAAGGCCGCGAGAACGACTGCGATGAAGATATCGCTGGTCATGGCGATATTTTCGTTCCGGCCACGAGGCTTCGATTTTATGTGCTCAATGCCCGCAACTAGATAGAAGATGCTTCCGCCAATGGCGCAGGGCAGCACAAAGCTTGGCGCCGCGAGCGATGCCATTCCCAAGACGCCCCAGGCGATGTTGGCGCCGCCGAGTTCGCGCGCAACCAGATAAACTTCGGGGCTGTCTATCCCCAGGAGATCGCGGCTGGTGAACGCCGGCTGGAGATATTGGCGCGCGCCGGCCACAAGCAGTCGGACGCCGACGCCCCAAAACACGAACCATTTGCCGACGAGCCACAACAATTCCGAGCGCTGGGCGGCGAACTCGACGCCAATCGAGCCGAGCGGCAGAACGAACATCGTCAGCGCGACGATCAGCAAACACGCCATTCAGACCGCTCCGTCCGTCTGGCCTTCGCTCTAAAGCCTGGCGATGCGCCCTTGGCGCTCCAGATGCGCGATTACGTCTTCAGCGCAAGCCTCGGCGCCGGCCGTAGCCGTGTCGAGCCGGAGCTCGGGCGCCTCGGGGGCCTCGTAGGGCTGGTCGACGCCGGTAAAATTCTTGATCTCGCCGGCCAGCGCCCGCTTGTAGAGCCCCTTGGGGTCGCGCTTGATGGCCTCGTCGAGCGTGGTGTCGACAAAAATCTCGAAAAACTCGCCCTCGGCCGCAATCTCGCGCGCCAGCCGGCGCTCGGCGCGGAACGGCGAGATGAACGAGGTCAGCACGATGAGGCCCGCGTCGGTCATCAGCCGGGCGACTTCCGCGACGCGGCGGATGTTCTCGACGCGGTCGGCGGGAGTGAAGCCAAGGTCCTTGTTGAGCGCGTGGCGCACATTGTCGCCGTCGAGCAAGGCGGTATGCACGCCCCTGGCGTGCAGCTTCTGCTCCACCAGATTGGCGATGGTCGACTTGCCGGCCCCGGACAGGCCCGTGAACCATAGCACCGCCGGCTTCTGATGCTTGAGCGCCGCATGGGCCTCGCGCGTGACCGTGAAACCGTGGCGATGCACGTTGGTGGCGCGACGCAGACCGTGCTCGACGACGCCGGCCGCGGCCGTTTCGTTGGTGCGGCGGTCGATCAGGATGAAAGCGCCCGTGTCGTGATTGTCGACATAGGGGTCGAAGGCGACCGACATCGTGGTCGCGATATTGCAAAGCCCGATCTCATTGAGGCCGAGGGTTTTGGCCGCCAGCTTTTCCTGGGTGTTAACGTCGATGCGGTGTTTGAGGTCGGTGATCTGCGCCGGGACGGTCTTCGCGCCGAGCTTGAGCAGATAAGAGCGGCCGGGCAGCATCGGATCGGCGCTCATCCAGATCACGTGCGCGGTGAACTGGTCGGCGACTTCCGGGCGCTGATGCGGCAAGCACAGCACGTCGCCGCGCGCGATATCGAGTTCGTCGGCGAGCGTCACCGTCACCGCATCGCCGGCCTCAGCGGCGTCGGCGAGACGATCGGCGACATAGAGGCTCTTGACCCGGGAAGCGCGTCCGGAATTGGCGACGACAACCTCGTCGCCCTGCTTCAGTCGGCCGCTGCCGATCGTGCCGCAATAGCCGCGGAAATCGAGGTTCGGCCGGTTGACCCATTGCACCGGCATGCGGAACGGGGCGGAAGTGCGGTCCTCGTCGACATCCTGCGTCTCAAGATGAGCGAGCAGCGTCGGCCCCTCGTACCAGGGCGTGCGTTCGGAGCGCGACGACATGTTGTCGCCGTAGCGCGCCGACAGCGGGATCGAGACCAGCGTCTTGAAGCCGAGCGGCTTTGAAAATTCGCGATAGGCGGCGACGATGTCGTCGAACACCTTTTGGTTGAAATCGACGAGGTCGATCTTGTTGACCGCCAGCACGACATGGCGAATGCCGAGCAGCGAAACGATCAGCGAATGCCGCCGCGTCTGCGGCAGCAGGCCTTTGCGCGCGTCGACCAGCAGGATCGCGAGATCGGCGTTGGAGGCGCCGGTCGCCATGTTGCGGGTATATTGCTCGTGGCCGGGCGTGTCGGCGACGATGAACGAGCGTTTGTCGGTGGCGAAATAGCGATAGGCGACGTCGATGGTGATGCCCTGCTCGCGCTCGGCCTCGAGGCCGTCGACCAGCAGCGCGAAGTCGATGTCGGCGCCGGTGGTGCCGTGCTTCTTCGAATCCTTCTCCAGCGCCGAGAGTTGATCGTCGAAGATGAGCTTCTGCTCGTAGAGCAGCCGGCCGATCAGCGTCGACTTGCCGTCGTCGACGGAGCCGCAGGTGAGAAAGCGCAGGGTGGGGAGTGGCCATCAGAAATACCCCTCGCGCTTCTTCTTCTCCATCGAGCCCGCTTCGTCGGTGTCGATCAGCCGGCCCTGCCGCTCGGAGGTGGTGGAGGCCTTCATTTCGGCGATGATCTCGTCGAGCGTCTCGGCGTCGGACTCGACCGCGCCCGAGAGCGGATAGCAGCCGAGCGTGCGGAAGCGCACGCGCCGCATCTCGGGCACTTCGCCGGGGTTCAGCGGCAGGCGCTCGTCGTCGACCATGATCAGCGTGCCGCCGCGCTCGACCACCGGGCGCGGCTTCGCGAAATAGAGCGGCACGACGGGAATGTTCTCGTGTTTGACGTATTCCCAGACGTCGAGTTCGGTCCAGTTCGACAGCGGGAACACGCGCATCGACTCGCCCTCGCGGATGCGCGTGTTGAACAGCCGCCAAAGTTCCGGGCGCTGGTTGCGCGGGTCCCAGGCATGCGCGGCGGAGCGATGCGAGAAGATGCGCTCCTTGGCGCGGCTCTTCTCCTCGTCGCGCCGCGCGCCGCCGAAGGCGGCGTCGAACTTGCCCGCGTCGAGCGCCTGCCGCAGGCTTTCCGTCTTCATCACCTGGGTATGCAACTGGCTGCCGGAGGCGATCGGGTTGATCCCGCGCGCGACGCCGTCCTGGTTGATGTGCACGCGCAGGTCGAGTCCGAGCCGTCGCGCCGTCTCATCGCGGAACGCGATCATCTCCTTGAACTTCCACGTCGTGTCGACATGCAGCAGCGGAAACGGCAACGGCGCCGGATGGAACGCCTTCAGCGCCACATGCAGCATCGCCCTGGAATCCTTGCCGATCGAATACAACATAACCGGCGCGCGAAATTCGGAAACCACCTCGCGCATGATGTGAATTGATTCAGCTTCAAGGCGCCGCAGGTGGGGCGGGAGACTTCCCGACATCGACAACTCCAGATCGCGGCGCCAGGCGCCGCGCGCACTCGCGCGAGCAAGGTCGGCGCCCGAAGCGCGCGACCTAGGGCGGGCGGGCGGCGGCGTCAAGGGCGCCGCCGTCGCGCTTCAGATCCGCTCGATCTTCTTGGCGGCCTCGTCGAGGGCGTCGGTTATCGCCTGGATCTGCTCGCGCGTCGCCTGACGACCACGAAGCCGCAGCTTGACGCTGGCGCGAAGGTTCCACATCGCGCGGATCACCGGCCCGGCGCTCGCCCAGTCGTCGCCGTTATCGCCCGTCAGTCTGGCGAAGATCGCGTCGACCTGGGCCTTGTTTTCGTTCAGGAAATTCTGACCTTCCGGCGTGATCGCGTAGAGCTTGCGGCTGGCGGCGTCGACGCTCGCGCTTGCGTAGCCCATGTCTTCGAGCAGGGTCAGCGTCGGATAGACGACGCCGGGGCTGGGGCTGTAGTCGCCGCCGACCCGCTCGCCGAGCGCCTTGATCACCTCATAGCCGTGGCGCGGCTTTTCGGCGATCAGCGCCAGGATGACGAGCCGCAGTTCGCCGCTGTCGAACATTCGGCCTTCGCGGCCGCCGAAGCCGCCGCCGCTGACCCCAGCGCCCAAAGCCGCCGTGGCTGTGGCCACCCCGCCGGAACGCCTCGTGTTGGTGCAAGTGTCTGAAAAACATAATCTTTTCCCTTTTGAGTGTGCGACATATCTAAGATATGTCTTACTAAAGATAGTCTAAGATATATCTTTGTCAAGTCGATGAAGTGTTTTGATCGCGCGCCGGGCGGCGGCGCGCGATCGCCAGTTCCCATTGACGCCTCGGCAAGGTTACGCAGCGCTTAATTTGACGCCCTAGCAAGGTTATGTGCAGCTTAACGAAGCAATCGCGCAAACGACTTGGTCATATATTGTCGACGACCCGTCAACGTTAAGAAAAATCCCGAATTCTAGTAGGTCAGTTAGATAAAATTGCGCGGGTTTTTTTCCGAACCGGCCAATACGCAGCGGCGATCCTTGGACCCAACAAAGGGACTGGGGTCGTCATGCTTAAATCTTTTGCCTTCGCCGCGGTCGCCGCCGCTCTGTTCGGCGCGGCCTTCGCCAACCTCGGCCAAGCCTCGGAAGCGACGCTGCCGAAAGCCTCGTACGCCGCCGTCGGCGACTTCGACCTCGGTCCCTTACGGTTGGGTCGACTTCTGCGGCCGCCGCCCCGAGGAATGCTGGCTCGGCAAGCTGCAACCCCTCGACGTGCGGCTGACCAAGCCGACCTGGAGCGCGCTCAATCGCATCAACAAGCGCGTCAACGCCGCCATCGAGCCGATCACCAATCTCGCCCATTGGGGCACGATGCTCGACCACTGGGACTATCCCGTCGACGGCAAGGGCGATTGCAAGGTCTATGCGCTCTATAAGCGCAAGCTGCTGGTCGACGCCGGCTTCCCCCGCCAGGCGCTGCTGATGACCATCGTCAAGGACCTCGAGGGCGAGGGCCACGCGATCCTCACCGTCAAGACCGACCGCGGCGAATTCGTGCTGGACAACCTCAGCGACGACATCCGCCCCTGGGACGCCACCGGCTACACCTATCTCAAGCGCCAGGCGCAGTCCGATCCCAACGTCTGGCTCGACCTCGGCGGCGTGCGCGGGGCCTCTTCCGTGGCGGCGACGCAATCCGCCGGCGGCTGATCGCTCGCTTGCCTGCCCCAGGTCCTTCGCTTAGGGCTTGGCCCTGTGGCGTTGGACATTGCGCATGACACGTTGGCGGGAGGCGATCTGGGCGGTCGTCGGATTTGCGGCGCTCGTCTTTTCCGCCTTTCTGCTGTGGCGGGAGTTGCGCGGCCATTCGCCGGCCGAAATCGTGCGCTCGCTGAAAGCCATTCCGCCGCTGCGCTGGCTATGGGCGATGCTGAGCGCCGCGTTGGCCTATGCGGCGCTTGCTTGCTATGATCAGATCGCGCTTCTGCATCTGCGCCGGCGTCTGAGTTGGCGTTTCGTCGCGCTCGTCTCCTTCATCGCTTATGCGCTCGCCCATAATATCGGCGCGACCGTGGTCTCCGGCGCGGTGGTGCGCTACCGCGCCTATTCGCTGAAGGGCTTGTCGGCCGCCGAGATCGGCGGAATCGTCGCTTTCACCTCGCTCACCTTCACCTTCGGGGTGCTGTTGACAGGCGGCGTGACGCTGCTGGTCGAACCCGCCCTGTTGAACCGCTGGTTCGTTGCTGGGCCGTGGGGCTGGCGCGTCATCGTCGTCGCGCTATTGCTCGGCCCCTGGCTTTATGTGATGGGCAGTCTGCTGAAATTCCGCCCCGCCAAAATCGCCGGCTTCACGCTCGTCTATCCGCGGCCGCCGATCGCGGCGCGACAGACGATCGTCGCGCCGATCGAATTGCTGGCCGCTGCCGGGATCATCTATTTCGCGCTGCCGGCGGCGGCCAATCCTGGGTTTTTGGCCGTGCTCGCCGTGTTTCTCGCTTCGTTCTCGCTGGCGCTCGTCAGCCACGCGCCGGGCGGCCTTGGCGTGTTGGAACTGACCTTCCTTAAAGCCATGCCGGACGTTCCGAAGACCGACGTCATCGCGGCGCTGTTGGCGTTTCGTCTGCTTTATCTGATCGTCCCGCTCATCGTTTCGTTGGGCGTCGTCGCGGTCTACGAGAATTGGCGCCTTTTCGCCTCGATGGAGCGTCGGTAACGCCGAGCGATCCCTAATAGCCGCGGCCGCGATCAACCACATTGCACAGCGGCTCGCCGCGCTCGAACGCCACTATCTGCTGCGCGACATAACGCGCCACCGCCTGCGGCTCGGAGATGGCGGCGTTGTGCGGGCTGACGAACACGTCCTCCCGGCCCCATAGCGGCGAGGCCGCCGGCAACGGCTCGCTCTCGAACACGTCGAGCGAGGCGCCGCTCAACATGCCGGCGTCGAGCGCGGCGACGATGTCGGCCTCGACTTGTGCGCCGCCGCGCCCGGCGTTGATGAGCGCCGGGCCGATGCGGCCGTCGCGCGGCAGTTTGGCGAACAGCGCGGCGTTCAACAGACCCTTCGTTTGCGGCGTCAGCGGCAGCAGGCAGACGAGAATGTCGGTCCGAGCCAGCAGCGCGTCGAGGCCGTCGGCGCCGTGGAATGTCGCCACGCCTGCGACCGTCTTGGGCGCGCGGCTCCAGCCGGCGACGTCGAAGCCCAGCGCTTGCAGCTTCGCCGCCGCGTCGAGACCCAGCACGCCGAGGCCGAGCAGGCCGACCCGAACGTCGCGCGCGGCCGGCTGCGCCTCGTCCTCGTCCCAGAGTCTGCCCTCTGCTGCCGGTCGTAACGACGAAACTGGCGGTGATGCAGCAAGACCTGTAGGACGACCCATTCGCTCATCCGCGCCGTCAGATCGGGATCGACGACGCGAACGATGGGAGCGTCGGGCAAATGCGGATCGGCGAACACATGATCGACGCCGGCGCCGAGCGAAAAGATCGCCTTGAGGTTCGGTAGACCCGCCAGCGATCCCGGCGGATGGCGCCACGTCAGCGCGTAAGTCGAGCCGCCGCGGTCGCTCAGCGTTTCGAGCGTGTCGATCCGCCGTCCCGGCAGCAGCGGACGGAGCCGTTCGATCCACGGCGCCGCCGGCCAGCCAGTAACGGCCAACAGCAGATTCACGCGACGATCCGCTCGATGACCACCGGTCCGCGGCCGGGCGGCGCGTCGCCGACTCGATAGGCGGCGGCCAGCCGGGTCGCCGCGGCCGCGGCAGCCGCCGTGCTGCGGGCATGAACGAGAGCGAGCGGCCTGGCCGCGCCGACCTCGTCGCCAATGCCGGCAAGCTCGCTCAGGCCGACGGCGGGATCGACGGCGTCGGTCGGGGCGCGCCGGCCGCCGCCGAGCTCGACCACCGCCAGGCCGACCGCGCGGGTGTCGATCGGTTTGAACGAACCCCCGCCCGCGCCGCGGGCGCGGCGACGACGACCGGCGCCGAGGGCAGCGCTTTCGCGCCTCGGCCAGGAAGTCGCGCGGGGCCGCCGAGCGCGGCGACCATGCGCTCAAAGCGTTCCGCCGCGGCGCCGCTGTCCAGCGCACGGTTCAACGCCGCCCGCGCCGTGGCGAGATCGGGCGCGAGGCCGCACGCGACTAGCGGCTCCGAGGCGAGCGCGAGCGTCACCTCATGCAGACGAGGATCGCGACGGGCGCCGGTGAGATAATCGACGGCGTTGAGGACTTCGAGCGCGTTTCCGGCCGCGCTCGCGAGCGGCTCGTTCATGTCGGTGAGGAGCGCGACCGTCGGCACGCCGGCGCCGGCGGCGACGCTTACTATGCTGAGCGCGAGTTCGCGCGCGCGCTCCTGAGGTCGGCATGAAGGCGCCGGAGCCCGCCTTAACATCCATCGCCAGCGCGGAGAGCCCCGCCGCCAGCTTCTTCGACAGGATCGATGCGGTGATCAGCGGGATCGACTCCACGGTCGCGGTGACGTCACGGATCGCATAGAGGCGTTGGTCGGCGGGTGCGAGTCGCCCGTCTGGCCGATGATCGCGCAGCCGACCTCGCGCACAACTCTAGCAAACAGCGCGTTGTCGGGCTTGGCGACGTAGCCCGGAATCGAATTCCAGCTTGTCGAGCGTGCCGCCGGTATGGCCAAGGCCGCGGCCGGAGATCATCGGCACATAGGCGCCGCAGGCGGCCAGCATCGGCGCCAGCATCAAGCTCACATTGTCGCCGACGCCGCCGGTGGAGTGTTTGTCGACGACGGGTCCCTGCAGATCCCAAGTCAAGGTGTCGCCAGAATTCATCATCGCAAGGGTGAGCGCGACGACTTCGTTGGTCGCCATGCCGCGAAAGAACACCGCCATGGCGAAGGCGGCGACCTGTCCCTCCGAGATCGATAGATCCGTGAGACCGCGCACGAAAAACTCGATCTCCTCGGACGCAAGCGTGGCGCCGTCGCGCTTGGCGCGGATGATTTCCTGCGGCAGCATCAGGCCTGGCGCCGGATGAAGGCGCGCAACAGACGGCGAAACTCGGCGGAGCCGCGCGCCGCAAACTCCTGAGTCTCTTCGTGGCTGGGATCGCCGCCGGAGAGGCCGGCGGCGAAATTGGTGACGAGGCTCACGGCGACGACCGAGAGGCCGTGCAGACGCGCGAGAATCACCTCGGGCACTGTCGACATGCCGACGAGGTCGGCGCCGAGAAGTTTGGCCATGCGAATTTCGGCGGGCGTCTCGAACGAGGGGCCGTTGAACCACATATAGACGCCTTCCCGCAGCGTCACGCCCGCCTCGCCGGCGGCGCCGCGCAGGACTTCGAGCAGCCCGGGGTCGTAGGCGCGGGTCAGCGGCACGAAACGGTCGTCGCTGGCGCGACCGATCAGCGGATTGACGCCGGCGAAATTGATGTGGTCGGCGATGGCGACCAAAGCCGGCGGCTTCCACTCCGTATGCAAGCCCCCGGCGGCGTTGGTGAGAAACAGGGTTTTGCCGCCAAGGGCCTTGAAAGTTTCGATCAGCGCCGCCATCGCGTCGGGACGCCCGCGCTCGTAATAATGGCCGCGACCCTGGAACAGCGCGACCCGCTTTCCCTCCAGCTCCCCCACCACCAGGCGCCCCTTGTGTCCGGCGACGGAGGGCTGCGGAAAGCCCGGAATCTCGGTGTAGTTGATCGCGACCGCGTCCTCGGCCTCGTCGGCCAACGGCCCGAGCCCGGAGCCCAGCACGAAAGCCAGCGGCGGCAGCGAGGTCACGCCGCGGTCGGCGAGTGCGGCGAGGGTATTGGCGATCTCGTTCATGGCGTCCCTCAGCCGCGCCGACCAACCCATAAAACCGGGCGTAGCCACTAGACTAGACGAGCGGCCGCCCGCCCGGCAAGGCGCTTGCAGCGGGCGCAAAAACCGGCAAGGCTCGCGCACGCAAATTCGAGTGAGACGCCAAGCATGAGCGAACCCGACGTAGAACATGCGCTCGGCCCTGAGATCGACGCCCGCCCCGGCCCCGCGCCCTCGCGCGTCACGCTCCGGGGCCGCGCGGTGACGCTCGCCCCGCTCGCGCCCGAACATTCCGAGCCGCTGTTCGCCGCCTCGCATGGGCCGGGCCGCGAGGCGCTTTGGACTTATTTGTTCAACGGCCCCTTCCAAAACCTCGCCGGTTTCGCGGCCGACGTCGAAGCGAAATCCAAGGCGAGCGATCCGCTCTATTTCGCTGTCCTCGACGCTCGCGACGGCCGCCCGGTCGGCTATCAGAGCCTCATGCGGATCGATCCCGCCAACCGTGTCATCGAAGTCGGCGGCATCATGTACACGCCGCTCTTGCAAGCCACGCGTGGCTCGACTGAGGCGCAATATCTGTTCGCCAAATATGTGTTCGACGAACTTGGCTATCGCCGCTACGAATGGAAATGCAACAATCGCAACCTGCCCTCGAAGCGCGCGGCGGAGCGCTTGGGATTCACCTTCGAGGGCGTGTTTCGTCAGCACATGATCGTCAAATCGCGCAGTAGGGACACTGCGTGGTTCTCAATGCTCGATCATGAATGGCCGCGGCGCCGCGCGGCGTTCGAACAATGGCTCGCGCCGGAAAACTTCGACGCCGCGGGGCGACAGAAGCGGCGGCTGCAACACTTCGCCGCAAGTCCCTGAAGTATCGCCGGCGACGCAAGGTTGTTTGGTGCAATGGTGTGTAAACCTTCTGTTAAGCTGAATTTTTAGGGTTAAGTCGGCATTAAGTTGTCAATGGCAGTGTTCCCTTGATGATTTATGGCGCGGGCCGGTTGGCCTTCGCGCGTAACCGGGGGACGTTGTCATGGTCGATCCGAGGGCTTTCGCCTTGGGCGCCGTTGCGGTCATTGCGCTTTCGGGCGCGGCCGCCGCGGCGGATTTGTTGCCGCCGCCGCCGCCGATGGAGGCGCCCCCGCCCATCGTCTCGGCCGACTTGGGTGGTTGGTACCTGCGCGGCGACCTGGGCCTCGGCTTCAACAATCACCCGGGCTTCTCGACTTCGCCGGATGCGCTGTCGACCGGCGTCGCCTCGGGATATTACTCGAACACCGCGACTGAGAGTTATTTCAATCCGTCGCTCTCGCCCTCGGGCCTGTTTGATATCGGCGTCGGCTATCAGGTCAACAACTGGTTCCGCACGGACGTCACCGGCGAACTCAGGGGCGGCGCCAGCTTTCAGGGGTTGGAGGTCGTCAACGATTCCAACTGGCCGGGCGACAAGACCGGAACTTACAATCAGGTCCAATACGCCGATTTCTACCGGGCGAACTTGACCAGTTATCTGCTGATGTGGAACGCCTACGCCGATCTCGGCACCTGGTATGGGCTCACCCCCTATGTGGGCGCGGGCCTAGGCGCTTCTTACAACCACCTCGGCGGCGGGACGGATAACGGCTATTCCAGCTTCGGCAGCAGCGCCACGGGCGCTTACCAATCCTACACCACCGGCGGTTATCTCAACAACGCCAGCCACGTCGACTTCGCTTGGGCGCTGATGGCGGGTCTCGATTTCAGCGTGACTCGCAACCTGAAGCTGGAACTTGGCTACCGCTTCCTCGACTATGGCAAATTCACATCGGGTGGCTCCAACTGTCTCGCCGGCGCCAATGGCGGAGGCGCTACGTTCCAAGGATGCTCCTACACACTCGCCTCGAAAGAGCTGACGTCGAACGACGTCCACCTCGGCCTGCGGTACTATTTCGATGCCGAGACGCCGCCGCCGCCGGTAGCCCCGATCGTGCGCAAGTACTGAACCGAGGTTCGAAACGGCCACGCGGCGCCCGTCGGGGCGCCGCTTTCAATTGAGGAACGCGACGGGCCGCTCGGCCAGCGCTGGCGGCGTTCGCATGCGCGGCAAATGGGCCGCTCGACGACGCCGTCCCGGATCCTGAGTCCCGAGCCCAGCGAATTGACGTTGACGACGTTTCGGCCGTCAGGGCGCAATTCGGCCCGGACGCGCAGCCGAGCGTCGCCCATTTTCGCGCTTTGACTATGCTCCTTCCATCTCCGCGGCCAGACTTGCGCGAAACGCTCGCCCGCGACACGCAGGTTGCGCTCACGGGCCGCGACGGTTAAGCCGGCCGGTTTTCGGAGACCTCCTTGAGTGAGCGCATCGCCTCGTCGAGCCCACCGGCGCGCCGGTTTTGGGACCGACCTTTCCTTCTGCTGGCGATGACGGCGCTCATATTCGCCGGCCATTCCGTGGTCGGCAAACTCGCGGTCGGCGAAATCGGCCCGATGACGCTGACCTTCCTGCGCTGGAGCCTCGCGTGCGGACCGATCTGGTTCGCCGCGCGCCGCAACATCGGCGCGGATTTTCCGGTCCTGCGCCGGCGCTGGCTCTATGTCGCGAGCGTCGGCGCGCTCGGCTATACCTCGTTCAACGCGCTGTTCTATCTCTCTGCCCACTATACCAGCGCGCTCAACATGTCGTTGATCCAGTCCTGCATTCCCGCGCTGGTGCTGATCGGCGCGGGCCTGGGCTTCGGCGCGCGCCCGACTTTGCCGCAGAGCCTCGGCGCCGCCGCCACGATTGCCGGCGTGGCGACGATCGCGGCGCAGGGCGACTTCGCCCGGATCGCCACGCTCGGCTTCAATTTCGGCGACGCGCTGTTGCTCATCGCGTGCCTGTTCTACGCCTATTACACGCTGGCGCTGCGCTACCGGCCGGCGGTCTCCTCGATCGGCTTTCTCGCCGGACATGGCGCTGGCGGCGTTCATCACTTCGATTCCGCCGTTTCTCATGGGAAGTTTGGCGGCAAGGTTTGGCGTGGCCGAGCGCCAAAGGCTTCGCAGTGCTGCTCTACGCCGCGCTGGGGCCGGCGTTCGTCGCGCAAGTGCTGTATCATGCGCGGGGTCGAGTTGATCGGCCCCGGGCGCGCCGGGGTGTTCGTCAACCTGGTGCCGATCTTCGGCGCTTTCCTCGCCGTCGGCTTGCTCGGCGAGCCGCTGGCGGCCTATCACTTGGTGGCGATGGCGCTGGTCGTCGGCGGCATCGTGCTGGCGCAACGCGGCCGCGGCCGCCGACACGAAAATCGTGAAACGGGTCGGGCGCCGCGATGCGCTAGAGGCGAAGTTTGCCGGACAACTCTACGCGAGGGCGTTATGGGCGAATGGATCGATCTCAAAGCGGCGGATGGGTTTGACCTGAAAGCCTGGCGCGCCGCGCCGCGCGGCGCGCCGAAGGGCGGCGTCGTCGTCATCCAGGAGATTTTCGGCGTCAATCATCACATCCGCTCGGTGACCGACCGCCTCGCGGCGGCGGGCTATCTCGCCATCGCGCCGGCGGTGTTCGACCGCGTCGAGCGCGGCGTCGAGCTCGGCTACGACCAGCCAGGCATGGCCAAGGGCATGGAGCTCGCCGGCAAGATGGACCGCGAGAAGGCGCTCGCCGACATCGCCGCGGCGATCGCGGCGGCGAGCGCAGGCGGCAAGGTCGGGATCACCGGCTTCTGCATGGGGGGCACCTACGCCTGGGCTCGCCGCGGCGCAGCTTTCGGGTCTGTCGGCGGCGGTCGGCTACTACGGCGGCGGCATCGTCGGCCTCAAGGATTTGAAGCCGAAAGTTCCGACGATGCTGCATTTCGGCGAGAAGGACGACCACATCCCCATCGCCGGCGTGAAAGAGGTCGGGGAAGCTGCACCCCGACGTGCCGGTTTATCTCTACCCCGCCGGCCACGGCTTCCACTGCGACGAGCGGGCGAGCTACGACAAGCCGAGCGCCGACCTTGGCGTGGGAGCGAACGCTCGCGTTTTTCGCCGAACACGTGGGCTGAACCGGCGAAGGCCCGAAACTTGCTCGCGCCGGCCCGGCGCGTTCGGGCCTCGGGCCACGCCCGCCTCAAGGGTGGGAAGCGATGTATTCCGCGCTCACTGCCGAAATCCGCGTCACTGTGCGCCCGGAATTCTCCTCCGAACGCTCCGAGCCGAGCGACGACAGCTATTTCTGGATCTACACGATCGAAATCGCCAATCACGGCCACAAGGCGGTCAAGCTGATGCATCGGCACTGGCGCATCACCGACGCGCTCGGCCATGTCGAGACCGTCGACGGCCCCGGCGTCGTCGGCGAGCAGCCGACGATCGCGCCGGGCCACGCCTATCCGCTATTCCTCGGGCTGCCCGCTGAAAACGCCGAGCGGCTTCATGGCCGGCAGCTACGACATGGTCGACGAGGAAGGGCGCCTTTTCGAGGTCGAGATCCCCGCTTTCTCGCTCGACAGCCCGTTTTTGCGCAAGGTGCTGAACTGAGCGCGATCATTGCGCCGGCGCGAGCGCGCCGTGTTTTGACGACGCGGCTCGGTGAACGGCCGGAACGTCGTCGCGATTAACGCGGCGCCGAGGCCCATCGCGAACGAGACGACGTAGAGCCAGAAATATGTCGCGTAGGCGTCGTAGATCCAGCCGCCGAGCATGGGCCCGAGCGCCATACCGAGGCTCCCCGCCATGCCCGAGCTGCCAATAACAAACCCCATCATCCGCATCGGAAAATTTTCGCGCGCGAGAACGGCGTAGAGCGGCATCACGCCGGCATAAGTGAAGCCAAACAGCGCCGCGACGGCGTAGAAGCCGTCGAGCTGGCGCACGAAGCCATAGGCGAGCGCGCCAAACGCTTGCACAAGCAAGCCCGCCACCAGCACCCGCTTTGCGCCGAACCGGTCGCCCGCCAGACCGAACCCGATCCGCCCAAACAACCCGGCAAAGCCTTCGACGCTATAGATTGAGACCGCCGCGATCGCAGGGACGCCGCAAGACATCGCATAGCTGACGGTGTGAAAGATCGGACCGGAATGGGTGGCGCAGCAGGCGAAATTGGTTAGCACCAGCGCGAGAAATTGCGGCGTCCGCACCGCCTCGCCGACCGTCATTTTCGAAGACGGGGCTTGGTCGGCGCCGACGGAAGGTGCGTCCTGCGGCGCCGGCGGCCGGCGCACGAGCAGCGCGGTCGGGAGCATGATCGCGAGCGCGAACCCGGCGAGGCAAAGATAGGATTCCCGCCAATCGTAACGCGCGATGAGCCAGGCGGCGAAAGGCGCCATGGTCATCGGCGCCATGCCCATGCCGGCCGAAACCAGCGACACCGCCAAACTGCGTTGAGTGTCGAACCAGCCGGTCACCGCAGCCATCATCGGCGCCAGAACCGCCGACGCCGACAATCCAACCAAGAGCCCGAACACGAGCTGGAATTGCAACAACGTCTGCGCCTGCCCCGCCAAGGCGAGACCCCCCGCCAGCAGAAATGCGCCAATCAAAGCCGGCAGGCGCGGGCCGAAGCGATCGGAAAACGCGCCCCAGCCGACGCTGCCGACCGCCATCGTCAGGAAACTGAGGGTCATGGCGCCGGAGATTCCGGTGCGGCTCCAACCCGTCGCCTTGGCGATCGGCGTGAGGAACACCGGCAGCGCGAACATCGCGCCGATGGCGACGCATCCGAGCAGGCCGCCGGCGCCGACGATCACCCAGCGATAATTCGACGACATCGCCGCCCTCCGACCGGCGCGAGCTCGACTTCAGTTGCGCGCGACGTCAAAAGTTGATATCAACCATTCATGCCCGACGCAAGCCCGCTTTCGCCGACCGCCATCCGCGACGTGCGCGACGCCTGCCTCTGCCTCGCCGCCCAACAAGCCGCCCGCCGGCTGGCGCGACGCTTCGATCGCGCATTGCAGGCAGTCGAGCTTACCAACGGGCACGACCTGGGTCGTCGACAGCGCGTTGAGCGTAGTCGTGGTCAGTGCGCCGAACTGCGTCGAGGTCAGCTTGGCGCGCCGAGAGCGCGGCGAGGTTGGTGGTCGTCAGGCCGGCCACCTGGGTCGAAGTCAGCGCATCAAGCTGCGAGGTGTTGAGCGCGGCGACCTGGGTGGTGGTCAGGGCATTGAGCGCGGTCGTGGTCAGCACGCCGGCGACGGTGGAGGTGAGCCCGCCGAGCGCGGTGGTGGTCAGCGCCTGCAGGTTGGTCGAGGTCAGCGCGTTGGCGACGGTGGAGGTCAGGCCCGCAATCTGGGCGCTGTTCAGCGCCGGAGAGCTGCGTCGTCGTCAGCGCGTTGGCCGTCGTCGTGGTGAAGCCGCCGATCTGCGTGCTGGAGAGCCTTGCTGCGTTGAGCGCGTCGAGCACGGTCGAGGTGACGGCGTTGAGTTGCGCCGTGGTGAGAGCTTGAGCCTGGCTTGTGGTCAGCGCGCCGAGTTGGGTCGAGGTGAGCAGCCCGAGCGCGGTTGTGGTGGCGCCGGCGAGGGCCGTGGTGGTGAGGCCGTCGAGCGCGCTGGTGGTCAGCGCCTGCAGGTTCGTCGAGGTCAGCGCGTTGACGTCCGCCGAGGTGAGGCCGACGACGTCGCCGCTGGTCATCGCGGCGACCTGGGTCGTCGACAGCGCGTTGAGCGTGGTCGTCGGTGAGAGCGCCGAACTGCGTCGCGGTCAGTTTGGCGCGCTCCAAGGGCCGCGAGGTTGGTGGTGGTCAGCCCCGCCACCTGGGTCGAAGTCAGCGCATCAAGCTGCGAGGTGTTGAGCGCGGCGACCTGGGTGGTGGTCAGGGCGTTGAGCGCGGTGGTGGTCAGCACGCCGGCGACGGTGGAGGTGAGCCCGCCGAGCGCGGAGGTCGTCAGCGCCTGCAGGTTCGTCGAGGTCAGCGCGTTGGCGACGGTGGAGGTCAGGCCCGCGATCTGCTTGCTGGTCAGGCCGGCGACCTGCGTCGTCGTCAGCGCGTTGGCCGCCGTCGTGGTGAAGCCGCCGATCTGCGTGCTCGAGAGGCTGGCGGCGTTGAGCGCGTCGAGCACGGTCGAGGTCGACGGCGTTGAGCTGCGCGGTGGTCAGCGCCTGCACTTGGCTTGTGGTGAGCGCGCCGAGCTGCGTCGTGGTGAGATTGCCGAGCGCCGTCGTCGTGGCGCGCGGCGAGCGCGGTGGTGGTGAGGCCGCGAGAGCCGGTGGTCAGCGCGTGCAGGTTGGTCGAGGTCAGCGCGTTGACGTCGGTCGAGGTCAGCGCCGCACGTCTGCCGCTGGTCAGCGCGCCGACTTGCGTCGTCGTCAGCGCGTTGAGCGTGGTGGTGCGTCAGGCCGCCGAACTGCGTCGCTGGAGAGATTGGCGGCGTTGAGTTCGCCGAGCACGGTCGTGGTGACGGCGTTGATCTGCGTCGTCGTCAGCGCTCTGCACCTGCGAGGTGGTCAGCGCCGCCGACCTGGGTGGTGGTGAGGTTCGAGCAGCACGGTGGTCGTCGCGCCGGCGAGGCTCGGACGGAGAAGCCGGCGACGCGCGGTCGTGGTCAGCGCCTGCAGGTCGGTCGAGTTGAGGGCGTTGAGGTCGGTGGAGGTCAGCGCCGAGGCCAGCGTCGCGGTCAGCGCCGCCGAATTGCGTCGTCGTCAGGTTGAGCAGCGTCGTGGTCGTCAGGCCGGCGATCTGCGTGCGTCGAGAGATTGGCGGCGTTGAGCGCATTGAGCACGGTGGTGGTCGCCGTCGTCAGCTGCGTGGTCGTCAGGCTCTTCGACCTGCGTCGCGGAGAGTTCGGCGATCTGCGTCGTCGTGAAATTGCCGAGCGCCGTCGTGGTGAGGCCCGGAATCGCCGACGTCGCGAGGCCGGCGATCGCCGTCGCGGAGAACGCGTGCGCGTTGGTCGAGGTCAGCGCGTTGAGCTCGGTCGAAGTCAGTGCGGAGGCTTGCCGGCTGGTCAGCGCGCCGAGCTGGGTCGTCGTCAGGTCGTTGAGCGCGGTGGTTGTCAAGCCGCCGATTTGCGTGGTCGTCAGCGTGGCGGCGCTGAGCGCGTTGAGCGTGGTGGTCGTGACGGCGTTGACCTGCGTCGAGGTCAATCCGGCGACCTGGGTGGCGGTCAGATCGCCGAGTTCGGTCGTCGAGAAATTGCCGAGCGCGGTCGTCGTCAGGCCGGAAAGCGCCGTCGAGGTGAGGCCGGCGTCGGCAATGGTGGAGAGCGCCTGCAGGTTGGTCGAGGTCAACGCGTTGACGTCGGCCGCGCTCAGCGCGCTGACCGCGGCGCTGGTGAGGGCGGCGAGTTGCGAAGTCGTGAAATTGTTGAGCGCGGTTGTGGTCAGGCCGGCGATTTGCGAGGACGCGATATTGGCGGCGTTGATCGCGTTGAGAACGGTCGTCGTCGCGGCGTTGATCTGGCTGGTCGCGAGACCGCGAACCTGCAAGCTGGTCAGCGCGCCAAGCTGCGTGGTCGAGAAGTTGCCGAGCGTCGTCGTCGTCAACTGCCCGAGGCTCGTCGAAGTGACGCCGGCGAGCGCCGATGTCGTCAAGGCGCGCAGGTTGGTCGAGGTCAACGCCGTCAGATCGTTGGTCGTCATCCCCGAGACCTGGGAGCTGGCGAGCGTCGCAAGCTGCGTCGTGGTGAGGTTGTTGAGCGTGGTCGTCGTCAGGCCGGCGACCTGGGTGGACGACAGCAGCGCGGCGTTGAGCGCGTTGAGCGTCGTCGTCGTCACGGCGTTGAGCTGCGTCGTCGTAAGGTCCTTGACCTGACCGGCGCTGAGTTCGCCGGCCAGCGTCGTCCCGAGATTGCCGAGCGTCGTGGTCGTCATCGCGGCAATCTGGGTCGAGGTGAACCCGCCGACTTGCGCCGAAGTGAGCCCCTGCAGCTCCGTGCTCGTCAGCGCGTTGACGTTCGTCGTGGTCAGCCCGCCGAGCACCGTCGACTTCAACGCGTCGGCCTGGGTGTTGGCGAGCGCCAGGATCATCGCCATCGACAGCGACGGCGCGGCCTGGGTCGAGAAGCCGGTGATCTGCGTCGTCGTCAACGCGGCTTCCGCCGTGGTGGTGAGCGCGCTGAGCTGCGTGCCGCTCAAGGCGGAGATCTGGGCGACCGTCAGCGCCGCGATGTCGGTCGTTTTCAAACTCGCCATTGTCGTTGTCGACAGATTGGCGATCTGCGCGTTCGACAGCGAACTAATGAAAGACGTCATTGCCAACCCCCAGGCCGCTCACGTTCAACCCGACGCCTGCGAACCCAAATCACTGCGCCCGCGCCGCCGTTATGCGGACCGAGATACAGACTTATTGCGGCAAGGCAAGATTACGTTACGTATGCGCGAATATAGACTAAGCAAATTAATCTTCGTATTGCTTACCAAGCGTCGCGTAAATCGAAAATGCGCCTAGTTTATTGCAATCACTGCGCTTACGTAACTGGGATTGTGATATTTAAATGTTCCCCGCGGAGCATCCCCGCTTCAATGGTGAATATGAAATCGATTTAACTGACCACTCTATGGATTATGGCGCGGCACGCCCTCGACTTGCCTTCAGGGACTGGCGGCGCTGCACGCGCTCGCGTCGCCGGCTACAACGTCCGCCGCGACGTCGACGGAAGCGCCGCTTGGCGCCCAGGCAGGCTGGAAACTTGCGCCAAGGTTATGCGGCGTTTAACGAAGCGCGATGCTTTGCGGAGACCCGCCCTGAAGCCTGAGCCGACGCCCTTCGAGCGCATCGGCGGAGCCGACGTCGTCGATGCGATCGTCGAGCGATTCTACGCCGAGATGGATGAGCGGCCGGACGCGCGCGGCGTGCGCGCGCTTCACGCCGCCAATCTGGCGCCGACCAAATTCGTGCTCAAGCGCTACATCGGCGAATGGCTCGGCGGGCCGCCGCTCTATTCGCGCGATCGCGGCCATCCGCGGCTGCGCATGCGCCATATGCGCTTTGCGATCGGGGAGACGGAGCGCGACGCCTGGCTTGCCTGTATGGGCGCGGCGCTCGCGGCGACGGTCGCCGACGAGGAGGCGCGCGCCAGCATAGCGAGCGCGATGGCCGCGCTCGCCGATCACATGCGCAACCGTCCGCCCGGCCCGGATTGAGGCGGGACCGGCGCTTGCCCGCGCGATAGCGCTGTGTTACCGGCGCCCCCCTAGAGGACGACGGGCGCGGGTTGGAGACGGGAATGGCGGATCAAGACGGCAACAGCGGGACCGAGACGGCCCAGGCGCCCGGTTTTCTGTGCTCACGCAGTTCACGCGCGATTTTTCGTTCGAGAACCCGAACGCGCCGCGCTCGCTGGCGCCGCAAACCCAAGCGCCGCGGATCAATCTGCAGATCAACGTCAACGCCCGCCAGCTTTCGCCGACCGATTACGAGGTGAGCCTGCTCCTCGAAGGCGGGGCCGGCGAGGGGGCGGATTCGCTGTTCAAGTTCGAGCTCAACTACGCCGGCGTCTTCCGGCTGGAGAACATTCCGGCCGAACAGGTGCAGCCCCTGATCATGATCGAGGGGCCGCGCATTCTGTTCCCGTTCGCGCGCCAGATCGTCGCCGAGGCGGTGCGCGGCGGCGGCTATCCGCCGCTCTATGTCGATCCGATCGACTTCCAGGGGCTTTATGTCCAGCGCCTGGCGCAGGCGCAGGCGCAGCCCGCCGGCCGCGCCTGACAACAACCGGATTTCGGGCGACCCCCCTCGCTTCGCCCAGACGATCCGCCGCGCCTCAGGCTGGCAGCGTCAGATATTTGAGCCATAACGACGCGCCGCCGAACGTTCGGATATGCGCGAGATGGTCGGCGAGAGCGGCGGCGTCGAGCCGCGCGGCTAGCGGCGACGGTCGCTGCGCCGTTTGCCCCCGACGCGGCGCGACGGCGGCGACGGCGTCGCTGGCCAGCCCGAGACTGCGCTGCCGGCCGCCGGACAATTCGCAATAGACCTCGACCAGGATCTCGGCGTCGAGCAGCGCGCCATGCCTGACGCGGCGCGAGCGGTCGATGCGGTAGCGGTCGCATAGAGCGTCGAGACTGTTGGCGGCGCCGGGATGTTTTCGACGCGCCAGCGCGAGCGTGTCGATGATGCGCTCCGCGGCCAAAGCGGCGCGGTCGAGCCTCGCCAATTCCGCGTTGAGGAAGCGCATGTCGAATTCGGCGTTGTGGATGACCAGCGGGTCGTCGCCGACGAAGGCCAGGAACTCGTCGACGATCGACCGCGAACACCGGCTTGTCCCTGCAGCGATTCCGTGGAATGGCCGTGCACGCGAAACGCGTCCTCGGGCACCTCGCGCTCGGGGTTGATCAGCACGTGAAACGTGCGGCCGGAGGCGACCTTGTCGATGATCTCGACCGCGCCGATCTCGACCAGCCGATCGCCTTTGGCGGGGTCGAGGCCGGTCGTTTCGGTGTCGAGCACGATCTCACGCATGTTGTCTTCCCTCGCAGCCGACGATGGCGCGCAGAAAATCCTCGGCCTGGCGGCGAGAGTCTTCGAGCGAGCCGCTGGTGTCGATGACGAAATGCGCGCGCCGGCGCTTATCCACATCTGGCGTTTGCCGCTTCAGCAGCCCCTCGAAGCGCTCGGCGTCGGCGCCGGGACGGCCGAGCGCGCGGGCGCGCTGGACTTCCGGGCGCGCGCTCACGACCACGACGACGTCGACCAGGGCCTCGCCGCCGGTCTCGAACAGCAGCGGCACATCGAGAATGGCGGCGCGGGCGCCGGCGCGGCGGGCCTCGTCGAGAAATCGCGTTCGCCGCTCCGCCACGGCGGGGTGGACGATCGCTTCCAGCCGCTTCATCGCCTCGGGATCGCCGACGACGCGCGCGGCGAGTCGCTCGCGATCGACGGCGCCGTCGACCAGCACGCCGGGAAACGCCGCCTCGACGGCGCGCGCGCCGTCGCCGCGATAGAGGTCATGCACCGCGGCGTCGGCGTCGAACACCGGGACGCCGAGCTCGCGGAAAATGGCGGCCAGCGTCGACTTGCCCATCGCGATCGAGCCGGTGAGGCCGACGACGATCATCGAGCAGGTTTAGTCGCGCCGAGCGCGACGCAGGGCGGCGAGCAGCTTCAGCATCGGCAGGCCGAGGATGGTCGTGTGGTCGCCGGCGACCCGCTCGAACAGATGCACGCCGAGTCCTTCGAACTGATAGCCGCCGACGCTGCCGAGCACGTCCTCGCCCGCGGCGTCGACGTAGAGGTCGAGCGCGGCTCTCGTCGCAGCGGCGCGCATCGTCAGTTCCGCGCGTCGTCGTCGGCGGCGAGCAACTCGCCGTCGCGCGCGATCGCGAAGGCGGAGATCAGCGATGGCGTGCGGCCCGGCAAGCGTGGCGAGCTTGCGCGCGCCGACGTCGGCGAGTCGGGCGATTTGTGCAGGATTCGGCCGCCGAGCGATCAGGATCTGATCGGCGCCGAGGCAACAGCGCGCCCGGCGGCTGCGGCTCGCGGCGAGCGCCTTGGCGCGCGCGAGCGCCGTCGCGAGATCGCGCTGGCGAGGCCCCGGCGCAGCGCTCCGCCTCGACCTCGCGCTCGTCGACATCGCGCGTCGACGTCGCGAACGGCAGGCCGGCGCCGGCGAGCAACTCGCCGCCGCGTCGCGCTCTTCGAGGCGAGCGCGAGCCGGAAGTCGGGGTTCCAGATCGGCAGTCATGCCGCTCACGCCTGGGCGATGAACTTCATGCGATGCACGCGGTAGAGATCGAGGATGGCCGCCGCCGTCTCCTCGATCGAGCGGCGCGTCACGTCGATCATCGGCCAGCCGCGCTCGGCGAACAACCGGCGCGAGGCGCGTGAGCTCCTCGGCGACCGCGACGCGGTCGACATATTCGGTCTCGGTGTCGGCCTTCAGCGACAGCAGCCGGTTCTGCCGGATCTGGATGATGCGCTCGGCCGAGGCGACGAGCCCGACGATCAGCGGTTTCTTCAGCGCGTCGAGCGCGCGCGGCAGCGGCACATGCGGCACGAGCGGCACGTTGGCGGTGCTGTAGCCGCGATTGGCGAGATAGATGCTGGTCGGCGTCTTCGAGGTGCGGCTGACGCCGAGCAGCACGATGTCGGCCTGCTCGAGATTTTCCGGCATCTGCCCGTCGTCGTTCATCATCGTGAAGTTCGAGCGCGTCGATGCGCTTGAAATAATCGGCGTTCAGCATGTGCTGCGCGCCGGCGCGCGGCGTCGAGCTCTGGCCGAGATAGGATTTGAACAGCGTCAGGATCGGCCCGAGCACCGAAAGGCAGGGCGAGCCCGACCGCCTCGCAGCTCGCCTCCAGCCGGCGCGACAGCTCGGGATCGACCAGCGTGAACAGCACGATGCCCGGCGACGTCTCGATCTCGGAGATGACCCGCTCGAGCTGCGAGAGGGTGCGCACCAGCGGATAGACGTGCTCGATCGAGGCGACGCCCTGATATTGCGCGGCCGCCGCGCGCGACGCCGCGATCAGCGTCTCGCCGGTCGAATCGGAAACCAGATGGAGGTGGAAATAGCTGCGTCCCATGGCCATTCTTTCCGAATGCAAGTCTTGCCGAATGCAAGCCCTTTCGCGCGCGTTTCCCCCGGAATCTCCCACGGCTGGGGAGAGGTGTGGACAACCCGGGCCGTTCGCGAACGCCCGGCGAAAGGCGGCCAATTCCTCCACAGCTTATCGGTTCGAGCCGTCGCGCGCCACCGCGAGCGTGGACAGCGGGGATAAGAAAATCTGTCCCGAACCTGTCCACATCGGCCGCGTTAACGAAGTCTTTACAAGTCTTAACAGATCATTAATTTTTCCCCGGGCATTCGCAGCGCTCGGCGCCTGTTCGACGCCGAGGGGTTAAGCGGGAAAACCTGTCGGCCGTCGATTCATGAGTCTTGTCCCCCGCCTAACAGTAACAATCAGAGTCTAAACTCTTCTTTATATTGGGCGCGCCCGATGCTACCTCGCCCGCGATTTCCTTTTCAGCGAAATGGACGAAGCGATGGACAGCCTGGCGCTCTGGATCAAGGCCCTGCATGTGCTCGCTGTCATTTCGTGGATGGCGGGAATGCTCTATCTGCCGCGTCTGTTCGTCTATCACGCCGAGGTCGAGCGGGGATCGCAGGCATCCGAGACGTTCAAGATCATGGAGCGCCGGCTGCTGAAGGGCATCATGAACCCGGCGATGATCGTCGCTTGGCTTTCCGGCCTCTATATCGCCTACGCCTTCGACGATTTCCGCGCGCCGTGGCTGCACGCCAAACTGACGCTGGTGTTGCTGCTGTCGGGCGTCCACGGCTATCTCGTCGGCCGCGTGCGCGCCTTCGCCGAGGACCGCAACGACAAGGCCGCGCGCTTCTACCGCATCCTCAACGAGGTCCCGACGGTCTTGATGATCGGCATCGTGGTGCTGGTGGTCGTCAAGCCGTTCTAGGGCTGGCCGATGAGCCGCTCGAGATAGTCGCGCTCCTCGGTCGGGCGATTGGGATCGGCGAGCCGGCGTCGCAATTCCTCCAGCACCCGGCGGGCCCGCTCGGCGCGATCGGGGCCGCCGTTGAGCGTGCCGGTCGCGGCCCCCTTGGAGCCTTCCTGACCGCGCCCAAGCGGATCGTCCTGCTCGCCGTCGCGTCCGTAACCCCTGCCGATGTAGCGGTTTTTCCCTTTGCCGCGGCCGCGCATCTGTTGCGCCATCGCTTGGCCGCCCTTGCGCAGCGCGTCGATGGCTTTGCCTTGCGACTCGACGGCGTCGCCCTTCGGCGAGCGACCGAAACTGCCCTGCGAGCCGTCGCCGCCCTGTCCCTTCAAGCCTTTCTCGGCGTCTGACATGTCGCCGGAGGCGTCATCGAGGTTTTTCGGCGTTTCGGCGCCCGCGCCGCGCAATTGACGTTCGATCTCGCCAAGACGATCTTGCAGCGCCTGTTGCCGGTCTTCGAGCTTGCCGTCGCTCTTGTCGCCCTCGGCCGGCGCGCTGCCCGAACGTTCGCGCTGGTCCTGCCGGAATGTGTCGTCGCGCAGCGCCTGCTGATCTTTCAGCAGTTTGTCGAGGTCGCGAAGGGATTGGCGCATTTGTTTCATCGCGGGGTCGGGCTTGCCGTTCTCCGCGTTGCGCAAATTCTCCAGTCATCTCCTGCAACTGGTCGAGCATGGCTTGCGCGTCGTCCTTCGCGCCGGCCTCTGCGTCTTTCTGCAGCCGGTCGAGCATGGCGTCCAGTCCTGGGTGTCCATGGGATCGGCGTCCTGCATCGCCTGCTTGTCGGCGTTGCGCATCGTTTCCGCGAGGAAGCGCTGCGGCGGCGTCGCGCAGCTCCTGGGTGAGGCGTTTGAGTTCTTCCGGGCTTGCGCCCTTGCGCAGGGCCTCGCGCAGCTTGTCCTCGGCGGCGCGCAGATCCTTCAGCGCCTGGCTGGCGTCGCCGTTCTCGATGGTGAGCGCCAGCGACCACAGCCACGCGGCGACGCCGCGCAGATCATCGTCGCTGCGCGCCTTGGCGAGCAGCCGCCCGGCGCCGTCGAGGTCGAGATAGACGCGCGGGCTCGTCTGGAACAGTTCCGGGCCGAGGCGCAGCGCGGCGATCGCCTGAGCGACGCGGGAAGTATTGCGGTCGGGATCGAGCACGAGATCGCGCCGCAGTTCGACCAGCGACTTCGCCAGCGGATTGACGAAACGCCGCTGCGGCAGAACCATGTCGACCGGCGGGCTCTCCGCCGTCGCGCTCGACACGCTCTTGGCGGTCAACGTCAAGGTGACGCGCGCGCCGGCCCAGGGATGTTCGGAGAGGTCAACAGTGGTGCGCGCTTCGCCGACGCCATTCTCGCCGTTGGGAAGCGACAGCGTCAGCGTCGGCGGTCCGAACAGGCTGTGGGCCGCCGTCGGCGGGTTGAGCAGCGCCACTCCGCCGCCGGCTTCGCGCACGCCATAAGCGTCCTCGATCGCGTAATGCAGGGTCATCGAACCCGAGGCATTGGTTTGCGGGGGATCGAGCAGACGGATTTTTGGCGCGCTTTTCGGCTCGACGGTCAGATTGATGTCGGCGGCCAGCGCGCCGCCGCGATAGATTTTCGCTCGGCCGTCGTTATGGATGGCGAACCGGCGCTCCTGCGGCGGCGTGGCCGCCACTGGCGTCAGCCCGCCATAGACCGAGACGCTGACGGCGCTGGGATCGGCGCGCACCACCAGCACGGAATTTTCGGGCGCCGCCACCGTCCGGTCGACCGCGGCGTCGGCGAGTTTGAGGAAGATCGGCGGTTTGCCGGTATAGGACGGCGGGTCGATCCAGGCGTCGACCCGCGCCCCGGCCGCCTGCGCGATCGTCGGCATGCCGTAGAACGCGGCGGCAAGACGGGCGAAGCGCTCCGACCCCGCGGCGAAAAAGCCGATCAGCGCCAGCAGCGCCGCGACGAAGCGCAGGGCGTAGGGATCGCGCGCCGCCAGGCGCGGCGACGGCGGCTTGACGGCGAGCCGCTCGACATCGCGCGCCACGCGCTCCTTGTGCACGGCCCACAGGGCGCGGGTGGCGGGATCGTCGGCGGAATTGGCCAGCCGGTCTTCGAGCGCCGACGCCGGACGATGGGCGATCTCCGCGTCGCGATCGAGACGATCCAGCGCCTGGTCGCGCGCCGGCCAGCGCAGCCACAGCAGCGGGGCGAGGGCCGCGACCAACGCAAGGCCGAACAGAATGAGCGCGGCAAGACGCGCCCACGGCGGCGTCGAAAGCCACAGCCCGAGCCACGAGGCGGCGGCGAACAGCAGGGCCACCGCCCCGGCGAACGCGAGCGGCGGCCACAACCCCTCCCAAAAAAGGGTCAGCGCCGCCCGGCGTCGGAGACGTTTGAGAGGGTCGTCAGGCCGGTCGGGGGAGGGTGGCGGCAACAGGGTCTCCGGGCGTTTCTCGCACTAGCTTACGCCGGAGCGCAGCCTCACGCCAACCAGGGCGGAAGTTTGTCCAGGCCGATCAATTCCGCATAACTCGGGCGCGGCCTGACGACGGCGAAGCGGTCGCCGTTGACCAAAACCTCTGGGACGAGGGGACGCGTATTGTACGTGCCGGCCTGCACGGCGCCATAGGCGCCGGCGGTCAGCACGGCGATGAGGTCGCCGGCGCGCGGCTCCGCCATGTCGCGGTCGAGCGCGAGATAATCGCCGCTCTCGCAGACGGGGCCAACGACGTCGGCGACGATGCGCGGCTCGTCCGGGCGTGGCTCGCGATAGGGGCGGATTTCGTGATGCGCCTCGTAGAGCGTCGGACGGATGAGGTCGTTCATCGCCGCGTCGACGATGACGAAGTTCTTGCCCTCGCCGCGCTTGACGTAGATCACCGAGGTCGACGAGCACGCCGGCGTTGCCGACGATGAGCCGGCCGGGCTCCAGAAACACTTCGCAATCGAGCCCGCGCAGTGTGGCGCGCGACGATCTCGGCGTAGCGCTCGGGGTGCGGCGGCGGGTCGTTGTCGAAGCGATAGGGCACGCCGAGACCGCCGCCGAGATCGACGTGGCGGATCGTGTGCCCGTCGGCGCGCAGCACGGCGACGAACTCGGCAAGCAGCGCGAACGCGTCGTCGAACGGCGTGAAGCTCGGTGATCTGCGAGCCGATATGCATATCGACGCCGTCGATCTCGATGCCCGGCAGCGCCTTCGCGCGGGCGTAAACCTCGCGGGCGCGGGAGATCGGCACGCCGAACTTGTTCTCCGACTTGCCGGTGGAGATTTTGGCGTGCGTGTGCGCGTCGACGTCGGGATTGACGCGGATGGCGATGCGCGCGCGCGTGCGCTCGGCGATGCGGCGACTTCGGAGAGCGCCTCCAGTTCGGGCTCGGACTCGACGTTGAAGCAGCGGATGCCGGCTTCCAGACCGAAGCGCCATTTCGGCGCGCGTCTTGCCGACGCCGGAGAAGATGATTTTTTGCGGCGGCGTCCCGGCGGCGAGCGCGCGGCGCAATTCGCCCTCCGACACGACGTCCATGCCGGCGCCGAGGTCGACCAGGGTTTTCAGCACCGCCTGGTTGGAATTGGCCTTCATGGCGTAGCAGACCAGCGCGTTCTGGCCGGCGAAGGCTTCCGAGAACACGCGGAAATGCCGGGTCAGCGTGGCCGTGGAATAGCAATAGAACGGCGTGCCGACTTCCGCCGCGATCTCGGCGAGATCGACGTCCTCGGCGTGCAGGCGGCCGTCGCGATATTCGAAATGCTGCATGGGAGGACGCTACTGCAACAGCGGATCGAGCACGAAATCCTTGTTCGGCGGCGTGATCTTCTGGTTCGCCCGATGGAAATCGAAATCGTGCTTGTTCGGAGGGGTTTGGACCGCGTTGACGTTGGGCGGCGGCTCGAGATCGCCGCGCCGACCGCAGGCGCCGAGCGCAACCAGCGCCGCCGCGGCCAGCAGCGCGACGCGGGTTTTTGACGAAAACGACAAGCCGCAAACTCCTAGGGATCGCGCCGATTATACGCGATTTCCGGCAAAGCGCGAGGGCGCGGCCTCGCCGTTAGGTTAACGCCGAGATCAGCTCAAGCCCGCCTCCGCGAGCTTCGCCTTGAGATGGGCGATCCCCTTCTTCGCGTAGGGCAGCGAGGGCGCCTTTTTCGGGTCCTGCTCGGCCTCCAGCACCACCCAGCCGGAATAGCCCGGCAGTTCGCGAAACACCGCGGCGTAGTCGACCATGCCGTCGCCGGGCGCGGTGTAGACGCCGAGGTCGTCGCCCATGCCGAGGATCGAATCGAGAAAGCTCCAGTCGCCGGCGTGGCTTTGCCGCATCTGCCGTTCGCGCACGTCCTTGCAATGGACATGGCCGATGCGCTCGCGATAGGTCCGCGCCAATCCCGCCGGGTCCGCTCCGCCCCAGCGGGCGTGTCCCGTGTCGAGCAGCAGATGCAGGGGCGCCTTGGTGTAAGCCATGAGGCTGTCGATGTCGGCCTCGGACTGCACGACCGTTCCCATATGATGGTGGTAGCAGGGTTTTAGAGCCCTGGTCGGCGAGGCGCGCGGAAAACTCGGTGAGCTTGCGGCCGAACGTCGACCCACTCGGCCTTGGTCAGACGCGGGCGCTCGGACAGCGGCTTGCCGCGGTCGCCGTGGATGGCGTTGGAGGTCTCGGCGAGGATGATGACGCTCGGCGCCGGCGCCTTTGGTCATCGCCACATGCGGCTTCGCCGCCTCGACCTCGTCGGCGACGGAGCGGCGCAGCAGCTCCGTCGAATACCAGCCGCCGACGAAGACATGGCCGAACTCGGCGAGCTTGGCCTTCAGCGCCGCGCCGTCGTTCGGCATCTTGTGGCCCTTCTCCATGCCGACGACGCCTGCCTCGCGGGCCTCGGCCAGGCAGGTCTCCAGCGGCGTATCGCCGCCGATCTGCTGCAAGTCGTCGTTGGTCCAGCCGATGGGGTTGGCGCCGATGCGGATCATCTCAGTCTCCCACGCGCTGACGCTTCAGCGCTTCCTCGTAACCTGTGCGGGCGACCGCGACTTCGTCGCCGCCGCTGACCTCGGGGACTCGCGTTTCCTCTGAGCGAACGGCGATAGAGCCGTTCCAACAGCAGCGCAAATGAAACAAAAATTCTATTCACAAGTCAAGATGGAACAGGTATTCTTTTTTCGAAGCGACTAGGGCGCGAGGGAGGATTTTATGCGATTCGGGGTCATCGGAGCGGGGCGGATCGGCAAGATTCACGGCGGCAATATCGCCCGGCGCGGCGATTGTTCGGTGGCGTTCGTCGCCGACGCGGACGCCGACGGCGGCGAAGGCGCTGGCGGCGGCGACAGGCGCCAAGGTCGGCACGGTCGAGGAGATACTGGCCGCCAAGGACGTCGACGCGGTGGCGATCTGCTCGCCGACCGACACCCACGCCGACCTCATCGAGCGCGCGGCCAAGGCCGGCAAGGCGATCTTCTGCGAGAAGCCGGTCGATCTCTCGGCCGACCGCGTGCGCGCGTGCCTGGAAGTGGTGAAGGCGCCCAAAGCGAAGCTGATGATCGGCTTCAACCGCCGCTTCGATCCCGAATTTCGCGCTCGCTGCGCAAGCGCATCGCGGACGGCGCGATCGGCGGGGTGGAGACTCGTGCAGATCACCTCGCGCGACCCCTCGCCGCCGCCGGTCTCCTATATCGAGCGCTCGGGCGGCCTGTTCCGCGACATGATGATCCACGATTTCGACATGGCGCGCTTCGTCCTCGGCGAGGAGCCGGTCTCGGTCTCCGCCTTCGGCGCCGCGCTGGTCGATCCCGCGATCGGCAAGGCCGGCGACGTCGATACGGCGGTGGTGATCTTGCAAACCAAATCCGGCAAGGTCTGCCGAGATCTCCAACTCGCGCCGCGCCACCTACGGCTACGACCAGCGCGTCGAGGCGCATGGCTCGAAAGGCATGGTGGCGGCGGGCAACGTGCGCGAGACGACGGTCGAGCACGCCGGCGCGCATGGCTACACCGCCGACAAGGTGCTCAACTTCTTTCTGGAGCGCTACGACGCGGCCTATCGCGCCGAACTCGACGCCTTCGTCAGCGCGGCGAAGGCGGGCAAACAGCCCCATCCCAGCGGCGACGACGGCTTGCAGGCGTTGCTGTTGGCCGACGCCGCTTATGAGTCCTGGAAGACCGGGCGGACGGTAAAGCTCGGCTAAGATCGCCGGGCGCGAGTCGCAACGGAGGCGGCCCTATGTCGAAAGTCAGCACCTGCCTTTGGTTCGAGAACGACGCGGAGGCGGCGGTCCGCTTCTATGTCTCGCTGCTTCCCGGCTCCCGAGTGACCCACGTTCAGCGCGCGCCGGCCAAATGGCCCGGCGGCGAGACGGGCGACGTCATCTTGCTGAGCTTTGTTCTCGGAGGGCAGAATTTTCAGGCTTTGAACGGCGGCTCGTCCGCCAGTTACGGGACCGCGGCGTCGATCTCCGTCGAATGCGCGAATCAGGCGGAGGTGGACCGGCTGTGGGCGGCGCTCACCGCCGATGGCGGCGCCGAGATCATGTGCGGGTGGCTGCGCGACAGGTGGGGCGTGCCGTGGCAAATCGTCCCCGAGCAACTGCCGCGTCTGCTGGCTGACCCCGACCCCGGCGTTGCGGCGCGCGCCTTCCACGCCATGACCCAGATGGTGAAGCTCGACGTCGCCGAGATCGAGCGCGCCGCGGCGGCAATTGACCGCTAGAACGGCGCGTGGCCGAGATGCGCCTCCCAGAACGCGCGGCCCCAGGACTCCCAGCGCGGCCTGGGCGACAAGGAACAGAACGACGCAGACCGCGATCGAGCCGATCGTCATCAGGACGAAGCCGAACGCGTCGCCGGCCACGCGAAAGAATCGGCGCCAGAAACCGCGCTTGGCTGGCGCCGGCGGCGGCGCCGGGAGCGGCTTGGCGGGGCCGTTGGCGTGACGGGCGAGCGTGTCGGCGCGCGTCCGCGTTTTGATGTGCTCGTCGGCGGCGCTGCGGCTGCGCCAGTCCGCGGCGAGCGCCTGCTCGCGCTCGACCAGCCGCCGCGCCACATAGTTGGTCACCGCCGCGACGATCCGGTCGGGGCTCTCGCTCTCGGCGATCAGCACGCGGCCGTGGCGGGTGTCCTGGAAAAAGCGGAACGTGCGGCGGTCGTGAGCGAGATCGACGAAGCTGATCATGTCGAGGAACAGCCGCGGCCGGTCGCCGTGGGTGACGCCGAGATCGAACAATTCGACGTCGTCCGGCGCCTGATCGATGATTGGCCGCATGGCGTCTTCGAGCATTTCGAGGCGCGCCACTTCCGCCTGCCGGATGTCCTCGACCGCGTCGTGCTGCTCCGCGCTCTCGGAGCGCGCGCGCCGCACGGCGTTGCGCAGGTTCGGCGGCCTGCCCTGATCTGACCTGACGTCGTCCATCGCTACGCCCGACTGAGCCCTCTTCAAACCTGTCATATACAACGGCGGCGGGCGGAGTTCTGGGCCGCGTTTGCCGGCGCGCGCCCAGTCCCCTAGAGAATGAGGCGACTATTTCCGGAGTCGTGACGCCGATGTCCGCCAAATCCCTGCTCGATCTCTCTCCCGCCGTCGCCGAGGCGCTCGCGGCGAGAAGGCCCGTTGGTGGCGCTGGAATCCACCATCATCACCCACGGCATGCCCTATCCGAAAAACCTTGAAACCGCGCTGATGCTGGAGGCGGCGGTCGCCGAGCGCGGCGCGGTCCCGGCGACCGTCGCCGTCATCGAGGGACGGTTTCGCGTCGGGCTCGCGCGGGCCGAGCTGGAGCAGCTCTCCCGGCTCTCCGGCGGCGTCGTCAAAGCCTCGCGCCGCGACTTGAGCGCGGTCGTGGCGCGCGGCGGCTCCGCCGGCACCACCGTGGCGGCGACGATGTATATCGCCGAGCTCGCGGGGCTGGAGATTTTTGCGACCGGCGGCATCGGCGGCGTGCATCGCGGCGCCGAGGAGACCTTCGACATCTCCGCCGATCTCGTCGAACTCGCGCGCACCCGGCTAGCGGTCGTCTGCGCCGGCGCGAAATCGATCCTCGATATCGCAAAAACCGTGGAATATCTGGAATCGCAGGGCGTGGCGGTGTGCGGCTATCGCTGCGACGAATTCCCGGCGTTTTACGCGCGCAGCAGCGGCTGCCGCATCGACCACCGCTTCGACGGCCCCCGCGATCTCGCCCGCATGATCCGGCTGCAACGCGAGATCGGCCCCGGCGGCGTGCTGATCGCCAATCCGATTCCCGAGGCGCACGCGCTCGACGCCGACGCCATCGAAAAGCGCATCGGCGAAGCGGTGCGGGAGGCGCGGGCGAAGGGGATCGAGAAGAAGGAGGTTACGCCGTTCCTGCTCGGCCGCATCGTCGAGATGACCGAGGGGCGCAGCCTCGAAGCCAACATGGCGCTCGCCCGCAACAACGCGAGTCTGGCGGCCGAGATCGCGGTCGAACTCGCCAAACTCTGATGCCTCGCGCGTGCGTCGTCGGCGACGTGATGACGGATATTCTCGTGCAGCTCGACGAGTCGTTCGCGCGGGGGTCGGACGCGGCGGCGCGCATCGCCGAGCGGCCCGGCGGGTCGGCGGCGACCTTCGCGGTGTGGCTGGCGCGGCAGGCGGTGGAAGTCGATTTCGTCGCCCGCGTGGCGCACGCCGACGTTGCGAAAATTTCAGCGGAATTGCGCGCCGAAGGGGTCACGCCTTGGCTTGCCGGCGACCCCGACCTGCCGACGGGCCGCTTGATCGCGCTGGTGGAACCCTCGGGCGAGCGGTCTTTTCTCACCGATCGCGGCGCGAACGACGCGCTGACGCTCGCCGACGTTCCCGCCTCTGTGCTCGCCGGCGCGGATTGGCTGCATCTGACGGGCTACTCGTTCCAGAATCCGGGCCCGCGCGCGGTCGCGCGCGACCTGATGCGGCGGGCGGGCGAAATTCCGGTCAGCGTCGATCCCAGCTCGGCGGCGCCGCTGCGCGCGATGGGGCCGGAGAATTTTTTGGAGTGGACCGCCGGCGCCGCCGTGCTGTTTCCCAACGCCGACGAGGCGGCGGCGCTCGCCGGCGCGGACGATCCCGTTGAACAGCGGGCGCGCCTGGCGGGACGCTATCCGCTCGTCGCCATCAAGCGCGGCGCCGCTGGGGCGGAGGCGTTTTCGGGCGCCGCGCTCTGGTCGGCGCCCGCGTCCGCGGCGCCGGCGCTCGACACCACGGGGGCCGGCGACGCCTTCGCCGCCGCTTTCGTCGCGGGTCGGCTCGCTGGCGAACCTATCGAGACGTGCCTGCAAAAGGCGGTCGCCGCCGGAACGGCGGCGACGGCTTTTCTAGGCGGCAGGCCGGTTTAAAGCCCGAGCTTCCTCGCTTCCGCGCGAAGCGCGTCGGCAAGCTCCGGCCGTTCGAGCGCAAACGCCAGATTCGCCGCCAGAAAGCCGATCTTCGAGCCGCAATCGTAGGTGCGGCCGTCGAAGCGGACGCCGTGGAACGCCTGGGCGCCGGCAAGCTGCTTCATGCCGTCGGTCAGCTGGATCTCGCCGCCCGCGCCCTTTTCCACTTTTTCCAGAATGTCGAAAATTTCCGGCTGAAGAACGTAGCGGCCGGAAATGATGAGATTGGACGGCGCCGTCCCCTTGGCCGGCTTCTCGACCATGCCGGTGATCTCGAAATCGCGCCCGAAATCCTTGCCGACCGCGACGACCCCGTACTGATGCGTCTCCTCGGCGAGGACTTCCTCGACGGCGATGATATTGCCGCCGTGCGTTTCGTAGCTTTGCACGCATTGGGCGAGGCAGCGGGATTTCGCAGCCCCGGCCATCGTCACCATGTCCGGCAGCAGCACCGCGAACGGCTCGTCGCCGACGATCTCGCGCGCGCACCACACCGCATGGCCGAGCCCGAGCGGCGCCTGCTGGCGGGTGAACGAGCACGCGCCCGCCGGCGGCAGGTCCCTGAGCAGGCCGTCCAGCTCCTTGGTCTTGCCGCGGCGGCGCAAGGTGTCTTCGAGCTCGTAGGAATTGTCGAAATGGTCCTCGATCACCGCCTTGTTGCGCCCGGTCACGAAGATGAAATGCTCGATGCCGGCGGCCATCGCCTCGTCGACCACGTGCTGCAGAATCGGCCGGTCGACCACGGTCAGCATTTCCTTCGGCACGACTTTGGTGGCGGGCAGAAAGCGTGTGCCGAGGCCGGCGACCGGCAGGACGGCTTTACGGATTTTCTTCGGCATTACTCGGCTCTCCGGGGACACCGCGTCGTTTGCGACGCGGCCTGTTACACTTTCCGCAACAGCTTTGGCGCTAATGGGGCTTGCCGCAAATTCGTTAAACGGCGATGAGCGCAAGACGGAGAGGGTTTATGACCGTGCTTGTCACCGGCGGCGCCGGATATATCGGCGGCCACATGGCGCTCGCCCTGGTCGACGCGGGCGAAAAGGTCGTCGTCCTCGACAATCTCTCGACCGGCTACGCCTGGGCGGTTCCGCAAGGCGTCGAGCTGATCGTCGGCGATTTCGGCGACGCGGAGCTGGTGGCCAAGGCGCTGGTTGCGCACCGCATTGACGCCATCGCGCATTTCGCCGCCAAGATCGTCGTGCCGGAATCGGTGACCGATCCGCTCGGATATTACCTCAACAACGCCTGCAACGCGCGCACGTTGATCGAATGCGCGGTTCAGGGCGGCGTCAAGCAATTCATCTTCTCCTCGACCGCGGCCGTCTACGGCGAAACCGGGTCCGCGCCCGTGACGGAGACGACGCCGCTCAACCCGATCTCGCCTTACGGGCGCTCGAAGCTGATGGTCGAGTGGATGCTCGAAGACTCCGCGCGCGCCTATGACTTCCGCTATGTGGCGCTGCGCTATTTCAATGTCGCCGGCGCCGATCCGCGCGGCCGGCTCGGTCAGACCTCCAAAAACGCCACGCATCTCATCAAGATCGCCGCGCAGACGGCGCTCGGCCGACGTCCTTCGATGACGGTCTATGGCGAAGATTATCCGACGCGCGACGGAACCTGCGAGCGCGACTACATCCAGGTCGCCGACCTCGCCGACGCCCATCTCGACGCCCTGCGCTATTTGCGCGGCGGCGGCGCCTCTTTGGTCTGCAATTGCGGCTATGGCCACGGCGCCACCGTGAAAGAAGTGATCGACGTGGTGAAGAAAGTGTCGGGCGTCGATTTCAAGGTGGAGATCGGCCCGCGCCGGCCCGGCGACCCCGCGGTGATCGTCGCCCGCGCCGAGCGGGCGCGCGAGAAGCTCGGCTGGCGGCCGAAGCGCGACAATCTCGAAGACATCGTGCGGCAGGCGCTCGATTGGGAGCGCCGGCTGCACAACAAGGGGCTGTGAGCCTTCGATGGCCTTGTCCCTCGATCAACGCCGCGAACGGTTGCGGCAACGCCTGAGCGAACTGGAGGCGTGGCGCGTGCGGGCGCGCGCGCCGATCGGCGGCTGGAGCTGCGACGGCGCGCCGATCGCCGTCGGGGCGCCCTGGCCGAGCCCGGAGGGCGTGCGCCGCTTCGCCGCCCGGGCCGAGGCGCCTGCGACTTGGCCGCTGGACGAGACGCGGCTTGCACTCGATCTCGGCGGCGAGAGTTTCGTCACGCTTGTTTTCGCCGACGGGGCGCGCGAGAGTTTCGGGGTCGATCCCAACCACCAGGAATTTCCGCTGCTCGGCCGGAAGCTGACGATCGTGACGGAAAGCGTCGCGCGGGCGCCGTTCGGCCAGCCGTTGCGGTCGCCGGCGCTGGCGAGAGCAGAATTCGCCTGGATCGACCTTGATGTCGAGGGACTGCATCGGTTGCTGACGCAAATCGTCGAGGCGGCGGCGACGCTCGGCGGCGACGAGGCGGTTCCGCATCTGCTCGAAGCCGGCGAGACGGCGCTGCGGGCGCTGCGCTGGCCTTCGCTGACGGGCGACTACGTGGCGCGCATCGCCGCGACGCCGCGCCTGCAGACGGTGTGGCGGCTGCCGCCGGTCGACGCCGATCCGCCGGGCCTCGACGAGGCTGAGCGCGAAAGCGTCCGAAGCGCGCGCACGGCGCTTGTCGCGCGGCTGAAGGCGTTGCAGGCCGACTATCCCCCGCGCGGCAAGATCGCGCTGACGGGCCATGCGCATATCGATCTGGCGTGGCTGTGGCCCTACGACGAGACCCGCCGCAAGCTGCGCCGCACGTTCCACACCGCGCTCGGGCTGCTGGAGCGCTCGCCCGATTTCGTCTTCAACCAATCGACGGCGCATTACTACGCCGAAATCGAGCGCGACGATCCCGCGCTGTTCGCGGCGATTCAGGCGCGCGCGGCGGAGGGGCGCTGGGAGCCGATCGGCGGCATGTGGGTCGAGCCCGACACCAATATGCCGACCGGGGAATCGCTGGTTCGCCAATTGCTGTACGGCCAACTTTATTTCGAGCGCGCGTTCGGCAAGCGCCCACGGGTTTGCTGGTTGCCTGATTGTTTCGGCTTCTCGCCGGCGTTGCCGCAATTGCTCGCTCAGGCCGGCATCGACAGTTTTTTCACAATCAAGGTTTTCTGGTCGGAGACCAACCGTTTCCCCCACGATCTGTTCTGGTGGGAGGGGCTCGACGGCGCCCGGGTGCTGGCGCATGTGTTCGACAATCCGCTCGCCGGCTACAATGGCTTCGTACGGCCCGACGGAACGGCCCCGACGTGGCGCAATTTTCGCCAGAAAGATCGCCACGACGAAACCCTGCTGGCCGTCGGCTACGGCGACGGCGGCGGCGGCGTCACGCCCGACATGATCGCCCGCGAGGTCGAGTTGCGCGACTTCCCGGCGCTGCCGCAGGCGCGCTGGTCGCGGGTCGACGCCTTCTTCGCCCGCGCCCACGCAACGGCGACGGAAAAGACGCTGCCGGTGTGGTCGGGCGAAATGTATCTGGAACTGCATCGCGCGACGCTGACGACGCAAAGCGGCGTCAAGCGCCGGCATCGACGCGCCGAGCGCGGGCTCATCGTCGCCGAGACGCTCGCCGGCCTCGCCCATCTCCTCGGCGGCCCGGCGCCTGCGTCCATGGAGCCGCATTGGCGCCTCGTGCTGAAGAACGAGTTCCACGACATTCTGCCCGGCTCCAGCATCCGCGAGGTCTACGAGGACGCCGAACGCGAGCTTGACGGCGTCATCGCGGCGGCCGAGGCGGCGCAAGCGGCGGCGCTGGCGGTTTTGGCCGCGCGCGCGCCGCAAGGCGCGGGCGAGACCGTGTTGATCGCCAACCCGTCGCTGGACGAGCGCGCCGTCGAACTGGAGTTGCCTGAAGGCTTTGTTTCGACGGTAGAGACGATCCCGCCGCTCGGCGTGCGGATCTTGCGCCGCGACGCGCTTAAAGCCGCCCCGGGGCTGAGCCTCGCCGGGCGGGTTTTGGAGAACGCGCATCTGCGCGCCGAGCTTGGCGCCGACGGGACGCTCGCCAGCCTCGTCCACAAGGCGAGCGGCCGCGAGGCGCTGGCGGGGCGCGGCAACCAGCTTTGGGTCTACGCCCAGGACAAGCCGCGCAACTGGGACGCCTGGGACGTCGAGGAGGATTACGAGAAGAGCGGCGAGGAAATTTCCGCGCTGGAGACGTTGGAAGTCGCGACAGCCGGTCCGCATTACGCCGCCTTGCGGGTCAGCCGGCGCTGGCGCCATTCGCGCATCGTGCAGGAGATCGGGCTTTCCGCCAATGGGCGGCGGCTCGACATCAAGACCGCAGCTCGACTGGCGCGACCGCCGCGCGCTGCTGCGCTCGCTGACGCCGGCGCGGGTGCGCGCCCGCCACGCCGTCGCCGAATGCGCGTTCGGAGTCATCGAACGGCCAACGCATGAGAATACGTCGTGGGAGGCGGCGATGTTCGAGTGGGTCGCGCATCGCTTCGTCGATCTCGCCGAGCCCGGGCTTCGGGTTGGCGCTGCTCAACGACGGCAAATACGGCCACAGCGTTCGCGGCAACGTGCTCGGCCTGAGCCTCGTGCGCTCGCCGGTCTATCCCGATCCGCTCGCCGACGAGGGCGAGCAAAGTTTTGCCTATGCGCTGATGCCCCACGCCGGACCCTGGCGCGAGTCCGTGCGCGCGGAAGCCGAGGCGCTCAACCAGCCGCTGCTGGGCTTGCCTTTGTCGGGCGTTGCGGAAGCCGTCTGGCGCCCGCTCGCCCTCGCCGGGCTGCCGGCAGCGCTCGCCGGCCTCAAGCCTGCCGAGGACGGCGCGGGCCTCGTGCTGCGGGTTTACGAACCCGCCGGCGCGCGCGGCGCGGTGCGGTTGAAGCTGCCCGAGGGGTGGACCGCCGAGGTGGTCGATCTGCTGGAGCGGCCACTTGCGGCGAGCGACGAAATGCGGCCGTTCGAGGTGCGAAGCTGGCGGCTCAGCCGCCGGTGAGCGGATGCGATTTGCGCTAAAATGCGCAGCCGCTATATCCCGTTGAGCACAAAGCTCGGGAGCGACGGTGACGGCGGCGGAATGGACGGCGGTGATGCTGTCGCTGAGGGTGGCGAGCGTCGGCGCCCTGGCGAGCCTGCCGTTCGCGGTCGCCGTCGCCTATCTGCTCGCCCGCGGGCGTTTTCCCGGCAAGGCGGCGCTCGACGTCCTCGTGCATCTGCCGCTGGTGTTGCCGCCGGTCGTCACCGGCTGGCTGCTGCTGATCGGCTTCGGCCGGCACGGGCCGCTCGGGGAATTCTTCGAGCGCGCGTTCGGCCTGGTGTTCGCGTTCCGCTGGACCGGCGCGGCGCTGGCGGCGGCGGTGATGGGATTTCCGCTGATGGTGCGGGCGATCCGGCTCTCGCTCGAAAACGTCGATCGCCGGCTGGAGCAGGCGGCGGCGACGCTGGGCGCAGGCCCGGTTCGCATTTTCGCCACCGTCACGCTGCCGCTGGCGGTTCCCGGGGTGATCGCGGGTCTCATTCTCGGCTTCGCGAAGGCGATCGGCGAATTCGGCGCCACGATCACCTTCGTCGCCAATATCCCCGGCGAGACGCAGACGCTCGCCACCGCGATCTATAACACCACCCAGGATCCCGATAGCGCCGGGAGCACGTGGCGCTTGACCGCCGTCGCCATCGTCATCGCCGTCGTCGCGCTGACCGCATCCGAAATTTTCGCGCGCGGTTTCGGGGGACGCGGGCGGTGATCGAGATCCGCGTTCGCGGCGCGGCCGGCGCGATGTCGATCGAGGCCGACATCCGGACCGCCGCGCCAACGCTCGCGCTGGTCGGCCCCTCCGGCGGCGGCAAGACGACGCTGCTGAACATGATCGCGGGATTGCTTACCCCCGACGAAGGCCGCATCGCCATCGGCGATACGGTCCTGTTCGACGCCGCCGGCGGCGTGAACCTGGCGCCGCGCGAGCGCGGGATTGGCTATGTATTTCAAGAACCTCGCCTGTTCCCGCATTTGTCGGTGGCCAGGAACCTGCGTTACGGCGCGCGCCGCGCGCCGGAGGGCGAGGCGCTGATCAGCTTCGACGAGGTCGTCGCCCGGCTCGGAATCGGCGCCTTGCTCGACCGCCGGCCGGCAAAGCTGTCGGGCGGCGAGAAGCAGCGCGTCGCGATCGGCCGCGCTTTGCTCAGCGCGCCGCGCGCGCTGCTGCTCGACGAACCGCTGTCGGCGCTCGATCCCGAGCGGCGCGACGACCTCATCGCGCTCATCGCCGATCTCAGCGCGCGGTTTTTTCTGCCGATGATCCTGGTCAGCCACCGGTTCGAGGAGGTGGAGCGGCTCGCCGGCGCCTCCGCGCTGGTCGAGCCCGGGCGCAAGGTGGCGCTGCGGGCGTGAAAGGCGGCGCGAGCGAACCTTTTCCGAATCTCCGAAACATTTGTGCCACGGGCGAAGATCGGCTATTAGACCTGGGGGCTAGCCCGCCGTTTCGATGCGGGGGTATCAGGCTTGGCGACGCCGGCCGAAAACCCCATATCGAATACTTACGTTCGCAAGGGCGCACGCTTGATGTTGGCGTCTTGGCGATGTTTGGCGTTATAGCCGAGACATAAGGCCTGATCGATGGATTTCCTCCAGCCACGGTTGCTCCGCATGAACCGCCGCCGACGCATCTATGAAGGCAAAGCCAAAATCCTCTACGAGGGGCCGGAGCCGGGCACGCTCATCCAGCACTTCAAGGACGACGCGACCGCGTTCAACGCCAAGAAACACGAGGTGATTGACGGCAAGGGCGTCATCAATAACCGGATTTCCGAGTATTTGTTCCAGCGCCTCAACGACATCGGCGTGCCGACGCACTTCGTACGTCGGCTCAACCCGCGCGAGCAACTCGTGCGCGAGGTCGAGATCATTCCGCTCGAAGTCGTGGTGCGCAACGTCGCGGCGGGATCGCTGGCGACGCGGCTCGGCATCGAGGAGGGCACGCAGCTGCCGCGCTCGATCATCGAGTTCTATTACAAGAACGACGCCCTGAACGACCCCATGGTTTCGGAAGAGCACATCACCGCCTTTGGTTGGGCGGCGCCGCAGGAGCTCGACGACATCATGGCGCTGGCGATTCGCGTCAACGACTTCATGACGGGGCTGTTTCTCGGCGTCGGCATCCGGCTCGTCGATTTCAAGATCGAGTGCGGCCGGCATTGGGAAGGCGACAACATGCGCATTCTCGTCGCTGATGAGATCTCTCCCGATTCCTGTCGGCTGTGGGACATCAAGACCAGCGACAAGATGGACAAGGACCGCTTCCGCAAGGACCTCGGCGGCATGATCGAGGCTTACACCGAGGTCGCGCGCCGGCTTGGCGTGATGCAGGAAAACGAGACGCCGCCGACCGGCGGACCGAAGCTCGTCAAGTAAGGTTTTGGATGATTCGGGAAGGCCGGACCCTCGCGGGTCCGGCCTTTTGCGTTCGGCGATAAAGCTCTCAACTAATAAACCCGCGTAAGTTGACCATCGTCATGACCGGGCTTGTCCCGGTCATCCACGCGGTTGAGCTTCTGCCCGGTTGAAATGATTGGCTGATGCGTTGGCGATAATCCCTGCGCCGCGCAGAAGCGGCGCGGCGTAGATGACCGGGACCAGCCCGGTCATGACGCGGCGGGGCGATTTGCCGTTAGAGTGAAAAGCCTTGCGCCCGCCAAAGTGTAGCTACGACCACGCTGCCAAGGTGCGCGGGACGCCGGCCCTGGCCGAAATGGGTCTGTCCGTCTCCGACGCAATTCGGCTTCTCCTTGCGCGGCCATCGCCGACCTTTCGGCAGCCAGCGATTTGGCTCCGTCGCCGATATGAGGGCGGCGCTTCACGATGAGAACGATTGAACTGGCGCCAGCCTTTCGCCGCGATTGCACAGCCGCGACGGTCGCAGCCCTCCCCTCGCCGAAACACATGCTTCCCTTTTTCAGAACATCATGCTACCCTCCCTCCATGTTTCCAGAACTCGACCCAGACCTCTTTCCCATCGACCAGCGCGACAGCGCCCGCGCCGAGCGGCGCGAGAAAGCACAGGAGCGCCGGGAGAGGCGGCTCCGGCGACGGCGCAAGATGTTCGACCTCGTCGTCGGCGGCTATGCCTATGAGGAGGTCGCCGCCACGCTAGGCGTCAGCGTCGCAACCGTCAGGCGTGAAGTCGATCTCGCGCTTGCCTCGCGGGCGCCGGAATCCGCCGACCGGTGCATCGCCCTGCAACTGGCGCGGTTGCAAAAAGCGCTGCGCGTCGTCGACGATGCGATGGAAGACGGCAACCTCGCCGCCGTCCCGGCGATGGCGACGCTATTCAACCAACTCGACCGCTATCACGGCGTCGCCGCGTTGCTCGCCGTCCGCCCCCGCCGCCCCGAACAATTGCACGAATCGGCGCCCAAAGCCTTGGAATCGCCCGACCCCTGAAACGGATTTCCGCTCGGGCCGGGCGCCGTTCAACTAAACGCCTGCAACCCGGTGATCGCCCGCCCCAAAATCAGCGCGTGCACATCGTGCGTCCCTTCGTAGGTGTTGACCACCTCAAGGTTGACCAGATGCCGCGCCACCCCATACTCGTCGGAAATCCCGTTGCCGCCGAGCATGTCGCGCGCGACGCGCGCCACTTCCAGCGCCTTGCCGCAGGAATTGCGCTTGAGGATGGAGGTCAGCTCCACCGGCGGATGACCGTCCTCCTTCATCCGCCCGAGCCGCAGACACCCCTGTAACCCCAGCGAAATGTCGGTCGCCATGTCCGCGAGTTTCTTCTGGATGAGCTGGTTGGCCGCCAACGGCCGCCCGAACTGTTTGCGGTCGATCACGTATTGGCGCGCCATCGCATAGCAGGCCTCCGCCGCGCCGAGCGCGCCCCAGGCGATGCCGAAACGCGCCGAGTTCAGGCAGGTGAACGGTCCCTTCAATCCGGAAACCCCCGGCAGCAGATTTTCCTCGGGCGCGAAAGCGCCGTCTAGCAGGATCTGCCCGGTGATCGAGGCGCGCAACCCGACTTTGCCGTGGATCGCCGGCGTCTCCAGCCCCTTGGTTCCCCGCTCCAACAAGAAGCCGCGAATCGCACCGTCCTCGGTCTTCGCCCAGACCAGAAAAACATCGGCGATCGGCGCGTTGGAAATCCAGGTTTTGGCCCCCGAGAGCGAGTAGCCGCCCGAAACCTTCTTGGCCCGCGTCACCATCGAGCCCGGATCGGAGCCGTGGTCCGGCTCGGTGAGGCCGAAACAGCCGATCCAGCGTCCCTGCGCCAGTTTCGGCAAAAACTTCTCCTTCTGCCCCGGCGTGCCGAACTGCTCGATCGGCAGCATCACCAGCGACGACTGCACCGACATCATCGAGCGATAGCCGGAATCGATCCGCTCCACCTCGCGCGCGATCAGCCCATAGGCGACATAGCCGAGGCCGGCCCCGCCAAAGTCCGGCGACACGGTCGGACCGAGAAAACCCAGTTCCCCCATCTCGCGAAAGATCGCCGCGTCGGTTTTTTCGTGCCGGAACGCCTCCAGCACGCGCGGCTGCAACTTGTCGCGGGAGTAGGCGAAGGCGGTCTTCTGGACGAGCCGCTCCTCCTCGGTGAGCTGCGATTCCAGATCGAACGGGTCGGCCCAGTTGAACGCGCTCATGTCCGAACCCTCAGTTGGCGCGCGCCGCGACGAACCGCGCCGCCTCGCGCAAAATGTCGCCTTCGCTCTGGAGGCCGGCTTCCGCCAGCGCCGCGACGGCGTCCTCGACAAAGGCGTCGCGCAGCCGCTTGGCGCCGTCAAGTCCGTGGATCGAAACGAACGTGCCCTTGTTGCGCTCGGCGTCCTTGCCGGCGCGTTTGCCGAGCTGCTCCGAAGTCGCCTCGGCGTCGAGAATGTCGTCGGCGATCTGGAACGCCGAGCCCAGCGCCTCGCCATAGCGCAGGAGCGCCGCGCGACGCGAAGCCGTGGCCCCGGCGACGATCGCGCCGGCCTCGACAGCGAAGCGCAGCAGCGCGCCGGTCTTCATCGCCTGCAGCCGGCGCACGCCCTCGTCGTCGAGCGGCGCCGCCGCCGTCTCGGCCTCGATGTCGAGCATCTGCCCGCCGACCATGCCGCCGAGCCCGCTGGCGCGGGCGAGCCCCAGGCAGAGCGCGACGCGGACTTCGGCGTCGCGGTGGGTGGCGGGATCGGCGAGGATGTCGAAGGCGAAGGTCAGCAGGCCGTCGCCGGCGAGAATGGCGGTCGCCTCGTCAAACGCCTTGTGCGCCGTCGGGCGGCCGCGCCTGAGATCGTCGTCGTCCATCGCGGGCAGGTCGTCATGCACCAGCGAGTAGCAATGCACGCATTCGACGGCGCAGCCGGCGCGCAACGGCGGCTCCCCGGTCGCGCCCAGCGCGCGCGCGGTTTCGATGGTCAGGAACGGTCGCAGCCGCTTGCCGCCGCCGAGCGCGCCATAGCGCATCGCGTCGAGCACGCGCCGGGGCCGCACGATCTCGCCCGGCGCCGGCTTGTCAGTCAGCAGCGCGGCAAGCGCCGCTTCGACGGTCTCGGCGACCGCGTTGAGCCGTTTGCCGAATTCGGCGCTCATGCCGGATAGTCCCTGGGATCGAAGATGCGTTTGACCGAACAGAACTCGCAAGTGACGCCGATCATGCCGTCGTCGCCGATCATCGCCTTGCGCTCCTCGTCGGAAAAGCTCTGCAACATCGAATCGATGCGGTCGACCGAGCAGCGGCAGACGTCGGCGAGCGGCGTAGCTGAGAACACCCGCACGCCGCGCTCGTGGAACAACCGATAGAGCAACCGCTCGCTCGACAGCGTCGGATCGAGCAGCTCGTGGTCCTCGGTGGTGGCGGCGAGCGCTTTGGCCTCGGTCCAGGCGTCGTCCTCGGGGACGGGCATCATGACGTGGCCCTCCGGCGCGTCGCCGGGGTCGAGATCGGCGCGCCGCCGGCGCTCCTCGCTCTCCGGCAGGAACTGCGCGATCAGCCCGCCGGCGCGCCAGCGCGGGCCTTCCGTCGTAATCGTCTGCCCGACCGCGATTCGCGACAGCGTCGGGATCTGTTCGGACCGTTCGAAATATTCGGCGGCCGCGCTTTGCAGGCCGCGCCCGTCGAGCGCCACCACGCCCTGATAGCGCGACGACAGCCCGTCCGGTTCGATGGTGAAGGCGAGATGGCCCTTGCCGAGCAGATCGCCGCCCGTGGCGCGGCCGACCGCCTCCGCGTCGAAACGCGCCAGCGCGCGCAGGTTGGAGGGGGCGTCGAAATCGACCAGCAGCATGTTGATGGGGCCGTCGCTTTGCGTCTGCAACTGGAAGCGGCCCTGCTGCTTCAGCGAAGCGCCGAGCAGCACCGCCAGTGTCGCCGCCTCGGCGACGATGCGGCCGACGGCGGGCGGGTAGTCGTGGCGCTTCAGGATCGCGTCGAGCGTCGGCCCCAGCCGCGCGACGCGACCGCGCGTAAACAGCCCTTCGACTGTATACGGCGTGACGATGTCGTCGCTGGCGACGTCGGAGACGTCGCGGATCTCGGCCGTCATGGCCCAATCGCTCCTAAGCACCAGGCGAGGATTCCTTTCTGCGCGTGCAGCCGGTTTTCCGCCTCGTCGAACACCGCCGAGGCCGGCCCGTCGATCACGTCGTCGGTGACTTCCTCGCCGCGATGGGCGGGCAGGCAATGCAGGAAGATCGCGTCCTTCTCCGCTTGCCGCATCAGCTTGGCGTTGACCTGATAGGCGCTAAGCAGATTGTGCCGGCGTCCGGCGTCCTCGTCGCCCATCGACACCCAGCAATCGGAAATGACGGCGCTGGCGTCTGCGACCGCCCGAACCGGATCGTCGCTGACGACGATGCGCGCGCCCGCGCTACGCGCGCGGGCGATGCGGGTGGCGGAGGGTTGCAGTTCCTCAGGGCAGGCGATCGCGAGATCGAAGCCGAAGCGCGCCGAGGCGTCGATCCAGGACGAAAGCACGTTGTTGTAATCCCCGCTCCAGGCGATCTTCCGGCCGGCGATCGGGCCGCGACGCTCCTCGAAGGTGAGGATGTCGGCCATCACCTGGCAGGGATGCGATTGTTTGGTGAGCCCATTGATCACCGGTATCGTCGCATGCGCGGCGAGTTCGGCCAGGTCGCCGGGATCGAGGATGCGGATCATGATCGCATCGACATAGCGCGACAGCACGCGCGCCGTGTCGGCGAGGGTCTCGCCGCGGCCGAGTTGCATCTCCGCGCCGGTCAGCACGATAGTCTCGCCGCCAAGCTCGCGCATGCCGACGTCGAAGGAGACGCGGGTCCGAGTCGACGGACGCTCGAAGATCATCGCCAGCATCCTGCCTTCGAGCGGCCGCGGCGCCGCGCGACGGTCTTTCGCCCGCGCGGCCTTCATCTCGGCGGCGGCCGTGAGGATGGCGCGCAAAGTTTCCGTCGAGTGATCGAGCAGATCGAGAAAATGCCTGGGCTTGACGGCGCCGGTCATGCCGCCGCCTTTCCCAACGCCGCCTCCGCCTGGATGCAAGCCGCTTCGAGCCGTCGCAGGGCCTCGTCGAGTTCGGCGTCGGAGACGGTCAGCGGCGGCAGCAGCCGCAGCACATTGTCGCCGGCGGGGATGCTCAGCAGCCGCTGCTCGCGCGCGAGCGCCGCGAAATCGCCAGGGGGAACGCGCAACTTGAGCCCGAGCAGCAGCCCCTGCCCACGCACCTCCTCGATGATTTTGGGATGCGCGTCGGCGAGCCCGGCGAGCTTCTGCTTGGCGAGCAAGCCGAGCCGCTCGACATTCTCCAGGAAGCCTGGCGCCAATACGACGTCGAGCACGGCGTTGGCGACCGCCATGGCCAGCGGATTGCCGCCGAAGGTTGTGCCGTGGACGCCGGCGCTAAGCCCGCGCGCGGCGTCGGCCGTCGCCAAGCACGCCGACACAGGGAAGCCGCCGCCCAGACCCTTGGCGGAAGTCAGAATGTCGGGCGTGACGCCGACGATCTCATAAGCGAACAACTTGCCGGTCCGCCCAACGCCGGTCTGCACCTCGTCGAAGATCAGCAACAGGTCGCGCGCGTCGCAAATCTCGCGCAGCCCGCGCAAGAAGGCGGGCGGCACGGCGCGCACGCCGCCTTCGCCCTGGATCGGCTCGATCATGATCGCGGCCGTCTCTGGCGTGATCGCCGCCTCGACCGCCTTAAGATCGGTGATCGCGATCTGATCGAAGCCGTCGACCTTCGGTCCAAAACCTTCGAGATACTTGGCTTGGCCGCCGGCCGCGATGGTCGCCAACGTGCGGCCGTGGAAGGCGCCCTCGAACGTGAGGATGCGGTAACGCTCGCCGTGGCCGTCGACGTACTGGCGCCGCCGCGCCATCTTGATCGCCGCCTCGTTCGCCTCCGCCCCCGAATTGGCGAAAAACACCAGGTCCGCGAAGCTCGCGTCGGCTAGGCGCCGGGCCAGCCGCTCGCCTTCGGGCATCTGGAACAGATTGGACGTGTGCCAGAGTTTTTCGCCCTGGCGCGTCAGCGTCTCCACGAGATGGGGATGCGAATGGCCGAGCGACACGACGGCGATGCCGGCGCCGAAATCGAGATAGCGCTGGCCCTCGACGGTGGTGAGCCAGGAACCGTCGCCGCGCTCAAAAGTCAGGTCGGCGCGCGCGTAAGTGGGAACGATCGCGGAAGCCAAGGGCTTACCTCCTTGCGGAGTTCGCGGGCCGACTAATCCCTTGCGGGATGTGTGACCCTTTGAAAACAAAAAACGCCGCCCCTGATGGGGACGGCCGCTAGCGGCAATTCTATAGAGAACGCCAAGCATCCGGTCAAATCGCGACATGGACGAAAAAAAATTCGCATTTTCCCGGAGTCGCCAGTTTAGCGTAAGGCGACGCGCAAAGCTTTGTTCGGATTCAAGCAATCGGCGCATGCCTTGCGCGGGACGAAGCGACGCGTCTCAACAGCTTGGGGAAAACTCGGCTTCGGGCCCCCCTCCGACTCTTGCGCCAGATTCAACGACTAGTGTAGCGTTCTTCACGGCCGCACGAGATGTGGCGGTCGGTCTCACACGAGAGCGTTTAGCGTAAGCTGCGCCGGCGTTTGCCGGACGGGCGACTCCGAGGGATTCCGCGGGGTTGAAGAATTTGGCGCTTTGCGACGGGGGTCGCAGGAAGCCCAGTGAAGACGAGGCCAAAACATGTCGTGGACGGACGAGAGGGTGGATCTTCTGAGCCGACTTTGGTTGGAGGGTCGCAGCGCCAGTCAAATTGCGACGGCCCTTGGCGCAGGTTTGACGCGCAATGCGGTGATTGGCAAGGTCCACCGGCTCGGCCTCGCGGGCAGGATCAAGGCCCCGCCGGCCGCCAGGACGCAGGAGGGCGGTTCCGCAGCCGATAGCCTGGAGGCCGTCAACCAAGCCGCGGCCCCGCGCCGCGCCGCGCCGCGGGCGGGCGTCGCCACGGCGAACGGCATTGCGGTCTCCGCGCGGGCCGTGCACGGCAACACAGCCCTCGCCGTGTCGGAAATGATCGCGGCGGCGCCCCATACGGCGCGGGCGCCGGAAGACGTCGTGGTGCCGCTCTCGCTCAAAGTGACGATCGTCGAGCTGCGCGAGTCCATGTGCAAATGGCCGCTCGGCGATCCGTCTTCGCCGGATTTCCGCTATTGCGGATCGCCGGCGCAGTCCGCCACGCCCTATTGCCAGTATCACGGCAAGCTCGCCTATCAACCGGCGCAGGATCGCCGTCGCGAGCGCGACCGTCGGCCGATGCTCGCGCGCTGAAGCGATGCCGTTTTGGGGCGGCTGGATTGAGCCGCACGGCGTGACCGCCGATCGCTTTTTCGTTCGCAACGCGGGCGCTACGCCATAACGGCACGGTCTAGCGCTCAGCCTCCGACGTAGCGCACGCGCCAAATGACGCCGCCGAGATCGTCTGAGACAAGGAGGTCGCCGCCCTTCGTGACGGCCACGCCGGACGGGCGCCCCCACACGCCGTCGTCGGGGTCGACGAAGCCGACGAGGAAGTCCTCGTATTCCCCGGTCGGACGCCCGTTGTCGAACACCAACCGGACCACCTTATAGCCCGTGCGCTTCGCCCGGTTCCATGAGCCGTGCATGGCCACGAACGCGCTGTCGCGGAATTTCGCAGGGAAATGCGAGGCGTTGTAGAAAGCGATCGCGAGCGGCGCGGAGTGCGGCTGAAACAGCACGTCCGGCACCGTGACCTGCGTTTTGAGGTCCGGCCGCTCCTTGCCGCGATCAGGCTGTTCGTGATCGCCGATGTAATACCACGGCCAGCCGTAGAACTTGCCGTCGCCGACCATCGAGGCGTAGTCCGGCGGCAAGTTGTCGCCGAGATTGTCGCGTTCGTTGACCACGCACCAGAGCGCCGAGGTCTGCGGCTGCACGCTGAGGCCCGAGCAGTTGCGCAAACCCGTCGCAAACACCCTGAGCCCGCTGCCGTCGGGTTTGAAGGCGAGCACGTCGGCTCGCCCGAGTTCCGTCCCCCAGGAGGCGCCGACCGCATGGGTCTTGCGAAACGCCTCAAGCCCCGCCAGCGACTTCATCTCTTCGGCGTCGTTGGAGGCGGAGCCGACGGAAGCGTAGATCGTCGAGCCATCGACGGCGACCGCGAGATCGCGCGTCCAATGGCCGCCGCCGTCGGGCAGCGCGACGATCTTCTGCGCCTTGCCCGAACTCGCGAGGTCGCCGGATTTATAGGGATAGCGATAGACTTGGCTCGGCGTCGCCACATAGACGAATTTCGGGTCGGGCCCGGCGGGGTAGAATGCGATCCCATAGGGCCGGTCGAGTTTTTCGGCGAAGACGCTCATTTGCGGCGGCGCGCTCGGGTCGTCGGCGGCGCGCAGGACCAACACCCGGCCGGCGCCGCTCTCGGCGACAAAGACGTCGCCGTTGGGCGCGGTGCGCAGCACGCGCGGCTCCTTGAGATTGGTCGAAAGAATATCGACAGCGAAGCCGTGAGGCGCCTTCGGCAGCGCCCCGGGCGGACGATCCGCCCCGCCCGGCGGATTGGCGGCGGTGGCCGTCGAGTTGGCCGGTGGCAAATCGGCGGGCGTAATGCGAAAGCGCAGCCCCGGAGCGTCGATGCGCCAGTCGCCATAGGCGGCCTGCCCTGTCAGGGTTCGCACAAAGTCGGCATGGGCGGAGCCGGAGGCCAAAAACGCCGCCCCCAAGGCCACAACCGCACCCAGCCACCGACGCATCGCACTCTCCTTGTCGTTTTGGCTTTATCATAACCGCAGCGGCGCGCGAGGGGGCGTCGGGGCTGCTCAAATTGAGTTGCGCTCAAATTGCGGTTGAATTATTGAGGGGGAATGAAGCTCGCGGATTGGCTCACGCGACATCGCGTCAAGCGGGTCGATTTCGCGCGGGCGATCGGCGTGTCGCCCGGCGCCGTCACTCTCATTTGCCGCGGCGATCGGGCGTGGGTGTCGCGGGAGACCGCCGAGCGCATCGTCGCCGAGACCCGAGGCGTCGTCACCCCCAACGATTTTCTCGAACTTTTGGGCCCGGAGCCGATGTCCGACAGCGTCAACGAAACCCTCGAAGCCTTCGCCCGCGGCGAGATCGTCGTCGTCACCGACGACGACGATCGCGAGAACGAAGGCGACATGATCGTCGCAGCCGTTCATTGCACGACGGAAAAGATGGCGTTCATCATCCGCAACGGCTGCGGCATCGTTTGCACGCCGCTGACCGCCGAAGACGCCAAGCGGCTGCATCTCAATCCGATGGTCGCCGTCAACGACGCCCCGCTCGGCACCGCCTTCACCGTCTCCGTCGACGTCAAGCACGGCCTGACAACCGGCATTTCCGCCGAGCAGCGCTGCAACACGGTGCGCGCGCTCGCCAACGGCAACATGGGCGCGGCCGATTTCGTCCGACCCGGCCATGTGTTTCCGCTGGTCGCGAGGCAGGGCGGGGTGCTGATGCGCTCCGGCCACACCGAGGCGGCCGTCGATCTCTGCCAGCTAACCGGCTTGCCGCCGGTCGCCGTCATCTGCGAACTCGCCAACGACGACGGCACCGTGATGGTCGGTCCGCAGATCGGCGAATTCGCGGAAAAACACCGGCTCAAGCGCATTTCCGTCGCCGATCTCATTTCTTATCGTCAGGCGCGCGAAAAACTGGTCGAGCGGGTGTCGACCCACAAAGTGAAATCGCCGATCGGCGAACTGACCGTTCACGCCTATCGCACCGCCTTCGATTCGGTGCTGCATTTCGCCTTCGTGCACGGCGCGCTCGGCGACGGACGCGAGATTCCCGCGCGACTTCACCGCGCCGACATCCTCAATGACATTTTCGGCGGCGGCGCGATCGAGCGCTGCCTGAAGCGGTTCAAGCAAGAGGGGCGCGGCGTGCTCGTCTATTTGCGCGACGGCGCGGCGGGCGTGCCGCTGAACGTCGCGGGATATGAATCCACCGAGGAAGTCGCGGCATGCGCAATGGCGCGAGGTCGGCCTGGGCGCTCAAATTCTGCGCGATCTCGGAGTGACGTCGATCCGGCTGCGCAGCGATTCCCCGCGCAAATATGTGGGCCTTGCCGGCTTCGGCGTCGAGATCGCCAAGGTCGAGCCGATCGAGGGGTGAAAGGCTTGCCTTGCGCCGGCTTTGACACTAGGTTCCGCGCCGCCTGGCACGCCGCCATAGCTCAGTTGGTTAGAGCGCTAGATTGTGGATCTAGAGGTCCCCCGTTCAAGCCGGGGTGGCGGTACCAGAGGGGCGCGGCGATGCGCAAGAGACGCGCCGACAGCCCCTAAGTCCCCGTTAACGTCGCGTCCGCTTTAGTGCTAAAAGTCCGCAGCGGGAGCCGGAATAAATCGTATTGTCGACTTAGCGGCGGCGGCGGCGTTGGCCGCTTGGCTCGGGGCGCGGCGTCGGCGTCGGCCGATCAGGCGACGCCGATCGCGGCGGCGGCGCATCTCCAGGACGACGGCGACCGCGCGCGACTTTCGTTCGACCTGTCCGCCCCGGTTGCGGCCCGCGCGCGCGAAATCGGCGAACCTCTCCGCATCGTGCTCGACATGCCGGAAATCGATTTTCGCATAAGCCCGGCCGTCGGCCGGGTCGTCGCCCCGAAAGCGGACGCGCTCGTCAAAGCCTTCCGCTTCGGCCTGCTCGGGCCCGGCAAGGCGCGTGTAGTGATCGATCTCGCCCGTCCCGGCTGCGTGGCGAAGGTCGAAACGCGCCACCTGGTGCGCAACAACCAGGCCGCGCGCCTGACGCTCGAAATCAAAGCCTGCGCCGCCAGCGCCTTCGCCGCAGCGGCGCTGGACCATGCGCCCCCGCCATCCGAAGCGCCGCCGCCGTCTCCGGCGGCGGCCAACCCCGGTGTGCCCGTCGTCGTGCTCGATCCCGGCCACGGCGGGATCGACGGCGGCGCCTACGGCGTCGACGGCGCGGTCGAAAAGACGCTGGTCTACGCCTTCGCCGAAACGCTGCGCGCCAAGCTGGAGGCGACCGGACGCTACCAGGTCGTAATGACGCGGGTCGGCGACCAATATGTCTCGCTCGAAGACCGCGTCGCCAAGGCCCGCGCGGCCCACGCCGCGCTGTTCGTCTCGATCCACGCCGACACGCTGCGGGAAGCGACGAGCGTCGCCGGCACGACCGTCTACACCTGCTCCGACCGCGCCTCCGACGCCGAAGCGCAGCGCATCGCCGAGCGCGAGAACGACGCCGACCGGCAGGCCGGCGAGGTCAGCAAAGCCGCCGATCCCGGCGTCGCCGACATCCTGTTCGATTTGGAGCGGCGCGAGACGCGCGCCAACGCCCACAAATTCTCGCACGGCCTCGTCGCCCGCCTCGGCGAGGGCGGCGCGCTTAACCACAATCCCGAGCGCGCGGCCGGCTTCGTCGTGCTGAAAGCGCCGGATTTTCCCTCCGTCCTGGTCGAACTCGGGTTTCTTTCCAATTCCCACGACGTCGCCAATCTGAAGTCGCCGACGTGGCGCGACAAGACGGCGCTCGCCATGCGCAAGGCGATCGACGGCTTCTTCGGCCACGCCGAAATCCCCGATCCCACCGTGGCCGCGAGCGCGCCGGCGCCGGCTTCCAAGCCTTCACCTTAGTTCAAGGCTTCACCTTAGTTTCGCCGTAACTAGGCTCGACACGGCCGGTAGCCTTGGTCAAAATGCGCCGTCCGCACGTGGCCGGGCGGCGGGGAAGTTCGCGGTTGGCGGCGAACTTCGGGGAATGAGACATGCGGGCACTCGGGCGTTTTCTAGGTTTTCTGTTCGCAACCGGCGCGATCATCTTCGTCATCGCCGCGGCGGTGGGGGCGGTCGTCATCTTCAAGTTCGAACAGGACCTGCCCGACTACAGCCATCTCAAGAATTACGAACCGCCGGTGATGACGCGCGTGCACGCCGCCGACGGCAGCCTGCTCGCCGAATATTCGCACGAGCGCCGGCTCTATCTGCCCTCCTCCGCGATCCCCGCGCTCGTCAAACAAGCCTTCATCTCGGCCGAAGACAAGAATTTCTACAGCCATCGCGGCTTCGATCCCGAAGGCATCGTCCGCGCCGCCGTCGTGTTCATGGAGGGCCATCGCCACATCCAGGGCGCCTCGACCATCACCCAGCAGGTCGCCAAGAATTTTCTGCTGACGTCCGACCGCACGGTGGAGCGCAAGATCCGCGAAGTGTTGCTGAGCCTGCGCATCGAGTCCGCCTATTCCAAGGACAAGATCCTCGAGCTCTATCTCAACGAGATCTATCTCGGGCTCGGCAATTACGGCGTCGCCGCCGCGGCGCTCAACTATTTCAACAAATCGGCGAGCGAACTCACCGTCGCCGAGGTCGCCTATCTCGCTGCGTTGCCGAAGGAGCCGAGCGCCCTCAATCCGTTCCGCAATCACGACCGCGCCATCGAACGGCGCAACTACGTGATCGGGCGCATGGAGGAGGACGGCTATATCAACCACGCCCAGGCCGACGCCGCGCGCGCCGAACCGCTCGTCGTGCATCCGCGCGTGCTGACGCCCGATTCGATCGCCGGCGGCTTCTTCGCCGAGGAAGTGCGGCGCGAACTGCTCGACCGCTATGGCGAGAAGAAACTCTACGAGGGCGGCCTCTCGGTCCGCACCACGCTCGACCCGAAGACGCAGGTGATGGCGCGCAAGGCTTTGGTTGACGGCCTCGTGCGTTATGATGAGGCGCACGGTTGGCATGGCGTCGTCAAGTCGATCCCGCTCGGCCAGGATTGGGGCGTGGCGCTCGGCGAGATTCCCGAATACGGCGACATCAAGCCCTGGCGTCTCGCGGTCGCGCTCGACGTTACCGACGCCTCCGTCCGCATCGGCCTGCAGCCGGCGCACGAGGAGTCCGGCGAGTTGTCGCCGGCGCGCGAGACGGGCGCGGTGAATTTCGCCGGCAATCAGTTTCCTTATCGGCGATTCAAGCAGATCATCAAACCGGGCGACGTCGTCTATGTCGAGCCGCAGGCCGGCAAGGCGGGCGGCTACCGCCTGCGTCAGATCCCCGAGGTTTCCGGCGCCTGCGTGGCGATGGACCCGTTCACCGGCCGCGTGCTGGCGATGGTCGGCGGCTTCTCGTTCGATCAATCCGAATTCAATCGCGCCACCCAGGCGCTGCGCCAGCCGGGCTCCTCATTCAAACCCTTCGTCTACGCCGCCGCGCTCGACTCCGGTTACACCCCGTCGTCGATCATTCTCGACGAGCCGATCGAGATCGACGAGGGCAACGGCCAGATCTGGAGGCCGGAAAACTTTGAGGGCAAGTCTGGCGGCCCGCATACGATGCGTTACGGAATCGAACACTCGATCAACCAGATGACGGTGCGCCTGGCGCGCGACATCGGCATGCCGCTGATCGCCGAATACGCCAAGAAATTCGGGATCTACGACAACCTGCCGCCCTATCTCTCGATGTCGCTCGGCGCCGGCGAGACCACGGTTTTGCGCATGGTGACGGGCTATTCGATGTTCGATAACGGCGGCATGCCGATCAAGGCGACGCTGATCGACCGCATCCAGGACCGCTGGGGCAACACGATCTACAAGCACGACGAGCGCATCTGCGAGGGTTGCGACGCCACGAAATGGGACAACCAGGACGAGCCCAAGTTGGTCGACAAGCGCAAGGACCCGCGCAATCTCGTCACCGATCCGCTGACCGCCTACCAGATCACGTCAATCATGGAAGGCGTCATCCAGCGCGGCACCGGCATTGCGATCAAAGAGGTCGGCAAGCATCTGGCCGGAAAGACCGGCACCACCAACGACGCCAAAGATCTTTGGTTCGTCGGCTACTCGCCCAACCTCTCGTTCGGGGTGTTCATGGGCTACGATAAGCCGCGCTCGCTCGGCGACAGCGCGCAGGCCGCGCTCTACACCGCGCCGATCTTTCGCGACTTCATGAAGATCGCGCTGAAGGACACCCCCGACACGCCGTTCCGGGTGCCCCCGGGGATCAAGCTGATCTCGGTGGACGTGCATACCGGAATGCGCTCGTCGGGCGCGGGTTCGATCCTGGAAGCGTTCAAACCCGGCACCGCCCCGCCGGATTCCTATGGCGGCGGCGGCGGCGTCGCCCAAAGCGACAGCGGCGCCGTGGACGCAGCGCCCGGCGTGGGCTCCGGCACGGGCGGTCTCTACTGAGGCTGAGGTTAATTGAGCGCGCCGCTGCAGACGCTCGTCTCGATCATCGAATTGGCTTCAAACCCGCGGGCGACGCGAAGGCGTCGCGTTCAGGGCGTCTCGGCGCCGTCGACGCGGATGTAAAGCCGGCCGCCGCCCAGCGACGCGTCGGAGGCCGGCGACGCCTTGCCGTCGGCGGCGAGCGACGGCCGCGCCGCGGCGTCGCGGCGGACATAGACGTAGCCCTGGAAATGCGCGCATCCGCCACCGTCGCCGCCCAGACGGCATATCTCGAAAGAACCGGACTGCGCGCTGGGTTGATAAGCGTCCTCGGCGCGCGCGGCGCCGACGATTCCCGCGCTCAACACAGACAAACTAGCCGCACGGGCAAGGGACAAGCGATTCATCATGATGAACGATTGTTAATGTTGAACGTGGCCGTAATGCGGCGCCGGCGCGGCTTCAATCGGCCTGAACGCGCGGCGGCGTCAGGACGCCGCAAGGGTGGCAAAAAGGGCGCGCCCGTCGGTCCCGCCGGTCAGGGCGTCGATCAGATTCTCCGGATGCGGCATCAGTCCAAGGACGTTGAAGCCCTCGTTGCACACTCCGGCGATATTATGGAGCGAGCCATTCGGATTGGCCTCGTCGTTCGCGCGGCCCTCGGCGTCGCAATAGCGGAAGACGACGCGGCCCGCTCGTTCGAGCGCCGCGATCTCCTCCGGCGCCGCCATATAGGCGCCCTCGCCGTGCGCCAGAGCGTAAGTGACCACGGCGCCGGCCTCGTAACCGCGCGTGAACGGCGTCCGGTCTGTCTCCACGCGCAGCGCCTGCATGCGGCAGATGAATTTGAGCCCGGCGTTGCGCATCAGCGCCCCCGGCAGCAGCCCCGCCTCACAAAGTATCTGAAACCCGTTGCAGATGCCAAGAACACGTCCGCCTTTGGCCGCGTGCTCGGCGACCGCCTCCATCACCCGCGCCCGCGCCGCGATCGCGCCGCAACGCAGATAGTCGCCGTAAGAGAAGCCGCCGGGCAACACCGCCAGATCGGTTCCCGCCGGCAGCCGCTCGGCGGCGTGCCAAACGATTTCGACCTCGCAGCCGGCCTGGGCGAGCGCCCGGGCGACGTCGCGCTCCCGATTGGAGCCGGGAAACAGCAGAACGGCGGCCTTCATCGGCCTACATCTCGCTCGATTGCGAAATTCTCGACCAGCGTGTTGGCGAGCAGTTTTTCGCACGCCTGGCGCAGCAGCGCCTCGGCCGCTTCGCCCTCGACGCCGTCGAGTTCGACGTCGAACACCTTGCCCTGCCGCACGCTGCCGAAGCCGTCGAGCCCCAGCGATCTGAGCGCGCCTTCGATCGCCTTGCCCTGGGGATCGAGCACGCTCGGTTTCAAAGTGACGACGACCCTGGCTTTCATCAAGGTTCCCTTAAGGGGTCAGGCCGCGTTCGAGGCCGTCGACAAGGTCAATAGCGAATAGAGCGCCGGCGCCTCGCGCGCGCCGCGCAACTGCGCGGCGACGCCGGGCTGGCGGAGCCGGCGCGCGATGGCGGCGAGCGCCTTGAGGTGATCGGCCCCCGCAGATTCCGGCGCGATCAGCAAAAAAATCAGGTCCACGGGCAACCCGTCGAGCGCCTCGAAATCGATCGGCCGCTCCAGCCGCGCGAACACGCCGCAGATCTTCTCGCAGCGCGACAACTTGCCGTGCGGAATGGCGATGCCGTCGCCGACGCCGGTCGGTCCGAGCCGCTCCCGTTGCAGGATCGCGTCGAAGATTTCGCGCGACGGCATTTGCGACACGGCCGCCGCCCGCTCGGAAAGTTCCTGCAGCGCCTGCTTCTTGCCGTTCACGCGCAGCGCGGGGATGACCGCGTCTTGCCTGAGAATGTTGTCAAGGGACATTTGTGAGAAGCTCGATACCCCGCCTTGACCTCGTTTGGCCCTCGAAACCGCCGTCGGGCGTTCCCCTTACCGGATGGGCAAGAATGGCGCCGCCGCTCAGCGCGGATCCAGCCAGCCGATCGCGCCGTCGCGCCGGCGATAGACGATGTTGACCCGCAGGCTCGTCGCATGCTGGAAAACCACGACCGGCGAGCCCGTTAGGTCGAGCTCCAAAACCGCCGAGGCCACCGACAGCGTTTTCAGGGGTTGCGCGCCTTCGGCCACGACCGCCGGGGAGAAGTCGGCCGACGCCTCCTCGAAGTCGTCGGCCGGCGCCTCGACGACGAAGTTGGCGACCTCGCGCCGCTCGCGGCTCTCAGCGTCGGCGTCGTGCCCGGAGCCGTGCTCCTTCAGACGTTTCTTGTACTTGCGCAAGCGGCGCTCGATCTTGTCGGCGGCTTGCTCGAAACTCGCATAGGGTTCGTGCGCGCGCCCCTCCGACTGAAGATTCATGCCGGAACTCAGATGCAGCGAGCAATCGGTGCGATAGGCCGACCCCTCCGGCGAGATCACGACATGGCCGGTGATCTTGCCGTCGAAGTAGCGGGAAATCAGGGTCTGAACCTTCTCCGTCACATGCGTCCGCAAGGAGTTGCCAATGTCCAGATTTTTGCCGGAAACCCTGAGCGGCATAGATGCCTGACCTTGTTGCTCCGCGCCGGCCCGACGCATGCGGGCGCGAGGTCGTCCGCTTTGAGTCGGAGCGGACGCGGCCCGAAAACGGGTTAGCCCTAGAAGCGAGCCGGCGCGATGTCAAATGCCACGCCAATCCGCAAATGATCGGGGGATAGAACGCCAGGTCGTTGCGACGAAGCGGTTGCTTAGGCCGCAGGACTCGCTAATTCTTACACCGTGCGCCGCTGGGTCTTGCGACATGCGCCGATCGGGAGCTTCCGTCATTGCCGAAAAAGCCGCGGACACGCAAGCCGATCTCAGCCAAATCCGGCGTCGACGATGGACCGACGGCGGCGCTTTTCGACATCCTTGACGGGCTCGACGCCGAAACGCTTGCGCGTGTGCGCGACGCGCTCCGCGCCCAGTTGGAAACGATCGACGACGAATACGGCCCGCTTGCGCTGTTCGACGAATTCCTGCGCCGCGTCGAGGCCCTGGCGGCGCTGACCCACGACGAAAACGATGATTTTTTCAACGACGTGGTCGCGACGCTGAGCCAATTGGCGATCGACGACAATGGCGGCGATCCGGAGGCGCGCCAAACGAGGGCGCTTATCTTCGAGCATCTCGAGGAGGCGATCTCCGCCGGCCGGCTCGACGCCGCGAGCCTGATGCTGGTCGGCAAGGTGCTCAACGATTCCGGATGGAATGTGCCCGAGGGCCTGAAGGCCCGGCTGGTCAGGTCGCTGGAAGCGTCAGGGACGTCCGCCTTGGCGGCCGGCCTGCTCGACCTCAAGACGGCGCTCGCCGAAATCGTCGGCGCCAGCGAAGGCGACGCCTTCGCCGCCTACGAGGCGCTGAACTCGGTGCTGGCGGCGTTTCCCTCGGAGATCGCCGGCAGGATGCTGGCGACGCTCGGCGAGGGCCATGCGCCCGTGCTCATGCATGTGCTGGCGGGCTTTGCAATGCATCGCGAGCCGCGCTTGGCCCATGCGGCGATTGACGAATTGAAGCGCGCCGGCAAGGCGGAACTGGTCGAGAGCGCGCTGGTCGAGCGCTTGGTGCGAATGCGCCCGTGGCTGCCGGCCGATCGCCAGGCGCCGCTCGACGAGGCGATTCGCGCCCTGCGCGTCTATGCGCAGCCGCCAGTCCATTCGGAACGTCCGAGCGCGGTCAAATGCTTCGTCATGGCGTGCGACGGATCGGGCGCGGCCGGCGCGCTCGCCACCCTGAAGGCGCGCGACGGCTGGCGCTTCGTCGCCGCGATGACCAAACCCGCCGGCGTCGAAGAGGTGCTGAGCCTGGAAGGGCTGGGCAAGCGGCAGGTCGATCTCACCTTGCGGGGGATGCGCGAGAGCGTGATCGCGGCGCAGACCGACGTCGCCGGGGTGGCGCGCTATCTGGAATTGGCGATCGGCGAAAACGTCGCCGCCAAGAAGCCGCCGCCCTTCCGGCTGATCGCCTTCGTCGAGAATCTCGGCCTCGGTCCAATCGCGCCGCGCCTTGTCTCCTCCGCCGATCTCATTGCCGAGATGCTCGCGGAATGGCCGGACGCGGAGCAGGACGCCGCGGCGGTCGCAAAGGCGCACAAGGTCGTGACCGACGAAGCGCCCGAACAGCCGTGGTTCGAGGCCGGCCAAAGCGTCGAGACCCTGCTGACGCCGATCCGCAGCGGCAGGACACGCGCCAAAGCCGTGCTGAACGACTATCTGCCGAAACGGCGTGAATTCTGGGCCCGCACCTGCGCGCGCACCGCGTTCGCGTTGCAATTGGAGCGCGGAGCCTATGGCGAACTCGCGCACAGTCTGGCGCTGGTCGGACGCGAAATCGCCGGCGGCGCGCCGCTGGCCGAGATCCCGCTTATGCGCAAGATCGCCGAGATGACGGTCAGCGCCTACGAAAGCCGCCGCCAGGGCTAGGTTCCGCGACAAACCGGTCTCGAGTCGACTAGCCCTTCGGAAAGCGCCGCCTTATATGTGACGGACGCCGCGGGATTGCGGCGCACGCCCGAGACCTGTGAAGGCCGCATGACAATCCACGCCGCGCCCGCCTCCCTCGCCGATGCGCTCGACAAAGGCCCCAACATCACCGAGCGCAAGCTCGCCAACGGCATGACGGTTATCGTCATTCCCGACCACCGGGCGCCGGTCGTTACGCATATGGTGTGGTATCGCAATGGCTCCGCCGACGATCCCCCGGGCAAGTCGGGGATCGCGCACTTCCTCGAACACTTGATGTTCAAGGGCACGGCCAAGCATCCCAAGGGCGAATTCTCGGAGGTCGTGGCCGAGATCGGCGGCCAGGAGAATGCGTTCACCGGCAACGACTACACCGCCTATTTCCAACGCGTCGCCAAGGCGCATCTCGGCCTGGTGATGGCCTTCGAGGCCGACCGCATGACCGGCCTCATCCTCACCGACGAAATCGTCGCGCCCGAGCGCGACGTCGTGCTGGAGGAGCGTCGCATGCATTGCGACGCCGATCCCAACGCGCAGCTCAACGAGGCGATGACGGCGGCCGTGTTCACCCATCATCCCTACGGCAAGCCGGTGATCGGTTGGGGCCATGAGATCGAAGAGCTCGGGCGCGAGGACGCGCTCGCCTATTACCGCCGCTTCTACACGCCGGAGAACGCCATTCTCGTCGTCGCTGGCGACGTCGCGCCGGAGGAGGCGCTGCGGTTGGCCGAAGAGCATTATGGCCCGATTCGCCCGCGCGGCGAGCCGCCGTCGCGGCGGCGCCCGCGCGAGCCGAAGCCGGTCGCCAAACGGAGGGTGGAGGTGAGCGACGACAAGGTCGAGCAGCCCGCCTGGCAGCGCGTCTATCTGACGCCGAGCTACGCCACCGGCGCGCCCGGCGAAGCCGAGGCGCTCGAAGTGCTGGCGCATCTTCTGGGCGGCGGATCGACCAGCTTTCTCTATCGGGCGCTGGTCATCGAGGGCCGCAAGGCGGTCGCGGCGGGCGCCTATTTCGCGGGCTCCGCGCTCGACGACACCCGCTTCATTTTCTATGGTATGCCGACGCCGGGCGTAACTTTGAGCGAACTCGACGCCGCTTTCGACGCGGCGCTCGACGCGTTCCTGGTCGAGGGCGTCTCTGCGGAGGAGTTGGAGCGCTGCAAGACGAGGCTCGTCGCCGAAGCCGTCTACGCCCAGGACAGCCAGGTTTCGCTCGCCCGCTGGTACGGCGCCTCGCTCGCCACCGGCCAGACGATCGCCGACGTGCAGGCGTGGCCGGCGCGCATGGAGGCGGTGACGGCTGAGGCGGTGATCGCCGCGGCCAAGACTTGGCTCGACCGGCGCCGCGCCGTGACTGGCTTCCTGACTCATCCTGAACCCCAAGCGGCCTGAACCGCCGCCGCCCCCGAGGAAACGCCCCATGAACAAGCGCATGGCGCCGCCGGCTTCCGGCGCGGTCAATGTCCGCGAAATCGTCTCTCCTGGCGGCGTGAAAGCTTGGCTGGTCGAGGATTACGCGGTGCCGATCGTCAGCCTGGAGCTGGCGTTCCGCGGCGGGGCCACGCAGGACCCGGCGCTGCAAGACGGGGGCGACGACGATCTTTTCGGGGCTGCTCGACGAGGGCGCCGGCGATCTCGACAGCCAGGCGTTCCATCGCGCGCTCGACGAGAAGGCGATCGAGATCGGCTTCCACGCCGACCGCGACAAGGTCGGCGGGCGCATGCGGACGCTCAGCAAGCATCTCGACCGCGCCGTCGCGTTGCTGGCGACTGGCGCTCAACGCGCCCGCGTTTCGACGAGGAGCCGTTCGAGCGCGTGCGCGAGCAGGTGAAGGCGCATTTGCGCCACGAGATGAACGATCCCGGGACGGTCGCGTGGCGCGGCTTTCGCGCCCGCGTGTTCACGGGCCACCCGTACGAGCAATCCGAGCGACGGCTCCGCCGAAACGCTCGACGCGCTGCACCGCCCCGATATGGCGGCGCTGCATGGCCGGCTGATCGCGCGCGACGCGCTGCATGTGGCGGTCGTCGGCGCAATCGACGCCGAGCGGGCGGGGCGGCTGCATCGACGAAGCGTTTTCGCCGATCTGCCGGCGAAGGCGCAGCTTGCGCCTGTCGGCCCGGCGCCGTTCCTGGGGCTTGGCGGCGAAGAGGTGATCGACCTCGACGTCCCGCAGACGACGATCCGTTTCGGTCGACCGGCGCCGGGACGCGCAGGACCCGCGACTACATTCTCGGCGTTCGTGCTCGCCCATATTCTCGGCGGCGGCACGGGGCTGTCGTCGCGACTGTTCCGCGAGGTGCGCGAGAAGCGCGGGCTCGCCTACACTGTCTACGCCGGCCTCTCGACGCAGGACCATGCGAGCTTTCTCACCGGCGGCACCACGACCAAGAACGAGCGCGCGCGCGGAATCGCTCGACGTGATCCGCGGCGAAATCCTCGACATGGCGAAGAACGCCGTGACCGAGGAGGAGCTCGAGAAGGGCAAGCGCTATCTGATCGGCTCCTATCCGCTGCGCTTCGACACCTCCTCGAAGATCGCCGGCCAGCTCGTGCAGATGCAGCTCGACGGCTATGGCATGGACTGGCTGGTCGGAGCGCAATCGAGCGATCGCGCGCGGTGACGCTGGCCGACGCCCGGCGCGGCGGCCGAGCGGCTTTGTTTGGCGACGGGGCGCTGAGCGTGGTGATGGTGGGTCGGCCGGCGGCCTGAGCGGGGGGCCATGTTTGGGCGACCCCGCGCCCTCCCGGACACGCGCGACTTCTCAGCTTTTCATCGACCTGTCGGCGCCATTGCCGCCCGCGTAGAAGAAGCGATTGTGCGCAGCGTCCAGTCCGGGACCGACTATCCCTTTGCGGCGGCGCGAAAGCTCCTCGAACCCGCAGGGGATGGATCGACGGATGCGGTCGTCCGCAACCGCGACGGCGTCCTGGTTGTTGCGTGCCGCACGGAGATGCCGCGCGTCACGCCAGAGATGTGGGACTGGTGGTTCGGCTGGCACGGTTTCGCCTCGGAACGCTACCGCTTCTGGCATGCGCAAAGCTTCTGCCGACGATATCGCCCGCCACGTTGCTGCTCTATACATTTCAGGAAATCCGATGTCCCTCGATCCGAACCGTCTGATCCTGACTGGCGAGAACCCCTTCATCCGCCTGACCGAAACCGACCGCGGCGCGACCCTCACCAATGCGAGTTTCTGGCGCATCCTGATCTCGCCGCTCGGCGCAGGACATGTGCTTTACCTGAAGAGCGAGCTGACCGGGGACCGTTGGAAGATCTACTCCGACAACATCGCCATGGCGCGCTGGCTGCAGAAGACCGTTCAGGGAATGCTCAACGAAGAACTTTCAGACATTTCGATTCCGGTTACCGACGCGGTGTTCGACAAGACCGGCGATGCGCGCGATTTCTGGACCGAGCGGGTGGTCTCGCACGATGAGGAGGTCGCGTTGACCTGGTATGACATCGGTGAGCCGCTGCTGATCCACACCCAACCCGGCGGTCCCACGGCACGCAAATACGGTGTCTGCACGGTGCTGATTCCGGCGCTCGGGGCACGCGTGACGGTCAATGGCGTTCAGGCCAAGGGCCGCCCGTTCCCGACCGAGCGCGAAGGCAGACCGTTCAGCACCTGCGCCCTGGCATTCTCCGAGAGCTGGACCGAAGTGCGCTGACAGCTTCGAGTGCCGCGGTTCAGACCCGCCAGGAAATCTGTTTTCGCTCCGCTAAGAGCCTGTTTGAGTGGTTTAATTGGTTGTTATCTTGGCCGGCAGGCGTTGACTGCCGATGGCGTGCGTAGCGACGCAGCGAAGGAGGGGTTAGTCCAAACGCCGTGCCGGGATCGCGTTCACCGCTTCGGGTAAGCCGTGAAAACGTAATCCTTGTCCGCCACGATAGTGTGGCAGGCGAACCCGCACTTGGCGTCGTGCTTCTGCGGCGGCGAGGAAGCCTCGTCGGCTGGCTTGAACATTTCAGACGCAGGGTCGTAGTCAAACTGGGCATATCCCCACCCGCCGCTATCGGCGAACTTTTTGCTATCTTTCACCATGAAATCGATGTCGTGCAGAGCGCCCGGCACGACCGGCTCGCCGGGCTGTTGTTCATTTTTTTTCGCCGTCCAATGAGTCTTCGCCATCCGAGCACCATCGGGAACAGGTTTGCCATTGAAGGGGATGCCCGCCTTGTAGGCCGCGATCATAGCGGGATTCCCGACGATTAGTGCAAGCTTATCGCCGTTGTGACTGACGGAGATGACCTGCCAATCCTCGTATCCTTTGAAGTCCGCAAAGGCGAGACCGCCCGGAACTTGCAGGGAGTATCGATCCTGCGCCGCAAAAGCCCCGGCGACGAGGGCGGCGGGCAGCGCCGCAAGGGCAACTTTTTGCAGAATACGCCTCATCTCCAACTCCTCACTTCGTTTGACCGTCGTGGGCGAACAAGAGCCGCCCTGGATGATCCACATGCTCGCAACGCTCAAAATTAATCTCGTTTTCTCGTTGCACGCAACAGCAGCTTACGCCCAGACTTCGGTCCTCCTTCAAGCGGTGCAGAAATCATGAGTTCTCCTGCCTCGAGGCGACGAGCGCGCCACCCTCACGCCCCCTTCACGCCGCTACGCTCGTGCGGTACTTGCGGCCGCGTTACAGGGGCTAGAAGAAATATTCGTGCGCTGACGCCTGGATTTGCCAGCAGCAACTGCCAGAATCATAGCTAGATGCTAGATTTTAGGCAGGCCAATAGGACGCAAGCGAATGTAATAAAACTGTGGCCAGTTGAAATGGCGTTGATTCCGGTTTTGCTTTTTGTTTTCGCGGCTACCATAGCAAGACTCAATCTGCCGCAAGCATTAATCTCGAATTTTCTTTCAAACTTACCATTGAGCGAGGACTTGTGCTCGGTAAAAATCTGCAACGATCGAATGTACGAGACACGGCTTGCGTATCTGTTGGTGCTGCTTGTCATAGAAATCATTGGGATTGTTCGGTTTGGTTTGATTGCAGTCGTGTTGATTAGCGTACGATATAATAATTTGGAGCGATGGTTCGGTGCCGACGTAGTGTCTCGGATGAAAGCACGAGGTCAACCGTTCGGATTTTTTGGCCTGTTGGCGCTATTAGCAGTTTGCGTACTTATATTGTACTATTTTGCCTTCAATGTGAAAGTGCAAATGCACGAACCTGCAGTTTATTATATCAGCGAGAAATCAGCCACAATATTTTACGTGATACCACTCTTTCTTGCTTCAGGCACGCTTTTTACTGCAAATTTCCTCATCTTTGGCTTGGCGGAACTTGCATTGAATATTTTCGGCACGTGGCCGATCGGAAAATTCTGGCGAAATTGAGGGGAACTCCATGACCGATACAGCAAATAGCAAAGAAGGCTCGGACGCCGGTCGGCCTTGCGGGTGAGCGGCGCCGTTGCCGTCGCCGATTTCCAACTTGGCAATACAAAATCGACACTTTTCTACCGATGTGTTACGGTCAATCATCCGCTGTTTAGGCGGCGCAGGGAGGTCACTATGCTCTTGCGAAGTCTGATTCCGTTAGCATGCAATCTTGCCGCGGCAACTTGTTTAGTCACATCGGCAACCTCGACAACTATGCCCAAAGACCTAACGTGCCACATCAAGTTGAAAACGGAGGGGAAGCAAACTGTCGATCAACTTAGCACCCATCGCGATGGCATTGTGTCGTGGCATGAAAACGAAGAATTCACTTCCGTCGATTGCGGCCAGACAAAATGGCCGCCGACAAAAGAGCGTTGTTTTGGCTTTGCTGAATCGGACGGGACGAGCGCGGTAACGACGGGTTATTGTGTAGATACAGATTCTGATGGCGATAAAATCGTTTGGAAAATACCTGCCATAAAGGCCCCATTGTACGCTTTAACTTTAAGCGGTTACAATGAAGTTTTGATGGGAAGCGGAAAATACAAAGATATGTCCGGCAAAACCACTTATGAATGCGTCTACGGTGGAACATTTGAGTCATATACTGCAACATGCAGCATGGAGAGGATTTTAAAATTCCCCTAGTGCTTTGGTCGACATTCGCTCGACGGATTATCGGATATATCAGTCCAGTTGTTTCGAACATCCATTTGAAGGTAGTCCGCTTAACTGGCTAAGTCTACTAATGATGCATCGTCACGCGCGCCGGTGAACGAGCGCTATCGTCTTTGGCGCCAAATATTCGGATTATCCGAAGGCTGTACTATGATGTACGCACAATGGGTCAAGAAATTTCTGGCGCCGCCGACTACCCTGAAAACTCAAGCCGCCGACTTGCACAAAATGACACTTAAGCGCCTGATAAATACCGATCCCTGACTCGTTCTGCACCCGGCGCCGCCTTTTCCAACCACCGGGACAAGCAACGCCCCCGCCATATCCCCTCGCCCCCGAATCGGCTAATCCCGCTCACATGCCCGTCCGCCGCCTCGATCCGCTGCTGATCGACCGCATCGCCGCCGGCGAGGTGATCGAGCGGCCGGCGGCGGCGGTGAAGGAGCTCGTCGAGAACGCGCTCGACGCCGGCGCGCGCCGCATCGAGTCGCCATCGCCGCCGGCGGGCGCGACCTCATCCGCGTCGGCGACGACGGCGCCGGCATGGACGCGGCCGATCTCGCGCTCGCCGTCGAGCGCCACGCCACCTCGAAACTGCCCGACGGCGATCTCTCCGCGCATCGCGACGCTCGGCTTTCGCGGCGAGGCGCTGCCCTCGATCGCCTCGGTGTCCGGCTCGAAATCCGCACCCGCGCCGCGCGGCGCGGCCGAGGCTTTCGCGCTTCACGGTCGAGGACGGCGTCAAGGGCGAGATCGTCGCCCTGCGCGCATCCGCAAGGCACGCGCATCGAGGCGCGCGATCTGTTCGCCGCGACGCCGGCGCGGCTCAAATTCCTGAAGACCGACCGCGCCGAGGCGCAGGCCTGCGCCGACGTCGTCGTGCGGCTGGCGCTCGGCCATCCCGACGGTGCGCTTCGTCTTCGCCACCGACATCGGCGCGGGCTTCGACTGGCCGGCGGCGCGACGGTGCGCGAGCGGCTCGCGCCAGGCGCTCGGCGCCGGAGTTCGTCGACAATGCGCTGGCGGTCGACGAGACCCGCGAGGGCGTGCGCGCTCTCCGGCTTGGTCGCGACGCCGACCTTCAACAAGCCGAACGGGCTGAGCCAGTTCGCCTATGTCAACGGCCGCGCGGTGCGCGACAAGCTGATCGCCGGCGCGCTGCGCGCGGCCTATCTGGATTATCTGCCGCGCGAGCGGTACGGCGCGGCCGCGCTGTTCCTCGCCTGCGATCCGCGCGACGTCGACGTCAACGTGCATCCCGCCAAGGCCGAGGTGCGGTTTCGCGATGCGGCTCTGGTGCGCGGCCTCGTCGTCGGCGCGGTCAAGCAGGCGCTCGAAGGCGCGCTTGCACCGCGCCGCGACGACCGGCGGCGCCGCGACGCTCGGCGACGCTGCGCGCGCCGGCGTGGACGCCGCCGGCCGCCGCGCCGCTGCGCTGGGACTGGCGCGCTTCGCCCGCCGCGCCGCGCGCTTCGCCGAGCCGCGCGCAGCCGCAGCTTCGCCGGCTTTGCCGGCCCCGTCGCGCCCGCGCGGAGCGCGGCGCCGCGCCGACAGCGACGCGCCGCTCGGCGCGGCGCGCGCGCAATTGCACGGCAATTACATCGTCGCCCAGACCCGCGACGGCGTCGTGATCGTCGACCAGCACGCCGCGCATGAGCGCATCGTCTACGAGAAGCTGAAGCGCCAGCGCGAGGAGACGGCGTCGAGCGGCAGATCCTGCTGAGCCCGCTGGTCGTCGATCTCGAACCCGCCGCCGCGGCGGCGCTCGTCGAGCGGCGCAGGCGCTGGCGCGAGCTCGGGCTCGTCGTCGAGGCCTTCGGCCCCGGCGCGGTGCTGCTGCGCGAGGCGCCGAGCGCTGCATCGCGGCGGGCGATCTTCGCCGCGCTGGTGCGCGACCTCGCCGAGGACGCTGCTCGCCGAGGACGGCGCGGAGGCGCTGGAGCGGCGGCTCGACCACCAAGCTCGCGACCTATCGCCTGCCACCATTCGGTGCGCTCCGGCCGCGCGCTGCGGCCGGAGGAGATGAACGCCTGCTGCGCGAGATGGAGGCGACGCCGGGCGCCGGCCAGTGCAACCACGGCCGGCCGACTTACGTCGAACTGAAGCTCGCCGACATCGAGCGGCTGTTCGCGCGGCGGTAGCGCCGGCGCGCCACGCGCTATTTGAAGAAGTCGGTGCGGAAACCGTTCGGCAGGGTTCGCGACTGCGTCAGCATCGGCGCCCGGCGTCGATTGAAGATCGCCGCGACGGTGTCCTCGTCCTGCTTGTTCGCGGTCGGCGTGGTCCGGTTGAGCGCGATCGTCGCCATCGCGTCCCCCGAGGCCGGCGCGCCGATGCGGAACTCCCCTTCAAGCAGGTCCGCCCGTCTGATATTGGCGGTCGCCGCGGTCGTGCGGGCCGACCAGGTGAATTCGACGAGCCAATCCACCGCCCAGTCGAAACTTCCCAGAACTGTGATGGGCGAGGTCGGACTGGCGCGGGTGAAGAAATAGACCATGAATTTCTGCGCCCGGGCGGCGAGAGCGAGAAAGTTGCTGGCGCCGGTCAGCGTGTTCGCAAACCGGTACGGAATGACGTTGTTGGGGTGATCGCCGAAACGCACCGTGATGTTGAATCCGGCGCGTGGCGCGGTGACGCGGTCGATGAGCACCGCGCCGGGGTCGAAAATCTTCTGGTCGACGGTCTGTCCCGTGCTGGTCTGCACATCGAGCGACGGATTGACGGTGAAGCCCGACTTCAGGTTGAGATTGCAGGAGCCCTCCGAGGCGCGTCGCCCTGCGTAGAGGAACTCGTAGAACAGCAGGTTCGTCACCTGCACCATGCCGAATTCGCGATCGCCGATATCGTGTTCGCCGGCGGTCGCCTCCAGGAAGACCGTGCCCTCCAACTCGAAGGCGTCAAATCGTTTCAACTTGCCGGCGGGCATGCGGTCGCCGGCCGCGAGGTTGGCGCCTTTAGTGCAGTGGAGCAGCGCGAAGCGCGTGCCGGTATGGCAGCTGGCGATGGCGCCGCTGGATTTCGATTCGATTTTCGCCGTCGACGGCAGCAGGTTGAGGGCCATGATTTACGAAAGTCCCCGCGATTTGTTGCCGTTCAACGCGTCGGCCCGCGCCGTCGCCTCGGTCTGCGCCGCAACCAGCTGATCGAGTCGCGCCATCGTATGGGCGCCGACGACCCCGTCCGCCTCCAACCCGTTCGCACGCTGAAACGCCATAACCGCCCGCAAGGTCTCCGCGCCGAAAATGCCGTCGGGCAGGCTGCTGCCGCTATGAGTCGAAATCGGCATGGCGAAACCCAAGTCGAGGAGGGCGAGCTGCAACACCGCGACGCCGTCGCCGTGCGCGCCCTGACGCAGCGGCGGCGCATTGTTGGACGCTTTCACGATCTCGGTTTCGCTAGAAAAACGTGCGCATTTAAAATTCATTTCGCCTCGCATCCGCCGCCAGAGAGAGCTCGCGCGCGGGCGGAGGTCCGACGCAAATTCCGCCACGATCGTCGGCCCGCTCGGGGGCGCCGTTCGGCGTAGCAAAGTCAGGTTACGGGACGGAGGCTCCAACGCCAAGCCAGCATAACCCGACGCGGAAATAGGTTGGCGGCTCGATCCGATTGGGGCATGGTCGCGGGCGATGCGCGGGGGGTTGCGGAAACGGCATGCGCTTGCTGAAATTCATCGTGATCGCGCCCTTGGCGGCGCTCATTCTCACCTTCGCCTACGCCAACCGTCAGTGGGTGACGATCTATTTCGACCCCACGGGCGGCAGCGGCCTCAAGCCCGTGCCGGCGCCGCAATACGCAGTCTTGCTCATCGCGATGGCGCTTGGCGTCGTCATTGGCGGCGTCTCCACCTGGATGGGACAGGCCAAGCATCGTCGTGCGGCGCGCGAAGCCAGGGCCGAGGCGGCGAGATTGCGCGGTGAATTGCAAGCCCAGCGTTTCGCGTCCGCTCCCGCATTCGCGAGGCCCGCCTGACATGCGGTTCCTTTCCTCCGAAGCCCTCGACGCCGCGCTCGATTTCCCCGCCCTCGTCGAAGCGCTCGATGCGGCCTTTCGCGGCGGTTTCAGCGCTCCGCCGCGCCATCACCACGTCATCCCGATCGAAGGCGAACCCCACGCCACCCACCTCCTCATGCCGGCCTGGGGCGAGGGGCTGCTCGGCGTCAAGATCGTCAACGCGTTTCCGGGCAACGGCGCGCGCGGGCTCCCGGCGGTTCACGGCGTCTATGTGCTGCAAAACGGACGCACCGGCGAGCCGCTCGCCATTATGGACGGAACGCGGCTGACGTTGTGGCGCACCGCCGCCGTTTCCGCGCTCGCGGCGAAACGCCTGGCGCGCGCCGACGCTCGCCGCCTCACGCTCATCGGCGCCGGCGCGCTCGCCCCTTTTCTGGCGCGGGCGCACGCGAGCGTCCGGCCGATTCGCGAGATCGTCGTCTGGAACCATCGGCCGCAGGGCGCGCGCGCGCTTGCCGCGCGGCTGGCGGCGGAAGGCTTCTCCGCGCGCGCGGAGGAAAATCTGGAGGCGGCGGTCGCAGAGGCCGACATTGTCAGCGCCGCGACGCTCTCGACCGCGCCGCTGATTCGCGGCGCGTGGCTGAAGCCCGGCCAGCACGTCGATCTCGTCGGCGCCTTCAACATGACGATGCGCGAGGCCGACGATCTCACCTTGCAACGCGGGCGGGTGTTCGTCGACACGCCGGCCGCTATGAGCGAAGGCGGCGACGTCGCGCAAGCGATCGCGAGCGGCGTCTTGGCGAAATCCGCTGTGGTCGCCGATCTCGCGGCGCTCGCCAAAGGCGCGCCGGGGCGCGGGGCGGACGAGGAGATTACTGTGTTCAAATGCGTCGGGGCTTCGATCGAAGATCTTGCGACGGCGGCGTTGATTTGGCGGCGTTCGCAGCCCGCTTGACGCGGGGCTCCTTTGATTGACTCGGCCGCCGGGGGCGTGAGACGCTCAGGCAGACGGCGGAGAGCCGCAAGAACAGGGGGGGTCCATGTGCCAGATGTGCGAGTTCGCCGCCGCCGCGCACGAAGCCGGCAGGCCGCCGCCGCTGTTCGCAGCCACAGGCGATGCGCCGGCGCGGTTCGCCGCGGCGACGCACCTGGAGTCGCAGATGGGCGCCGCCGCATCGCCGCCCGAGGGCGTCGGAAAGAAGGGTCGGCGGACGCTCATCAAGGGCGGCGTCGTCGTCTCCATGGATGAATCCGTCGGCAATTTCGCGGCGGGCGACGTGCTGATCGAGGGCGCGAAAATCGTCGCGGTTGGCGCCTCGCTCGACGCTGCGGACGCCGCGATCATCGACGCCAGCGGCCACATCGTCATCCCCGGCTTCATCGACACACATCACCATCAGTTCGAAACGATTCTGCGAAGCGCCCTCGCCGACGCCATCCTCATCAACGACGGTCGGCCGGAGAGCGCCAACAACTACTATGAATCGGTGTTGCTCAAACTGAGCCGAGGCTACCGACCGCAGGACGTCTATATCAACGAGCTGTTCGGCTCGATTGCCCAGATCGACGCCGGCGTGACCGCCGTCCACGACGTGAGCCAGATCCACCATTCGCCCGAACATTCCGATGCCGCTGTCGAGGGCCTTAAGGCGGCGGGGCGGCGCGCGGTGCTCGGCTATTTCGAGGGCTGGGGCGACGACGCCAAATATCCCGGCGATGCGCGGCGCTTGCGCGAGCGCTATTTTTCGGGCGGCGATCAGCTCCTGTCGATGTTCATGGGCGGCGAGATTTATCTGCCCGGTTACGAGAAGGCCTGGAAGATCGGCCGCGAATTGTCGCTGCCCGTGGCGCTCCATGTGGTCGGCACGTTCGGTATGCAGCCGACCTTCGACGCGCTGGCGGCCGCGGGCGAATTCGGCCCCGATTGTTTCTTCATCCACATGACCGGGATGAGCGATGTCGGCTGGAAGGTGGCGGCGGACGCCGGCGCGCATGTCTCGATCGCTGCTCCGATCGAAATGCACATGCGCCACGGCATGCCGCCGATTCAGAAAGTCCTCGATCTCGGCGTGAGCGCGTCGTTGTCGAGCGACGTCGAATGCACGATGAGCGCCGACATGTTCACCCAGATGCGGGGCGTACTGACGCTCCAGCGCATGCTCGCCAACGAGCTGGCGCTGCAAGGCAAGGACTATCCGAAGTTGATGACGTCGCTCGACGCGCTGAAGCTCGCCACTATCGGCGGCTCCAAGGGCCTCAAGCTCGACCGCGTGACCGGCTCGCTCACCCCCGGCAAGGACGCCGACATCGTGCTGCTTGACGCCGAGGCGCTCAATGTCGCGCCGCTCAACAACGCGGTCGGCGCCGTGGTCACTCTGATGGACCGCTCCAATGTCTCGACGGTGCTGTGCGCGGGCGTCGTCAAGAAATGGCGCGGCGCGCTGCTGGGCTATGATCTCGCCAAGCTGCGCGCGGAGCTGGACGCGAGCCGCGACTTCGTGTTCGCCAAGGCCGGCTTCGCGCGCGACCTGTTCAACGATTGAGGGCGCCCATGTCAAACGTTCGCGTTCTCGTCGTTGGCCTCGGCAACATGGGGCTGTCGCATGCGCGGGCCTACGCCGCGATAGACGGGTTCGAGATCGCGGGCCTATGCAGTCGCGACATCGAGGCGCGGCCGGAGATCGCGGCGGAGTTTCCCAGCGCCCCGCGGTTCAGCGACTACGCGGCGGCGTTAAAGGCGACGAGGCCGGACGCGGTCTCGATCAACACCTGGCCCGACACTCACGCGCCTTCGCCCGCGCTGCGCTCAGGCGGGCGCGCACGTGTTCATCGAGAAGCCGCTCGCGGAGACGGTGGAGGAGGCGCAGGAGATCGTTGCGCTCGCGCGGGTCGCGCGGCCTGAAACTGGTGATCGGCTACATCCTGCGAGTGCATCCCTCCTGGGCGAAATTCGTCGAGATCGGCGCGCACGCTCGGCAAGCCGCTGGTGATGCGGATGAACCTCAACCAGCAGTCGTCGGGCCGCGCAATGGGCCACGCACAAGAAGCTGATGGAGACGGTTAGCCCGCATCGTCGATTGCGGCGTCCATTATGTCGACGTGATGTGCCAGGTGACGCGGCGCCGAAGCCGATGCGGGTCCACGCGCTCGGCGCGCGGCTCAGCGACGAGATTGCGCCGTCGATGTACAATTACGGCTGCCTGCAAGTCGTCTTCGACGACGGATCGGTCGGCTGGTACGAGGCCGGCTGGGGGCCGATGATGAGCGAGACCGCGTTTTTCGTCAAAGACATGATCGGTCCCAAGGGCGCCGTTTCGATCGCCGTGGACGAATCGCAAGACCGAATCCGCCGACGTCGACAGCCACACCAAGACCAGCGCGCTGCGACTGCATCACGCGGCGCTCGGGCCTGACGGCCGTCTGGCGCGACGTGACGAGATCCTTCACATGGACGACGAGCCGGGTCACCAGGAACTGTGCAACCGCGAACAGCGCGCCTTCCTCAAAGCGATCCGCGACAACGAGGACCTCGCCGAGCACGCGCGCGGCGCGATCGATTCGCTGCGCATCGTGCTGGCCGCCGACAAAAGCATTCGCACGGGCCAGGTCGTCGCTTTGGCGTAAGTGCCAGGCGCCATCCCCGGAATTCCGACGCCCCGGCCTTTGACTTCCCCCCTGCTGGCGCCTATCTCGGGGAGGCGATGTTCAGGCCGCCCGCGTCTTCCCTGAGCGACCTCAGCCCCACGGCTCGGGAACGCGCCGACGACCGCATCTCCCGCGTCGTCGCCGCGCTCGGCCCCACCAACACCGGCAAGACGCATCTCGCCATCGATCGCATGCTCGGTCACGCCTCAGGCATGATCGGACTGCCGCTACGGCTGCTCGCCCGCGAAATCTATGACCGAAGGTCGTCAAAGCGCGCGGCGAGCGCTCCGTCGCCCTCGTCACCGGCGAGGAGAAGATCGTCCCCATCAATCCCGCGGTATTGGGTCTGCACCGTCGAGGCGATGCCGCTCGACCGCGACGTCGATTTCCTCGCCGTCGACGAAATCCAGCTCTGCGCCGACCGCGAGCGCGGCCACGTGTTCACCGACCGGCTGCTCCGCGCGCGCGGCCGGTCCGAGACCATGTTCATGGGCTCGGCGACCATGGCGCCGCTGATGCGCCAGCTCGTCCCGCACGCTCATATCGAGACGCGCGAGCGGCTGTCGACGCTGTCCTATGTCGGCCCGGCGAAACTCGCCAAATTGCCCAAGCGCAGCGCCGTCGTCGCCTTCTCGGCGGAGAACGTCTACGCCATCGCCGAGCTGATCCGTCGCCAGCGCGGCGGGGCGGCGGTGGTGATGGGCTCGCTGTCGCCCCGCACCCGCAACGCGCAAGTGGAGCTGTTCCAGTCCGGCGAAGTCGATTTCCTGGTCGCCACCGACGCGATCGGGATGGGCCTCAACATGGACCTCGACCACGTCGCTTTCGCGGGTCTGCGAAAGTTCGACGGCCGGCGCACGCGCTGGCTGCAACCGCAGGAAATTGGACAGATCGGCGGCCGCGCCGGACGCTATCGTCGCGACGGCACGTTCGGCGTGACCGGCGACGCGCCCGACATCGACCCCGACGTCGCCGCCGCCGTCGAGGCGCACGCCTTCGCGCCGGCGCCGGCGGCGCAATGGCGCAACGCGCGGCTCGATTTCGATTCGCTGCAGGGATTGCTGCGCTCGCTCAGCCTCGCGCCGCCGCAGGCCGGCTTGCGGCTCGCCGAAGAGGCCCAGGACGAGGCGACCCTGCGCCAGCTCAGCCGCGACGAACTCGTCGTTCGCCGCGCCGGCGACCGCGCCAATCTGATCCGCCTGTGGGAAGTCTGCCAAATCCCCGATTTCCGCAAGACCACGCAGGACGAGCACACCCGCTTGGTCGGCGCGATTTTCGCGCATCTGACGCAAGGGCGCCGCAGCCTGCCTGAGGATTGGGCGCGCGGCCAGTTCGAGGCGCTCGACCGGCTCGACGGCGACATCGACGCGCTCTCCGCCCGCTTGGCGCGCGTGCGCACGCTCGCCTATGTCTCCCATCGCGCCGACTGGCTCGACGAGGCGGCGGCCTGGCAGGGCCGTACGCGGGCGCTGGAGGACCGGCTCAGCGACACGCTGCACGAACGGCTCATGCAGCGCTTCGTCGACCGCCGAACCAGCGCGTTGCTCCGCGGCCTGGAGCAATCCTCCGGCCCGACGCTCGGCGGCGTCGCCGCCGACGGCTCCGTGATCGTCGAGGGGCACGCCGTCGGGCGGTTGATCGGCCTGAAATTCGAGCCTGAGCGCGGCGCCTCGCCGTTGGAGGCGCGCGCTTTGCGCGGGGCGGTCGACCGTGCGGTCGCGCCCGAAGTTTCGCGACGCCTCGTCGACATCGCCGCCGAGGGCGACGAGGCGTTTTCGTTCTCGCCCAACCGCGCAATCCTGTGGCGCGGCCACGCTGTGGCGGAGATCGCCGGCGGCTCGCCGTTCGCGCCGAAGGTGCGGCTCGACGGCGAACTTGGCGCGGCAGCCTCGCGCGAGCGCGCCGTGCGGCGGCTCGAAAAATTCGTCGCCGAGACGGCTCGGCCCGCCTTCGCAAGTCTGGCGCGCCTTAAGGCCGCAGCGGAAGGGGACACGCTGAAAGGGCTCGCGCGCGGGCTCGCCTATCAGCTCGTCGAGGCCGCCGGTGCGCTGCCCCGCCGTGACGCCGAGGACTACGTGCGTTCGCTTTACCGCGCTGAGCGCAAGGTTTTGCGCGACCTCGGCGTGCGCTTTGGCGCCTTCACCCTCTATGTCGAGGATCTTATCGCGCCGGAGACATTATGGATTCGTGAGATTTTCGCCGAGCTAGCCGCCCCGCAATGGCGCCCCGGCGCCGGGCTTCCGGTCTTGCCGCGCGAATCGCTAGCCAAAGAGGCGCTGGCCTATCGCGGATTGCGCCCGCTAAGCGGGGTCGCTGCGTCAATCGCCGCGCTCGAGCGAATTGGCGATCTTTCCCGCGCCGCCGAGGCCGGCTTCGCGGTTTCTGCCGAAACGCTCGCCGAGTTGGGCTGGCGTCCGACCGAGGCGGAGCGCGTGTTGCGGGCGCTGGGCTTCATCCCGGCGGCGGCGCCAAAGGCGGCGCCGCGCTGTGGCGCCGGCGCGGGCCCTTCCGCCGCCCAGCGTCCGAGGCTGTCCAAGCGCCTGCGCCCGAGACCGTGGCGGCTCCGGGAGAGAGCGAGCCCTGTCGCATCGATGTCTGGCTATGGCGGGCGCGCTTCTGCAAGACCCGGGCGCAGGCGGCCAAGCGCGTCGCCGAGGGTGAAGTCGCCGGCATGCGCCAGGGCGCGCCAATCGCCCTCGATAAGCCGAGCCGGCAGATTCGCCCGGGCGACGTCCTGACGCTCGCGATGGGCGGCCGCAACGCCGCCTTGCGCGTGCAAGCAATCGGCGAGCGACGCGGGCCGGCCGCCGAAGCGCGTCAGCTTTACACGTTGTTGTCGCCGGCGTGAGACGCCCGCTTGGCGGGCGCCCGACGCCGTGATAGCAGAGCGCGAAGCGGGGGTGGCGATGAACTGGAAAGCTTGCCTGTCGGGCGCGGCGCTGCTGGCTATGACGCTTCCGCTTTTCGGCTGCGGGTCCTACCCTCCGCCGGGTCCCCTCGTTTACGGGAAATGCGGCAAGGACGCGCACACCGAGTCCTACCCGCTGGCCCAGGAGGACCGCCACGCCTACGGTTGCAAGCGGGATCAGGACGGGTTTTTGGAGACCGGCGCCCAAGCGGACGAGCGCCGCAACTGATTCGGCTCGGCTCGCACGGCCGTCCGATTTACCCGGCCGCTGTTCCTAATTTATCAAGCCGCTGCTTAAGCGGGAGGGGACGCCGGTGGACCGTGCGCCGTTTCAGACCTATTATTTCGAGGATCTCGCGCTCGGGATGCGCGAGACCGCGAGCAAGAAGGTCGAAAACGACGATGTGATCGGCTTTGCCGAGCTTTCCGGGGATCACAACCCCATCCATCTCTCGGAGCATTTTGCGCGCAAGACCAGGTTCGGCGCCCGAATCGTGCACGGGCTGTACACAGCCAGCCTCATTTCGGCGGTCATCGGCATGCGATTGCCGGGGCCAGGGGCGGTCTATATCTCGCAAAGCCTCAATTTCCGGGGCCCGGTGAAGATCGGCGACCTCGTCGACGTCTCCGTCGAGGTGGTCGAACTCATCGAGAAGGGTCGGCGCGTACGGCTGCTCTGCGAATGCCGGGTCGGCGATGCGGTGGTGCTCGACGGCGAGGGTTGGCTCAGCGTGCCGCCGACGCCGAAATGGAGGGCCGAGGGGCGGCCTGGCGCCTAATCTCCTTCCCATTTCCTCCCACGTCCCCTATATTGCCTCTGCCGCCCGCAAGGACGGCTATGGCGATAAATGGACATCGAAATAGGTCTTTCGGACCCGGGGGCAGTACCCGGCGCCTCCACCCAAGCCCGCAGGCGCGCCTGTGGGTTTAGGCGGGGGCGAAATAGGTTCGACGGGGGATTGAAGGGGTGCTCTTTTGCCCGGCATGATACCGCCGTTATCGGGTCAAACCTATAGTTGCCAACGACAACTATGCTCCGGTGGCCCTCGCCGCGTAATGCGGTGATGGTACTGGGTTCAAGTCCTAGGGGTTAGCCCCTCTAGGCGGGGTCCGGAGGCGCCTGGCAACAGAAGCCTCCACTTATCTCCCCTTTCAGCGCTTCATCGAGACCTCGACATGGTCGATGCTCGTGCCATGGGCCCTGAGCGACACGTCCAGCCGCTTTCCGCTCACGACGTGCACGATGATGTTCGCGCTAAAGCCCGGCGCCGTGGTCACCGCATTGATGACGTCGGGTCGGATCTCGCCTTTGACCTCGCCGGTGGCGTTGCGCGTCGTTTCGCTCCAGGTTCCCCGCAACTCGTGTCCGTCGGTGTAGAGATCGGTATGGAAATCGACGCGATAGCTGTCGCTGGCGCAGACCAGCGATAGCGCCATCGCGATGCCGTCGGATGACGGCGAGTTCGTCGATTTGCAGCTCAGCGGCTCGGTGCGTCCATTAACGTCGGAGATGCGGCCTTTGCCCCGCCACGCGCCGCCAAACTCAGAGAAAACGCCGTCTGCGACGGCGCTAGAAGCCGCAACCGCCGCCAATCCGGCCATCGCGAGCGTGCAAGTGATGGTTTGCGCGAACTTACGCATAAAGAGCTCCTAAAGTTAGGCGTTCATCTCGGATCTGCCGGGGCGAAACGACGTCCGCGCAGCCTCGCCTCCCACCTCATGAATACCGTCATCATAGGGCGAAGTATTGTGAGATCGGCCACAAGCGCCGCAAACATTGCGAACGCGCTGAGCCAGCCGAACGTTCGCAGCATCGGCAGATTCGAGAACGCGGTCGCGGCCAGCCCGAACACCAGAACCACCGAGGTCAGGATCAGCGCCGGCCCGACCAGCACCGTAGCGCGCCGGACGCCGACGGCGGGATCGGGGTCGGCGCCGACCTCGCGCCACAGCCGGTTGAGGAAATGGATCGTCGCGCTGAGGCCGAGCCCGAACGAAATCGTCAGCGCAATGACGCTGGCGAATTGCAGGCCGGAGCCGAGCACCCATAGCAGGCCGCCCGCCGCGACCACAGGAAAGACCCCGGTGACGATGGTCACTAGCGTGACGGGGATCGAGCGGAAAGCGAGACCGATGAAAATCGCGACGACAGCGAATTCCAGCGTCAGACCCTGCCCGAGCTTCTCGATCATGCCGGCGCTGTTGCGCGCGGCGATGACGGCGAGGCCCGTGACGTTAATTTGATAATCGGGATGGGCCGCCCGAACCGCGTCGAGGCCACGGTCCAGCTTATTGACCACGGGCAGCAATTCGCTGGAGTCCTTGTCGGGGATGCGGCCGGCGATCAGTTCGGAGCGGCCGTCGGAACTTAAAAAGCGGCGGGTCAGAAATTTCGGGAGAATATCAACGTAGGATTTCATCGTCGCGACGTCGGTCTCGCCGAGCTTGTCCTTCAGCCAGTTGCGCAGAGTTTGCAGCGACCACACGTTGCCGAGGCCGGCCTGGGTCTCGACCACCCTATGCGCTTCCGCGAGCACGTCGAGCGTCTCGGGCGAATAGACGTCCTTGCCCTTGGGGAAAGTGATCATCACGTCGACGGGATTGGCGCCGGCGAGCTTGGCGTCAATGCGGTTGATGGCGTCGATGGCGTGCTCGCGGTCCGGCGCCTGGTCCGCAAGGCGATAACGCGGCTCCAGGCCAAAATAAGCGGTGCTTAGCAGGCCAAGAACGACCAGCGCGCCGATGCTGACCAAACCCGGCCGGCGGGTCATACGGTCGGCGATCCAATCGCAAAACGCGCGCAGCGCATTGACGCCGGTGTCCACCCGCGACAGGCTCGCCACCTTCGCGCCGGTCGGGGCGATGAGAACACCCAACGCGGGCAGCACGATCAGCACCGTTACGAGCGCGATCCCCATGGAAATGACGCCGGCGAGCCCAAAGGCGCGAATCATGTCCGAGTCGGAAAAACGCAGCGCCAGAAACGAAAGCGCGCCGGTGGCGTGGGTCAGCACGCAGGCCGGGCCGACAGTGAAGATCGCCGAGCGGAAGGCGGCGACGCGGCCGTCGCCGCGGATGAGCCGGTCACGCGCCGCAAAGGTGAGCTGCATCGAGTCCGAAAAGCTGATGACCATGATGAGCGGCGTCATCACGTTGAGAAACATATTGAGTTTCAGGCCGAGCCAACCGATCGCGCCGAGCGACAAGAGGATCGCCAGCAGCGGCGGCGCCGTGGCGATGACAAGAAACGCCACGCGGCGGAAGAACAGGATCGCCACGAGGCAGCCGAGCGCGAAGCCGACGGCGTTATAGTCGATGCGGTCGCGCTCGACCGCCTGCCGGATCTGCAACTGCATGATCGGCACGCCGGAGAGTTCCCCGTGCAGGCCGGTTCCTTCGAGATCCTCGGCCATGGTCTTGCGGATGTCCGCCACCACCGTGGCGAGCTTTCCCCCCTTCGTGGCGGTGGGATCGAGCGACATGACGACAAGCGTCAGCGTGCCGTCCTCCGATAGCAGCTTGCCGCGAATGAGGTCGTTGTCCTTCAGGCGCTTGACGAGCGCGTCAAAGGCCGGTCCCTCCGGCAGGTCCTCGGGAAAGACCGGCTCCGGAAGGCCGCCGTGGGCGCTCGGCTGGCGGGCCGAAAAGATTGAGATGAGCCCGGAATCGCCGTCGACCAGTTGCAGGTCGGTCGCCAGCCGTCGCAACGCGTCGATCTGTTCGCGGCCGAGCAGGCTCTTGCCGTCGACCACGACGAGCACGTCGTATTCATTGGAGGGAAACTTTTTCGCCTCCTCCTCGAAAGCCTTGAATTGCGGCGACTCCGAGCGGAAAAGCTCGCTCAAGGAATCGTCGACCTGGATGCGTGTGACCCCCAACACCGCCAGCGCCACCAGCGCCGCCAGCGCGATGAGCGCCAGGATTGGCCATTTCAGCCCGACAAACGCTATCCGCTCGACGCCGAAGGCGATGTTGAGCCGCTCTCCGTGGCGCTCGCCGGCCGGCGAACGCCCCTGGCCTTCGTCGCCCGTATCGGTCCGCGCTTCGAACAACCCCATCCCGAAACGCCTCACCTGGCCCGCGCCACCGCCCCCGCCGCAACGCGCCGGCGCGCGACGGCCCAAGGATTTTCTCGCCTCAAGAACGCCGTCCGCATGCTGCGGTTACGATTTTGCCGCGACCGCGTTCCGTTAAAGGAAAACAGCGGCGTGAGGAAGGGGCTTGGGACATTGGGAACCCACACGCGCGCGACCCGTTATCTAAACGCGTCGCGATATTGTGCTATGCGGTCAAGCGGCTGACCGGACCGTGTTGCTGGAAATTACTTTCCTGCCTATAAGGCCGCCGAAACGGGGCCGCCGTTAAGGCGGGAGGGGTCCTAGAGTTCTTCAAGCCGCAGAGCGCGCAGGCCAAGAGCGCGCGCGCTGTGGCGTTATCGTTATCGAGGTTAGTGAATGCGAATTCCCCTTCACAAGGAATTGAAAATAGGCGCTTACATTGTCAAGCAGAAGTTGCTCGGCGTAAAGCGTTATCCCCTGGTTCTGATGCTGGAGCCGCTGTTCCGCTGCAATCTCGCCTGCGCCGGCTGCGGCAAGATCGACTATCCCACCCCAATTCTCAACCAGCGCCTAACCGTGCGGGAGTGCCTAGACGCCGTCGACGAATGCGGCGCGCCCGTCGTAGCCATTCCGGGCGGCGAGCCGCTTATCCATAAAGAGATCGACCAAATCGTCGCGGGGATCGTCAAGCGCAAGAGGTTCCTGTCGCTGTGCACCAACGCGCTGTTGCTCGAAAAAAAGCTGCATCTTTTCAAACCCTCGCCCTACCTCACGATAACCGTTCACCTCGACGGGCTGAAGGAGCAGCACGATTGCGCGGTTAGCCAGGACGGCGTGTTCGAGATCGCCGTGCGCGCCATCAAGGCGGGGAAGGCGGCGGGTCATAATATCAACGTCAACGCCACCATCTTCGAGAACCGTACGCCCGAGGATATTGCGGCGTTTCTCGACTTCGCCAAAGAGTTGGGGGTCGGCGTCAACATTTCGCCCGGTTACGCCTACGAGCGCGCTCCCGACCAGCAACACTTTCTGGCCCGTCGCAGCACCAAGGAGCTGTTCCGCAAAGTGTTCGCACTTGGAAAGGGCAAGAAGTGGACGCTGGAGCATTCGCCGCTCTATCTGGATTTTCTCGCCGGCAATCAGGAATTCCTGTGCACGCCCTGGGGGATGCCGACCCGCAACGTGTTCGGCTGGCAGAAGCCCTGCTATCTCGTCGGCGAGGGTTTCGTCTCCTCGTTCCGCGAGCTGATGGATACGACGGATTGGGACAGCTACGGCACGGGGCGCTATGAGAAATGCGCCAACTGCATGGCGCATTGCGGCTACGAGCCGACGGCGGCCGATGCCGCGGTCAGCAACGTCTTTCGGGCGGCGAAAGTGGCGATCCTCGGCCCCCGCACCACGGGGCCGATGGCTGCCGAGATTTCGCTGAAGAACCAGCGTCCGGCCGAATATGTCCACGCCCGCCACGTCGACACCATGCTCGCCAAGCTGGAGGCCGAGACTCGCAACAACCCGCCGACGCGGCGCGTCTCCGCTCCGGCTGCGGAGTGAGACAGCCTTTTTCCGCGCCCGCTTGTTTTTCGCTTAGGAGCTAACGCGCTCTCATGCTGACGAAATTCATCAGCAGGATCGTCGATGTCTGTCTGCGTTTTCCGCGAAGCGTCGTTGTCCTCGGTCTGCTCATCGCCATCGCCAGCGGCGTTTACGCCGCCAGGCATTTTGCGATCACCTCCGATATCGATTCTCTGTTGTCCAAGGACCTGCCGTGGCGCAAGCGCGGCATCGTCTTTGAAGACGCGTTCAAGCGTTTTCAGATCATCGACGTCGTGCTGGAGGCGCCGACTCCGGAACTTGCCGCGGCGGCGACGGATGCGCTGACGAGCGCGCTCAAGCGGGACAAGACGCATTTCAAGACGGTGACCAACTCCAGCGCCGCCGACTTCTTTGCCCGCAACGGCTTGTTGTTCGTGCCCGAAGGCCAGCTCAAGGAGAGCCTCGACGGCATTGTGAAAGGCGCCCCGCTTCTCACTGATCTCGGGCAGGACCCGAGCCTGCGGGGATTGGTCTCGGTGATCGAGGACACGCTGATCGGCGTCAATCAGCAGAAGATCGAGCTGAACGCCACGGCGCCCGTGTTCAAAAAGGGCGCCGACACGGTCCAGGACATCCTGGCCGGCAAGCCCGCGAGTTTCTCCTGGCGCGCACTGGTCGAAGGCCGCGCGCCGATGCCGCTGGAGCTGCGCGGGTTCATCGAAGTGCGTCCGGTGCTCGATTACAAATCGCTGGAGCCCGGTCAGGAAGCGACGCAGGCGCTGCGCGCCATCGCCGCGCAAGTCGCGCCGAAATATCAGGCGACGTGTGCGGCTGACCGGGCCTGTGCCGATGTCCGACGAGGAATTCGGCACCATCAAGGAGAACGCCGCGCTCAACGGTGTGATCACCCTCGCCATCGTCCTGTTCATCTTGTGGCTGGCGCTGCGCTCGCCCAAATTGATCGCTCGCGGTGTTCGTCAATCTGCTCGTCGGCCTGCCGATCACCGCGGCGCTCGGCCTGCTTTTGATCGGCTCGTTCAATTTGATCTCGGTCTATTTCGCCGTGCTGTTCGTCGGCATCGGCGTCGATTTCGCGATCCAGTACAGCGTGCGCTATCGCTCCGAACGCCACGAGATCCCCGATCTTGCGCAAGCGATCCGGCGCGCGGGCTTCCACGTCGCCGCGCCGCTGACGCTCGCCGGCTTCGCCACCGCGCGCGGGTTCTTTTCGTTTCTGCCGACCGACTACAAGGGCGTGTCGGAGCTTGGCGCTGATCGCGGGCTTCGGCATGCTGATCGCGTTCGTGACCAGCGTCACCGTGCTGCCGGCGCTGATCTCGCTGCTCAACCCTGCCGGCGAGCCGGAGCCGCTCGGCTATACCGCGCTGGCGCCGTTCGACAATTTCCTGGCGCGCCATCGCGATCGCCAGTGATCATCGGCGGTAGCGCGTCGTGGTGATCGGCGGCCTGCCGCTGCTGTATCTGGCTGCGCTTCGATTTCAATCCGATCAATCTGCGCAATCCCAAGACCGAAGCGATCGCGACCTATCTGGAGCTCAGCCAGCGATCCCGCCACCAACGCCAACGCGATGGAGGTGCTGGCGCCCAATCTCGACCAGGCCAAGGCGATCGCCGCGAAGGTGTCGAAGCTGCCGGAAGTGTCGCACGCGATGACGCTTGTCGAGCTTCATCCCGGACGGTCAGGACGGAGAAGCTGCCCATGATCGCCGCCGCCGGACAAGACGTTGCCGACGCCTTCGATCCGAACAACGCGCAGGCCGCCGCCGACGGACGCGGAGAATGTCGATGCGCTGAACGAGGCCGCTGCGCGATTGACACGAGTCCGCCGAAGGACAGAAGGGCGCGGGGCCGGACGCCGCCGGCGGCTCGCCGCGGCGCTTTCGGCCTCGCGAAGGCCGATGCCGCAAAACGCGCCAGACGGCCGAAGAGGCTTTCGTCGCGCCGCTGCAAGCGCGATCTCGCCGCGCTGAAGGCGTCGCTGCAGGCGCAGCCGATCACGCGTGAGAATCTGCCCGCCGATCTCGTCGCGACTGGATGACGCCCGACGGCCGCGCGCGCGTCTCGATCGCGCCGAGCGACGACCCCAGCGACAACGACGCGATGCGCCGCTTCGCCGAGCGCCGTGCTCGCGGTCGAGCCTGACGGCGACGGAGGGGCCGATCACCGTCCTCGAGGCGACGGCAAGCACGGTGCATCGGCGCCTTCATCGAGGCGGGCGTGCTGGGCGCTGCTCTCGATCGCGATCCTGTTCTGGCTGGTGCTGCGGCGGTTCGGCGACGTGCTGCTGACGCTGATCCCGCTGCTCGATGGCCGGCGTCGTGACGCTGGAAATTTGCGCGCTGATCGGCATGCCGCTCAATTTCGCCAATATCATCGCGTTTCCGTCTGTTGCTGGGCGTCGGCGTCGCGTTCAAGATCTACTACATCATGGCTTGGCGCGAGGGCGACGACGCACCTGTTGCAGACCAGCCTGACGCGCGCCGTGATCTTCAGCGCGCTGACGACGGCGACGGCGTTCGGCAGCCTGATGTTCTCCTCGCATCCGGGGACGTCGAGCATGGGCAAGCTGCTTGCGCTGTCGCTGGTCACGACGCTATTCGCCGCGGTGCTGTTTCAGCCGATCCTGATGGGCAAGCCGCGACAGGCGGCGTCGGATCGCATTAGAGGAAACACGCGAGGCCGATGCCGCTGCTTCCGCCCGTGACGACAGCGATCTTGTCTTTCAATAAAGACATCAGAGCTGCGTCCAACCGCCATCGACCGGCAGCTCAGCGCCGGTCGTGAAGGTCGCGTCGAACGCGAGGAAGAGGACGGCCTTGGCGATTTCGTCCGACATCCCCCAGCGCTTCATGGGAACCATGCCGGGCATCTTCTCCTTCATCTGGGCGGCCTCGTCTTTATTTTTAAACACTTTGTCGAGGATGCCCGTGTCGATGGGGCCGGGCGTCACCGCGTTGACGCGAATCCCGCGAGGAAGCAACTCGGTGGCGAGCGTCCGGGCAAATGATCGCAGCGCGGCCTTGGCAGCTCCATATGCGAGCTGACCGGGCATTCCCTTGACGTTGGCGATCGAGGTCGTGAGGACGATAGAGCCGCCTTTGTTTATCAGCGGCACGAGCTTCTGCACCGCGAAAATCGGTCCCTTGGCGTTCAGGTTGAACATTTCGTCGTAGATAGCCTCGGTGAGGTTTCGAGAGGCGCGCGAATGCTGAACCCGGCGTTGACGAACAGCAGGTCGAAGGTGTCGAACTCGGCTTTCACCTTAGAGGCGAGGGCGTCGATGTCCGTCAACGAGCGCGCATCGCTCGAAACCACAGCAATACGAAAAATCAGCCCAAGGCAGAAATAACCGCCACCGCCGCCACTACACGCGCGCGCACGAGGGGCTGTTCGTCGCCTCGACCCGGAAAAGACGAAGGCCTGACTCGCTTCTACACGCAGATGTCGAGAAGCGCACTCGGCGAGCAAGTCGAACGCAATCCCCTCGGAGCGGTACAGCGGTCAGCCACTCTGGCGTTCGACTCCGAGCAGATGCCCGAGGTCCGCGCGGTCTTCCAGGAATGCATGCTCAAGGTCGAAGCGCTGGCCCGCAAAGGAAGAAGCGAGACAAGATCTACCACCTCGACACGATTTCTTCAATCTGACCCACGCGAAGGAGCACACCGCATGAGCCGCATGAGCCGATTAGGAACGCAATCGCGATCCTCGCTCTGGCGGCGACCGTGGCGACTCCGGCCTGGTCGGCGAGGCGGCGGCGCCGGCATCACCCACGGCGGCGGCGAGAGCCGTGCCAGCCGGCTTCGCGACCTCGTGGACAACGGCACCTGCATCGGGGACGCCATGAAATCGCGAGTCGGCCATCAGCAGGCGCCCCAGGTCGTCACCTTGCTCGCCTCCCTCCAGCGCTCCAACTGGGTGTTCGCCGCGGCGCTCCTCTCCAAGGAAATCGAATCGCTGCGCTTCTGCGTCGTGCACGAGCCGCTGAGCCGCGCGGGCACGCCGACCGAGGACCCCGACACCGACGTGAGCCGGATACGACTCGGGCTCCGACGTGCTGACGATATCCGGCGACGGGCAGTACGTCTTCCGTCGACGGCGACCAGTTCGCCAAGCTCGATGCCCTCAGCCGGGGCGCGTTCCTGATCCACGAAGCCGGCCACGCCTACGTGCCGTCGCTCGAGCAGGGCGAGAGAAAGCACAACGCCAAGCTTCGCAACCTCGTGCACGCGATCGTGGCCAACGCCCGCGCGCCGATGAGCCCTGAGGACTTCCAGCTGCAGCTCGATTTCTCGAGGCGCCTGTCTCCTTTCCCTTTCGTTTTACGATCCGTTCAAAAACCAATTCATTGCCTGCTCTCCGGGACCAGGCCTCCGTGACCCCGATTCCTTCGTCTGAACATGATCCTCGCGTTCAACCAAGGTCTTCGACCGTTCGATGTCGTTCGGCGACGCCCTAGACTCGTTCGCCTCGATGACCCCTCCCGGCTGCCCAGGCGACCCTGGGCGGATCGGCGATCGCGGACCGGATCTACGAGCTCTCGGGAGCCGTCAGGAAGAAGTGACCTGAGCCGATTCGTGGTATCCTGTCGGAAAGAGGCAGCTCTCGGCGCTGGACCGCTTCGTGTCTTTCCGATCCTCGCGATTCTCATGACGTTTCGGCGCTGCCCACGCCGGCGGAGGCGCGCGATCCCCCTGGCCTGCCTCGAAGAGCAGCACCACGGCGATCCCAAGCGCGCTGCCCGGCGAGCTGCCGGTCGGCGTCGAGACGATCCATCACGACTCCGAGAAGATCATCACGATCTTCACGCCGATGGCGCCGGACAAGACGCCCTCGCGCGTGCTCGACACCAACGGCAAGCTGCCCGCGGAGAAGCTGCCCGATGCTCTTCGGTGATCAGCGACGGCACCTGCGCGCTCCTTTCCATCGGAGTGGACCGGCGCCCCGGCTCCCCGACTGGATCGACTGCGTGGGCGAGATCGCGAAAACGGCTGGCGCTGGCCGGGCACGACAAGCCCGAGCGCCTGCACAACGTCCATCCGCGACCGCTTGCAGAAGGATTACCTCGCCGAGCCACCCAAGGGCTTTCGCTTCGACGAATGGGACAAGCCCGATGAAGCGCAAGATCCCGCCGAGCTGACCGAGCTCTTCGGCGCGGCCGGACTTGCCGGTGGGCCAGCATCCGGCTGCGCTCCAAACAGCTCCAGAGAGTCGTGCCGCTCGAGGATTTCCTGATCGAGGGCCGCGGCACCTGCCTGCACAAGGCGCTGCTGGCGGCGCTCTGGCGCAGAAGCTCGGACTCCACCTACCGGCCTGGTCAACGGCGCCATGCGCTCGGGTGGCCATGTATGGATCGAGCTGCCCGACAAGAGGATACTCGATCCCTCACTGCTCCAAACTCGAGCCCGAGCACCCTCTCGAGTCGCTGCCGGGCTGGACCCGTACGGCGACCAGCACGTCTTCGAGAACCAGGTGTGGCCCTATCTAGCGCTTCCTTGATCTCTGGGTGGCGGGGCTTGAGCGGCCACTCCCATTTGAGGAGCTTGAGCTCGCCCGAAGGAGTGAGCTCGTACATCCCCACCCAGCGGCAGCGGCCACTTGCCCGGCCCATGGCCCCACGGGCAAGGAGCTCGCCACGGGGATGCCGCACAGCCGGGGCACTCCGGCAACATCGCGCGCAGGGCCTCGCCCGTCTCCATCGTGCATGAGCTGCACGAGCTGAGGGTTCGGGCTCGCGCACGGCGCGATCGCGAGCGGCGAGGTCCTCGGGCACGCACGCGAGCAGCGCGGCACCAGGTCGCGGCAGCCCAAGAAGTTGCCCAGCACCACCGCGCGCGCGCCCTTGAGCGAGCCCGAGCGGATCAGCTGCTGCACCATGCGGTCCACGCGGTAGAGTTCTCGTCGACGTCCTCGAGGAACACGATCTTGCCGCGCGCCTGCGCAGCGTAGGGCGTGCCGATCAGCGAAGTCCGAACCGCCAGGTTGCCGCCGACCATCGGCGCGCGAAGCAGCGTCCGGGCTTCTCGCCACCGACCCACCGAAGCTACGGCCTTGCTCGGCACGGGCGCCGCGGCTTTCTCTCCCCTGACGCGGCCAGCAGCGCCTGCCACTCCGGCTCGGGCAGCGCGCAGAACTGCCTCAGCCCCGGCATCGGCGCGTGGAGCGACGGCCAGTCCCAGCGCGTGCGCACGTACTCGCTCAGCGCCGTCGAGTCGGAGTACCCCATCAGCAGCTTCGGCGGCGCCTTGCGGCTTTTGCGCGCCACGGATCGAGCAGCGGCAAGATGCGGGCTGACCCGTATCCGCCGCGCGCCGCCCAAAGCGCCGGGAGCGTGGGGTCGTGCGCCATCTCCCAAAACGCCTGCGCGCGCTCTTCGTCGGTGCCCGCGAAAAACAGATGCCCTTTGAGCGTGTTCGGATGCACGACGGGCTCGAGGCCCGGCCGCGCGGATGCGCTCCAGGCCCAGCTCGAACTCGCGTCCCGGCACCTTCGACGAAGGCGGCGACGATCCCGACGCGCATTTCTACTTGCCCGCCTTTCACCCGCCCCCCAGCTCGGCCGCCAGGGCATCGAGCCCGGCGCCCTGGCTCTTGACCGACAACCCAGAACGCGCCCTCGGGGTCGAAGCCGAGCTTCGCGCAGAGCCTGCGAGCCTCTTTTGCGGGCGGCCCGCTCGGACTGCGGTCTTGAGCTGGTCCGCCTTGGTGAACACGAACGTCACGGGGATCGCCTCGAGGCTCAGGAAGCGGATCGCGCCTCGGCATCCAGCTCGCTCGGGCCCATGGCGCGAGTCGAGCAGCACGACCGCGCGCTCGAGAGCGCGTGTCCGCCCGCAGATAATCGTTGATGAACTCGGCCCAGCGGTTGCGCTCGTCGGGCCCGTGCGGCGTAGCCGTAGCCCGGCAGGTCGGCCATGACCTTGCCAGGCGTCTTTCCAGAGATAGAAATGGATCTGCCGGGTCTTGCCCGGCTCGTTGCTCACGCGCGCGAGCTTCGAGCCCAGGAGCGCGTTGATCAGCGAGCTCTTGCCGACGTTGGAGCGGCCCACATCGCGAAGCGGGCTCGCGCCGGCCGTGCACGAACTCGCCCCGGACGATCTTGTCGATCTGGGTTTCGTCGCCGAGAGTGATGATGAATTCGCCCGCCATTTCAGCTTCCCCATCCTACGATCGAGCCTGCCCAGACCACCCAGCCGATCGCGCCCACTCCAGCGAACGCGGAGCTCCTCGTGCCGGGCTTGAGGTGAGACACCCACGCCGCTACAGAAGCGCCATCGCCGCCGATTCTCTGCAGCGGCCTCCAGGGCCGAGAAGCTGCCACGCACGTCATACGCCCAAAGAAGCGATCCCGCGACTAGATGCATCATCAGAACGGGAAAGGCCAGGCCAATCACCCTGCGGCACACGGCTTCGATGCTCGGACTCAGGAACGAGACTCTCACCATTTGCGGGTCGATGCTCCGAACAGCAGCGCGCCCAAAGCCAGCGCCGCGAAGGCCGCGAGCGCTGCGTTGACGTAAGTCGCGCGCGTCCATGTTATTGCAGGCCGCGAAACGGCCGAACCCAGCTGACGGCAAAAAGCAGCCGCGAGAGCCGCCACATCCCGCGCCGGGGTGGGAAACGCTTGGCGATTTTGGGCAACTTCGATTGCAGCCCCGCGCCCCTCTCGCGCTCGGCCCAAAGCCTGCGCTCCAGGCTTTCGAGCCAGAAACACAGAGCGAAAGCGCCAAGCACGCCGCAAACGAGATCCGCGACACCCGCGAAGGGCAGAGCGGGAACGGCAACGGCGAGCACGACCAACGCTCCGGCCGCGCAAACCATCCTCAGCGCCTGGCCCGACACGCCCCCAGCCAAGCAACCTGAGCACCAAAGCAGCGAGGCGACCGCAAGCAGCCCGTACCCGGCGAAGCCCGCCACGAGCTGCGCCTGCTGCCAAAGCTTCAGGAAGTCGGTCGAATCGGCATTCATGATGGATGAGCCTCCTGCTGCGGTGGTGCTTTTTTGTGGCACTGAGCGCTCGCCCTGCGATACCAACCGGCGCCCTCAGCGGCCACGTATGGCGGTTCGTAGTGTCTCACCAGTCCAGCTTGAAGCGCTACCGAGAAGGTGGTTTTCTTGATCGGCGCGAGGATGAGGCATCGGCAGAAGTCTGAATGGTTCGGCAACTTCGCTTTGCAGAACAACAATTCGCAAATCGTGATGCCTTGTGGTTCAGCGTCGCAGGCTTCCGGTGGAATGCACGTCTCTTGGCAGCAACAGAAATTCGGTACGCCTGCTGGTAGTGCCTTCCAAGTCTGGTCCCAGCTCAACTGAATTGCAATTGATGTTGGCTGGAAGCCGAAAGTCGCGGTGCCTGTTGGCTCCACGGTGCTGTTGTCCGCGTGCGTGAACGTCGCGGTGAAGGACAGTCCATTATTCCAGACGGTAATGATCAACGGTACGCCGTTCAAGAACGTCGCGTGTGGCGAGGTTGACGACGTCACCCACGCGCCTATGTCCAGAGGCACAGCGATGTTGAGGCGACGGTCGTGACGTTCAGTGTGTGTACAGACAATATGTAATGATGAGGTGGCCCAGGCTCGCCTCCTC
>CAWIEP010000028.1:0-32144 GCA_963835115.1 uncultured Pseudomonadota bacterium
GGTTCTACAACGTGGGGATTTCTATACAGGTACTTGCGGCTGGGATTTCGTTGAGGTTGGCCATCATGGAAGTCTCATGCCGTCATCAAGCCCTTCTTGTTTCAGTGCCACGCGGCTAGGGCGGCGGTCATCGAGCCTCAAAATTTCTCGGGCGAGTGCATCAAGCGGCGTAAGGCCGATCGCTTCTTCGATCCTTGCGCGGACATTCAGCGCTCGTGGTGCGGTCGATTCCCGAGCAAAAGTGTTCCTCCATCTGGCGTCCCGCCCGCGCCGCGCGGTCAATCAGCGCGGTGGTCATCGCTCTTGCCAGAGCATCGAGGGCTGCAGCGCCGCTGTCGGATAGCTGGGTGACGTTGTCCAGAAGAGCTCTGCCGATTCCACAACCGGCCTCACGTCTGAGGGTTTCAAGTTGCGCGCCAGGATGATCCTGGAATAGGGAGCCATCTTGTTCGCGATATATGGCGGTGATGCTATCGAGAAACCCGGCATCCATCTCAGCCCGACAGCTCTGCTTCAAGGCGGGGAGGAGAGCCTTGCTGACTTCCTCTGGGTACCCGCGCGAAAAACCGCCCGCCGGCCGCGTTGAGCGCCTCGACGGATCGACCTCCCCCGGCGCCGGCGGGTGCGCCAGCGCCTCCGACAGCGACTTCAGATCGGCGCCCGCGCTGAACACGCCGCCCTCGCCCTCGATGACCAGCGCGGCGAGGTCGGCGCAAGCGCATCCAGAACCTGCTCGATCTCGGCGACCATCTCCGCCGAGAGCGCGTTCTGCCGCGCGGGATCAGCGAGAGTCAGATCAGGCTGCGGCCTTGGTCCTGGTGCGAAGCCGCGCCATCTCAGAACCTCGCGACGCCGAAGGCTGTTGGGGCGCAAGCGCGCGCGCTCGCCTTCGCGGCAGGTATCCAGGCAGAACGCGAGCACCGCGCGGCTGTCGCGCGGATCGATCAGGCCGTCGTCCCAGAGCCGCGCGGTGGCGAACAGCGCGGTCGATTGCTTGTCGTAGCCGGCGATGATCTTCGCCGCCTGCGCCTTCAGCTTCTCCGCGTCGAACGGCAGGCCCGCGCGCGGCGCGCCGATTCCTCGGCGACGATCGTCATCACCTTGGCCGCCTGCTCGCCGCCCATCACCGCGATGCGCGCGTTCGGCCAGGAGAACAGGAAGCGCGGCCCGAACGCGCGCCCGCACATGCCGTAATGGCCGGCGCCGAACGAGCCGCCGATCTGCAGCGTGAGCTTCGGCACGTCGGCGTTGGTGACGGCCTGGATCATCTTCGAGCCGTGCTTGACGATGCCGGAAGTCTCCGCCTCGACGCCGACGAGATAGCCGGTCGTGTTCTGCAGGAAGACGATCGGCAGGCCGGCCTGACAGCAGAGCTGGATGAATTGCCCGGCCTTGGCGGCGCCGGCCGAATCGATCGGGCCGTTGTTGCCGATCAGCCCGATCGGCCGCCCCTCGATCGCCGCGTGGCCGCAAACGGTCGCGGCGCCGTAACGACGGCTTGAAATCGAGGAAATCGGAGCCGTCGACCAGCCGGGCGATCACCTCGCGCACGTCGTAGGGTTTGCGGTAATCGACCGGAACGATGCCGAGCAACTCCTCGGGATCGTAGAGCGGCGGCGCGGCGGCAGGCGCGCGCCGCCGCCGGCGCCCAGCCGAGCTTGGCGAGAATCTCGCGCCCGATGCGCAGCGCGTCGGAATCGTCCTCGGCGAGATATTCGCCGAGGCCCGTCGTCGACGCAATGCAGTTCGGCGCCGCCCAGCGCCTCGTCGCCCGCGATCTCGCCGGTCGCGGCCTTCAGCAGCGGCGGCCCGGCGAGAAACACTTTCGAGCGGCCGCGCACCATCACGACATAATCGGCAAGCCCGGTCTGATAGGCGCCGCCGGCCGTCGAGGAGCCGTGCACGATCGAGATCACCGGGATGCCCGCCGCCGACAGCCGCGCCATATTGGCGAAGGTGGCGCCGCCGCGCACGAACATCTCCGCCTGCAACATCAGGTTGGCGCCGGCGCTCTCGACCAGCTGCACGTAGGGCAGCTTGTTCCTTGCAGCGCGATTTCCTGCGCGCGGATCGCCTTCTCGACGCCCATCGGATGCGCGGCGCCGCCCTTGATGCCGGAATCGCTGGCGGCGACCATGCAGCGTGCGCCGGAGATCATGCCGATGCCGATGATCGAGCCGCCGCCATAGACGTTGTCCTTGCCGTCGTCCTCGTGCATGCCGAGGCCGCAGAGCGCTCGAAAGTTCGAGGAAGGCGCAGTCGCGGTCGAGCAACAGGTTGATGCGCTCGCGCGGCGGCAATTGGCCGCGCTGGCGCGAAATTTGTCGTCGGCGCGGGCGGAGGCCTCGCGCACTTTCGCCTCTAGCGCGCGAACGTTCGGCGATCAGCGCGAGATGCGCGGCGCGATTGGCGCGGAACGCCTCGCTGTCGACGATGACGTTCGACGCGATAGCCGGCATGCCGCCGCTTCCTCCCCTCCGCGGCCTGCGCCCCGCGTACGTTCATATTGGAACGGTCGTCGGAGTATTGTGAGATCGTCGGCGTTGTCAAACGCCCGGCGAGGTCGCTTGGCGGCGTCGCGGCGATGCGCGCAGCCGTTGCAGGTCGCGCCTTGACTTCCCTCGGCCGTTGACGTTGCTTGCGCGCCAATCGCCAGTGCGTCGCGACGGCGCGCCGTCCAAAGGGGGGCCCATGTCATATCAGCCGAACAAGTGGGCGAACGGTCTGGTCCCGCTGGCGATTTTGTGGATCCTGGGGAGCACCGGCGCGATCCAGGACGTCGAACAGAGGCTGTCTGGCGATGTCGCGCGCGCCGTCGGCGGCCAAGTTGCGACGCCGCATGTGAAGGCGCGCGGCCGTGACATCGGGCTCACCGGCGAGGCCTTCACCCATGCCGACCTGAAAACCGCCGTCGACAACGCCTACGCCGTGTCCGGGGTGCGCTCCGTCGGCGCGAATCGGCTCGGCGTCATTTCCGCGGTCGGGCCGTATGTGTGGTGGATCGTTCGTAACGGCGATCTGCTGACGACTTCCGGCAGCGTCCCGAACCTGCGGGTCAAGACCGACATCGCCGCGGCGGCGAAGCGCCAGGGCGACGTCAACGATCGCACGACATACGGCCGCGGCGAGGCCGCCGAACTGCCTGCCGCCGCCGATTACGCCCTCAAAATGCTCGCCAATTTCAACCGCGGGGCGGTCACATACACCGATGGCGCACTCGACGTGAGCGGCGTCGCCACCGACGCCGCCGCCTACGGGCGCGCGCTGGCGCTGCTGAAATCGCCGCCGCAGGGCGCCAAAATTGCCGCCGCCGACGTTACGCCGCCGCTCGCTTCGCCGTTCGTGTTCGCGGCGGCGCACGACGGAGCGGCGGTGAAGCTCACGGGCGGCGCGTCGTCCGAGGCTGGGAAAGCCAAGCTCGCCGCAAGCGCGGCAAAACTGTTTCCGGGCGCGAAGGTCGACAATGGACTGGCGATCGAGAGCGGCGCCTCCGGCGGCGAACCGGCGGCCGCCGACTGGGCGCTCGCCGCGATCGCCAAGCTCGCGGCCGGCAACGCGGAGGTGCGCGACCAGACAATTACGCTCGCCGGAAAGGCGGCGGAACCCGGCGACATCGAGGATGTGGTTGCGTTCGCATCGCGCGCGCCGGCGGGCTTTTCGGTCAAGGTCGAGCCGATAACGCCGGCGCCGGTCAAAACCTACGCGTTCGCCGCGATGCGCGACGGCGACGGCCTGCACTTCACCGGCTATACGCCGAGCGAGGCCGCCCGCAACGCCATGATCGCGGCGGGCAAGGCGCGGGCCGGCGCGGTCGAGGACCACACGCGCATCGCCGCCGGGCTGACGAAGGGAGTGGACTTCGCCGCTCTCGTCAAATTTTCGCTCGCCGAACTCGCGGGGCTCGAACAGGGCAAGGTCAAGCTCAGCGGCGACAAGCTCAGCGTCGCGGGACGCACGTTGGATTGGAAAGTCGGGGTCGACGACGAGAAGCGGCTGAAAACTCTACCGGCCGGCGTAACCTTGGGCGATGTCGACATTCAGCGACCGCCGACGCCGGACGAGCTTGCCGCTCTGCGGGCGGCGAAGCTGAAGGCGCAGGAGGCGGCGCGCAAGGCCGACGAGCAGGCCAAGGCCGAACAGGCGCGCCAGGAAGAAGCGCAGCGCAAGGTGGACGCAGCGGCCAAAGCCGAGGCGGCGGCCAAGCTTGAGGCGAAGCAAAAGGCGGACGCGGCGGCCAAGGCCGAGGCGGCGGCCAAGCTCGAGGAGAAGCAAAAAGCCGACGAGGCCGCCAAGGCCGCGGCCGCCGCCAAGGCCGATCAGGCGCGCAAGCTCGACGCGGCGCGCGTGGTCGACCAGAGCCAGGCGCTTGCCGCCGCCGCCTCCGCCGTCGCGAGCGCGCAAAAGACCGTTACGGCGACGGCGGAAAGCCTCACGGGGCTGGAGGCGCGGATTTCCGACCTCGCCATGAAAGCGCAAAAATCCGCCGATGCGGCGGCCAAGGCCGCCGCCGACGTCGCCAGCGGCCTCGACGCCGCGCGGAAGGCTTTGGGCGAACAACAAGCCAAAGCCGACGAGAAGGCGGCCGTCGCCGCGAAGGCGGTCAAGGACGCGCGCGACGCCGCTCTGGCTGAGATCGCAAGCCGCGTCACGAAGGTCGAGCAGACCGCGGACGCCGCCGCCGCCGCGGCGAAATCGGCGGCGCAGGCTGGCCAGAACGCCGCCGCCGCCGCAGCGTCGACCAAGCAAGCGCAGCTAGGCTTTTTGGACGCCGACAAGACCCAGAAAGACGTCGCCGCCAAGAGCGCCGACGATCTCCGCAAAGCCGCGGCGATCGGGCTCGCCGCGATCGCGGCCGAAGCCGCCAAGGTCGACAATGCGCTGGGACAGGAAGACGCGGCGCGCAGCGACGCCGAGAAGCGGATGAAAGACCTGGCCGCGCGCGCAGAAGCCGCGGCCGACGCCGCAGAGACCGCGCACAAGGCGGCGGCGGAAGAAGTCGCCGCCCAAGCGAAGCAAGCGGCGGCGGCGGCCAAGATGGCCGAGCAAAGCGCGAAAGCCGCCTCAGAGGCCGCGGAGAGCGCGACCGACGCCGCCGAAACCGCCGCGGCGCCGATTGCCCCGCAGCCGACGAGTTCGCCGACGCCGTCCGTTGGCGCGGACAAGGTCGCCGACGCGGCCAAGGCGGCGCAGGCGAGCGCCGACGCGGCGGCGGCCTCGGCGAAAGCCGCCGAAGAGGCGCGCAAGGGCGCGACCGCGGCGGCCGTCATGGCCACCGACGCCAAGCCGCTCGAAGTTCTGGCGCAAAAGGCCGAGGACGCCGCCCAAGCCGCCGCGGCGAGCGCGACGGAGGCTGGCGACGCCGCCAAGACCGCGTCCGAAGCCGCCTCGACGGCCGACGAGACGCACCAGGCCGTCGCCGCCGCAACCGATACGAAGCCGCTCGAGGCGCAAGCGAAAAAGGCCGAGGACGCCGCCAAAGTCGCCGTCGCGAGCGCGGCGGCGGCGGTCGTGGCCGCCAAGTCGTCCGCGGACGCCGCCAAGGCGGCCGACGAGGCGCGCCAGGCGGTCGTCAAAGCCGCCGATGCGAAACCGCTGGAAGCGCAGGCGCAGCAGGCCGAGGCGGCGGCGAAAGCCGCCGAGGCGAGCGCAACGAAGGCTGACGAGGCGGCCAAGGCCGCCGGCGAGGCCAGCCAGGCGGTCGCCAAAGCCGCCGATACGAAGCCGCTGGAAGCCCAGGCGCAGAAGGCCGAGGACGCCGCCAAAGCCGCTGCGGCGAGCGCTGCGGCGGCCGACGCGGCGCAACAGGCGGTCGCCAAAGCCGCCGATCCCAAGGCGCTCGAAGCGCAGGCGCAAAAGGCCGAAGACGCCGCCCAAGCCGCCGCCGCGAGCGCGACAGAGGCCGGCAATGCGGCCAAGACCGCGTCGGACGCCGCCAACGCCGCCGACGAGGCGCGCCAGGCGGTCACGCAAAATGCGCCGAAGCCCGCCGACCAAAAGCCGCTCGAAGATTTGGCGCAGAAGGCCGAGACGGCCGCCGCCGCCGCAGCGGCGAGCGCGGTCGCGGCGGTGGGCGCCGCGAAGGCGTCGGACGACGCCGCGCAAGGCCAGCGTCGAGGATGTGACGAGCCAGACGAACCAGGCGGAAGCCGCCGCGAAATCCGCCGCCGCCGCCGCCAAGACCGCGACTGATGCGGCTAAAACCGCCGAGGACGCGGGCCAGCAGGCGCAGAAGGCGGACGCTTCGGCGAAAGCGGCCGGCGAGAGCGCCGCCGCCGCCGCCGCCGCCGCCAAGACCGCGACAGACGCGGTGAAGTCCGCCGAGGACGCCGGCAAACAGGCGACCGCCGTCGCCGAGCAGGCGCAGAAGGCGGACGCCGCGGCGAAGGCGGCCGGCGAGAGCGCCGCAGCCGCCGCCGCCGCCGCCAAGACCGCGACGGACGCGGTGAAGTCCGCCGAGGACGCGGGCAAGCAGGCAACCGCCGTCGCCGACCAGGCGCAGAAGGCGGATGCCGCGGCGAAGGCGGCCGCGCAGAGCGCGGCGGCCGCCGGAGAGGCCGCCAAGACCGCAGCGGAGACGGCCAAAGCCGCCGCCGACGCACGGCAGACGGACGCGGGCGCGCGCTCGCAAGAGGCGCAAAAGCGCGCCGGCGACGCAAAAGCCGCCGCGGACGCGGCCAAGGCGGCGGCCGAGAGCGCCGCTGCGGCGGACAAAGCGGCCAGCGCCGCTAAGGAAGCCGGCGCCGCCGGCGTCGCCAGCGTCGCCGCGGCGGCCACAAAGGCCGCCGACGCGGCCAAGGCGGCCGCGGACAGCGCCGCCGCCGCCAAGCAGGCCGCCGAAGTCCGCACAGGCGCAAAACGCGCGTCTCGACGAGGCGCAAAAGGCCGAGGAGGCGCAGAAAACGGCAGCCGCCGCCAATACGCCGCCGACGCTCGCCGACATCGCGCCGACACCAAGCTGGAGCCGCCGCGCTGCGAGACATACATGGTTTACCTGCTCGATGCACGCGAGCGTGCAGTTCGCGCTCGGCAAGGCGGCCGTCTCGCCGGCTTCCGCGCCGTTGATCGCGGCAATTGGCGCATGTCGCCAACCGTTGCGCCGATGCGAAACTCGAAGTGTCGGGCTACACCGACAACATCGGCGATCCCGCGAGCAACAAGCGGCTCTCCAAGTCGCGCGCCGACGCCGTCGCCGCCGCGCTGACGCGCGCCGGCGTCGACGCGGCCCGCGTGACGACGGTTGGCCAGGGCGCGGACAAACCGGTCGCCTCCAACGACACGGACGAGGGCATGGCGAAGAACCGCCGCATCGAAATTCAGCTGAAATGACGTCGGCGCGGCCCGCAGCGCGCGAAGGAGATCGCCATGTTTTATGACTTTTACTTTTCTCTGGTTCTGGCTCCTGCTCGCCGCGCTCGTCGGCGGCTGGATCGGCTGGCGAAACGAAGCCGAAGGGCCGCAACAGCCCTGGTTTGAAGGCTGGTTTCGCAATGCGCTGATCGCGCTCGGCGTCGGCTTCGTCGTGGCGGTGATCGGCATTTTGTCGGGTCGAGCCGCGTTCTGGCTGGAGACGGCGGTGCTGTTCTTCATCGCCTATCTGGTCGGCTGTCTGGCCGGCGGCGCGGCGAAGAGAACGCTCGCCCCCGTGTAAGGGTGTAAGTCCCAGCGCGAGGGGAGGAGCGAATGCCGGCGGCGCGAAACGCGGACGCGGCGACGCCCGGCCTGTTGAACCTGGGGCAAACACTGAGCGCGCACGCTCGGCTCGCGCCCGACAAGATCGGCGCGAGCGATCTCGAACGCCAAATGACGTTTTCCTTGTGGGACGCCCGCGCCTGCCGCCTCGCCAATGCGCTGCTGGGCCTCGGACTGGCCAAAGGCGACCGTGTCGCGGTGCTGGCCTATAATTGTCTGGAATGGGTCGAGATCTATGCGGCGGCGGCCAAGGCCGGGCTCGTCGCCGTGCCGATCAATTTCCGCCTTGTGGCGCGGGAAGCGCTCGCCATCATCGAGAACGCCGAATGCGCGGCGCTGATCGTGCAGGACGAGCTTGTCGGCATCGTCGAGGAGATCGCGCCGCAACTTGTCGATCGGCAAGATCGCCGCATCCATTTCGGCAAGCGCGCGCCGGCCGGCTATCGCGACTACGAAGACGCTGCTGGCCGCCGCCGCGGCGCGCCCGCTCGACGTTCGCGCTGACCTCGCGATCCCTCCGTGTTGATGTACACCTCCGGCACCACGGGACAATCCGAAGGGCGTCGATCCGCACGCATCGCAGCGACGCGATGATCGGATGGTCACCGAGATCGAACTGGGACTCGATCGCGCCAGATTCAGCGCTGCTGGTCATGCCGATGTGCCACGCCAATTCGCTCAATTTCTTCGGCGCGTTCGCCAAATGCGGCGCGGCGACGCACATTTATTCGCGCAAGAGCTTCGATCCCGAACATGCGATCCGCGCGTTGGCCGAAGGCGGCGCGAGTTTCACCTCTTTGGTGCCGACGCATTACATCATGATGTCGGGACTGTCGCAGGCGGCGCGAGCCAACTCAATCTCGGCGGCGTCGACGAAGCTGATGATCTCGTCGGCCCCGGCGCGGCCGGACACCAAGCTTGCGGTCATGGAGATGTTCCAGAACTCCGGCCTTTATGAACTCTATGGCTCCAGCGAGGCGGGCTGGGTGACGATGCTGCACCCGGACGAGCAGTTCACCCATCTCGGCACGGTCGGGCGTGAATGCGTGGGCTCGGCGCCGATCCGGATTCTCGACGAGGCCGGCGTTGAGGTCGCCGATGGCGCGCCGGGCGAGCTTTATTCCTGCAACCCCTACACGTTCGAGGGCTATTGGAGGCTGCCGGATAAAACCGCCGAGGCCTTTCGCGGCGATTATTGCACGGTCGGCGACATGGCCTTGCGCGACGGCGACGGGTTCATTCGGTTGATCGACCGCAAGAAGAATCTCATCATCTCCGGCGGCGAGAACATCTACCCCTCCGAGGTCGAAACCGTCATCGGCGCGCATCGACACGTGCGCGACGTCGCGGTGGTCGGCGTCGTCGACGCCAAATGGGGCGAGCGGGTTCACGCGGTCGTCGTGCTGCACGAGGGCGAGACGCTGAGCGAAGCGGAGCTGATCGATTGGTCGCGCGACAAACTCGCCGGCTACAAACGGCCGCGCTCGGTCTCGTTCTTCGTCGAGGCCGACATGCCGCGCACCGCCACGGGAAAAATCCTGCATCGCGAGTTGCGCGCAAAGCTCAACACAGCCAGCCAAGACGAGAGGACGCCGTGACCGACCCGCGAGTGGATCTCAACCAGGACGAACTCTCCTGCGCCGCCTGGATCGCGCGGTTTCTCAAGGCTCGCGGAATCGACCGCGTGTTCGGCCTGCAAGGCGGCCATATCCAGCCGATCTGGGACCACGTGGCGCGGCTCGGAATCCGCATCATTGACGTGCGCGACGAGGGCGCGGCGGTGCACATGGCGCACGCCCACGCGGAATTGGCCGGCGGTTTTGGCGTGGCGATGGTCACCGCCGGTCCCGGCGTCACCAATTGCGTCACCGCGATGGCCAACGCTTCGCTGGCCCGTGCGCCGGTGCTGCTGATCGGCGGCTGCACCTCGCGCCCGCAGGCCAATATGGGGCCGTTGCAGGATATTCCGCATGTCGATTTGCTGAAGCCGGTCTGCCGCTACGCGCGCACCGCGCGCGTCCCCGATCAGGTGATCAGGGAGTTCGACGAGGCGGTCGCGCGCGCCTTCGGCGACGCCGGCGAGCCGGGGCCGGCCTATATCGAAATTCCAACTGACGTGCTGCGCGCGCATGTGCCTGAAAACCTGGTGCTCGCGGATTGGCTGCGGCCGAAGCCGGCCCGCGTCATCCCGCCCGATCCCACGGCCGCCGCGGCGGCGGCGGACGCGATCTGGCGCGCCCAGCGGCCGCTGGTCGTCACCGGACGCGGCGCCCGCGAAGCCGGCGCCGCGCTGACCCGGCTGCTCGACGCCAGCGGCGCCGTCTATCTCGACACCCAGGAGAGCCGGGGCCTTATCCCGCCCGGCCACAAATCCTTCGTCGGCGCGATGCGCGCGGCGGCGATGTCGGAGGCGGACCTCGTGCTCGTCGTCGGCCGGCGGCTCGACTATCAGATGGGCTACGGCTCGCCGGCCGTGTTCCCTGCCGCCCGTTTCGTTCGCATCGCCGACAACGCCGGCGAACTCCTCGACAACCGGCGCGGCGATCCCGAATTGCTGGCGACGCCGGCGCTCGCGCTCGACGCGATCGTCGCCGCGGCCGGCAACCGCGAGCCCGCTTGCGACAAGGTATGGGCGGCGTCGCTGCGCGAGCGGCACGAGAAGCGCTCGGCCCCCGCGCCGGCGCCGACGCGCGGCGAGGACGGCAAGGTGCATCCGGCGGCGATCTTCGAGGCGATCAAACAAGTCGCCGATCCCGATTACATCGCCATCGCCGATGGCGGCGATCTCCTGAGTTTTGCCCGCGTCGGGATTTCGGCGCGCACCTATATGGACGCCGGCGCGTTCGGATGTCTCGGCGTCGGCGTCCCCTTCGCCATCGCCGCCGCGCTGGCGGAGCCCGGACGGCAGGTGATTGCGATCTCCGGTGACGGCGCGTTCGGCATCAACGCAATGGAGATCGACACGGCGGTCAGGCACGGGGCGAAGGCGGTGTTCATCGTCTCCAACAACGCCGCATGGAACATCGAGCGCTACGATCAGGAGTTCAACTACGGCGGCCGCGTCGTCGGCACCACTTTGCGCCATTCCGACTATGCGGCGCTCGCCCGCGCGCTCGGCGCGCATGGCGAGCGCGTCGAACGGCCCGAGGATTTGGCGCCGGCGCTGCGCCGGGCGTTGGCCAACGCGCCGGCGCTGATTGACGTCGTGACGTCGCAGAACGCGGTGTCCTCCGACGCGCGCAAGGGGTTGGGCTTCGTGCCGGATTATCAGGCGCTGACCGCCTGGGACGATGCGGAGCGGCGGCGGCGCGGAGAGTTGTAAGCGTCAGTGTTTGGTGTTGCCCGCCGCGACGCCGGCGCTGACATAGCCGCTGATCTTGACGCAGCCGCCGTTCGGCAAGGCGATCCCACGTTCGCCGGCGATCTCGCAGGCGCGGGCTTTGTCGTCGGCCTTCGGCTTGGCCGCGCGCGACGGCAACTCGGCCGCGTGGGCGCCGACGCTCGCCGCGACCAGCGCAACCAAAGCGAAGCGGCGCGAACGCCGGCTCATGCCGACGCCCTTTCGAACCGACCGCCGTTCGCGCGGTGGGCCATGGATATCACAGCTTCATCGCTTCCTTCAGTTCGCGCAGGCGGTCGAGTTTTTCCTGGGCGAGGCGCTTGTTGTCGTCCGAGGCGTCGGCGACGTCTTCCTCGGCGTTCTTGATTTCCTCATCGAGATGCGCGGCGTTGACGTCCTCGGCCGGCATCGCCGTTTCGGCGAGCAGGATGCAGCCGCCGGGGTTGACGTCGACGAAGCCGCCGCGCACGAAATAACGCAGCGTCTTGCCGCCCTCCTCCTCGATGGCGACGACGCCCGGCCGCAGCGCGGTCATCACCGGCGCGTGGTCGCGCAGCACCTGAAAATCGCCTTCGCTGCCGGGAACCAGCACCGATTGCGCCGGCCCGTTGAACAGCAGCTTGTCGGGCGAGACGAGTTCGAAATGAAATACGGCCATGCGGTTCACATCCCGTCAATCGCGCCCCGGCCTCAGCCGCCTTCGGCGAGCCGCTTGGCCTTCTCGACCGCCTGCTCGATCGCGCCCACCATGTAGAACGCGGCCTCCGGCAGGTGATCGTACTTGCCCTCGACGATGCCCTTGAAGCCCTTGACCGTGTCCTCGATCTTCACCTGCACGCCGGGCGTGCCGGTGAACACGGCGGCGACGTCGAACGGCTGCGACATGAAGCGCTCGATCTTTCGCGCGCGCGCGACCGTCAGCTTGTCCTCTTCAGACAGCTCGTCCATGCCCAGAATCGCGATGATGTCCTGCAACGCCTTGTAGCGCTGCAACACCTGCTGCACCGCGCGCGCGGTGTCGTAGTGCTCCTCGCCGACGACGGCGGCGGTCAACATGCGCGAGGTCGAGTTCGAGCGGGTCGACGGCGGGATAGATGCCCTTTTCCGAGATCGCGCGCGACAGCACCGTCGTCGCGTCCAGATGGGCGAACGAGGTCGCCGGCGCCGGATCGGTCAAGTCGTCGGCCGGCACGTAGATCGCCTGCACCGAGGTGATCGACCCCTTGGTCGTCGTGGTGATGCGCTCCTGCAGCGCGCCCATGTCGGTGGCGAGCGTCGGCTGATAGCCGACGGCGGAAGGGATGCGGCCGAGCAACGCCGACACTTCCGAGCCGGCCTGCGTGAAGCGGAAAATGTTGTCGACGAAGAACAGCACGTCCTGGCCCTGATCGCGGAAATATTCGGCGACCGTCAGGCCCGAGAGCGCGACGCGCATGCGGGCGCCCGGCGGCTCGTTCATCTGCCCGAACACCAAAGCGCATTTCGACTTCACGCTCGGGTCGGGGTGATGCGGGTCGGCGTTGACCTTGGAATCGATGAACTCGTGATAGAGGTCGTTGCCCTCGCGCGTGCGCTCGCCGACGCCGGCGAACACGGAGTTGCCGCCGTGGGTCTTGGCGACGTTGTTGATGAGTTCCTGGATCAGCACCGTCTTGCCGACGCCGGCGCCGCCGAACAGGCCGACCTTGCCGCCCTTGGCGTAGGGGCACATGAGGTCGACGACCTTGATGCCGGTGACGAGAATCTGCGCTTCCGTCGACTGCTCGATGAACTCCGGCGTCGGTTGATGGATGGCGCGCCGCGTCTCCATCGGGATCGGGCCGGCTTCGTCGACGGGATCGCCGATCACGTTCATAATCCGGCCGAGCGTGCCTTCGCCGACCGGCACCGAGATCGGGGCGCCGGTGTCGGTAACGTCCTGGCCGCGCACCAACCCTTCGGAAATGTCCATGGCGATGCAGCGGACCGTGTTTTCGCCGAGCTGCTGGGCGACTTCCAGAATAAGCTTGTTGCCGTTGTTGGTGGTCTCCAGGGCGTTCAAAATGGGCGGCAGCTCGCCCGGAAACTGCACGTCCACGACCGCGCCGATCACCTGGGTGACTTGGCCGATGCTGTTTGCGCTCGCCATTGTGTGCGTCCTTCGCGAGAGGGTTAGAGCGCCTCAGCGCCCGAGATGATTTCGATAAGCTCTTTGGTGATCATCGCCTGGCGCGTGCGGTTGTAGCGCAAGGTGTATTTCTTCACCATTTCGCCGGCGTTGCGGGTGGCGTTGTCCATCGCGCTCATCTGCGCGCCGAAGAACGAAGCCACGTTTTCCAGCAACGCGCGATAAATTCGCGCCGTCACCGCCTGCGGCAGCAGCGCCGAGAGGATTTCGCCCTCGTCCGGCTCGTAGTCGTAGGAGGGCGCGTTCTCGGCGATCTCCTTCAACTCCGGCGGAATGAGCTGCTGCGCCGTCGGAATCTGCGAGATCACCGAACGGAAGCGCGAATAGAACAAGGTGCAAACGTCGAACTGCCCGGTCTCGAACATCTCGATCAACTTGGAGGCGATCGGCTGCGCCGTCGAATACGTGATCGTGCGAACGCTACGCAGGTCGATCTGGTCGACAATCTGCTTCTCATGCGTGCGCTTCAGTTGGTCGAAACCCTTCTTGCCGACGCAGAGGATCTTGACCGTCTTGCCGGCGGCGGCCAGCGCGTTGGCCTTCTCGCGCGCCATGCGCACGATCGAGGTGTTGAAGCCGCCGCACAGGCCGCGTTCGCCGGTGCAGACGACGAGCAGATGCGTCTGGTCCGTGCCGCTGCCGGTCAGCAGTCTCGGCCCCTGACCGCCGCTCGCGCCAGCGCCGGCGAGGTTGGCGAGCACCGTCTCGACCTTGTCGGCATAGGGCCGCGCCGCCTCGGCGGCGGCCTGCGCGCGGCGCAGTTTCGACACCGCGACCATCTGCATCGCCTTGGTGATCTTCTGCGTCGATTTGACGGAGGCGATCCGGTTCCTGAGTTCTTTTAACGAGGGCATTCCGTCCTCTCAACCGATCAGGAGAAGCTCGCCGAGAACGCGTCGGCCGCCGACTTCAGCTTGGCCGCGTCGGCGTCGGACAGGTCTTTGCTGGTGCGAATCGAGTCCAGCAGATCGGTATGCTTTGAGCGCAGCGTCGACAGGAAGCCGCTCTCGAACGGCGCCACCTTGCCGATCGCCAGCTTGTCGAGATAGCCGTTGACGCCGGCGTAGATCACGCAGACCTGCTCCTCCATCTTCAGCGGCGAGTATTGCGGCTGTTTCAGGAGTTCGGTCAGCCGCGCGCCGCGGTTCAACAGGCGCTGCGTCACTGCGTCGAGGTCGGAGCCGAACTGGGCGAACGCCGCCATTTCGCGGTATTGCGCGAGTTCGCCCTTGATCTTGCCCGCGACCTTCTTGGTCGCCTTGGTCTGCGCCGAGGAGCCGACGCGCGACACCGACAGACCGACGTTCACCGCCGGCCGGACGCCCTGGTAGAACAAGTCAGTCTCCAAGAAGATCTGGCCGTCGGTGATCGAGATCACGTTGGTTGGGATATAGGCCGACACGTCGTTGGCCTGGGTCTCGATGATCGGCAGCGCCGTCAGCGAGCCTGAGCCAAAATCCGCGTTCATCTTCGCGGCGCGCTCAAGCAGGCGGGAGTGCAGATAGAACACATCGCCGGGATAGGCCTCGCGGCCCGGCGGGCGGCGCAGCAGCAGCGACATCTGGCGATAGGCGACCGCCTGTTTGGAGAGGTCGTCATAGACGATCACGGCGTGCATGCCGTTGTCGCGAAAATATTCGCCCATCGCGCAGGCCGAGAACGGCGCCAGGAACTGCATCGGCGCCGGATCCGACGCCGTGGCGGCGACGATGATCGAATATTCGAGCGCGCCGTTCTCTTCGAGCACTTTCACGAACTGCGCCACCGTCGAGCGCTTCTGGCCAATCGCGACATAGACGCAATAGAGTTTCTGGCTCTCCGGCGCGCCTTCGACGTTGAGCGACTTCTGGTTGAGGATGGTGTCGAGCGCGATCGCGGTCTTGCCGGTCTGGCGGTCGCCGATGATAAGCTCGCGCTGGCCGCGGCCGATCGGGATCATCGAGTCGATGGCTTTGAGGCCCGTCGCCATCGGTTCGTTGACCGACTTGCGTGGAATGATGCCGGGCGCTTTTACGTCGACGCGGGCGCGCTTTTCGTAGACGATCGGCCCCTTGCCGTCGATGGGGTTGCCGAGCGCGTCGACGACGCGGCCCAAGAGTCCCTTGCCGATCGGCACGTCGACGATGGCGCCGGTGCGCTTGACGGTCTGGCCTTCCATGATCTCGCGGTCGGAACCGAAAATGACGATGCCGACGTTGTCGGTTTCGAGGTTCAGCGCCATCCCGCGCGTGCCGTTCTCGAACTCGACCATCTCGCCGGCCTGCACCTTGTCGAGGCCATAGGCGCGGGCGATGCCGTCGCCGACGGAGAGCACCTGACCGACTTCGCTGACTTCGGCGTCGGCGCCGAAATTGGCGATCTGGGTCTTCAGAATGGAGGAGATTTCAGCGGCGCGGATATCCATCAGCCGACCTCTTTCATGGCGGTTCGTATGGCGTTGAGTTTGGTGCGAAGCGAGCCGTCGACCATGCGCGACCCAAGTTTGACGATGAGGCCGCCGATGATGGCGGGATCGATCTTGACCGAAAGCGCGACATCCTGGCCGGCGGCCTTGCCGCGCAGCTGATCCTTGAGGTCGGCGACCTCAGCGTCGCTCAACGGCGCGGCGCTCGTCACCTCGGCGCGGGTCAATCCGCGGGCGGCGTCGTAGAGCTTGTTGTAGTCGCGGATCATGTCGGAAAGCGCGAACAGCCGGCGCTTGGCGGCGACGAGGCGCACGAAATTGGCGGCGATGCCGGAAATCGCGGCCTTTTCCAGAAGGGCGTTGAGCGCCCGGGTCTGTTCGGCGGACGAGAACACCGGCGAGCGCACGAGCCGGCGCAGGTCCGCGCTGCCCGAGATCATGGTCTGGAGCGACGCCAGCGAAGCGGCGACTTCCGCCGTCTGGCGCTCATCGGAAGCGAGCGCATAAAGCGCGGAAGCGTAACGACCGGCTACGCCCGAAACGTGTTCGCTTTGGTCGGCCAAGGTTCCGCCCTAGTTGAGACGCGCTTACGCACTCCAGCGCGCGCCGGTTGCGTCCGCGGTCCAGCTCAAGATGTGCGCCAGCGAGCGCATTGGCTCGCGGCGGCGGGTCAACTAACACAGGGGCGCGCCGTTGCGCAACGGCGCGCGGGCGGATTTTCGGGCTGCCGGCGTGAGGCCGCGCCGGTGTTTGATAAAAACGCCAAAGGTAAGCAAAAGCAGCAAGGTAGACAGATGAAGCCGCGGCGCGTGAAGCGCCCGGGCGCGATCGGCGGGCTTGGCCGCCGACGGAAGTTGTGCTTGATGCGTCGGATATTTCCGACATAATGCGCGACCACCAAAGGGAGCGCGCGTGAACCCAACAGCAAAAGCGCCGGACGCCTTCGCCGCTCTGGCTCACCCGGTGCGGCGGCGGCTGCTGATGGAGTTGCGCACCGGCGCCCGGCGCGCGTCCGAGTTGGCCGCCGATATGCCGATCGGGCGGCCGGCGATCTGCGAGCATTTGCAGGTTCTGCGACTGGCGGGATTGGCGCGGATCGAGAGGCGCGGCCGCGAGCGTTATTATCATTTCGATCCGCGGCCGCTGACGGAGGTCGGCGGTTGGCTCAATCTGATGCTGGCCCACTGGGCGCGACGGCTGGAGGATCTCGGGGCGGCGGCGAAGCGCGAGGCCGAAGCGATCAAGGAAAGCCGGACGGGTTGATCGTGTTCGCGATGCGCGCAACTCGAAACGCAGGGTCTTTCATGGGCGCCTCATTTCGAGCCGAAGATCAACTGCGTCGGATGTTTCTCGATGCTGAGGATCAGCCGGTCAATATCGTCGAGGGTTTTTCGCGCGTCCACCGCCATGCCCTCATATTCCTTGAGGCCGGAGCCGCTGAAGCGCACCAGCCCCGTCGACATCAGCCGCACCCGCGCAGTCGTCTCGTCGGCCAGCGTTTTTACCGATTTCGCAGCGTCGCCGACTTCATCCAGCGCGCTCTTGGTGCCCGGCGCGCCGAGCATGTTTTGCGCGGCTGTCATCAGGCCCTCGACCTTGTCGGCGGAGGCGTCGAGCTTGGCGGCGATTTCGGCGGCGTCCTTCAGCGTTTTGTCGAGATTGGCGCGATTGTCGGTCAGCGTCTGGCCGACCGAGGCCGCGCCGTCCATCAGCGCGCTGACCTTTTTGGCGTCGAAGGCTTTGGCGACGCCGTTCACGGCGTCGAGCGCGGCGTCGAGCTTCACCGCACTGTCGTTGAGACGCTTGACCAGCGCAGCCGCGTTGGCGAGCGCCAGTTGCGTCGGCCCCTCCTTATCGCCGAGCGAAGAGGTGAAGGCGTTGAGATCGTTGACGCTCTTGCGCACTTTGGCGGGGTCGACGGCGCTGAGCAGCTTGTCGGCGTCGTCGCTGAGCTTTTCCAGCCGCCCCGCCAGCGGGCCGATCTTCTTGCCGATCTCGCCGATGCCGGTGATCGCGCCGGCAAGGCCGCTCGAGGCGTCGCTGAGCGACTTGGAGAACAGATCAATGTTCTTCACCGTGTCGGAGAAGGCGGGCCCGGTGTCGGCGAACAATTTGTCGGCTCGCGTCAGCACGGAATCCGCTTTGGTCGAGATGTTCTGGACGTTGACCAGCAGGTTCTGGATCTGGCTCGGCTCGGCCAGCAGCGTCGGCGGCTCGCCGGGTCTGGAGGCGATCGGCTTGGCGTCCGATGCGCCGCCGGACAGCGCTATGGCCGACGCGCCCGTCAAGCCCTGCATCTCGAGCCGCGCCTTGGTGTCGGCGCGCACCGGAATGCGCACATCAAGCTCGATCTCGGCGGCGACGCGGCTGGGATCATTGCGCACGAAATCGACCGACTTGACCTCGCCGACGCGCAGGCCGTTGAACAGCACGATGCCGCCGCTCGCCAGACCGGAAACCGAGCCCTGGAACACGACGCGGTAGCGCGCGAGATTGTCGGAGCCGCCGTAACCCGCCATCCACAGCACGAACAGGAAGGCGCCGGCGACGACGGCCAGCGTGAAGGCGCCGATGGCGACGAAATTGGCTCGGGTTTCCATACCTAGGTCCAGGACTTAAACCGCGTCTATGTCGGCCGAACCCGACGGAAAAAGGGCGGCGGGGCGCCCGCGGGCCGCCGGCGTGAGTGCATGGAAGGTTTGTTCGGCCGGAACCCAGATCCGCCGAGGCGGCCCCGCGCCGTTTGCGCCTTTCCGCTGCAAGCTCGAAGAGGCCGTGATATTGTTTCAAGGTTCCACAATAGGGAGTGGCAGGCGATGGCCGAGAATATCCGTCCGGAGGCGGCCGTACGCGCAGCAAAGGAATGGCTCGCCCAGATTTACGCCGACGAGCCGATTGCTCGGATTTCCCTTGAAGAAGTGCGCTTCCGGGAAGGAAATTGGGAAATCACGCTGGGTTTCAACAGGTTGGATCAAGACGAACCCGAGAGCGGCCCACTTAAGGGGATAACGAGAGATGCTGTTGCGCCGGAAGCGGATTTACAAAGTGCTGGTGGTTGCTGGAAACGATAATCACGTCATGGAAATGCGCGACCGCGAAGTCGCGTGAGCCTTGAGCAAGACGTTCGTCCTCGACACAAATCTGCTTGTGCTGCTGGTCGTCGGGCTTGCGGACGATAGATTTATCTCTCGCCACAAACGACTTCATCCGTTTACCGCAAGGAGCATTTGGACCGATCTGCTATAGGAGATCAAGCGAGCGCCGGCTTTGGCGACCACGACGCATGCGCTCACCGAAGCATCGAACCTCTTGCGGCAATGCGCGGAATCCATGCGATCGAAAATCAGGCTTGAGCTCGGCCTTCTCATCAGAAAGCCGGCGAGCTTAGCCCCGAAGCGCGACGGGCGGCGGAAACTCCCGAGTTCATCAGACTCGGCTGACCGACGCAGCCTTCGCGTTGCTGGATCTCGAGCGCCACCAGGTGTTGTAACGGCCGATCTCGACCTCATCGTCGCCTTGCAAAAGCGAGGCTTCGAAGTCGTCAATTTCCAAATGTTGCTATTCGAGTGAACCGCGTTAGCGGTTGGGCGCGGACCGAGCGGTGCGCCTTGGGGAACCCAGATCGCCGAGACCTCGTCGCCATAAGCGCGCGCCTCGCCGTTGAGCGCGGCGATGGCGACAAAGGCGCAGACCACCGCGTCCAGCCTGTCCTCGTAGGCTTTCAGCTCCCGGCCGCGCACCTTGGGCGACGGCGGCGGCAGCGCCTCGGCGACGCCGGCGATGCGCGCTGCCAACAACGCGACGACGCGCCGCCAGACCTCGCCGAGCCGCTCGCGCCGCAAGGGCAAAGCGGCGCCGGGCCAATAGATCGTCGTCTTGCCGGCCTTGTAGGTCAGGCGGGTCTTGTCGCCGGTCAGCGCCAGCAATGCGGCGTGCGGATAGACCTCCATCAGCCCCGGCGTCACGACGCCTTGCGCCGTGCAAAGCGCAAATCCTTCGCGCGCGAAATCCTCGCGAAAGGCGTCGGCCAGCCGTCCCGGCCGCAACGCGCTCGGCGAATGGGTCGCAGCCTTTGCGGCCCCGAAGGCGGAGGATATGGCGCGGTCGCTGACCCGGCGGCCGACGATCGGGGTCAGCGCCAATGGCATGTCCACCGCCACCAGATCGGGCGCGCGACCGCCGAGCCGGCGGCAGGCGTCGATGAGCGCGGCGACGTCGGGCGGTTCGCCGCGGAGGCCGGCGGCCCGCTCGCCAAATCGCGCGTAAGAACTTTCCGCCGCGAGCAGCCGCCAACCGCTCGCCGTCTCCGCGACGAGCGCGACGCCGCTTGAACCGCTCGCCGTCCAGGCCGCGTCAATGCCGAGCGCGAGCCTCAGCCTTGGTCCCTCGCCGCCTCGTCGAGGATGCGCGCCACATAGGGGGCGAAAGACCGCAGAACCTCGATGCGGAAGACATTCTCCTCACGCCGCCACAGGCCGATCTCGGCCTTCACCAGCAGCGTCCGGGTCGACATGCCGACAGGAAAGGCCCTGAGATCGAGATCGAGCGGGCAGCCCGCCGCGAGCAGTCTTGCCGCGCCCAAACCCTCGAGCGCGATGCCGACCTGGCGGTGCGAGACGTCAACGAGGCTGTGAAATACGCCGGCCAGCGCTTTCTCCAGCTTGGGCCCCAAATCCGCGGCGCTCTCCTCGGCGATCAACAACCATTCGTCGGGTCCAAGCCACAGCGCCGCGCGATCGGCCTGCGCGGCCGAGCCCAGCGGCTGCATCGGCGGCGCGACGCCAAAAGCGTCCGCCACCGGGCCGACGACGTCAGCGCCGCCGCGCAGATTGAACCGCGTCGCGAAGGGCAGGGCGTAGGCTTTCGCTTTTTCCGTCGTCGGCAGCGGGCAACCGTCGAGGACGGAGCGGCGAATGGCGTTAGGCGTCAAGACGCAGCCCCTCTTTGTCGTAGAACATCGGCTCGACCACTTTTGCCGGAAACGCGCCTTCCATCCCGGCCGCGTAAACCGTCTGACCGATCCGCGCGCGCCCGTCGGCGAGCAGCGCCAGGCAGAACGAGCGGCCCAAGGTCGGGCTCATATAGGAAGACGTGACGTGGCCGAGCGCCTGCGACCCCGCCGGCGCGTGCGCCGAGGCGACGATCTGCTCGCCCTCGTCGGGTGGTGATGGGGATCGTCGGGAAGCAGGCCGACGAGCTGCTTGCGCGCCGGCGCGCTTCAGGTCCGGCAGCGCCAGCGAGCGCTTGCCGACGAAATCCGGCTTCGACATCGCGATCATCCGGCCCATGCCGACGTCGTCGGGCGTCACCGTGCCGTCGGTCTCCTGGCCGACGACGATGAAGCCTTTTTCGGCGCGCAGCATCAGCAGCGTGTCGAGGCCGTAGGCGCAGGCGCCGCGCTTCTCCGCCTCCGCCCAGATCGCCTCCTGCACGGCGAGCCCGTAGTCCGAGGGCACGTTGACCTCGAAGCCCATTTCGCCGGTGAAGCTGACGCGCGCGAGCCGGGTCGGCGACGCCGGCGATGCGGCCATCGCGCACGCTCATATGCGGGAAGGCGGCGCCGACAGGTCGATTCCCTCGACCAGCGGGCGCAAGGATGTCGCGCGCCAGCGGGCCGTTGATCGCGATCGTCGCGCATTGCTCGGTGATCGAGGTGAAGCGCACCTTCAGGTCCGGCCATTCGGTCTGCAGGTAATCCTCCATCACCGCGAAGACATGCGCGGCGCCGGAGGTGGTGGTGGTGATGTGGAAGCGGTCCTCCGCCAGCCGCATCACGACGCCGTCGTCGTAGATGAAGCCCATGCTCGTTGAGCATCAGCCCGTAGCGGCAGCGCCCGACGCCGAGCTTGGTGAACGAGTTGATGTAGAGCCGGTTGAGAAACTCGGCGGCGTCGGGGCCGACGACCTCGATCTTGCCGAGCGTCGAGGCGTCCATGATTCCGGCCTTGGCGCGCGTCGTCAGGCACTCGCGGCGCACGGTCTGTTCGGCGCTCTCGCCGGGCAGCGGCAGGCGCGAGGCGCGCTTCCACAGGCCGGCCTCCTCCCAGACGGCGCCTTGGCGACGTACCAGGAATGGATCGGCGTCTCGCGGATCGGGTCCAGCATCTCGCGCTTCGACGGGCCGCCGAAAATGCCGAAGGTGACGGGCGTATAGGGCAGGCGGAACGTGGTGAGGCCGACTTCGGCGATCTCGCGCCCGAGCGAATCGGCGGCGATGGCGAGCGCGTTCATGTTGGAGGTCTTGCCCTGATCGGTCGCCATGCCGGTCGTGGTGTAGCGCTTGATGTGCTCGATCGAGCGCATGCCCTCGCGCGTCGCGAGCCTGATGTCGCGCGCGGTGACGTCGTTCTGGAAATCGACGAAGGCCTTGGCGAGTTGCTCCTCCGGCATCGGCGCGACGAGGCCGAGCGTGCCGCCGCCCGAGGCGTCGGCCCCCTCGACGCTGCGGCGCGCTCGGCGCCCTCGCGCGCCGGCCTGCGCCGCGTCCGCGAGCGCCTCGGCGAAATCGAACACGCCGGCGCAGGCGCCGACGAGACATGTCCTGCGCCGGCGCGCCCGGGCAGGAAAGTCCGCGTCTCGCGCGTCGAACTTCAGCTTGCCGCGCGACTGCGAGAACAGATGCACGCTCGGCGTCCAGCCGCCGCTCATGGCGATGAGGTCGCAGGCGATGTCGTCGGGCTGGCCGGCCCGGCCGTCCGACCACAGCCGCGCGACCCGCGCGTGGGTGACGCGAAGGCCGCCGCGCGAGCCGAGGATCGTCGCGATGCGTCTCGACCGGCAGCCCGCGCGCGCGCGCGGCGCTGCGGCCAGACCCCGGTCGCCTCGGCGCGACGAGTCGGCGATCATGGCGATCTCGCAGCCGGCGTCGGCGAGATCGAGCGCGGCGCGATAGCCGCCGTCGTGCGTGGTGGCGACGACGACGCGGTGGCCGGCGTTGCACGCCGTAGCGCGACCGCGAGCGCGCGCGCGGAATCGGCGAGCATGATCCCCGGCCGGTCGTTGTCGGGGAACACCAGCGGGCGCTCGTGCGCGCCGGTCGCGAGGATCACGCGCTTCGCCCGCACCTGCCAGAACCGCTCGCGCGGCAGCTTGGGTCGGGATAGGCGAGGTGGTCGGTGACGCGCTGCTTCGGCGGCGAGGAAATTCTGCGCGTAATAGCCGAACACCTGCGTGCGCGGCAGCAGCGTGACGTTGGGCAGCGCCGCGAGTTCCGCGACGACCTCGGCGACCCATTCCGCCGCCGGCTTGCCGTCGATCGTCGTCTGCGCGTCCGCCGAGCAGCGAGCCGCCGAATTCCGCCTGCTCGTCGAACAGGATGACGCGGCCGCCGGCGCGCGCCGCGGCGCGCGCCGCCGCGAGCCCGGCCGGGCCGGCGCCGACGACCGCGACTTCGCAATGGCGATGCTCGTAGGCGTAGTGGTCGGGGTCCGGCGCCGGTCGGCGCGACGCCGAGGCCGGCGGCGCGGCGGATCGCCGGCTCGTAGAGGTGCTCCCAGGCGCCCTGCGGCCCGATGAAGGTCTTGTAGTAGAAGCCGGCGGGAAACAGCGCCGAAAGCGCGCCGTTGACCGCCATCGCGTCGTGCTCCAGCGACGGCCAGGCGTTCTGCGAGCGCGCCTTCAGGCCCTCGTAGATCTCGACCTGCGTCGCGCGCAGGTTCGGCGTCACGCGGCCCTTGCCGGCGTCGACCGCGACCAGCGCGTTCGGCTCCTCGGAGCCCAGCGACAGAGGCCCGCGCGGGCGATGGTACTTGAACGAGCGTCCCATCAGATGGACGCCATTGGCGATCAGCGCGGACGCCAGCGTGTCGCCGGCAAGGCCCTGATAGCGGCGGCCGTCGAAGCTGAAACCGATGAGGCGCGAGCGGTCGACGCGACCGCCTTGCCCAGTGCGCATCGCGCCCGTCATGTTTTTAGCGTCTCCAACCTTGAGGCTCCTTCCCTCTACCCTTCGGCCGGGGCGCCGGGAAACCCGTTTTTGCACCGAGGCGGACAAGAAAAGAGATGCGCATGACGCAGCGGCGACCGAAGCCGGACCTGATCCTGCTCGCGGACCGCGGCGGGATCGCCTGGGGCTCTGCATAGAAAACAAGGCCTTGCCTAGATATATTAAAAGTTGTATTCGTAGAAAATTCTCTTATGGCGTGTGTTTGTAACGAGAAATCCAAATCCGCCATTGCTTGGGTCGCGCCTATGCCGACGGGGCCAATGTCATTCCTGTCTCGCCGTGTCGGCGCTGCGCCCGCTCGGGCGAGGTCGGGGCGCGCCGGCGGCCGTTGGGGCCGCCGCCGTTGATGGCGCCGTCCACCCACCTGAGCGAGGCCGATTTCGAGGCGATCCGCGCCGTATTGATGGCGACGGACCGGGGTCGGCGGTTTCTCGAAGAAATCGCCCGCCGCCGTCGCGCCGAGGACGTCGCGCGCCTGTTCGCCGCCGCCGACCGAATCGAAGCCCACGCCCGTAGTGGCGAGGCGGAACGCGCCCGGCGCGCCCAGGACGCCGAACGCGCGGCCGAGATTTTGCGCCAACTCGCCGACGTGCTCAAGGATTTGCGGCCGCTCGCCGACGCCCGCATGCGCGCGCGCACGCTGGAGGCGCGCAGCGCCGAGACGGCCCGAACGCCTGCAAAATCAAGCGGTCTCGAACGCCGCTTCGCCGCGCTCGTTGAACTCGACGAGCAGGACGCCGAAACCGGCCTCAAGCTGTTCGGCTGAGCTGCGCGGCGCGTTGCTCCGCGATATGGCCGAGGAATTGCCGGGCGCTCTCGGCCCAGCTGAAGGCGAGCGCCCGCGCCCGCGCCGCCTCGCGCGGAATTTCGAGCGCCGCCAGGCAAGCCTCGCGCAAATCCTCGCCAAGAACCCCGGCGCCGCTGTCGGCGATCACGTCGAGCGGGCCCGGCGCCGGAAAGGCCGCCACCGGCAACCCGCTCGCCAGCGCCTCCAGCAGCACGACGCCAAACGTGTCCGTGCGCGAGGGAAATACGAAAACGTCGGCGTCGGCGTAGGCTTCCGCCAGCGCCTCGCCGAAGCGCGCGCCCAGAAAATGCGCGTGCGGATAGCGGCGTGCGAGGCGCTCGCGCGCCGGACCGTCGCCGATGAGCACGGTCGAGCCGGGCAGATCGAGCGCCAACATCGCCTCCAAATTCTTCTCCACCGCAATCCGCCCGACATAGAGAAAGATCGGTCGCGGCAGCTCCAGCCCGAGGCCGCCGCGCGCGGCCGTTCGCGGCCGGAACGTCACGTGATCGACGCCGCGCGTCCACACCCGCACGCCCGCAAAACCGCGGCGCGTCAGATCGTCGCAGATCGAGGGCGTCGGCGCCATCACCGCCGCCGAAGGCGCGTGGAAATGGCGCAACAGGCTGTAGGTCCATTCCTCGGGAATGCCGACGCGCGCGCGCACATATTCGGGAAAGCGCGTGTGAAAGCTGGTGGTGAACAGCCGCCCGCGCTCCAGGCAATAATGGCGCGCCGTCCAGCCGATCGGACCTTCGGTGGCGATATGCACGTGATCGGCGTCCGCCGCGTCGATGAACCTCGCCACTTCCCAGAAATTCGGGATCGCGACGGGGATCTCCGCATAAGTCGGCAGCGGGAAGGTCGAAAACGCCTCGGGAGTCAGGAACGCGAACGAGGCGCCGAGCGCGGCGGCGGCTTGCGTCATGTTCTCCAGCGTGCGGACGACGCCGTTGACTTGCGGGCGCCAGGCGTCGGTCGCCAGCAAAATCCGCATCACGCCGCTTCGTCGACCCCGACCAGCTCCGAGGCGAGCGCGTCGGGCCCCGCCTCGACGCCCTCGGCCGCGGCGGTCGACCATCGCATCACTTCGAGGCGGCCGTCGTCGTGCTCCACCACATAGGAGCAGGATTCGACGAAATCTCCGGTGTTGACGTAAGCGACGCCCTCGACGTCGCGGATCGTCGGATGGTGGATGTGGCCGCAGATCACGCCGTCGGCGCCGCGCCGGCGGGCCTCCTCGGCAAGCTCGCGCTCGAAGGCGCCGATGAAATTGACGGCGTTTTTCACTTTCAGCTTCGCCCAGGCGGAAAACGACCAGTACGGGAAGCCTAGCCTACGCCGCACGGCGTTGAAATGGGTGTTGAGAAAAATCGCGAAATCGTAGGCCCAGTCGCCCAGGAAGGCGAGCCACTTGGAATGCCGGACGACCACGTCGAATTCGTCGCCGTGCATGACCAGGTAGCGCTTGCCGTCGGCGGCGACATAAATCGCGTGGCGTGCGATTTCGACGCCGCCGAAACTCAAACCGATGAACTGGCGGGCGAATTCGTCGTGGTTGCCGGGCACGAAGACCATCCGCGCGCCGCGCCTGACTTTGCGCAGGAGTTTCTGGATGACGTCGTTATGGGATTGCGGCCAGTAGAAACTCGCGCGCATCCGCCAGCCGTCGAGGATGTCGCCGACGAGATAGAACGTGTCGGCGTCGTTGTGGCGCAGGAAATCGAGGATGAGCTGCGCCTGGCAGCCGCGCGTGCCCAGATGCAGGTCGGAAAGAAAGATCGTTCGGTAGCGGCGGACGGCCGACGCTCCAAGCGTGTTTTCGCGCGGGGCGGGCATGGCGAAAATCCGTGGCGAGAGAATGTTTAGCGTGTTTGCCCAGATTCTCATGTCGGCGGAATGACGCGCCGCGAGAGCGTCGCAATCGCGCTGTATCGCCCGGGCCTAGCTGTGTTACAAAGATGCGGCGCGGAGGGACGCCGCGCCGAATCGCCGCAATTGCGCGGCCTCAACGTAGCGACCGGACTGACCTACATGGCGCCGTTGCCGAAATTCGACCTTATCGATCTCAAGCGCCGCATGCAGGGCGCCCACGCGACACTGAAGACGGAATTGAACGGCCTGCGCACGGGCCGCGCCAGCGCCGGTTTGCTGGAGCCGGTGCAGGTCGAGGCCTATGGCCAGCGCATGCCGATCACCCAGGTCGCCTCGATCAGCGTGCCCGAGCCGCGCGCGCTGTCGGTCTCGGTCTGGGACAAGACGCATGGTCGGCGGCGGTCGACAAGGCGATCCGCGACGCCAATCTCGGCCTTTCTCCGACCGTCGAGGGCACGCTGCTGCGCATCCGCATTCCCGAGCTCAACGAGCAGCGCCGCAAGGAAATGGTCAAGGTCGCGCACAAATACGCCGAGGACGCCCGCGTCGCGGTGCGTCATGTGCGCCGCGACGGCTTCGACGTTTTGAAGAAGCTCCTGAAGGAGCACGCCATCGCCGAGGACGACGGCAAGCGCCAGGAGGCCGAGGTGCAAAAAGCGACCGACGAGGCGATCAAGGACATCGACCAACTGCTCGGCGCTAAAGAAAAGGAGATCATGCAGGTTTAGACGTAGCCTCGAGGACCGAGAGCGCCATGTCGACCGTGATCGAAAATCTCCATTCCCCCCGCAAGGCGCCGCGGCACGTCGCCATCATCATGGACGGCAACGGCCGCTGGGCGCAGGCGCGCGGCCTGCCGCGCTATGAGGGCCATCGCCGAGGGGTCGAGGCCGTCCGCCGCGCAGTGCGCGCGGCGAGGGAAATCGGCGTCTCGTTTCTGACGCTCTACAGCTTCTCGACCGAGAACTGGAGCCGCCCGCCCGACGAAGTCTCGCTGCTGATGGGGCTGCTCAAACGCTTCATCCGCAACGATCTGGCGGAGCTGCACGCCAACGACGTGCGCGTCCGGGTGATCGGCGGTCGCGAAGGGCTCACCGACCGACATCGCCGCGCTGTTGATCGAGGCCGAGGAGCTGACCCGCGACAATGGCGGCCTGACGCTGGTGGTCGCGTTCAATTACGGCGGCCGGCAGGAGATCGTCGAGGCCGCGCGCCGGTTGGCGGCGCTGGCGGCGGCGGGCAAGCTCGACCCCCGGGCGATCGGCGTCGAACATTTCGCCAGCTCGATGTCCAGTTCCGACATTCCCGATCCCGATCTCATCATCCGCACCTCGGGCGAGCAGCGGCTGTCGAATTTCCTGCTCTGGCAGGCCGCCTATGCCGAGTTCGTCTTTCTGCCCATGCATTGGCCGGATTTCGACCACGCCGCGTTCGATGCCGCGCTCGACGAATATTACCGGCGCGAGCGGCGCTACGGCGGGCGCGGACTGGCGGAGGAGACGGCGGCCGTCAAATCGGCCTCCTGATGGCCCGCTTCAGCGCACGTTTCCGGGTCGGCGACGATTTGCGTCCGCGCGCGGCCTCGGGCGTCGTGATGATCGCGCTGGCGCTGGGCGCGACCTATGTCGGCGGCTTTCCATTTACCGTGTTCTGGGGCGTCGCCGCCGTCGGCGTCGCCTGGGAGTGGCAGCGGCTGATCGGCGGCGGCCGCCTCGGTCTGCGCGTGGCGGCCTGCGCGCTCGGGCTGGTCGCCGCCGCGCCCTGGGCGCTCTCCGCGCACGGCGGCCTGCGCTGGTGGTGTTGCTCGCCGGCGCGGCGGCGGCCGGCGCCGCGGCGAACGCGGACCGGCGCCTCTGGACCGGCGCCGGCGCGCTTTACGCCGGCGCGGCGATGGTCGCGCCTGCGTTGCTTCGCGCAAGCCCGACGCAGGGCTTGGCCGCGATGCTGTGGCTCTACGCGATCGTCTGGGGCACCGACATCGGCGCCTATTTCGGCGGCCGCTTGATCGGCGGCCCGAAACTCTGGCCGGCGATTTCGCCGGGCAAGACCTGGTCGGGCGCGCTCGTCGGCGCGCTCGTCTCGACCGTGCTCGCCTGGCTCGTCGCGGCGCTGAGCGTTCCGGGCGGGGTCAAGGCGGCGCCGCTGCTGGCCTTGGGACTGGCCGCCTCGGCGCTATCGCAGATCGGCGATCTCTTCGAGTCCGGGATGAAGCGGCGGGCCGGGGTTAAGGACTCCAGCCGTCTCATTCCGGGACATGGGGGCTTGATGGATCGCCTCGATGGGTTCATCGTGGCGGCCGCCTTCGCGGCGGCCGTCGCCTGGGCGCGCTCCGAGGGATCGTGGATCGCGCCGGGGCTGTTGAAATGGTGAATTTGGCGGGGGTAGCCCTTTGACTTCAGTTTCGCGCGGGGCGCCGCCCCCAAACGCATCGTGTTGCTCGGCGCCACCGGCTCGATCGGCAAATCCTGCGCCCGGGTCATTCTCGACAATCCCCGCCGCTTCTCGGTCGAGGCGGTCGTCGGTGGTCGCGACGGCGCGGCGCTGGCGCGCACGGCGATCGAACTCGACGCCAAATTCGCCGCGATCGCCGATCCCAGCGGCTACGCCGAGCTTAAGGCGGGGCTCGCCGGCCGCCGCATCGAGATCGCCTGCGGGGCGGAGGCCATGGAGGCCGCCGCGCGCTGGCCGGCCGATCTCGTGGTTTCGGCCATCGTCGGCGCGGTGGGCCTCAAGCCGACTTTCGCCGCCATCGAGTGCGGCCGCGTCATCGCGCTCGCGAACAAGGAGACGCTGGTCTGCGCCGGCGCGCCCGTCATGCGCGCCGTGCAGCGCTACGGCGCGACGCTGCTGCCGCTCGATTCCGAGCACAACGCGATTTTCCAGGCGCTCGGCGGCCGCGACCCGTCCGAAGTGACGTGCATGACGATCACCGCCTCGGGCGGCCCGTTCCGGGAATGGAGCGCCGAGCGCATCGCCAAGGCCACCCGCGCCGAGGCGCTCGCGCATCCGAAATGGTCGATGGGGCCGAAAATCAGCGTCGACAGCGCCAGCCTCATGAACAAGGGGCTCGAGCTGATCGAGGCGCATCATCTGTTCGCGATTTCGCCCGACAAGCTCGCCGTCGTCGTCCATCCGCAATCGATCGTGCACGGGCTGATCGCGTTCGCCGACGGCTCGACGATCGCCGGCCTCGCCAATCCCGACATGCGCACCGCCGGTCGCGCATTGCCTGGCCTATCCCGATCGCGCGCCGAGCGGCGTCGCGGCGCCCGATCTCATCGCGCTGTCGAGCTGACCTTCGAAGCCGGCCGATCTCGAACGCTTTCCGGCGCTGCGCATCGCGCGCGAGGCGCTCGGCGAAGGGGCAGGGGCGCCGACCGCGCTCAACGCCGCCAACGAAATCGCCGTCGCCGCGTTTCTCGACGGCCGGATCGCCTTCGGCGCGCTGGCCGGGCGTCGTCGAGCGCACGCTCGAAGCGATGCGCGCGGCCGGCGAACTATCGACGCCCGCCGACATCGCCGAGGCGCTGGCAATTCACCATGTCGCGCGAGATAGGGCCGCCGCCCTCTTGGCCTGACCGCGTCGCTGCGCCATAGTAACGAAATAGTAACCATTTGTCGGCGGCGCGCTCATTTGCGGTTGAGCGCCCCGCGGAGGCCAATGAATGCCCATATTGCATGCGCTCGGTGATTTTCTGACCTGGCTGGGATGGTACATCGTGCCGTTCTTGCTGATCATGAACGGGATCGTATTCTTTCACGAGCTCGGACATTACCTCGTCGGGCGCTGGTGCGGCGTCAAGATCGAGGCGTTTTCGCTCGGCTTCGGCCCGGAACTGTTGGCCCGCGTCGATTCGCAGGGCACGCGCTGGCGGCTCGCGCTGTTTCCGCTCGGCGGTTACGTGAAATTTCTGGGCGACGCCAACGCCGCGAGCGGCCAGGACGGGGCGACGCTCGCGGCGGTCGATCCCGCCGACGCGCGCCGCACGCTGGCGGCGCAGCCGGTTCTGGAATCGCGCCGCGATCGTCGCGGCGGGGCCGGTCGCCAATTTCATCCTGGCGATGGTGCTGTTCACCGGGCTGTTCCTGGCCTTCGGCCAGTCCGAGCCACAACGCGCGCGTCGGCTTCGTCGAGCCGAACTCGCCGGCGGCGCGGCCGGGTTTCGAGACCGGCGACCTCATCATCGCCATCGACGGCCAGCCGATCCGCACGCTTCCAGGACCTGCAGCAGGCCGCGGTGCTCAACACCGGCCTCGACATGACCTTCGTCGTCGACCGCGGCGGCGCAGACGCTGACCTTGCACGCGGCGCCGCAGGTGATGCTGGTCGACCAGGGCGTGCTCGGCAAGCGGCGGATCGGCCATCTCGGCCTCGGATCGACGCGCGATCCCAAGGACGTCACGTTCGAGCGCTGCGACGTCGCGCAATGCGTCGGCTGGGCGGGCGAGCAGGTCGGGTTCATCACCCGCGCGACGCGTCGCCTATATCGGCGGCCTGTTCGCCGGGCGCGAATCGGTCGATCAGATGTCGGGCATGGTCGCCATGACGCAGATCGCCGGCGCAATCGCCAAGATCAGCCTGTGGGAACTGCTCAATCTGGCGGCGCTGTTCTCCGTTTCGGTCGGGCTGATGAACTTGTTTCCGGTGCCGCTGCTCGATGGCGGGCACCTCATGTTCTACCTGTCGAGGCGGTGAGCGGCCGCCCGGTCAGCGAGCGCGTGCAGCAGTTCGGCATGCGCGTCGGCATCGCGCTGGTCGCCAGCCTGATGATTTTCACGACTGCGCACGACATTATCCGCTTGTTCGGCCGCGGTTAACCCGGTTAACCGTTAATCAACCACGCCTGTGTCGTCTGCGCCACGCCCCTCGGGAATTGGTGTAGTCTCGGTCCAAATAGCGTTTGCAGCCCTCGCGAAAAAGGTAAAAGCCCGGTAACATTCCGTCTTTCTAGGTCGAGCGGAAGGGTACGTCGTGGGTTTCGAGCGCGACTCGCTGACGAGACGCGAGCCGGGCCCGAAGCAGCGCGGCGGCGCTTGAAAGGCACCGGCGTCAAGCCGTGTCGAAGCGTCGAGTGGCGATACGGGGAAGTCGAGCACAGATGAACTTGTCGAAAATGTCAGGGGCGCGGTCGGCGTTGTGCGGGGCTTCTGTTCGCTCTCGCCGTCTGCGTTCGGCGTGTTGGCCAGCGCGGACAAGCGCTTTCGCTGCAAGCTTCGCCGGTCGCCGACAAGATCATCGTCAACGGCGCGACGCCGCGGCGACGCCGACTCGATCAAGGGCTATTTCACCGGCACCGATCAGGCGAGCGTCAATCGCGCCGTCGCCGATCTTTCCGCCACCGGCATGTTCTCCAAGGTTTCCGCGAAGATCGTCGGCGACAAGGTCGTCGTCACGCGTCGTCGAGGGCGGCGCAGATCGTCAATCGCGTCGCCTTCGAGGGCAACAAGCAAGCTGAAGGGCGACCAACTCGGCGTCGAAGTGCAGTCCAAGGCGCTACAGCGCCTTCAATAAGGACGTCGCCAACGCCGACATCGACCGCATCAAGGACGCCTACAAGAAGATCGGCCGCAACGACATCACCGTCACCTACCGGCTGGTCACGCTGCCGAACGGCCGCGTCGACCTGGTGTTCAAGATCGACGAGAGCGACAAGACCGGCGTCAAGACGATCAACTTCATCGGCAACCAGCAACATCTCGTATGGCGTCTGAACAACCTGATGCAGACGACCGAGATGAACTTCCTGTCGTGGTTCAAGACGAGCGACGTTTACAATCCCGACACGCTTGCCTCCGACGAAGAGGCGATCCGCAAATATTATATGCGGAACGGCTACGCCGATTTCCGCATCACCAATACGGCGACGTCGTCTACGATCCCGAACAAAAGGGCTACGTCGTCACGATCAGCGTGGAGGAGGGGCCGCAATATCACGT
>CAWIEP010000029.1:0-33557 GCA_963835115.1 uncultured Pseudomonadota bacterium
GCGCGTCGACCGCCGTTCCGTGCGCATCAGCCTCACCGACATGGGCCGCGACGTCCACAAGATCGTCGTCAGTCTGTATGAGAAGCACGCCATGACGGTCGAGCAGATCGGCGGCGTGCCGGTCGACGATTTTGAGCGCATGAACCACTCGCTGGCGCGGCTGGAGCGGTTCTGGACGGACCAGATCAAGTATCGCCTCTGAGCGAAAACCACCGCCGGAAGACCTCTGGGCGCCGCGAGGCGCCCTTTTTTATGCGCGTCCCGGCGCCTCGTAGACCCCGCGATACCAGGCGACGAACGCCCGGACCCCGGTGTCGACATCGGTCGTCGGCACATAGTCGATCAGCGCCCGCAACAGGTCTGGCGAGGCCCAGGTCGCGGGCACGTCGCCCTTCTGCATCGGCAGCATCCGCCGCTCGATCGGCAGGCCGAGCGCGCGCTCGATCGCGTCGATGAACGGCAACAGTCCGACCGGCTGGCCGCCGCCGATATTGACGACCCGATAGGGCGCGGCGGGCGAGAGCGAATCCATCGGCGCCGACCGGCTCGCCCTCGCGCGGCGGCTTTGTCGATCAGCCGCACGATCGCCTCGACGAGATCGTCGATATAGGTAAAATCCCGCTTCATCTCGCCGCTGGCCATAGACGTCGATCGGTTCGCCGCGCAGCGTCGCCGCGACGAATTTGAACAGCGCCATGTCGGGCCGTCCCCAGGGGCCGTAGACGGTGAAGAAGCGGAACGCGGTGGTCGGGATTTTCCAGAGATGCGCGTAGGCATGCGCCATGTCCTCGGTCGCCTTCTTGGTCGCGGCGTAGAGGGTCAGCGGATGATCGGTGCGGTCGGTCTCGCGAAACGGCATCGCCGCATTGGCGCCGTAGACGGAACTGGTCGAGGCGACAGCAGAAAGTGCCGACACCGCGTCGCGCCCACTCCATGACGTTGAATGTCCCGACGAGATTGGCGTCGACATAGGCGCGCGGATTTTCCAGCGAATAGCGCACGCCCGCCTGCGCGGCGAGATGGACGATCGATGTCTGGCTTGCGGATCGGCGAAGGCGGAAAGCGCGCCGCGTCCTCGAGCATGCGCGACGCGGCCGCGAAAGCGCGGATCGCGGCTAAGCTCCGCCCAGCGCGCCTGCTTTCAAGCGCACGTCGTAGTAGGGCGTCATGCCGTCGTAGCCATCGACCTCGTGTCCCGTCGGCAAGCAGCCGCCGGCTCAGATGGAACCCGATGAAGCCCGCAGCGCCCGTGACGAGAATGCGCATAACAATTCCTCCGTCCGCTTCGTTATAGGCTAGCCCGCATGACCAAGCTCCTGCTCACCCTTAACGCCGGCTCGTCCTCGCTCAAATTCGCGTTGTTCGAGGCCGAACGGCTGCGCCCGGACGGCCGCGGCGAAATCGAGAATTTGGGGGCCGACGCGCGGCTGCGCTGGACCCCGGCCTCCGGGCCGGCGCTGACGCGCGCGCTCAACGCCGCCGAGGGCCGCGACCATGCGGCGGCGCTCGCCGTCGCGCTGTCGACCGCTGCGGCCCCGGTTGGCGAGGTCGCCGCCGTCGGGCATCGGATCGTGCATGGCGGCATGGCTTTCGCTAAACCGGCGCTCATCGACGACGCCGTCTATGCCGCGCTCGACGCGCTGGCGCCGCTGGCGCCGCTTCATCAACCGCACAATCTCGCTGGCGTGCGCGCCGCCCGCGCGCTGTTTCCGGCCGCGCCGCAAATCGCCTGTTTCGACACCGCGTTCCACCGCGGCCACGCCTTCGCCAACGATGTCTATGGGCTGCCCCGCGCGCTCTACGACGAGGGGATTCGCCGCTACGGCTTTCACGGCTTGTCCTATGAATATGTGAGCGGACGGCTGCGCGAGATCGCACCGGAGGTCGCGGACGGCCGGGTCGTCATCGCCCATCTGGGCAACGGCGCCTCGATGTGCGGCTTGCGCGAGGGCCGTTCGGTCGCCTCGACCATGGGTTTTTCCACCCTCGACGGCCTGCCGATGGGCGCGCGGCCGGGGCAGCTCGATCCCGGCGTATTGCTTTATCTGATGTCCGCTCGTGGCTACGACGCCGCGCGGCTGACCGATCTCCTCTACCATCGCAGCGGCCTTCTCGGACTCTCCGGCGTGTCGAACGACTGGCGCGAGATCGAAGCGGCGGGGACATCAGCGGCGCGGGACGCCATCGCCTATTTTGTTCAGCGTTTGGTTTATGAACTCGGCGGTCTCGTCGCGACGCTCGGCGGCCTGGACGCGCTCGTCTTCACCGGCGGCATAGGCGAGCATTCGGTCAGCTTGCGCCGCGAAGTCGCGGACGCGATGGGCTGGCTGGGCCTTTCGCTGGACGACGCCGCCAATCGCGCGCCGGCAACCCTCATATCCGTTCCGGCCTCGCCTGTGCGCGTGTTCGTGATACCGACCGACGAGGAGCGGCGGATCGCCGAATTGACGCGCGAAGTCGCGCAGGAGTTGGGCGTCGCGCCAACAAGCCGTTAACCGAAGGCTTGCATTGTCAGCGTCTGTGCTCGCGGAGGTTGTGCCGTATGCTCGTGTTTCCGATAGGGCCCTTTGCGCCGGTCGCCCCGACTGCGCCGGTGGCGCCGGTGGCGCGGAAGCCCAAATCCGCGGAGAAATCGTCACGCGACGCTTTGGCCGCGACGCGCCCCGCGCGCTCGGCGACGGCGATCGCCTCGCACTCGACGCGTTCGGCGCTCGACGACATCAAGCTCGGCGGCTGAGCGGCCTTCACCACGCCTTTCGGTAAATGGCCAATGCGTCGGCTTCCATGACCGGCCGCGGGTTGTTGGGCAACAGCCGCGTCTGGTTCATTGCGTCGCGCGCCAGCGTCGGCAGGATCGACTCCGGCACGTCGAGATCGCGCAGCCGCTGCGGCAGGCCGCAACGGCGCGACAGGTCCTGCAGCGCGTCGGCGAACGCCTCGGCGCGCGCCTGGCCCTCCAGCGCGGCAAGTTGCGGGAAAGCGAACGGCGCGATCTCGGCATAAGGCTGCGGCGCCGTCTTGGCGTTGAAGCGCAGCACTTGGGCCAAAACCAATGCGTTCGACAGCCCATGCGGAATGTGGAAGTGACCGCCGAGGGGATAGGCCAGCGCGTGGACGGCGGCCACCGGCGAATTGGCGAACGCCATTCCCGCCAGCATCGAGCCGAGCAGCATGTCCGAGCGCGCGGCGAGATCGCCGCCATTGTGGACCGCGGTCTCGATCGCGCGGCCGAGCAGCGTTAGCGCCTCCGTCGCAAGAATGCGCGAGACCGGATTGTTGTTGGGGCTTTTCGAGGCGTAGGCCTCGATCGCGTGCACCATCGCGTCAATGCCCGTGGCGGCGGTTACGTTCGGCGGAAGGCCGAGCGTCAACTCCGGGTCGAGCAGCGCTACATCAGGCAGTATGACGGGCGAAACGACGCCCATTTTCTCGTTTTCGCCGGTCGTCACGATCGAGATCGGCGTCACTTCGGACCCGGTGCCGGCGGTCGTCGGCGCCAGGATCAGCGGCAGACGCGGCCCCTTGGCTCTGGCCACGCCGAAAACGTCGGCGAGCGTCTCGCGGCCTGGGGCGATCAGCGCAACGAGCTTGGCGGTGTCGAGCGAGGAGCCGCCGCCGAGTCCGAACACGCCGGTCGCGCCCATCTGAGCCGCGAATTCGCTCGCCTTGAGAATCATCGCCGCGGGGGGATCGGCGACGACGTCGGCGAACACCCGGGCCTCGACGCCGGCCTCAGCGAACGCGGCCTCCGCCCGCGCGACAATGCCGGCGGCGATCATGCCCGCATCCGTGACGACGATCACGCGCGCGCCCAGGCGCTGCCTGGCGAGGGCGCCGATCTGGTTGAGCGCGCCGGCGCCGAAATGCACGCTGGCGCTGGTGTTGAAGGCGAACGGCGACATGGTTCCTCCCTTCGCTGGCGCAGGTCATTACGACCCACGGCCGCGCCGCGCAACCGCGGGCGCGCCTGCTGGCGACCGGCTTGCGCAGATTTCGGGACAACAAGATCAGCATCGACCCCACGACTTTGCCGCTCGACGCGTGGACGACCGCAACCGAAATCGCCGCCCGCCCGCGCGCGCAAAGCGGCGTGGTCGCGGATTTGCTGACCGACGAAGCGGGGCCGCCGCCGCCGGCGGGAGCGTGGGTCGATCGCCCCGACGGCGGCGCGGCCGCGGTGGGATACGACGGGCGCGCGTATGGAAGGGCTCGCGCCACACGATGTCGTCAAGATGCAAGCGAACGACCAGACCTGTCTGGCGACCCTCGATTTCGCCTCCGCTCCGGGCGCCGCGCGGCCGACCTTCGGACCGCTTGTCTGCAAACTCGAACGCTGAGCGAGTTGCTGATGGCGGCGCAGTCCCAGATGTCTTGTCCAATAGATTGCCGGCGGTTCCCAGCTCAGCTAGGGTGCCACAAATATCGGCGCATGCATCGCTAACCGATCAAGTCGAGGCTCCGTCATTGCGAGCGAAGCAAAGCTATCTATGCCTGGGCCGCCCCGTTCTATAAGATTGGCCTTCGATGTCGGAGAGGCGGATTACCTCGCTCGCGATGACCTTCGTGCCGAATCTCCCTGATTGACAACCGCTCCAGCGTGGTCCCCCTCATGCCCATCGCCGCCCGAAATCGCCCCCGCGCGAGGCGAGATCCAAGCGAACCCAACCGCAAACCGAGCCGCCGCGCAAAACTCCCGGCGGAACGGCGGATCGCCGACATCATGGCCGCGGCGCGTGCGGTGCTTTCGGAAAAAGGGTTTGAAGACACCCTCATGGCGGAAATCGCAGACCGCGCGGGCGTCGTCGAGGGAAATCTCTACCGATATTTCAAAAACAGGCAGGATCTGCTCGTCAAGGTGATCGAGCATTGGTACGAGGAGATGCTTGCGCGCGACGAGGCTGATTTCTCCGCGATCCGCGGCGCATGGAACCAGATCCGGTTCCTGGTCCATCATCATCTGATGACGATTCGCCGGGAGCCGGCGCTAAGCCGACTTGTTTTTCAGGAACTGCGCCCGCGCGGCGACTATCGACAGTCGCGGGTGTTTCACCTCAATCAGTCTTATACGCATCGGCTCCTAGAGATTGTCAAAGATGCGGCGGCCCGCGGGGAGTTCCGGAAGGATGTGCCGGCTTCGCTGGTGCGCGACATGATCTATGGCTGCATCGAACATCGAACCTGGGCCTTCCTGCGCAATGAGGGCGATTTCGAAGCGGATTCGACGGCCGATCTCATCACCGACATTGTCTATCGGGGTCTGGCCTCGCCGACGAGACAGGAAACCCTCGCAGGGGCGGCGCTTTCCCGGCTCGAAGCTGTGGCGGCCCGGCTTGAACGGACGCCCTCCAAGCGCAAAGCGAAGCGAGGCGATCGCCGCTAAGGTCCGCGTTCGAAATACTCCGGCTTCTTGATTGTCCAGGTTTCACCCCAGAGTTGGCCGCCGCCGGCGACCGTCAGCACTTCGCCGGTGACATACGAGCCGGCGGGGCCGGCCAGATACATGCAGGCCTCCGCGATCTCCCAGGACGTGCCGACCCGCATCATCGGATTGGAGCGGGGATAGGCGGCGCGCGCTTCGGGTGAATAGACTTTCCATCCCTCGGTTTCGATCGCTCCGGGAGCGACGCAGTTGACGCGAACGCCCAGCGGCGCCCATTCCACCGCAACGGCGCGCGAGAGGCCGATGACGCCGGCGCGGGCGGCGACGCTGTGCGCGACGCCGTGGAGGCCCTGGGTTGTGACGACGACAACGTTCACCACGCTGCCCTTGGCGCCCGCGGCGCGCCAATGCCGCGCGGCGGCCTGCATCATGCGCCACGTCCCGTTGAGGTTGGTGTTGATGACGGCGTTCCAACCGTTGACCGAGAAATCGATCGCAGCGCCCGGAAACTGTCCGCCCGCGCTGTTGATCAAGATGTCCAATCGAGCGCTGTCGCGCAGGACCGTCTCATAGAGGCCCGCGACGGAAGCGGGATCGCGTATGTCCACGACGGCGTAACTCGCCTTACCCCCGGATTGCTTGATCGAATCCACTAGCGTCGCCAGCTTCGCCTCGTCGCGCCCGGCGACTACGACTTCAGCGCCGAGGCGCGCGAACAACCAAGCGACCGCGCGCCCGATCCCGCCGGCGCCGCCCGAGATCAGCGCGACCTGCCCCGCCAAGGCGCCAGCGGCGTAGACGGTCGGACGCCGCGCAAGTTCGGCGTCGTCAAGCCCCAAAACCTCTCTCGGCGGCGCCTCAGCCATCGCGCGGCATATCCCTGAGCAATTCGCCGGCAATGATCATTTTGCGCACTTCCGTGGTGCCGGCGCCGATCTCCAGGAGCTTGATCGAGCGGTAAAGCCGGTTGATTTCGCTTTCCCAGATATAGCCGGAACCGCCGTGGATCTGGATCGCCTTGTCGAGCACGCTATGGCAGGCCTCGGCGGCGTACATCACGGAGGCCGCCGTCAGCTTATGGATGTCGCCGCGCCCGCCTTCTCCGACCTCGACCGCCGAAGCGGCCGCGAGCGCACGATAGGTGAACGTGCGCATCGTCTCGACCGCACATACATGTCCGCCAGCATCGATTGAACCATCTGGAACGAGCCGATCGGCTTGCCGAACTGCCTGCGGGTTTGCGCATATTCGAGTGAGAGTTGAAACGCGCGCTCGGCGACGCCGAGGCACAGCGGCGAGATCATGGCCCGTTCCAGATCCAGACCGCTCATGACGACGGCGACGCCGCGATTCTCCTCGCCGACCAGGTTCTCGACCGGCACGCGACAATCGTCGAACACCAATTCGCCGGTCTGACTGCCGCGATAGCCCATCTTTTCGAGCTTCTGCGCGACATGGAAGCCGGGAAAATCCTTCTCGACGATGAAAGCGGAAATGCCGTGCGCGCCTTTCGTCAGGTCGGTCTTGGCGTAGACGAGCAGCACGTCGGCGACGGGCCCGTTGGTGATGTAGATCTTGGCGCCGTTCAGAACGTAGTGGTCGCCGTCGCGGCGGGCGGTCGTGCGCATCGAGCCGAGCGCGTCCGAGCCGGCGCCGGGTTCGGTCAGGCCCAATGCGCCGATCGTGCGGCCCGAACAGAGATCCGGCAGATATTTCCGCCGCTGCGCCTCGTTCGCGTTGCGAAAGATATTGTTCGCGCAGAGATTGTCGTGCGCGACCCAGGAGAGCGCGAGCGCGTGGTTCCAGCGAGCGAAAGCTTGCAACACCAGTCCCGCCGACGTGAGATCCAGCCCGACGCCGCCGTAGGCGTCGGGAATCGTGAGCCCGAGATAGCCGTGTGCCCCTAGTTTCGGAAAGACGTCGGGCGGCCACCATTCTTCGGCGTCCATTCGAATCGAAAGATCGTAAAGCTCCCGTCGCGCGAAGCGATCCGCCTGATCGAGGATTTCGCGGTGTTCGTCGCCGAGATCGAACGCGACGCCGCCGATCCGATTCGCCTCATAGGCCATGGCCGAGCGCCTCTCTCCCCACCGGCCGAATACGAAAATTCGCCCGGCGGGTCGCTTTTAATGAGGCCAATTCTCCAAATTCCTCACTCCGCTGTCAATAGCCGTCCGCGGCGAGGCGCCTCGCGACGCCCGCGCAACCGTAGACAGTTGACAAGCGCTAATGAGCGTATTTCATTATCTCAGGGGAAACGCCGCATTCGTCGCTGCGTGAGCGAGGCAAGCCATGAACGGATTGGCGAGAGGGGAGCGCGTTCGGGACGCATCCGCGCCGCTTTTCCAGAAGGTTCTGATCGCCAACCGCGGCGAGATCGCGGTTCGGATCGCGCGTACATTGCGCGAACTCGCCATCCCCTCCGTCACGGTCTTTCACGCCGCCGACGCCAAGTCTCCGCATCTCGACGCTTGCGATGAAGCGATCGAGATCGCGGGAGACACGCCGCTTGCCGCTTACCTCGACGTCGAAGGGATCGTCGGCGCGGCGTTGGCCTGCGGAGCGGATGCGGTTCATCCCGGCTACGGATTTCTTTCGGAAAACGCTGCATTCGCGCGGCGCATCGCAAAGGCGGGGCTCACGTTCATCGGCCCGGACGCGGACACGATCGCGCTGATGGGCGACAAGATATCCGCACGCGAGTTCGCCATGCGGAATGAAGTTCCCGTGGCGCCCTCTGTCGCGTCCACCGGCGCCCTTTCCGATTTCCGCGAACAGGCGCGGACCCTCGGCTTTCCGCTGCTGATAAAGGCGGCGGCCGGCGGCGGCGGCAAGGGCATGAAAATCGTGCGGTCGGAAAACGAACTCACCGAGGCCGCCGCGACCGCTTCCCGTGAGGCGGAGCGCTACTTCGGCGACGGCCGCATCTATGCCGAAAGCTATATCGACCGGCCCCGGCATATCGAGGTGCAAGTTCTCGGCGACGGCGCCGGCGCGGCGATCCATCTTTTCGAGCGCGAATGCTCAATCCAGCGCCGCTTCCAAAAAATTATCGAAGAGGCGCCCGCGCCGAGTTTGCCTTCAGAAATCCGTTGCCGAATGTTGGACGCAGCCGTGCGCCTGGCGCGCGCCTCGGACTACAAGAACGCCGGGACCATCGAATTTATTCTTGGCGCCGACGGCCGCTTCTTCTTCCTGGAAATGAACACTCGGCTTCAGGTCGAGCACCCCGTGACGGAGATGATCACGGGCGTCGATATCGTGCGCGCGCAGATCGAGATCGCCGCCGGGCTCGGCTTGCCATTCGCACAATCGGAAATCGTCGCGCGCGGCGCCGCGATCGAATGCCGCGTCTGCGCCGAGGACCCCGATCGCGAGTTCCTGCCGGAGACCGGCGTGCTGCGCTATCTCAGCAAGCCCGAAGGCGAAGGCGTGCGCTTTGAGAACGCGCTGCGTGTTGGGGAGGCCGTCACGAGCGAATTCGACCCGATGCTCGCCAAACTGGTCGCGCACGGGCACGACCGCGAGAAGGCGAGGGACCGTGCGCTCGCGGCGCTGGAGCATCTCGTGATCCTCGGCGTCAAGACCAACGCCGATTATCTCCGCCGCGTGCTCGCCGACGCGCAATTTCGCTCGGGCGATCTGCACACCGGCTTCGTTGTCGACCACGCCGACGCGTTGCGGGCGCCGCCTGTCGACCCCGCGCGACTGCGCCTCGCGCTGATCGCCGCCGCGCTCGGCGCGCCGGAAATTCGCGATCAGATCGCTGGCGTGCCGGAGCCCCACGCAACGATGGGTTATTGGAGAAATTGAGCATGGCGTTCCGGTTGACCCACGAGGGCGCAACGCACGAGGTGGAGATCGTTCGCCGTCGCCCGCATCTTGTGTTGCGGTTGGACGGACGAGAGCACGAGATCGCGGCGATCGGCGGCGGCGCGGAGGGGCGCGATGCGATGGAGGTCGACGGGAATGACGTCGCATTCGTGCGCGCGCGCGCGGGCGACCGGCAATTCATCTTCCTTGCGGGCCAAGTCCACGACATCGCATTCGCCGAGGCGGCCACTCAACACGGAGAGCAGGAGACGCTTGACGACATTCGCTCGCCAATGCCCGGGCGGATCGTCGCCGTGCTGAAGTCGGTTGGCGAGACCGTCGCGCGCGGCGAGACCCTCATGATCGTCGAGAGCATGAAATTGCAGTTGTCGCTGACCTCGCCGCGCGAAGGAACCGTCGCCGCGCTATCGCGGGGCGTCGGCGAAAATGTCGACAAGGACGAAATCGTCGCGCGGCTCGAAGCCGCCATCGCAGGAGCGTAAAATCATGCGCGCCATACGATCGGCCCTGAGCCCCACCAGTCCGGAGTTCCGGCGCAACGCGGCGCACAACCGCGCGCTCGCCGCGGAATTCCGCGCCAGGCAGGAGGCCGCCCGTCATGTTCGCCCGCAACGGGACCTCGAGCGGCTTGCCCGACAAAGCAAGCTTCGTCCGCGCGAGCGCATAGAAAAACTTCTCGATCCAGGAACGCCGTTCCTCGAACTCTCGTCGCTGGCCGCCAACGCGGCCTATGGCGGCGAGGCGCCCTCCGCGAGTTGCATCGCCGGCATTGGAGTCGTGTCGGGCCGCGAAGTCGTGATCCGCGCCGATGACAGCTCGGTCAAGGGCGGCGCCTGGTATCCGCTCACCGTCAAGAAGATCGTGCGATCCCTCGATATCGCGCTGGAAAACCGCCTGCCAGTCATTCATCTCTGCGATTCCGCGGGCGGCTTTTTGCCGCTCCAGGCGGAGTTGTTTCCGGATCGGCAGATGGCGGGCCGCATCTTTCGCAACCAGTCGCTGCTCTCAAAACTCGGCGTGCAACAACTGGCTTTGGTGTTCGGCCATTGCACCGCCGGCGGGGCTTATATTCCGGCGCTCTCCGACTATAACGTGATCGTGCGCGGAACCGGCGCCGTTTTCCTCGGCGGTCCGCCGCTCGTGCGCGCCGCCACCGGCGAGGACGTCACGGTCGAGGATCTCGGCGGGGCCGAAATGCACACCAGCGTCTCCGGCGTCTGCGATTATCCCGCCGCCTCGGAGGAGGAGGCGATCCGCATCGGTCGGGAAATCGTCGGCCAATGGCGACCGGCCGCGGAAATTTGCCGCGCCGCCTGAGCCTGCCGAGGCGCCCGCCTACGATCCCGAGGAGATCTATGGAATTTTGCCCGACGACCCCAAGCGCCAATTCGACATGCGCGAGATCATCGCGCGACTGGTCGACGGCAGCCGCTTCCACGAATATCAACCCAATTATGGCCTGACTTTGGTTTGTGGCTTCGCGAATATCTGGGGCTTCAAGGTCGGCATCCTCGCCAACAACGGCGTGCTATTTAACGATTCCTCGTTGAAGGGCGCGCATTTCATCGAGTTGTGCAACCAGAACGAAACGCCGTTGCTATTCCTTCAGAACATCACCGGCTACATGGTTGGACGCGAATATGAGCGCAGGGGAATCACCAAGGACGGCGCCAAAATGATCATGGCGCAAAGTTGCAGCCGCGTGCCGAAATTCACGGTCATGTGCAACGGATCGTTCGGCGCGGGCAACTACGGCATGTGCGGACGCGCGTTCGACGGCCGCTTCGTGTTCAGCTGGCCCAACCACCAGATTGGCGTCATGGGCGGCGAGCAGGCGGCAAGCACGCTCGCCGAGGTCAAGCTCAACCAGATGAGACGGCTGGGGGCGATCGACCCCGAAGAAATCGAAAAGCTGCGCCGCGACACCCTGCAAGCCTATCAGGAGCAGCTCTCCGCCTATCACGCGACGTCGGAATTGTGGGACGACGGCATTCTCGATCCCGTCGATACGCGCAACGCCCTCGGCGTCGCGCTGTCGGCCTCCGGCAACGCGCCGCTCGGGGAGGCCGGATATGGCGTCTTCCGGTTCTAGCTCGACGGCGCCGCGTTCCAAAGCCATAGTGTAAAAAAAGCCGGCGCTTCCGGGGAGGAAATCGCTGAAAACGCAGAGAGGAGGACATGATGGATAATGCCACCGCACGCAATCTGATCTCGCGAGTCAACGTGGGCGACCTGCTGGCGCGCAGCGCCGCGCGAGGGCCCGGCGGCCTCGCCTTGGTTGACGGCGCGCGGCGCTTCTCCTACCGCGAATTCAACGACTTCGCCAACCGGACCGCGAACGCGCTCGCCGGACTGGGTTTTCGCCGCGGCGACGCGCTGGCGTTGATGTCGACCAATAATGCCGAGTTTCTCGCGGTCTATTTCGCCTGCGCCAAGCTCGGGATCGTCTGCGTGCCGATCAATCTGTTCTGGCGGCACAAGGAATTGGCTTATGTCCTCAGCCACGCCGACGCCAAAGGCGTGGTGGTCGAAGCCGAGTTGTTGGAGCAGCTCGCCACGGGGCTCGACGGGGCGGATGGCGTCAGGGACGTCGTCGTTCTCGGCGCCGGGGGCGGCGACGATCTCGCAGGCCGCCGCCTACAAAACTTCGACGCGCTGATCAACGGCTCCTCCGCCGATGAGCCGGAGGCGCTGGTCGAAGATCGCGATCCCATGTCCTATCTCTACACCAGCGGGACGACATCGGCGCCGAAGGGCGTCGTTAGCAGCCATCTCGCAGTTTATGTCGAATCGCTCGGCGCGGCGCTGGATACCGGGATGACCGCCGCCGATCGGGTGACGAGCCTGATGCCGCTGTTTCACACCGCGCAGCTCAACGCCTTCGCGACGCCCGCGATCGCCGTCGGCGCGGCGCTGTTCATCCAGAAGGGGTTTGAGGCGAACCGCCTGCTGGATCTCATCGAGACCGAACGCATCACGGTGAGCTTCGCATTGCCGATGATGTATCGCGCGATGTTGGAGAGCTTGGAAATTCGAGCGCGTGACCTCTCCCGCCTTCGTCTCGCGGTTTACGCCATGGCGCCGATGCCGACGCATGAGCTTAAGAAAGCGATGGACGCGTTCGGTTGCAAGTTCTCGCTCATGTTCGGACAGACCGAGATGAACCCGCTGGCGGTTTATTTTCGCCCCGAACATCAACTGAGCCATCCCGGCGCGGTCGGAACGCCGTCGCCGAACACCCAAGCCGCGATCATGGACGAAAGCGGTCGCCTGCTGCCGCAAGGCCAATCCGGGGAGATCGTCTATCGCGGTCCGCAGGTGATGACCGAGTATCTGCGCAACCCTGCGGCCACGGACGCGGCCTTCGCCCACGGCTGGTTTCATTCCGGCGACGCCGGCCACTTCGACGCGGACGGAGTGCTGTGGTTCGAAGACCGCTTCAAAGACGTCATCAAGACGGGTGGCGAGAATGTCGCGTCCATCGAAGTGGAAAAGGCGGTCTACGCCGCCGACCCCGGCGTTCAGGAAGTGGCGGTCGTCGGCCTTCCCCACGAGCATTGGGGCGAGGCCGTGACCGCCGTCGTCGTCGTCAAGCAGGGGTGCGAAGTGGACGAGAGGGCGTTGCTCGCCAAGGTGCGCGATCATTTGAGCCCGTTCAAATGCCCCAAGCGCGTGCTTTTCACCGAGGCGATGCCGAAGACTGCGACAGGCAAGATTCAAAAGGGAAGATTGCGGGCCGACCTCGCCGGTACGTACCGCGCCTAGGGTTGGAACGCTGGTCAATCATATGCGCCGTCATATCGCGCCGCTGCCCCGACTTCCGGCTTGACGATAATATTCCTCTTCCACATCCTGTAACCGGTCCTTGCCGAAAAACATTTCGTCGCCCACGAAAAACGTCGGGCTGCCGAACACGCCGCGCTTGATCGCCTCGTCGGTGGACGCAATCAACGCCGCCTTCACGTCGGGATCGCCAGCGTGCTCGGCAAACGTCTTTGCTGGAAGCCCCGCGGCCTCGAGCACGCCGTGGAAAACCTCGAGATCGCCCATATTGAGCGCCTGTTCCCACATCCCGGCATAGACGGCCTCAACATAGCGTTCGAAAACGCCCAGCTTCTGGGCGAGCATCGCGCAACGCATCATATGCAGCGTATTTATCGGAAAGGCGGGATTCCACCTGAACTTCGTGATTTGGCGCCGCGCGATAAAACGCTCCATCTCCTTCCGCTCGTAGGCCGCTTTCGTCGGGACGCCGGCGAGCGCGACCGCTGGAGATTGGTTGCCCGTCGCCTTGAAAATGCCTCCGAGAAGCGCGGGCTTCAAATTGAATTTGGCTCCCATCCGTTGTTCGATCGTCGGCAGAACCTTGTAGGCGAGATAAGCGTTGGGGCTGCCGAAATCGAAATAGAAGTCCAGCGTCGGGGCCATGATCGTCTCCGTTGATTGCAAGGTCGGTGGTTTTGCCGGCGTCCCGTCCGCGCATGAAGGCCGCATCCGAGGCTTCGCGGCGACGCCGGCAATATGGAACGCGGGCGGGCGTTCGTGCAACTCGCCGGCTAGAATGTCTTAGCAATCGGGCTGGCGCGACGCACGCGCCGAGGCTATCCTCGACCTTAGCGACGAAGCAAAAGCTGGGCGCCATGGAGCCGATCGTCCGTCTGGATGCGGCGGCGTCGACGAGGCCCTCAACCGATCGGGATGCGCCATGGCCAACTCACCAAGACGCAACGCCACTGCGACGGTCGTCGGGGCCGGCGACTTCATCGGCGCCGCCATCGCGCGGAAATTCGCGGCGGAGGGCTACATTGTTTTCCTCGGCCGACGTAACGGCGAACAACTGGACCCTCTCAAATCGGAGATCGAGGCCGCGGGCGGGCGCGCCATTGCAAGATCGCTCGACGCCCGCGACGAAGATCAAGTCATAACCTTCTTCCGCGACGCCGAAGCCGAAGCGCCGCTGGAACTCAGCGTGTTCAATGTCGGGGCGAACGTCAACTTTCCCTTGTTGGAGACGACGTCCCGGGTCTTCCGCAAAGTTTGGGAAATGGCGTGCTACGCCGGCTTCCTTTCCGGGCGAGAGGCCGCGCGGCAGATGCTGCCGCGCGGGCGCGGTTCGCTGTTCTTCACGGGCGCCACGGCCGGCTTGCGCGGCGGGGTCGGGTATGCCGCCTTCGCCGCGGCCAAGTTTGGCCTGCGCGCGGTCGCGCAATCGGCGGCGCGAGAGTTCGGACCCAAGGGGCTGCACGTCGCCCACCTCGTCATCGACGCCGGCGTCGACACCGCCTGGGTGCGGGCGCGGCTCGCCGAGCGCGAAGGGGATGAGGCCGTGGCTAAACTCGAGCCGGATCGACTGATGCGGCCAGAGGCGGTCGCCGAGGCCTATTGGGCGTTGCATCAACAGCCGCGCGACGCCTGGACCTTCGAGCAGGAGATCAGGCCCTACGGCGAGAAATGGTGAGGCGGCGCGGCTCCGCGAAGGCGTCCATCAAAGAATCGCGAACACGCGGTTGGTCACAAGCGCTCCAAATAAGGGTCCCGCCTGAGTTGATCTTGCGCGGGCGCCGTCATTCCCCCAGGACGCCGCGCGTCCAAGCGACGCCGCCATCGACAACCAGCGTGTCGCCGACCACGTAATCGCCGGCGCGGGAGGCGAGGAAAATCGCAGCGCCGGCCATGTCCTCGGGCGTCCCGATTCGGCGGGCGGGAATAGCCTCGCTGAGTTTCTCGCCTTCGTCGCGGGCGACTTTGTTCATGTTGGAGGCGAAGGCGCCGGGCGCGATCGCGCTGACGACGACGTTTTGCGGCGCCAACTCCAGCGCCATCCGCCGGGTCAGATGAATGAGACCCGCTTTCGACGCTGCATAGGAATAGGTCGGCTGCATGTTGACGGAGAGGCCGTCAATCGAGGCGATGTTGATGACCTTGGCGGGACGCTCGGCGCTGGCGGCGGCGCGCAACGCGGGCAGCAGCGCCTGGGTCAGAAAGAACGGCGACTTGACGTTCAGGTCCATGACCTTGTCCCAACCGCTTTCGGGAAACCCGTCCAAACCTGCGCCCCACGCGGCGCCGGCGTTGTTGACGAGGATGTCGAGGCGAGTCTCCTTGGCGAGATAGAGCGCGGCGAGCGCTTGCGCCCCCGCTGCGCCCGAGGCGTCGGCGGGAAGGGCGATGCATTCGCCGAACGCGCGCAGCCGCGCCGCCGTCTCTTCGCAGGCGGAAGCCTTGCGGGCGGAGATGTAAACCTTGGCGCCCGCACGAACGAATCCTTCGGCGATCATCTCGCCAATGCCGCGCGAGCCGCCGGTGATGAGAGCGACGCGGCCCCTAAGGGAGAAAAGGTCCTGCATGAACTGGCGTTTCCCTTAGAGGTTTCGGCGCGCCCTTTGGGCCTCTGCCGCCATACTTACCTGGGTATTTGCGTCGGTTCAACGAGTGACGGCGTCTCAAACAAACCGAAGTCCCGGACGAACGCCTGAAGTCGCCAGTGCGGTCAGGGAACCATCACCACCGCCGCGCCGACGCTGACGCGGTCGTAGAGATCGATCACGTCTTCGTTCAGCATGCGGATGCAGCCGTAGGAGGCGGCCGTGCCGACGGAGGCGCGCATCGCGCGTCGTGCCGTGGATGGCGACTTCGTCGCGGTCGAGCGTGATCGCCCGCGCGCCCATCGGATTGTGCGGCGAACCGCCGGGGATCACGTCGGGCAATTCGGGATGGTCGCGCTTGACCGAATTCGGGCGGCGACCAGGCCGGGTCGACATATTTGCCGTCGACGTTGGCGTAGCCGCTCCATTCCTTGCCGCGCTTGGCGACCGCGACGGGATAGGCGATCGCCTGGCCGGGTCGGCGACCAGAAAAAGCTTGCGCTGGCTCTGGCTGATGACGATCGTGCCCGGACTGATAGCCGGCGAGGAAAGCGACGATCAGTGCGCCGCGCCGAAGCCGGCCGCCGGTCAGCATAGCCAGCGCCGCCAGCGCGGCCGGCACATCGTTCTCGTCATGGTCAAACCCTCTGTCAATACCCGCGTCAGACCCGAGAAAATTTTAGCAAAAATCCGTCGCAAGCAGAGCCAGCTGCGGCTTCGAAACTGCGGTAAATCGGCGCCTAAAAGACCGGTTTGCGGATAGAAAGACTATGCTGACGAACAAGGGCAAATACGGGCTGAAGGCGATGGTCGCATCTGGCGGGCTGCCGCCGGGACGGCCGGCGCTGGTCGCCGATATCGCCGCCGCCAACGCCATCCCCAAGAAATTCCTCGACGCCATCCTCGGCGAATTGCGCACCGCCGGCTTCGTCCATTCCAAGAAGGGGCGCGGCGGCGGCTATGTTCTGGCGCGAGCGCCCGAGCGAGATCCGCGTCGGCGAGATCGTGCGCGCGCTCGACGGCATGCTGGCGCCGATCGGCTGCGCCAGCCGCGGCTTTTATCGCCGCTGCGACGATTGCGCCGTGGAAGGCCCTGCGGCGTGCAAATCGTGATGGCGCAGGCGCGCGACGCGATTTCCTCGGTGCTCGACGCGCGCACGCTAGCGAACTGCGCGAATTGAGCGCGCCCGCCGCGTGAGCCCGCCGGACGGTGAGGCGCGGCGCGCGGACATGGCGCTGTTCTTCGCCCGCAATCGCTCGCGTCTGATGGCGCATTACGATGCGCTCGGCCCCGGCGCGTGGCCGTTCTGCTGGCCGGGGCTTCTGGCGCCGCAAGCCTGGTTTCTCTATCGCAAGATGTATCTCTGGGCGGCTTTGGTCTCCGTGGGTCCGCTGCTGATCTCCTATATTCCCGGCTCGGCTTATCTCGACTGGAGCGCCGCGCTGATCGGCGCGCTGGGCCTGAGATTCTATTTGGCCGGCGCCGAGCGGACCATCGCGCGCATCCGCGCTGACGCCCGCGACGAGGACGAGGCGCGCGCGCTGATCGCGCGCGCGGGCGGGGTCTCGTGGATTGGCGGGGCCATCGGGCTGGCGTTCGCCTTCTCCGCCTTTGTCCTGTCGCTGAAAGCGGCCGCTCCCGTCCTCGGCTTGAAATGACCGACGCCGCGCTCGTCGCCTGGGGCGCGGCGCCCGCCTCGGCGGCGCTCCTCTGGTTTTTTCTATGGCGCGGCCGCCTGCCGCCGCGATTGTTCATCGACGCGCTCGCCATCGGTTTGACGCTCGGCGCCGCGGTCGCCGTGGCGCTGGCCCCGCTCGACTTCAAAACCAATCCGCTGCATTTCTCGGCGCAGACGATGGCCTTTCTGTTCGCGGGGTTGCCGGAGGAGGGGATAAAACTCATCGGCGTCGCGGCGTTCTTGAGCAGGCATTACCTCGCGCGAGATCGGCGCGACGTGGCGTTCGCAGCGGGCGCGTTGTCGCTGGGGTTCGCTACCTTGGAGAACATTTTCTATCTCGCCAACGCCGGCGCGGGCTGGACGGCGCTGGCGCTCGAACGGGCGTTGACGGCGACGCCGTTTCATGTGTTCGCGGGGCTGGCGGGCGGGTTTGCCGTCGCAGGTCTGAGGCCGGGGCGGCAAGGCGCGGCGCTTGGACTGCTCGCGTGGCTCGGCCTCGGGGCGATCCACGGTGTTTACGATTTCGCCGTGTTCGCCGCCGCGCCGGGCGGAACGCCGGAGGCGTTTCGGCGCGCCGTCGTGGCGGCCGGCGGAGACCCCGTCGTCGCGATGCGCGCGCTGCTGTGCGGCGCGGAGGCGGCGATGGCGCTCCTCGGCGGGGCGTCGGCGATCGTGGCGATGCGGACGCCGCGCGAGGCCCCACGGTCCAGTCTTGCGCGCCTCCTGGGGCTCGCGCGGCTTGGGAGGACTGGTCGGCTTCGGCCTGCTCGGCGGGGCCGCCGTCTCGCTTGCGGCCAGAGCGTTGACCGGCGCCATGGTGGAAAACGGGGACCCGTTTCTGCGCGCGGCGATTTATGCCGTCATGCCTTTGGCGCTGGGGCTGCTGTTCCTGGTGACGCCGGCGCCGTATGCGCCGGCGAGACATCGGCGCGCGACAGCGAGCGCGGGCGCGCTCGCCGCGCTCGCGCTCGCCGCAGCTGCATGGGCCTGGGGGCCCGCGCAGTGGCGTCAACTCCACGCACTGCGCTTCGAGGCGCGCGGCGCGCGCTCCGCCGCACAAGGCGATTATGCGCGCGCCATCGAAGCTTACAGTCAGGCGCTCGCCGTCGACCCCGCTCGGATCGAGGCGTTGGCGCAGCGCGCCGAGGCGTATGCCGCCTTGAACCGCTACGACGCCGCGCTCGCCGATGTAGACAGAGCCCTCCGCACCGCGCCCGGCAACGTCGCGCTCTATGTCGAGCGCGCCGACCTCGACCTGCGGCGCAACGATCCCGCCGCCGCGGCGACCGATCTCGACGCGGCGCTGCAACGCCGCCCCGGCGACCCGGAACTGCTGGCGCAGCGTGCGCAAGCGCGTCTCCAAGCCGGCGACACGGCCGGCGCGCACGCGGATCTCGCAGAGGCCAGCCGCAAAGCGCCCGACAACGCCGTCGTGCGCCGGGCAATTGCCGCATCCGACGTCGACGCCGGCGATCTCGACGCGGCCTTGCGCGAACTCAACGCCGCGCTGCACGCCAACCCCGCCGACTCGACCGCCGCGTTCCAGCGCGGCCGCGTCTGGCTCTACAAAGAGGAGCCGGCTCGCGCGCGCGCCGATTTCATCCGCGCCGACGTTTCGCCCGGGTTCCTTTATCCGGCGCTATGGCGTTTTCTTGCCGAGGTTCGGCTCGGAAGCGATGCGAAATCGGAGCTGCGTAAGCGCCTCGCCGCCACGTCGGAAAATTGGCCGGCGGCAGTCGCCCGCATGCTGACGGGCGAGATAGGCGACGATGCCGCCCATGCGGCCGCCGCCGACAACGGCGAGCGCTGCGAGGCTGATTTCTATTTCGCGATGTCGCGGTTGTCCGAAGACAGCCTGGGGGATCGCGCCGCGCGCCTGCGCGCGGTCGCTAAGGAATGCCCGCCCGGTTTCATCGAATACGAGGGCGCGAAAGCCGAGTTGCGCCGGATCGCGCCATAGCGCGCGCCGGCGCCGCCGCTTATCCTGCCGCCCATGCGTTTCGACCCGCAAACCCGCCGGCTCAACCTCGACCCCCGCGATCCCGGTTTCTATCGCGATCCCTACCCCGCCTATCGGGCGCTGCACGCCTCCCCCGGACCGGTGTTCTGGGAGGACTACGGTTTCTGGTGTTTCACCGGCCATGCGGCCGTCGCAAGCCTGTTGCGCGACAAACGCTTTGGGCGGCAGATCCTACACGTGACAACGCGCGAAAACCTTGGCTGGCCGGAACGTCCCGCCCACCTTGCCGATTTCGACGCGCTGGAGCGCCATTCGCTTCTGGAGTTGGAGCCGCCCGCGCACACCCGTCTGCGCGCGCTCGTCAACCGCGCCTTCGTGTCGCGGCAGGTCGAGCGGCTGGCGCTGCGCATCGCAGACAGGGCGGAGATGCTGATCGACGCGCTCGAACCCGGCGCCGATCTCATCGAAGCGTTCGCGACGCCGATGGCGGTCGGCGTCATCGCCGAGCTGATAGGCGCGCCGGTGGAAGACAGCGGGCGAATGCTCGATTGGTCGCACAAGATGGTGACGATGTACGGGTTTGCGCCGTCGCGCGCCGACGAAGACGCCGCCGCCGCCGCCGCGCGCGATTTTACCGTCTATGTACGCCGCCTTGTGGCCACGCGGCGACGCGAACCCGGCGACGATTTGCTGTCCCAGCTCATCGCCGCCGAAAGCGAGGGCGGCAGGCTCAGCGAAGACGAACTCGTCGCCGCCGTCATTCTGCTGCTCAACGCCGGGCACGAGGCGACTGTCCACGCGCTCGGCAACGCCGTGAAGGCGATCCTCGAAAACGGCGCGCGCTTCGACGATTCTGCAGACGGCGATTGAGGAGTTTTTGCGCTTCGACGCGCCGCTGCACATGTTCACCCGCTATGCCCTGCAAGACGTCGAGGTCGACGGCGTCAGCCTTTGCCAAGGCGACCGCGTCGGCCTGCTGCTCGGCGCCGCCAACCGCGACCCCACGGTCTTCGCCGAGCCTGACCGGCTCGAGCTTTCGCGTAAGCCCAACCCGCACGTGGCCTTCGGCGCCGGCATCCATTTCTGTGTCGGCGCACCGTTGGCGCGTGTCGAACTGCGCGTCGCCCTCGGCGTCCTGTTTCGCCGGCTCCCCGGCCTCGCGATCAGCGAGCCGCCGCGCTATCGCGACGCCTATCATTTTCACGGGCTCGAAGCGCTCAAGGCGCGCTGGTGAGATCCCAGGGCCGCACGTCGTCGCCGCCGATTTCGCGCGCCGCGTCGGCGACGCGCCGGCCGCCGATGACGAGATCGGGCGCAATTTCGGCGAGCGGGATCAGCACGAAAGCGCGGCGCAGCAAGTCCCGATGCGGGATCACGAGCCGCTCGTCCTGCATCGAGAGATCGCCGTAGAAGAGAATGTCGATGTCGATGACCCTCGGCCCCCAGCGCAAAGTATCAACGCGGCCGAGGTCGCGCTCCAGCCGCTTGATTGCGTCGAGCAGGTCGAGGGGGGCCAGTTCGGTGCGGCCGATGGCGCAGGCGTTGGCGTAGTCCGGTTGCGGCACGCCGCCCCACGGCGCGGTGCGATAGAGGGAAGACACTTTCTCGATGCGCGCGACGCCGCGAACGGTCAGCGCGGCTAGCGCGGCGCGAACGGAGGCCGCGGGATCGCCGACATTGCCGCCGAGCCCCAGACCGATCTCAGGCATGGTCTATCGCCTCGAACACGGTGAGCGCGGCGCGATGTTCGGCGGCGTCGTGGACCCGGAAAACGCTGGCGCCGCGCGCCAGCGCGGCGAGATTGGCCGCCAGCGTGCCGATCAGCCGGCCGTCAACGTCGGCGCCGAGAAGCTCGCCGAACATCCGCTTGCGAGACACCCCGATCAGCACCGGCAGGCCGAAGGCGCTTTTGAGTTTGTCCGTCGCCTTCAAAGCCTGCAAGTTCTGCGCGCGCGATTTGCCGAAGCCGACGCCGGGATCGATGAGGATTTTCCCGCGCTCGATCCCGGCCCGGTCGGCCAGCGCCAGCGAGCGTTCGAAGAACCGCAGCATTTCCTCGACGATGTCAATTTCGCGATCGATCGTCTCGCGATTGTGCATGACGACGAGCCCGGCGCCGGCTAGCGCGACCGTCTCGGCCATCGCGGGGTCGCGTTGCAGCCCCCAGATGTCGTTGACGACGCTGACCCCGAGCGCCAAAGCGCGTTTGGCGATCACGGCCTTGTAGGTGTCGATGGAGAAGGGCAGCGCGATGTCCTCGATCAGGGGCTCGAGGACGGGTTCGAGCCGTCGCCATTCCTCGTCGGCGGGAACTGCCGTGTGGCCCGGCCGGGTCGATTGGCGCCGACGTCGAGAATGTCGGCGCCGCCATCGGCAAGCGCCTTTGCTTGCGCGCGCGCCGCGTCGAGCGCCTGGAACCGGCCGCCGTCTGAGAATGAATCCGGCGTTAAATTGAGAATGCCCATGATGAGCGGCCGCGCCGCGAGCGCGGTGAGGAAGGTTTCGAGACGCGCGCCGCTGTATGACAAGTCCGCCTCCTCCGCCGCGGGCCGGAACAGCGGATATAGCCTATTGTCCGGCGCCGTCGAGGCGGCTCAGATGGCGGCGGCCGGCGTCCAGCCCGTCCCCGGCGTCCCAATCGTGACGATCGAGCCGACGACGGCGTCGTTCATATTGTATGCGATCAACTGACCGGTGGAGTTGTTCTGAAACAGGATGCTCGCCTCCAGATTGGCGTTGAGATCGGCGTCGCCGAGGTAGCTCCAGCCGGCCCCCGGCCCATTGAACGCCCCGCCGCCAACCTTCGCCGAGCCGTTCATGTCCCAGGTCATGTAGCCGCCGGAGCCGTTCTGGAACAGCAAGTCGGCCTTGCCGTCGCCATTGAAATCGCCGGTACCGACAAGGCTCCAACCGGCTCCGGGATTGCCGATCGGCGCCGTGCCGGCGTAGCTGTCGAAGCCGATGAACCAGGCGACATAGCCGCCGCTCGACGTCTCGAAGATGAGGTCGGAGGTTCCGTCGCCGGTGAGATCGGCGATGCCGGCGAGCGTATATCCGGCGCCGGGATTGCCGAGCGAGCCGCCGCCGATGACGCTGGCGCCGTTGAGAAGCCAGCTGGCGTAGTCACCGGCGCTGTCGACGAACAGCAAATCCTCGATGCCGTCGCCGTTGAAATCGCCGACGCCGGCGAAGCGCCAACTGCCGCCGGGGCCGCCAACATTGCCGCCGCCGACGATTTGCGAGCCGTTGGTGAGCCAGTCCGCGTAAGTCCCGTTCGAATTCTGAAACAGCATGTCCGGCTGGCCGCTCCCATCAAAATCGCCGGCAGCCAGCAGCTTCCAGGCGGGGCCCGGACTTGCGTATGCCGCTCCGCCCTGGACGGACCCGAAGGCCAAGCTCCAGGTGGCGAGGTCGCCGGCCGAATCGGCGAACACGATCGTCGGCGCCGGCGGCGGCGGCAGCGCATAGGGCGCGACCGCGACTTCGTAATTGGGCCCGGGATCGCCGACGGCGCCAACGCTCGTCAGCGCCGCATTGGTGAGGATGTAGTCGTCGAGCGCGCCCGTGATCGTGTTCTGGAAAATAAGGTCGCTGACATTGGAAGGGGTGTAGGTTCCGATGGAAACCAAGGCGTCGTAGACGCCGGGCTGGCATAGCGTCACGGTTTTCAAGATGCCCGCGCCGCCGGACATGATCCAGACCGTGTATTGCCCCGTCGCAGGGTTTTCGAACAGGATGTCGCTCCTGCCGGCGCCGTTGAAATCGCCGGTCCCGACGAAGACGTCGCCGGCCGGCGGCGCGCCCAGCGTGTTGGTCGCCCAGGCCTTCGCGCCCTTCATGAACCAGTCCGTATAGACGCCGCTGGCGTTCTCCAACAGAATGTCGCTGTAGCCGTCGCCGTTGAAGTCGGCTGTCGCCTTGTAGGTGAAGCCGGCGCCGACATTGCCGAATTGGCCGCCGCCGAGGATCTGCGACCCGCTGATCTCCCAGATCGCGAGGTCGCCGGCGTTGTCCTCGAACAGAATGTCGGTGAGTCCGTCGCCGTTGTAGTCCGCGAGCCCGACGACCGACCAGGTTCCGGCGGGGTTGGCGAGCGTGGCGGCGCCGACGATCGTCGTGCCCGACACCGCCCAATAGACCAGCGTTCCATTCTGGTTGCGAAACAGGATGTCGGTGCCGCCGTTGCCCTGAAAATCGCCGCTGCCCTCGTAGGTCCAGCTCGGGCCGGGATTGGCGATCGCGCCGCCGCCGTTGATGGTTGAACCATTGATCTGCCACGTGGCGTAAGTCCCCGCGGCGGAAGGCGCGGAATTGACGGATTCAAACAGCAGCGCCGAGGGGATATGCGGCAGCGTGAGGGCCCAGAAATCAGCGGGACTCGTGGTCGCGGTCACGGTAAGCGTCGTGATGGGCGTGTTCGGCGTGATGACGACGAGGCTGTCGGGCCACTGGGCGCCGGAATACGACGAGACGGTGATGGTTCCCGCGGCCGCGTTGACGGTTATGGCGGACGTCAGGGCCGCGCTGTTGGGGGTGACGAGTGTAAACGTCCAGCCGCTGGTCGACACCGCGACGTTGTTGTAGGTCGCGGCGATTTTGTACGTCGCCGTCCCCGTGTATTCGGAATAGGAAACGCCGGGATCGACCAGCGTGAAACTGGCGCCTGCGGGGACCGGATTGGAGAAGGCGTAGGCGATCGTATCGACCCCGGTGGTATTGAGTTGAGCGCCGCCGGTCCCTAGTCCGACGACATCGTTGGGCGCGCCCAAAGCGGTGAGCGCGGGGTTGCTCCACGTCGTCGATCCGAACAGATTGGTCAGCGCCGCCAGCGAACCGAAGTCGGCGGTATAATTTCCGCCGTAGGGGACGCCGGCGTCGGCGGCGATCTTGTCGGTGACGGTTCCTGTCCAGGAAATATAACTGCCGGCGCCGGCCAGCGAGCCGGCGAGCTGATAGGACAGGTTGTTCTTGACGCTGGTTTGAGTAGCTGGCGTCATTTGTTCCCGCGCAATAGGGAGGGGGTGTCTGCGCCGCCCGCGGCTTGGCGGACGCTACGCTCAGCTTTTTGCGGCTCGCGCCCTCCCCGAAGTGGGTCGAGCCTACGTCCTCGCGGCCCCTGTCGTCGCCGCTCGACGCGGCCTTGCTGGCGGTACGTTCGCATCTTGCCTAGGATTTGCGTTTTTGTCGCCGCTATTCAACAACTTTTTTGCTTTATAAACGCAATTCCACGACAAGACTCCCCACATTATTTGCTATCGTATTCGCGCCGGCGTTTCTAATATTTTATAAACGCCGCCGTTCCAGCGGAATATTTGCTTATTCCCGATCGTTTAATTTGAAATCAGATAAAGTATATTCCGTGGCGATTCGATGTAAATTTCGATTTTCCGCGAGGTCCGGTCGAGGCCCTACCGTTTCGTCCGCGGCTGCGCTTAGGCGCTCACTCGCAAGGACGCTGCGGAAATTTTGGTCGGCCGGCTGCCAATTCTTTCGCCGCTCCGCTCGCACGAGCGCGCTGGACGACTGGCCGCGGCTGCGTTATAGGCGCGCCAACTGAAAACGGCGCGCCGAAGCGCTCGTCGCCCGCCTAGTATGGCGGGCCGACCTCACGGCATGGAGATTGAATTGAACATTATTCAGACCCTCGAAGCCGAGGAAGCGGCCCGCCTGGCCGCGAAAGCCGCCAAAGTCCCGGAATTCCAGCCTGGCGACACCGTCATTGTCAATGTGAAGGTTACGGAAGGCGACCGCACCCGCGTGCAGGCCTACGAAGGGGTCTGCATCGCCCGCAACGGCGGCGGTCTTAACGAGAGCTTCACCGTGCGCAAAATTTCCTACGGCGAAGGCGTCGAGCGCGTCTTTCCGATCTATTCGCCGATGATCGATTCGATAAAACTCCTGCGGCGCGGCAAGGTGCGGCGGGCCAAGCTCTATTATTTGCGCGATCGCCGTGGCAAGTCGGCGCGCATCGTCGAGCGCGTCGACAACACGGCGGCCAAGGGCGCCGCGCACAAGTGAGGTCCGGCCGCCCGAGTGGGCGGCCTCATTTTTGGGGGATGCATGACGGAGCCGACGATTGCGCAAAAGGCGCCCTATGGCGTTCCGGTCGAGGCCGGCAAAACCTATTGGTGGTGCGCCTGCGGCAAATCCGCCCATCAGCCTTACTGCGACGGCTCGCATAAGGGCAGCGACTTTTCGCCCAAGCCCTATACCGCAGACAAAGACGCCACTGTGTGGATGTGCGGCTGCAAGCACACCCACAGCGCCCCCCTTTGCGACGGTTCGCACAAGGGCCTGTAGCGCCGCCTAGCCGAGCAGGCCGCGCCGCGCCGCCGGCGCCAGCGGATTGTCGTCAAGCGCCGACCAATCCGGCGCATCCGGCGCCGTGAGGCCGGTCAACGCGTCCCAAAGTCGCTGAGTGACAGCGACGTCCTCGCCAATCGCCACCAGCGACGTTTCCTTGGCGCCCGCGGGCCACGCGGCCAGCCGAAGCGGGGGCGCGATGGCGTGCTGCGCGCCTTGCACGAGCCACGGCCGCTCGGGCGCGTCGGCGGTCGCCACTAGACCCTTGACGCGCAACAGTCCCGGCCCCGCAAGCTCGCTGAGCTTGGTCAGGAACCGTGCAAAGCGCGCCGCATCGATCGGCGAAGTCGAGCGGAAGACCCGCGCCTCCGCGCTTCCGTGCGCCGCACGCGGACTCAAACCGGCCGGCGACCGGGCGAACTCGAACAGAAAGGCGCCGGCGTCGAGTTCCGTCGCCTCGGAGATCGCCGCCAACGGCGCAAGCGTCGCGAGCCGCGCGCGCAGCGGCGCGGCGGCCGCGAGATCGGTCTTGGTCAACAGGAGACGGTCGGCGAGCGCCACCTGCCGTCGCGCCTCGCCGTGCCGTTCCAGCGTCGCGAGGCCGTTGACGGCGTCGACCAGGGTCGTGACATTGGCGAGCCGCGTCTTTGTCGCCAGCGTCGCGTCGGCAAACAGCGCGTGCAGGATCGGACCCGGATCGGCGAGACCTGACGTTTCCACCACGATCCGGCGAAACGACAGCGTGCCCGCCTCGCGCCGCGCGAGCATCGCGCGCAACCCCTCCGCGAAATCGCCGCGCAGCGCGCAGCAGAGGCACCCGGCGGCGAGCAGCGCGACTTCGCCGTCGAACCGCTCGTAAAGTCGGTGGTCGAGGGCCGCCTCGCCGAATTCGTTGACCACGACGAGCGTCTGATCGAGCGCGGGGTCACGCAGCAGGCGGTTCAGAAAGGTGGTTTTGCCCGACCCGAGAAAGCCAGTGACGAGATGGAGGGGCGCGGTCACGGACCCACGGGCACGAGCTTGCCGAAGAACACCGGCGCGCCCGAGGGCTTGCCGGTCGGCGAGCCGCCCTTGGGCTCCACGGTGACGGCGTAAGTGGCGTCGCGAACTTCGCCGCGTTCGGCGCCCAAATGACGCTCCCCTGTCGCCGCGTCGATCACGCCGAGCGATTTCGGCGCCTGCTGCGGCGCGATTATCCACAATTCGTAGGATTTGCCGGCCGGCGCCTCGGCGGCGACGGGCCGCACGGAGAATTCCAGCTTGTCGATGTCGACCGTCATCGCGAAGGCGGGCGCATCCGCGCTCCGTTGCAGCACGGCGACGAACTGGTGCGGGACGACGGGACGGTTGACGACGACGAAGCCGAGCGCGGCGGCGAGGGCTGCCGCCAACGCGCCCGCGCCGCCGGCGAGCGCGCGCCACCGCGCGAGCCGCGCGCGCAGGATTTCGCTCAGGTCGACAGCCGCGGGCGCCTCGACGAGCGCCGCCTCGATGCGCGCCCACAGGTCAGCCGGGGGCGCCCGTTCCGGCGAGGTTTCGTGCAGCGCCGCCAGCCGCGCCTCCCAGTCGGAAATCGCCGTGTCGAGTTCGGACTCGCGCAACCGTCGCGCAGCGACGGCCGCGCGTTCGCCCGCGTCGAGCGATCCCAGCGCATATTCGGCCGCCAGGCCTTCGTCGTCGGCCGAGAGAGTCATGACGAGAGACAATCTTTAAGCTCGGCGAGACTGCGCCTGAGCCAAGTCTTCACTGTGCCGACGGGCGCATTGTAGCGGCTCGCCAGCGCCTCGCGGCTCGCCCCGCGATAATAGGCGAGCAAAACCATTTCGCGCCTGTCGGCGGCCAGCGCGCCGAGGCAGCGCATCAGCGCGGCGTAGGCTTCGCTGCGTTCACGGCTCGCCAGGGGATCCTCGGTCTCGGCGGAAGGCTCAAAACCTTCCGGCATGTCCTCCAGCGAAATGGGGCGCGCGCGACGCGCCAAGTCGAGCGCGCGATTGCGCGCAATCGTCGCCATCCAGGCGAGGGGCGAGCCTTTCGAGGCGTCGAAGTCTGCGGCCCGCTCCCAGATCTTCACGTACGCCTCCTGCAAGACCTCGCTCGCCTCGCCGCTGGTGAGGATACGTGACACCACCCCGTTCAGTTTCGCCGAAGTCGCGCGATATAGCGCCGAGAACGCGGCGCGATCGCGCAAGGCGACTTTGGCCAGCAAATCGGCGAGATCGTCGGCGGAAGCCATCATGCGCCGATCTTGCCGGGCCGGAAAAGCAAACGCAACGGAAGAGTGGCGTTGTATTCAGCAATAGCGCTCGATATTCGCCCATTGCGCCTCGGTGTAGCGGTCTCCCGCCGCCCAGCCGACCGGAAGGGTGTGGGCGATCGCCTGCGCTTCCTCAGCCGTCAGTGGTTTTGAGGCGGCGCGGACGTCATGGGCGAGATTTTCGGGATAGCGGGTTCCAGGGATGGCCAACACATGATCGCCTTGCGCCAGAACCCAAGCGATTGCGAGTTCGCCGGGGTCGCGGCCGAGTGATTTCGCCAGATCCGCATAGGCCTCGATCCGCGCGAGATTGCGCTTCCAGTTGAGCCCCGCGAAGCGCGGATTGTTCTTGCGGAAGTCGCCGGCCGGCAGCGCGTCGACGTCGCGCAGTTTCCCGCCCAGCGCCCCGCGCGCGACGGGCGAGAAGGCGACGAAAGCGGCGCCCAGCTCGCGGCAGGTTTGCAGCATTCCAAGCTCCGGAAACCGGGTCCACAGCGAATACTCGGACTGCATCGCCGCAATGGGATGGACGGCGTGCGCGCGCCTCAGCGTGTCCGGGGCCATTTCCGAGAGGCCGATTGCGCCGATCTTGCCTTTCTCGACTTGCGCGGCGAGCGCTCCGACGGTCTCTTCGATGGAAAAGCGGGGGTCGAGTCGGTGCACGTAATAGAGATCGACGTGATCGACGCCGAGCCGCTTCAGCGAGCCGTCGAGCGCCTCGACCATATGCGCGGGGCTGTTGTCGATGAAGCGCTTGCCGTCCGGCGCGCGATTGATGCTGAATTTGGTGGCCAGTGTGACCTTGGCCCGCCTTGCGCGGTCCTCGTCGAAAAACTTGCCTAACCGCGTTTCGCTCAATCCCTCGCCGTAGGCATTGGCGGTGTCGAAAAATGTGACGCCGAGATCGAGCGCGGCGGCGAGCAACCGTAGAGCCTCGGCTTCGCTGCTGGGGCCGTAGAAGCCGGAAAGGCTCATGCAGCCGAGGCCGACGGGAGCAACAGTGGCCTTACCGAGACAACGCGGTTTCATGGACATCCTCGAACTTGAACGCTTGCCGGCGCTAGCGCGTCCGCCCGTCGGCGGCAAGGCGCCGCGAGGCTGGCCTTTTGCACCGCAATAAACTAAAGGCCGCCAGTCATTTCGCCAAGGAGAAAGCTCCATGTCGCTCAAAGGGCGCTGCGCCGTCGTCACCGGATCGACCAGCGGCATCGGGCTCAGCCATTGCGCGTGCGCTCGCCGCCCAGGGCGCGGATGTGATGCTAAACGGTTTCGGCGACGTCGGCGCGATCGAGAAGGAACGGGCCGGGATCGCCGCGGAGTTCGGCGTCACAGCGCTCTACAACGGCGCCGACATGACAAAGCCGGATGAGATCGCCGCCTTGATCGCCGATGCCGAGGCTAAACTCGGCGGCGTCGACATTTTGGTCAACAACGCCGGCATTCAGTTCGTGTCGCCGATCGAGGATTTTCCGATCGACAAGTGGAACGCGATTCTCGCCATCAATCTTTCCTCCGCCTTCCACACGATCCGCGCCGCTGTTCCCGGCATGAAGGCGCGCAAATGGGGGCGCATCGTCAATATCGCGTCGGCCCACAGCCTCGTCGCGTCGCCGTTCAAATCGGCCTATGTCGCAGCCAAGCACGGCCTTGTCGGCCTGACGAAGACTGTGGCGCTGGAGATGGCGACGTTCGGCGTCACCGCCAATTGCATTTCGCCCGGCTATGTCTGGACGCCGCTGGTCGCGAACCAGATCCCCGACACGATGAAGGCCGCGGCCTTACGCGCGAACAGGTCATCAACGACGTGATGCTGGCGGCGCAGCCGACCAAGCAGTTCGTCACCGCCGAGCAGGTCGCCGCCTCGTCTGTCTATCTCTGCTCGGACGCGGCCACGCAGATCACCGGCGCCAATCTCTCGATCGATGGCGGCTGGACGGCCGCGTGAGCGGAACGAAACGCGTCAATCTGGCGCTGCAGGGCGGCGGCTCGCACGGCGCCTATACCTGGGGCGTGCTCGACGCGCTGCTGGAGGACGAACGCATCGAGATCGCCGCCATCAGCGGCGCCAGCGCCGGCGCGATGAACGCCGTCGTCATGGCCGCGGGCTTGCTCGGCGCGGGCCGGGAGGCGCGCGCGAAAAACTGGCGCGGTTCTGGCGCGCGCGTAGCCAGCAGGCAGCGCTCGCCGGTCACGAGCAGCCCGACTGTCGATTTCTGGCTGTCGATGTGGAAAGCGGCGCTGACGCCGACGGCGGCGATTGACGCGATGTCGCAGCGCCAGCTCCCCTTACGCCTTCAATCCTTTCGACATCAATCCGCTGCGCGAGACGCTGGCGGCGCTGGTCGATTTCGAGGCGCTGCGCGAAAGCCACGGCCCAAAACTGTTCATCGCCGCCACCAACGTCCGCACGGGAAAGGGCGCGGTGTTTCGCCGCCACGTCCTAACGCCCGAGCACGTCATGGCCTCGGCGACTGCTGCCACATCTGTTCCAGGCCGCGGTCATCGACGGCGAGGCCTATTGGGACGGCGGCTTCTCCGGCAATCCGCCGCTTTGGCCGCTGTTCTACGGAACCGACTGCTGCGACACAATCATCGTGCAGATCAATCCGATCGAGCGCGCAGAGATTCCGTGACATCGGCGCGCACATCAACAACCGGATGGACGAGATCACTTTCAACGCCGGCCTGCTGGCGGAAGTGCGCGCGACCGATTTCGTCGCCCGGCTCATAGAGCGAGGAATTTTGACAGACCCGCACTACCGCATCGAGCGGTTGCATCGCATTGGCGGCGACGGCCAGCTCAACAAATATTCCGCGGACACAAAATTCGACGTTTCCTGGAGTTTCCTGCGAAGCTTGCGCGACCTCGGCCGCGAAAGCGCCAAAGCTTGGCTGGCCCGCCATTTCGAAGATATCGGCGAACGCTCGACGCTCGACATGCCGGCGACTTTGCGAACGACGGACCTTGGCTGACAGCGCCCTCAAACCGCGCGGTTGACAGCGCGCGTCGGAAGTCCATCATGTTCTCTCAACGCGCCGGCGACGGGGCGTAAATCGAGAGGGGGGAAACATGGAGCGCTCGAGATTCCTCCCCGACGCGTGTTTTGCTGGGACCGGCCTGACGGGTCTCTCGCCGACCCGCCTCATTCTCTGACGCCATGTACACCGCCAGCAGCGCTTTCCTGGACGCTCTTGTCGAGGCTGGCGTCTCCTATCTGTTCGTCAACCTCGGCAGCGACCACCCCGCCCTCGTCGAGGCGATCGCCGAGGCGCGGGCGACGGGACGCAAAATCCCCGAGATCGTCACTTGCCCGAACGAGATGGTCGGCATGAGCGCCGCGCACGGGTTCTGGCAGGCGACGGGGATCGCGCAGGCCGTGCTCGTGCATGTGGAGTGCGGCACGCAGGCCCTGGCAGGCGCGGTCCACAACGCGGCCAAGGGCCGCGCCGCCATTCTGATGTTCGCCGGCGCCTCGCCCGTTCACACAGAACGGCGAAATGCCGGGCAGCCGCAACGAATTCATCCAGTGGATTCAGGATGTGCACGACCAGCGCGGCTCGTGCGCGGCTATATGCGCTACGACGCGGAGATCCGCACCGGCCGCAACATCAAGGATATGGTCTATCGCGCGCTGCAATTCGCCCAATCCGATCCCAAGGGACCGGTGTATCTGATGGGCGCGCGCGAGGTGATGGAGGAGCAGGTCGAGCCGCACGCCCAGCCGGATCGCGGCTTGGCGGCCGATCGCGCCGTCGGGACTGACGCCCGACGCGCACGCGTCGATAGGCGAGGCGCTGCGCAACGCGCAGCGCCCGCTCATCGTCACCTCATACGTCGGCCGCAATCCCCAGGCGGTCGCGCCGCTGGTCTCGTTATGCCGGCGCGCCGGCGTCGGTGTCCTGGAATCCGTGCCCAACGCGATGAACTTTCCGCACGACGAACCGCTCTATCAGGGCAATCAGTGGAACCAGCCATTCCAAAACCCCGCGCTCGCGGCCGCCGACGTCATCCTGGTCGTCGACAGCGACGTGCCCTGGATTCCCGCGGTGTCTCGGCCCTCGAGCAGGCGCGCGGATCTTTCACATCGACGTCGACCCGCTCAAGCAGCAAATGCCGCTCTGGCACATCGAGGCCGAGGGCGTTTTCCGGACCGACGCCGCGACGGCGCTCGGCGAACTCGACGCCTGGCTCGCCGCGCGACCTCCGGCGCCTGGGGTTCTGGCGGAACGCACCGCCTACTGGGCGAAGCGACACGCCGAGCGCGCAGCGGAGCTTGCCGCGCTGGAGGCGCCGCGCGAGGCGGTGACGGCGGAATATCTGATCGCCCGCCTGCGCGCGCTGGCCGGCGACGACGCTGTGTTTCTCAACGAAGGCATCTCGCACTACCATGTCGTGTTCAACCATCTGGCGCCGACGCGTCCAGGCTCGATCCATACCAGCGGCGGCGGCTCGCTCGGCTGGAACGGGGGCGCGGCGCTCGGCATGAAACTGGCCCAGCCGGACAAAACCGTGATCGCCCTGACCGGCGACGGCTCCTATATGTTCAGCGCGCCCTCGACGGTGCATTGGATGGCGCGGCGCTATGACGCCCCGTTCCTACAGATCGTTTTCAACAATGGCGGCTGGAAGTCGCCGCGGCTTTCGGCGCTCGCCGTGCATCCCGACGGTTACGCGGCCAAAGCCAATCGCCTCGACACCTCGTTCGAACCCGCGCCGGACTATGTCGGCATCGCCGCGGCGGCGGGCGGCGCCTGGGGCCGTCAGGTGCGGCGCGCCGACGAAGTGGACGACACGCTGCGCGAGGCGCTGCGCGTCGTGCGCGAGGAACGGCGCGCGGCGGTGATCGACGTGGTTCTCGCCCACCACTGAGGCGGCGAGACGCGGCTTCGTTCAAAGGAAACGGCCGGCGGCGTAGCCCGCCGACGCGGCGACGCCCGTCAGGAAAGCGCCCCAGGTCATGTCTACGAGTGTAAGTGAAACCGGCCAGGTTTTCAGCGTCGCCTGGTTGGTGAGGTCATAGACGCCGTAGCCGACGAGGCCGAACAACACGCCATAGGCGGCGGCCATCGCCAGGCTCTGCGCGGGACGCACGACAAACACGACGACGCCGACCGCGTAGAGCAGATAAAAGACGATTCCGGGCGCGAGCCGGAAACCGCTCATCGCCATATCGCCCATCGCCGGACGATAGAAGGCGTTGCCCATGAACCCGAGCCAGACGAAATCGACGCCGAAGAACACCACGAGCGTTACGACGTAGACAATCAGCATCTTCATTCCGTCTCCGCTCGTTCAAGGACATAGAACCCGACGTCGGTCGCCTGTTCGCGGAAACCCGCCTCGCAATAACTCAGGTAATAGGTCCAGAGGCGCTGGAATTTTTCGTCGAAGCCGAGCGCGGCAATGTCGCTCCAGCGGGCTTCGAACCGGCGCCGCCATTCCGCGAGCGTGCGGGCGTAGGACAAGCCGAAACATTCGAGATGCGCCAGCCTCAATGTTGCTGCTTTCTGAGGATGACAAGGAGTGGGTAGGTGCTTATTCAGGGAGTGGGAGAGCGCTTATTCGATGCCTAGTTGTTTGCGGGCGTCGGGGCTCAGGCGCTCGGGGGTCCACGCGGGTTCCCAGAGTATGTTCACGTTGGCGTTGCGAACTCCGGGGAGCTGCTCGACGGCGGGGATTTAACCTGGGCGCTGATGTTTACGTGCTCGGGGCAGCCCTGGGCGGTCAGGGTCATGTCAACGGTGACGTCCTGTTGATTTTCGGGGACGTCTTCGAAAACGG
>CAWIEP010000030.1:0-12294 GCA_963835115.1 uncultured Pseudomonadota bacterium
AGCGCAGGTCAAGCCCCTTGGCGTTGACAGATTTGATCTCGATCGTCCACCGCCAGGCCTGTAAAGCCCCTTGGGCGCGGGCGAAGCCGGTCATGCTGGAAAGCGTCATGGCGGGATCCGACAATTCGCGGCCGGAGCAGCCCCGGCGCGCCTCCCATGCCGCTTGACGGCGCGATCCGCAACGGGGAATTGTGAACCGGGCCGCTCGCGCAATTGACATGGGTCAGCGTAGTTCGGCGCCGCATGACGCAATGTCTCGACGACCCCAGCTTTGCGGAGCCTCGCCATGTTCAAGCACATCCTCATTCCGACCGACGGCTCGGACCTATCGCGCAAGGCGCTGCTCTATGGTGTGGAGATCGCCCGGGAGAACAAAGCGAGGGTGACCGCGCTCACCGTGCGCCCGTCCTATGCGATCAACTCCGCGGACATGATCGGCGTCGCCGGCGGTCAGGACGAATTCGAGGCCGAGACGCTTCGCTACGCCGAACACGCGCTGACCCAGGCCAAAATGGCGGGCGAGGCGGCCGGGGTTGCGGTCGAGACCATTGAAGAGGTCGGCGATCAACCCTACCGGGCGATCATCGATTGCGCGCGGGCCAACAAGTGCGACCTCATCGTGATGGCTTCGCACGGGCGTCGCGGCGTTGCCGCGCTGCTGCTCGGCAGTGAGACGCTCAAGGTGCTGACGCACAGCGCCGTGCCGGTGCTGGTGTTTCGCTAATTCCTGAGACAATTCGTCAGCGCATCATGTCGTTCAGCGCGTTGCGCATCGATTCGCTCGGCACGCCGAACATGCTGCCGTAGGGAATGTCGAAACTGTGGATGACGAAGATCGCCGATGCTCGACGGAGATCGCGCACATCACGATGACGATGAGATTGAGCCGGTTGGGCGGCGCGCGCAGGCCGAAGCAACCAAACATGATCGCCAGCCAGAACACCAGCACCCAATAGAACGGCGTCGCGATCGCGCCGTGCAGGCCCTCGATCACCGCCCAGCGACTCTTGAGCACGTCCGCGTAGTCGCCGACGCAGGCGCTCGCGATCGCGCGATGCAGGGGGTCGGCCGGCTCCAGGCCGCGCACCGCGAGGCCGATGTCGTTCATGAGGTTGGCGAGCGTCGGGTCCTCGCCTGTGCGCGCCATTTGCGAGGTGTCGGGATGGCCGACGCCTGTGCGGCGGACTGTTCGTTGGGCCAGGTCGAGGCGATGACGGCGGCGACATATTCGCGCAAATGCTCGCGGGTGCGGCGCGCGTTTCGGGACCGTAGTCGCGCAAACAGCGGTCGAGTTGGGCGAGTTGTCCGGCGTAGAATCCGCGAGCCTGATAGGCGGCCTCGAAGCCAGTCTTGACCGAGGAGGTCAATAGGCCGAGCACGATGGCGCTGAACGTCACCTGCAAGGTGATCGCCAGATGGATCAGTTCGATCAACTCGCTCGTCCGATGGCGCTCATGAAGTCGCGAATTTACGAACAGGCCCACTCCCGTCGCCGCCAGCAGAATGAAGAAGACCAACAGCGGCGGACCAAATTCGTACATTTGAGATTATTCGTCGTTTAGCCGAAGCCAAGTCAAGAGCGCCGCCGTTTCGGCCGCCTCCGCTCCTCTTGAGCCCAGCGTTTTGACATCCGGGAGCAAGTCTGGTTCGTCGACAGCCGTCTTCAACCCGGAAACGGCGATGGCTATTCACTTCTCACCCGATGAAATGGCGGCGCGCAAGGCCCGCCTGCTGGCGGAGCTGGCTCAACGCCGCCTCGACGGCGCGCTCCTGTTCGCGCAGGAAAGCGACTATTGGCTCACCGGCTACGACAGTTTCGGCTTCTGCTTCTTCCAATGCCTTTATGTGGGCGCCGACGGCCGCGTCGCGCTGCTGACCCGCTCGGCCGACCTCCGGCAGGCGGAGCGCACGTCCAACATCGCCGACATCCGCGTGTGGAAGGACAGCGTCGACGCGGAGCCGTCGAAAAATCTGCGCGCCATGCTCGACGATCTCGGCGCGGGACGGCGGCTCGGCGTCGAATTCAATTCGGCGGGCCTCACGCATTTTCACGGCCGCAAGCTCGAAACAGCGTTGCAAGGCCGCGATCTCGTCGACATTTCCGATCTCGTTCCCCGCCTTCGGGTGAAGAAATCGCCGGCTGAGCTTGTGTATGTGCGCGAGGCGGCGCGGCTTTCCGACCTCGCCGACCGCGCCGCGCTCGATGCGACCCGCGCCGGCGCGGACGAGGGCGAAGTTTTGGCGGCGATGCATCACGCGATCTTCGCCGCGGGGGGCGATTATCCCGGCAACGAATTCATCATCGGTTCCGGCGGCGACGCGCTGCTCTGCCGCTACAAGAGCGGCCGGCGGCGGCTCGGCTCGGATGACCAGCTGACCCTGGAGTTCGCCGGCGTCAGCCGCCACTATCACGCCGCGATCATGCGCACGCACGTCGTCGGCTGCCTGAAACCGTTGCACGCGCCCTACCACGCCGCCGCACGCGAGGCGCTCGACGCGTGCGCCGCCGAACTCAGGCGCGGGCGCACGGCGGGCGACGTGTTCGCGGCGCATGCGCGCGTGTTCGACGCGCGCGGGCTATCGCCGCATCGCCTCAACGCCTGCGGCTACGCGCTCGGCGCCCGCTTCACCCCGTCGTGGATGGATTCGCCGATGTTCTACGAGGGCAATCCGCACCCGATCGGGCCGGACGAAGTCTATTTCCTCCACATGATCCTGATGGACAGCGCCACCGAAACCGCCCTCTGTCTCGGCCGCACCTACGTCACGACGGAAGGGCATGCGGAGCCGATCAACGCCGCCGATCTGGACCTGCAACGGAAATAGCGTTAACAATCTGTTAACGCTGCTTTTGGGGACCGAGCGACAATGGGCGCCAGGGGAAGACGAAGCGCGGTGATTGCGGCGCTGTTCTGCTTCGGCCTCGCGGGCTGTCAGGACACGGCCAGCACGTCCGCGCCGGAGACGGCGCTGGCGCCGGCGCCGGCCCCCTTCGTCAAGCGCGAGGGCGTGAGCCTCGCCGACATTCCCGTGGCGGTGGTTTCGCTCGATGGCGCGCCCGACGCGGCCGGCCGCGATTTCCGCGACGCGCTGACGCGCGAGTTCGCCGCGCGCGGCGTCGCGACGGCGGCGGGCGCCAAGGCGCGCTATCTGTTGCGCGTCTATCTCTCCGCTCGCTCCGACGACGGCGGGGCCTCGCTCGATTATGTGGTCGACGTCTATGATGGCGCGCGCGTACGTCAGGCGCGGCTCGGCAATTCTTTCGCCGTCAAGGGCTCGGGCGACGCCTGGAGCCTGATGTCGACCGAGGCGCTCGGCGCGGTCGCCGCCGCCTGCGCCGACAATGTCGCGGCCTTCCTCTCCAACGCGCCCGAAGCGAAGCCTGCGCAGGCGTTGAGTTACGCGCAATAGGCTGGTGGGTGGAGTAGGGTTCTCAGCCCGGGTCGCGCATTATACGGCCGGAATCGGACCCAGAGGCGACGTTCGCATGTGGGTCTGAGCGCCTACGGGTCCTCAATGTCGCGCGCTGGCGCGATCGCCGGCTATGTGTTATTCCCTTGGGTCGTCGGGGGAAACATGGCCGAGACCCGGAAAATCGCGGCGATCCTGGCCGCCGACGTCGTCGGCTTCAGCCGGATGGCGAGCGCCGACGAGGATCGCACGCTCGCGCGGTTGCGTACGCTGCGCGCCGACCTCATCGACCCCACCATCGCCAGCCAAAACGGCCGCGTGTTCAAGCGCACGGGCGACGGGGCGCTCGTCGAATTCCGCAGCGTCGTCGAAGCCGTGCGATGCGCGATCTCGATTCAGAACGCGATGATCGAGCGCAATGTCGGAACGCCCGCCGATCAGCGCATCGATGTTCCGCATCGGCATCCATCTCGGCGACGTCGTCGAGGAGAGCGACGGCGACCTGATGGGCGACGGCGTCAACATCGCGGCGCGACTGGAAGGCATCGCCGAACCGGGCGCGATCTGTCTTTCCGAGGACGCCTATCGGCAGGTGAAGGGGCGGCTCGATCTCGCGGTGACGGACCTCGGACCGACCGCAGCTAAAGAACATCGCGGAGCCGGTGCGGGCGTATTCGCTGCAAGTCGGCGATGCCGGCGACAGCGCAAGCTCCGCGACGCAAGCCAGACCGCCCGAGCCGAAGAAACGATCGATGCTGGCTCCGCTCGTCGCCGGGATCGTCGCGCTCGTCGTTCTCGTCGGCGGAACATCGGTATTTCCTCGCCGGAAACCGCCGTCGCGCCCGTCGTCGCGACCCATCGCGCCTGCGCATCTTTCCATCGTGGTGCTGCCGTTCGCCAATCTCTCGAGCGATCCCGGCCAAGACTATTTCGCCGACGGCATAACCGAAAATCTCACCACCGACCTTTCGCGCATCCGCGACAGCTTCGTGATCGCCCGCAACACCGCCTTCACCTTCAAGGGCAAGAACGTCGACGCCAAGGAGATCGGCAAGGAGCTCGGCGTCCGCTACGTGCTCGAAGGCTCGGTGCAGCGCGACCAGAACCGGGTGCGCGTCAACGCCCAGCTGATCGACGCGGAATCGGGCGCGCATCTCTGGGCGGACCGCTTCGAAGAAGACGTCGCCGACCTGTTCAAGCTGCAAGATCAGGTCGTCGCGCGATTGGCGAATACGTTGGGTATCGAGCTCGTCAAGGCGGAGGCGGAAAAGGGCGCCACTCCAAGAATCCCGACGCCATCGATCTGCACATGCGCGGCTGGGCCTTGGTGAGCGGCAGGAGCGCAACAGCCGAAGGAGAAGAACGATTGCGGCGCGCGCCTTGTTCGAGCAGGCGCTCAAGATCGACCCGAACGATGCCGACGCGCTGGCGGGCGAAGCTTATACTTATGTTATCGAACACGGGTACGGGCCCGAACCCCGGAGCGGACTACGATGCAAAAATACTCGGTCAGGCCGACCGGGCCATCGCGCTCGCTCCCGACGACTTTGTGGGCGTATTACGCCAAATGCATCTACCTCTATTATTCGCATCGAGCAGATGAGGCGGTCGGCGTCGCCGATGCCGGGCTCGCGATCAATCCAAATTTTGGCGGCCTGTGGGGGACGAGGAGTATCGCCGAATTGTTTCTTGGCCGGTTCGAACAGGCGAAATCCGATATGTTGCAATCGATACGGCTAAGTCCGCGCGATCCGCTTATTGGGTACAACCACAAGTATCTAGGCGATGCCGAACTTGGGCTCGGGCATTTCGACGCTGCTATCGACGAATACCACAAGGCAATCGACGCCGGCTTTCACTTCGTTTGGGTTTATGCAAGTTTGAGCGCCGCCTATGCGCTCGAAGGCAAGATGGAGGAGGCGAAGGCCGCCCTCGCGGAGGCTCGCCGCCTGGAGCCCAAAATCACCACCGCCTGGGTGGCGGAATATGGGCCGAATATACCCTCCCTCCTCGAAGGCCTACTCAAGGCCGGGTTGCCCGAGAAGGACGCTGCGCATCTTTCCATAGTGGTTTTGCCATTCACCAATCTCTCGAACGATCCGAGCCAAGAGTATTTCGCCGACGGCATATCTGAAAACCTCACCACTGATCTTTCGCGCATCCGAAACAGTTTCGTGATTGCGCGCAACACCGCCTTCACTTTCAAGGGCAAGAACGTTGACGCCAAGGAGATCGGCAAGGAACTCGATGTCCGCTATGTCCTCGAAGGCTCCGTCCAGCGCGACCTGAACCGGGTGCGCGTCAACGCCCAGCTTATCGACGCGGAGTCGGGCGCACATCTCTGGGCCGAGCGCTTCGACGAGGACGTCGCCGACCTGTTAAAGTTGCAGGATCGCGTGGTCGCGCGATTGGGCAATGCATTGGGCTTCGAATTGGTCAAGGCGGAGGCCGAAAAGAGCGCCCGTTCCAAGAACCCAGACGCCGTCGATCTAGCAATGCGCGGCTGGGCTATGATATGGCAGTCCTACCCTCAGCCCATGAAGGAAAAGGAGGCTAGTCACAACGCCGCGCTCGCCTTGTTCGACCAGGCGCTGAAGATCGACCCCAACAATGCCGATGCGCTGGCGGGCGACGCTTTCACTTACATGGCGGTTTATGTCTACGGTTGGGCGACCACCGAGAAGGATTTCGATGCAAAGATAATCGATCAGGCGGACCGGGCCATCGCGCTGGCTCCCGACAATATGCGGGCCTATTCAGCTAAGAGCTTTTATCTGGCTGTTTCGCATCGCGCGGATGGTGCGCTCCGCGCCGCTGATGCTGGCCTGGCGATCGATCCGAACTACGCTCCGCTGCTTGATGCGCGCGCTAACGCCGAAACGGCTCTCGGTCGTTTCGCACAAGCCAAAGCAGATGCGGACCAAGCGATGCGGTTAAGCCCGCGCGATCCTGAAATGGCGAATAGGCTGATGAATTTGGGTATGGCGGAACTTGGCCTCGGACATTTCGAGGCGGCTATCGTCGAATTCCAAAAGGCGATCGACGCCGGCGATCGTTCCTTCATACCTCACACGCTTTTGGCGGCGACCTATTCGTTGGAAGGCAAGAGTAAGGAGGCTAAATCCGCCTTGGCGGAAGGTCGTCGCCTCAATCCCAAACTCACCATCAAGTGGCTTACCGACCACGCGCCTAATATTCCGCCGCTGTTCGAAGGTCTCCGCAAGGCGGGACTGGCGGAGCAGTGAACCGTCGCATGCGAAGCTAGTTGACGATCATCCTTGTTGTGCAAAACCCTGATCCCCGCCCAAACTTCCCGACGCATTGCGACGTGCTCAAAGAGGAGCCAAGCATTGGGTTTTTGCGGCTAGCCTCTCCACGCGACCAGCACCGCGCCGCCGGCGATCAGCGCGACGCCAGCCCAGTTTTGCGCGGCGAGGCGCTCGCCCAGAAACACGACGCCGAATAGCGCCACCAGCACGACGCTGAGCTTGTCGATCGGCGCGACGCGGGCGGCGTCGCCGAGTTTCAGCGCACGGAAATAGCAGAGCCAGGAGGCGCCGGTGGCGAGCCCCGACAGCGCCAGGAACAGATAAGTTCGCGGCGCGATCGAGGCCAGCGGCCGCCATTCCCCGAACGCGGTCAGGATCGCCGCCAGCACGGCGACGACGACCAGCGTTCGCAGGAACGTCGCGTAGTCGGAATTGACGCCCTCGACGCCGATTTTGGCGAATATCGCCGTCAGCGCCGCGAACGCGGCCGAAAACAGCGCCCAGAAGACCCAGCTCGAAAGCAGGGGCTTCATCGGCGCGCGCCCATCATTCGCCGACCAGCGTCGATTTGGCGCGCTGCCACCAGCCGGAGCGCCGCGGCCGCGGCGGCTCCTCGGCCGTGGGTTCGGTTTCGCGCGCCTCGGCCGTGGGCTCGGCCGCCGTCTCCTCTTCCGCGAGATCCTCGGCCTTGGGCGGGGCCGCTTTCTCAGGGACGGGGTCGACGGGCAACGGCGTCTCCAGCGCCTCGGCGATCGAGGCCGGAGCCTCGTCCATGCCGCCGGCGGCCTGCGCTCCGCCGAGCGCGGGGTCGCCGTGGATCGGCGCCGGCTCCGCTTCGCCCTCGCCTTCGAATTCCCCGGCCTCCGCGGGCGCGCCGTCGCCAAAGCGCGGCGCGAAGCGGTCGCGACGACCGCGGCGCGAGCGTCGGCGGCGCAATCCGTTCGGGCGGTTTGCATCTTCGCCGGCCACGGCCGCCGCCTGCTGGAAGTCGCCGCCGATCTCGGCTACCCGCTCCAGCCCGTCGTCGGCCGGCTGCGGCAGATCGGCGACGGCGGGGTCGCCCGGCGCCCGCTCGCCGCCACGCCGACGGCGTCGGCGCCGGCGGCGCGGACGCTCGGCGTCCTCAGCGTCCCCTTCCGCAACTTCGCTGCGCTCTTCTTCTTCCTCGGCCGCCTCGGGCTCGTCCTCGGCGACGCTTTCGACGGCCTCGGCTTCAGGCGCCTCTTCGAGCGGAAATTCGTCGTCGGGGATCGCGCCGTAGCCCGGACGCTGCGCCGGGTCGGGCTCGGCCGCGCGCGGGCCGCGCGCGGGCTCGCCGCGCTCCAGAGTGTGGCTGACGCCAGCCGCCAGACTCTCGTCGGCCTCGATCAGGATCTCCACGCCGAAGCGGCGCTCCAATTCGCGCAAATGCGCGCGCTTGTGGTTGAGAATGTAAAGCGCGACGGCGCTGCGCGCGCGCACCGTCATGTCGTACTGCGCGGTCTTGATCAGCGCGTCCTCCAGGGCGCGCAGCACATGCAGCGCCACCGACGCGGTCGAGCGAATGACGCCGGCGCCCATGCAGTGCGGGCAGGGCACGGTCGAGCCCTCCAGCACGCCGGTGCGGATGCGCTGGCGCGACATTTCCAGCAAGCCGAAATGCGAGATGCGGCCGACCTGGATGCGGGCGCGGTCGTTCTTCAGCGAGTCCTTGACGCGCCGCTCGACCGAGCGATTGTTGCGCGCCTCCTCCATGTCGATGAAGTCGACGACGATGAGGCCGGCGAGATCGCGAAGCCGAAGCTGGCGGGCGATTTCGTCGGCGGCCTCGAGATTGGTGCGGACCGCCGTGTCCTCGATGTTGTGCTCGCGCGTCGAACGGCCGGAGTTGACGTCGATGGCGACGAGCGCTTCCGTCTGGTTGATGACGATGTAGCCGCCCGAGCGCAGCGTCACTTGATTGGAGAACAGCGCGTCGAGTTGCGCCTCGACGCCGGCCTTGGCGAACACCGGCGCGGTGTCGCGATAGGGCGCCACGGCGCGGGTGTTGCTCGGCATCAGGAGCCGCATGAAGTCTCGGGCTTCCTTGAAGGCGTCGTCGCCGGCCACGACGATTTCGTCGATGTCCTTGGAATAGAGATCGCGGATCGCGCGCTTGATCAGCGAACCTTCCTCATAGACCAGCGTCGGCGCGGTCGAAGCGAGCGTGGTCTCGCGCACCGTCTCCCACATGCGCAACAGATATTCGAAGTCGCGCTTGACCTCCGGCTTGGTGCGCGAGGCGCCGGCGGTGCGCAGAATGACGCCCATGCCCTCCGGCACGTCGAGCTCGTCGGCGATCGCCTTGAGCCGGCTGCGGTCCTGCGGATTGGTGATTTTGCGCGAAATGCCGCCGCCACGGGCGGTGTTGGGCATCAGCACGGAATAGCGGCCAGCGAGGCTCAGATAGGTGGTCAGCGCCGCGCCCTTGTTGCCGCGCTCCTCCTTGACGACCTGCACCAGCAGCACCTGGCGGCGCTTGATGACCTCCTGGATTTTGTAGTGGCGCCGGGGCCGTGCGGCCCGGCGCGGGGTCTCGTCCATGGCGTCGCCGCCGATCACTTCGACCGGTTCGCCCTCGTCGCCGCTGCGCGGACGCAGCGCGCGCATGGGTTCGTCGCTCTCGCCGCCGCCGAGCGTCGTCACCTCGGGCTCGTGGGCGTCCTCCTCGTCGTGCGCGGCGTGGGGCGCGGCCTCGTCGTCCTCGGTCGGGTCCTCGCCCTGTTCGGCCTCGTCACGCTCGGCCTCGGCTTCGATCTCGACCGTCGGACCCTGCTCGTCGAGGGAAAGACCGTCTTCCAGCGGCGGCAGGCCCTGCTCGAAGCGCGGCGCCATGTCGTCCGAGGGCTCGTCGGAATCGACGCTGGCGAAGCCGTCAGCATCGCTCGCCTCGCGGCCGTCCGCGGCTTCGACACCGATATCGTCGGCGGTATCGCCGCGCGCCGCGCTCTCGTTGTCGTCGTGCGAGCCTTCGGTCTGCGAGACGTGGCGCGGTTCGGTCTCCCCGAACGCCGGTTCCGACACTTGCTCATCGACGGCGGCGCGGGCCGTTTCGGCGGGACGATGGCGCTGGCGGCGGCGATTGCGGCGCTCGCCGCTCGGCTCGTCCTCCTCCTCGCGATGCGAGCGGGCCTCCTCCTCCAGCAAAGCCTGCCGGTCGGCGACCGGGATTTGATAATAGTCGGGATGGATTTCCGAGAAGGCGAGAAAGCCGTGGCGATTGCCGCCATATTCGACGAAGGCGGCTTGGAGCGACGGCTCCACCCGGGTCACCTTCGCCAGATAGATATTGCCTCTGAGCGGTTTCTTGTTGGCGGATTCGAAATCGAATTCTTCGATCCGGTTACCTCTTAACACCACCACCCGGGTTTCTTCCGGATGGGACGCATCGATGATCATTTTGTTGGACATAGGAGATTCTCGCTGCGCGCCTTCGCCGCAGCCTGGAGTCTCGAGGTGAGACCACGAGGCCCGAACGCGGCGCGCTAATGGATTGTGGAGACGGGAAAGGTCCCGACGCGGCGTCGCGGACGGGTCGCAAGCGCCGAAGGTCCAAATCGCAAACGTCAACGTCGACGTCGAACGACGCGAACGAAGAGGCTGAGGCGACTGACCCCGTCATCAGAACCTTAGTAACTCGAGCCGCGAACGCTTCGCAGCTCTCAATCGCCCTCGACAGAGAGCGCAGACAGTTTCGCAATCGCGCGGTCGTTCGGACAAACGACGCTCGGCCGTGGAGATCGTGAACCCCCCTTCGGATCAAGTCCGCGGGATACGGGGCGAAGGCCAAGGCCGCCTTGCGCGGGACGCCGCATTCCTCGTCTATCGGGACCTCTTCGTCCGTAGCGCTCGCCGGGCCAATGCCTGGATTTCGCTGAAACGATAGACGATTCGCGCGCCGCCCAGCACGAAACAAGCCGTAGATAAGCCCGACCCACCCCCTTGGCAAGCCGCAATTCTGTTCGACCGGCGCTCGGGAAGTCGCCACCAGAGTGAAATGAGGCGAACGCGGCTTCGCCGTCGCCTCCCGTCCGAGGTATATCAATTAAACTTTGTGAATACACTTGGAGAGCAAACGGCGCCTCGGCTCCCGGCGTGCGTCCTCCTGTCGGCGGCGTTCTCCGCCGGCCTACCCGCCTCGCGCGAAATTGTCTCGAATTCGTTTACATTTAAGGGGCCGTTAACGGTCCCGCCTTAATGCTCCTTTACCTTTCCCGGAGTTCGGCCGGAGTTCGTGCTTTTATGAAACATGTCGCGGTCCTCATGGGCGGATGGTCGGCGGAACGGCCGGTCTCGCTCAATTCGGGAAAGGGCTGCGCCGACGCGCTGGAAACCCGCGGCTACCGCGTCACCCGCGTCGATGTCGGCCGCGACATCGCCGAGACGCTCGCCAGGCTCAAGACCCGATGTCGCGTTCAACGCCCTGCACGGACGCTTCGGCGAGGACGGCGCGATCCAGGGCGTCCTGGAGCTGTTGCGGATTCCTTACACGCATTCCGGCGTGCTCGCCTCGGCGTTGGCGATGCGCAAGGACCGCGCCAAGGTCGTACTCGCCGCCGCCGGCGTTCCCGTCGCCGAGAGCGTCACTGTCGACCGCCACGTGGCCGCGCGCGGCCACGTGATGGCGCCGCCTTACGTGCTGAAGCCGGTCAGCGAAGGCTCCTCTTTCGGCGTCGTGTTCGTCGAAGACGGCCGCTCCCATGCGCCGCAGGAGGTGGGCCGCGAAGATTGGCCCTATGGCGACGAGTTGCTCGCCGAACGCTACGTCGCCGGCAAGGAATTGACCTGCGCCGTCGTGGGCGACCGGGCGCTGGGCGTCATCGAAATCCGACCGGTCTCCGAGGGCTGGTACGGATACGACGCAAAATACGCCAAAGGCGGCTCGCTGCATGTGCTTCCCGCCGAGATTAAACCGAAAATTTACCATGACGTTCAAGACTTGACGCTGAGAGCGCATCTCGCGCTCGGCTGTCGCGGGGTTTCCCGCGCCGACTTCCGGTTTGACGAGTCCAAGGGCGAGGACGGCGATTTGGTGTGTCTCGAAGTCAACACCCAGCCGGGCATGACCGAGACCTCGCTGGTCCCGGACATGGCGGCGCATGCGGGGATCGCTTTCGCCGATTTGGTGGCGTGGATGGTGGAGGACGCGTCGTGCGATCGTTGAGCGGACCCCTGAACTGGGCGGCCGCGCCCCCGTCGGCGCTCGCCGGCGCCGCGTTCGACGCGCCGGCCCCGCGGGTTCTGCTGCGCGGCGAACGTTCGGGCCGCGCCAAGGGATTTTGGAATCTCGACCGTGAGCTGCCGCGCGGACTCGGCGCGGCGCTGGCCGCGGCGCTGATCGTGGCGGCGGGCGCGGTAGGGGCGACGCGCGGCGGCCAGTATCAGACGTTTGTGGCGGCGCATGGCGGTCTCGGCGACTATTTCGCCCGCAAGGCCGGCTTCGGCGTCAAGGCCGTAACGTTCTCAGGCATCGCGCGGCTCGATCAGCGCGAAGCGCTCGCCCTGGCCGGCATATCGCCGAAAAGCTCGTTGCCGTTCTTCGACGTCGACGCGGCGCGCGCCGGTCTGCTGAAAGCGCCGCTGGTGGCGAGCGCGG
>CAWIEP010000031.1:0-29967 GCA_963835115.1 uncultured Pseudomonadota bacterium
CCAGCACGGTCAGCGGCAGGAAGAACGACGATATAGACCCAGAGCGGCGGCTCGTAGGCCATGTCGATCGCCAGCGCGAGGCCGAGCACGAGGAAGCCGGCGATCAGCGTGACGAACACCGCCGGCCCGTCGCCGGAATCGGCGAAGCCGAAAGTCGAGGCCGCAGACATCGCAGTTCGGCGCGACGGTGAGAAAGCCGCTGAAACATCCGGCCATCGCCGCAACGCGGGCACCGGCCGGCGAGGCCGGTGCTGATCGCGGAAATCGGAGGATAGCGGCGCTTCCTCGCTGCGCCATTCGCGCGCAGCATGTCTAGTCGCGGTCCTCGCGCAGAAGCATGGGCCGAAGCACGTCAGCCGAGCGCCGCGCCTTCGATAGGCGCGCCCCACGAACCCCAGACGTAGATGCAGGAGAACAGGAACAGCCAGACCACGTCGACGAAATGCCAGTACCAGGCGGCGAATTCGAAGCCGAGATGCTGCTGCGGCGTGAACTGGCCGAGCATTGGCGCGCACCAGGCAGACGATCAGGAAGATCGTGCCGATGATGACATGCGCGCCGTGGAAGCCCGTCGCCATGAAGAAGGTCGCGCCGTAGATCGAGTTGGAGAACGCGAACGGCGCGTGGGCGTATTCCCAGGCCTGCACGCAGGTGAAGGTGATGCCGAGCAGGATCGTCAGCGTCAGGCCGATCTTCAGGCCCTGGCGATCGTTGTGCAGCAGCGCGTGATGCGCCCAGGTGACCGTCGTGCCCGAGGTCAGCAGGATCAGCGTGTTGAGCAGCGGCAGGTTGAGCGGATCGAGCACCTCGGTGCCCTTGGGCGGCCAGATGCCGCCGGTGAAGGCGACGCGCGCGGCCTGGATCGTCTCGTTGGTGAACAGCGAGGCGTCGAAGAACGCCCAGAACCAGGCGACGAAGAACATCACCTCCGAGGCGATGAACAGGATCATGCCGTAGCGATGGCTGAGCTGGACGACGCGGGTGTGGTCGCCGGTCTCGGCCTCGTGGATGACGTCGTGCCACCAGGCCGCCATCACATAGAGCATGCCGGCGAAGCCGATGCCGAGCAGCGGCACGGCCGAGCTTCAGGCCGCCGATCGTCAGGCCCTTCATCGACATGATGAGCCCGACCGCGGTCAGGAAGGCGAAGATCGAGCCGACCAGCGGCCACGGGCTCGGATTGACGAGGTGATAATCGTGATGCGGCTTGGCGTGCGCGTCGGCCATTCGTGTCCCTCTTCGTCTACTCCGATCCGGCTCGCGCCACCGGTCGGATTGCTATGTTTCGCCGCACCGCCGTCAAGCTGCGCCGCGATCAAAGTTTCGGCGCGGCTCCGTGCCTGCGGCGCCAGCGCGACCGGCTTCGGCTCGTTGGCCGGCGCGAACAGCGTATAGGACAGCGTGATCGCCTCGACCGCGTCCATCGTCTGGTCCTTCTCGAGTCGCGGATCGAGAAAGAACACGACCGGCAGTTCGGCGCTCTCGTCCGGACCGAGATGCTGCTCGCTGAAGCAGAAGCAGGAAATCTTGTCGAACCAGGCGCCGGAGACTTCCGGCGTCACATTGTAGACGGCGCGTCGCCGCGGTCTCGCTGGTCGGTGCGATTGTGGACCTTGAAGAACACCGTCGCGGTCGCGCCGGTGCGCACGTGATCGACGGCGGTCTCCGGCTCGAAGGTCCAGTCGAGGCCCGGCGCGACATTGGCGTCGAAGCGCACGGTGATGCGTGCGCTCGCCCTCGATCGCCGGCGCCTCTGCGCGACCTGCGTCGTGCCGGCAAAGCCGGTCGCTCGGCAGAACGCGAAGTAGAGCGGGACGGCCGCGTAGGCGGCGCCGACCATCGCCGACCGCAGCCGCGGCGACGATCACGCCAGGCCGGTTGCGCGCTTGCGAGCTTGCGGCTGCGGACGCCATCGCGACGCCTCAGCCGTCCGGCCGCAAGACGCCGGGCCCGAGCTTGACGATCGTGATGGCGTAGAACAGCACCGCGAGCAAGGCGACGCGAGGCCGATCGCGATGATTGCGCAGGCGGCGATTGCGCAGTTGCGCCGGCGTCAAGCGACGCCGTCGGCGGCGGCGGCTCGCATCGTCATGGCGCTCACAGACCCCAACGCGCGATCAGGCCGAAGCCATGCTCGACGACGAGCAGCGCCGAACAGCACGAACAGATAGAGGATCGAAAACCCGAACAGGCGCATCGCCGCCTTGTTCGCCGTCAGCGCCGTCGCGCATCCGGTAGACGCGCACCGCCAGCACGAGCAGCGCGGCGCCGAGCGACGAGCGACGCCGCGCCGTAGAGCGCGCCGCCGATGCCGGTGAGCCAGGGCGCGACGCCGAGCGGCGCGAGCAGCAGCGAATAGACGAGGATTTCGAGCCGCGTGCGCGCCGGGCCCTTGACGTTCGGCATCATCGGCACGCCGGCGCGCTCGTAGTCGCGCGCCTTGACCAGCGCCAGCGCCCAGAAATGCGGCGGCGTCCACATGAAGATGATCGCGAACAGCAGCAGGCTGTCGAGCGTCACCTGCCCGCTCGCGGCCGCGCAGCCGACGACCGGCGGCAGCGCGCCGGCCGCGCCGCCGATCACGATGTTCTGCGGCGTCGAGCGCTTCAGCCACATCGTGTAGATGACGACGTAGAAGAAGATCGTGAAGGCGAGCAGCGCCGCCGCCAGCAGATTGGCGACGGCCGCCAGCGTCAGCACCGACGAGGAACGCCAGCGTCAGGCCGAAGCACAGCGCCTCGCCCGGCGCGATCAGGCCGCGCGGGAACGGCGCGCAGCCGCGTGCGCGCCATCAGCGCGTCGATATCGGCGTCCCACCACATGTTGAGCGCGCCCGCGGCGCCGGCGCCGACCGCGATCGCCAGCAGCGAGGCGAAGCCGACGACCGGGTTGAGCGAACCCGGCGCGACCAGCATGCCGGCGAGCGCCGTCAGGACGACGAGCGACATCACGCGCGGCTTCAGCAGCGAGAAGATACTCGCGCGGCCCCGCCGCAGATACGGCCGATCGCCGACCGCCGCAGGCGCATGCGCGGTATTCTCGGTCGACCAAACTCATTCGACGTTCGAACCTCGTTCGTCGCGGCGGCGCCGGCGACGGCCTCGCAGTCGGCGCGCCGCTCGAGCGTCAATGATCCGCGCCGGTGATGCGCGGCAGCGTCTCGTACTGATGGAACGGCGGCGGCGACGGCAACGTCCATTCGAGCGTCGTCGCGCCGACGCCCCAGGGATTGTCGCCCGCGACGCGCTTCTTCGCGAACGCCTCGTAGACCGTGTAGAGGAACACGACCGTCGCCGCGAACGCGACCAGCGCGCCGATCGAGGAGACGAAGTTCCACAGGCAATAGGCGTCGGGATAGTCGATGTAGCGGCGCGGCATGCCGGCGAGCCCGAGGAAGTGCTGCGGGAAGAACACCAGGTTGACGCCGATGAACAGCAGCCAGAAGTGCAGATTGCCGAGCTTCTCGTCGTACATGTAGCCGGTCATCTTCGGGAACCAGTAGTAGAAGCCGGCGAAGATCGCGAACACCGCGCCGAGCGACATCGTGTAGTGGAAATGCGCGACGACGTAATAGGTCTCGTGCAGCGCGCGGTCGACGCCGGCATTGGCGAGCACGACGCCGGTGACGCCGCCGACCGTGAACAGGAAGATGAAGCCGATCGCCCAGATCATCGGCGTGCGCAGCGAGATCGAGCCGCCCCACATCGTCGCGATCCAGGAGAAGATCTTCACGCCGGTCGGCACCGCGATCACCATGGTCGCGAACACGAAATAGCGCTGCGTGTTGAGCGACAGGCCGACCGTGTACATGTGGTGCGCCCACACGACGAAGCCGACCGCGCCGATCGCCACCATCGCGTAGACCATGCCGAGATAGCCGAACACCGGCTTGCGCGAGAAGGTCGAGACGATCTGGCTGACGATGCCGAAGCCGGGCAGGATCAGGATGTAGACTTCGGGGTGGCCGAAGAACCAGAACAGATGCTGGAACAGGATCGGATCGCCGCCGCCGGCGGGATCGAAGAAGGTGGTGTGGAAGTTGCGGTCGGTCAGCAGCATGGTGATCGCGCCGGCGAGCACCGGCAGCGCCAGCACCAGCAGGAACGCGGTCACCAGCACCGACCAGACGAACAGCGGCATGCGGTGCATCGTCATGCCCGGCGCGCGCATGTTGAAGATCGTGGTGATGAAGTTGATCGCGCCGAGGATCGACGAGGCGCCGGCGAGATGCAGCGACAGGATGACGAAATCCATCGCCGGGCCGGGCGTGCCGGCGGTCGAGGAGAACGGCGGATAGAGCACCCAGCCGCCGCCGAAGCCGTGCATGCCGGGCGAGCCTTCGACGAACATCGAGATCAGCAGCAGCAGGAACGAGGCCGGCAGCAGCCAGAACGAGATGTTGTTCATGCGCGGGAACGCCATGTCCGGCGCGCCGATCATCAGCGGCACGAACCAGTTGCCGAAGCCGCCGATCAGCGCCGGCATGACCAGGAAGAAGATCATGATGACGCCGTGCGCGGTGATGAACACGTTGTACATGTTCTTGGCGGCGTCGATCGAGCCGTCGCCGGCGAGAATCGGCGGAGATGCATCGGGAAGATCTGGATGCCCGGGAACATCAGCTCCAGGCGCATCGCGCCCGGACAGCGCCGAGCCGATCAGGCCGGCGATCACCGCGAAGATCAGATAGAGCGTGCCGATGTCTTTGTGGTTGGTCGAGAACATGTAGCGGCGCCAGCCGGTCGGATGGCCGTGGCCGTCGTCGCGTGTAGCGTGATCGAGTCGCTGCGTCGGTCGCCATGGAAGCTTTCCCGATCGCGGAGTTGAAGCAAATCAAACGGATCGGTGCGGCTTAATGCCGCGGCGTCTTCGGCCGCGGCGTATTGCGTGGCGCCTGTCGGCGGAAGCGTATTTCTTCTTCGCGTCGGCGAGCCAGGCCTCGTATTGCTCCTCGCTGACGACGCGGAAGGCGATCGGCATGAAGGCGTGATCCTTGCCGCAGATCTTCGAGCATGGCCGTAGTAGACGCCCTCGCGATCCGCCTTGAACCAGGTCTCGTTGAGGCGGCCGGGCACCGCGTCGACGCGCACGCCGAACGACTGAACGATGAAGGAATGGATGACGTCGGTCGCGGTGACCTCGAGCTGGATGATCTTGTTGACCGGAACCACCGCCTCGTTGTCGACCGCGAGCAGCCGGAGATCGCCAGGCTTCAGATCCTTCCGTCCTTCATGTAGGAGTCGAAGTTGAAGCCGCCCTGCGTCCTTCGGATAGCCATAGTTCCAGTGCCATTGCGAGCGGTGACCTTGACCGTCAGGTCGGCGGGCGGCACGGTGAGTTGCATCGTCAGCAGCCGGAACGACGGAATCGCGATGAACGACCAGGATGATCACCGGGACGATCGTCCAGACCACTTCGATCAGCGTGTTGTGCGTCGTCTTCGAGGGCGTCGGATTGGCCTTCTCGTTGAAGCTCCAGACCACATAGAGCGAGCAGCGCCAGCACGAACAGCGAAATGACGATGATCACCGGCATCAGGATGTCGTTGTGGAACCACTGGATGTAGCGCGCCGAGTCGGTCACCGGCTCCTGGAAGCCGATCTGACCGGGAACCGCAGTGGCCCGGCTCGGCCGCCGTGCCGCGGCGCTCTGCAGCGCCAACAGCCGCGGCCGCCAGCCCCAGCCGATTTCGTCCCCATGCCGTCATTTTCGCCTCGTCGCTCCCGCTGCGCCCCGGAACGTCTTGCATCCCCTGGCGCGCGCTGCGCTGGCCGCCTCGGCCGCCTTGAGCGCCGCGCGACTTCGGCCCTGCAAACCACAAACGTCCCCGCGTTGCAATCCTCACCCACGCGGCGCGCTTCGCGCCTTCGCCAAGCGCCGCGCTTGACAGGACGCCGCGGTTTTGCAAACCGCGAGGCCCGTCGCGGCGTGAGGCAAGACGCGTTCCATGAGACTGAGGAGGCGCCGAGGCGCTTTGAGTGGCGCCTGGCGAGTCGCTTTGATGGCGCGAATCGGCGCCGGCGCGCTCGCGGTCAGCGCGACGTGCTGGGCGGCGACGGACTTTGCTTGGGCGCAGGGCGCCGTCAAGAGTAAGCACGGCGACTGGGAGACGCGTTGCGAGACGCCGCCGGGGGCCGCGCGCGAGCAATGCGCGATCGTCCAGAGCGTCGTCGACGACGATCGCCCCAACATCACCCTGGTCGTCATCGCGCTGAAGACCGCCGACCGCAAGAGCCGGCTGTTGCGCGTCATTGCGCCGCTGGGCGTGCTGCTGCCGACGGGCCTCGGCCTGCGCGTCGACAAGGAGGACCTCGGTCGCATGAATTTCGTGCGCTGCCTGCCGAACGGCTGCGTCGCCGAGGTTTTTCTCGACGACAAGCTGCTGGCTAAGCTAGAGAGCGGCTCCCGGGCGACGTTCGTTCTATTCGAAACGCCGGAGGAGGGGGTCGGCGTGCCGACGCCGCTCGCCGGGTTCAAGGAAGGGTTCGAGGCGCTGCCGTGAAGATTTGGGGAGGCGGAATGGTCCGGGCGGGCAGACAAGGGTTGGCGACGCTCTTGGGGCTGTCGCTCGCAGTCAGCGCCGCGCGCGCGGATAGCTCTTTCAACCCGTTGAGTTGGTTCGGAAATTCGCAGCAGCCGACAAAGGAATCGGAGAAACTGGTCAAGCTGCCGGCGACGGCGGCCGACGTCGACTGCCCGCAGGTCGACGTGTTCGAGGGCGGCGCGACTTCGCGCGCCGGCGGCCCCGCCAACGACGCCGTGCGCTACCAATTCGACATTTCCGACGTCGCGCGCGAGTGCGACCCGCAGGGACGGGAATTCGCGCTTAAAGTCGGCGTGTCGGGCCGGTTGCTGATCGGCCCGGCCGGCTCGCCTGGGGCCTATTCGACCACGCTGCGCCTGCAAGTGAAGCGCGACATCGATGACAAGGTGCTGTTCGACAAGAGCTATCGCGTCGCGGCGGATACCGCCGGCGCCGTCCAGGCGGCCTATCGCGTCGTGACGGACCCCATTCTTCTGCCGCTGACGCGGGCGCGTCTCGACATGGATTATTCGATTTTTGTCGGGCTCGGCGGCGGCGCGCTCGAGCCGGTGCATCGCCATCGGCGGCATAAGGGATAGGTCGGCGCGCTTGGCCGATCAGGTTCGGGCCGGCCGAGATTCGCAGACCGGGTCTTCGTTCAGCTTTTCGAATCTCACGTCGATGACATCGTAGTTCACCCAGTAGTAGCCTAGGGATACGTGCACCGCCACCGGCCTCAGGCGCAGCAGATCCTGCGCCATCACGCCGCGGTAATACGCGTCCGACCACAGATACCGGAACGTGTAGACCGGCAGGCCGCTCGGCGAGGCGCCGACGAGGCAAATGTCGCGCTTCAGCCGGTAATCCGACCAGCCTCCGCCTCCTCCGCCGCCGCCTCCTCCACCTCCACCCCCGCCTCCGCCGCCCGCGCCGCCTCCGCCGGCGCCGCGCGGAACCGAGAGGTAGGGCTCCGACGGCGGCGGGTCATAGGCGGGCGCGGCCGGCGCGGCGGCCTCAACGGAAGGGTGGGTGGCGAGTGTCGCTGCGAAAGCCTAGGCCGGCGATGGGCGGTCTCGCCCTCCGTCGCGGTCGCGCGCCTGGGCGCGGGGGCGAGTTTGGGCAGCGTAGCGAATTTGGAGGCGGGTTTGGCCGCGCGCTTCGCAGGCGCGCTAAGGCGCGGTTCGGGCGCCGGACTGGCGACGGTCGCGCGGGCGGGCGGCGGCGATTCGCTTTCCAAAAGCACAACTTGCGCCTTGCTGAGGAATCCGGTCGCAGCGTAGCCCTGTCGGCTCTGCCATGTGCGAATGGCGGCGCGGGCGGCTTCGTCGAGCACGCCGCTGGCGGGCGCGGAAGTCAGACCCAGACGCGCCAGCGCCGTCTGCGCCGCGACGAGGTCAGATTGGCGAAGCGTCGCCTCCTCGATCTCGCCCTGGGGCGCACGCTTGGCCTCCCCCTGGGACGGATTCCTATGCTCGATTCGGCGCCGCGCGAGCGGGGCGAACACGCCTTTGGGATAGGCGTCGAGATAGGTCTGGTAATCCTCCGCCGCGCCGCTGCGCTCGGCCGATTCCCAGAGCAGGTTCTCGGTCGTCTGCGCGGGGTCGCGATCCAGCGGCGCGGGCGCCGCCTTGGCCGGGTTGAGTTCGAAATCGCCGACGATCGAGGTGTTCACCCACGGCAGTTGCTTGGAGTTCGTCGCGGCGAACACCTCCTCGCGCACTTTGTGCATCACCGCTTCGATCGGCGTGGCCGGGTCTTGGATATGGCGCAACAACGCCTCAGTGAACGGGCTGTGCGCGCCTTCGGGACCGTCGAACGCGGTGTTGCCGGGGTCGGTGGAGAAGGCGATCAACGCGCCGCGCGCCAGATCCCCCTCGATGGGCTCAAGGCCGCGGCGCGACACCGCGGCGCGAACCGGCGCGTTCGCGAGGACGGCGGCGAAGGGATTGTCGCGGCATGCGTCGAGGATAATGATGTTGACGCGCTCGTCCCGGCGCATCTGCCGCAGCACCGTATCGACGCTGAACCCGCCGAGGTCGAGATCGGCGGGCGTCTTGAGCGCGATGTTCACCGGCAGCAGGTAGTTGACGCCGTCGAGCGCGACTCCGTGCCCGGCATAGAACACCAGCGCGCCTTTGGCGCCGGCCAGCGAGTTCGAGAATCTGATCAGCAGCGCGCGCATCTCGGTATCGGAGAGGTCGTAGCCCTCCGTCACCTCGATTCCGAGGCGGCGAAACGCCTCGCTCACCGCCTTGGCGTCGTTCACGGGATTGGCCAGGGCGGGGGCGTGCAGATAATGTCCGTTGCCGATGACCAGCGCGACGCGCTTCTCTGGCGCTTCGTCCGCCGCGCGGGCGCCTGAAATGACGGCGCCGAGACAGAGCCACGCGAGCAGCGCCAGCCTCGCGCCGATGCGGCACGGCGCCGAAACGCGTTGACGGAGCCAAAGCAAGAACATCATAGGCGGCCGGCCGTAAGGGGTGGGCGGTCCCCTGTTAACATCGCGCGAAGTCTGCGTCGATATCGTAGGAGCGTGCGTTCAAGCTTTACGGTCTGACTCGGCGGCGTCTCCGCTCAAGCCACGAAAATCGAGGCCCCCTGATCCGCTCGCCCGACCTGACCGCGAAACGCGCCGAACAACTCGCGCCCGACGCCGACATGTGCGCTCGACAAATCCATCTCCGCCAGCGCCCGCGCGGCAAACTCGGCGGGGTCGACCAGCACCTCCAGCCGGCCCTCGACCGCGTCGAGCCGGATCACGTCGCCGTCGCGAATTTTGGCGATCGCCCCGCCGCTCGCCGCCTCCGGCGTCACATGCAGCGCCGCCGGCGCCTTGCCCGAGGCGCCCGACAGGCGCCCATCCGTCACCAGCGCCACCTTGAAGCCGCGATCCTGCAACACGCCGATCGGCGGCATCAGCTTGTGCAATTCCGGCATGCCGTTCGCCTTCGGTCCCTGGAAGCGCACGACCAGCACCACGTCGCGGTTGAGTTCGCCCGCCCGGAACGCCGTCTGCACCTCCTCCTGCGCATGGAACACCCGCGCCGGCGCCTCGATAACGTGCCGTTCTTTCGCCACGGCCGAAGTTTTGATCACCGCACGGCCCAGCGGCCCCTCCAGCACGCGCAAGCCCCCCGTGGCCTGGAACGGCTCCGCGGCGCTGCGCAGCACTGTCGCATCGTGGCTTTCGCGCCCCGCCGGCAGCCAATGCACCAGGCCCTCCATCAGCACCGGTTCGACCACATAATCCGCCAGCCCGTCGCCCCACACCGTGCGCGCGTCGCCGTGCAACAGCCCGGCGCCCAGCAATTCGCGGATCAGCACCGCCATGCCGCCGGCCGCCTGGAAATGGTTCACGTCGGCCTTGCCGTTCGGGTAGATGCGCGTAAGCAGCGGCGTCACCTCGGCGAGATCGGCGAAATCGTCCCAGGTCAGCGCAATGCCCGCCGCCGCCGCCATCGCGATCAGGTGGATCGTCAGATTGGTCGAGCCGCCCGTCGCATGCAGCCCGACGACGCCGTTGACCACCGCGCGCTCGTCGATGACATGGCCGATCGGCGTGAAGGCATTGCCCTTGGCGGTCAGCTCCAGCGCGCGCTTGGCGCCAAGCTCCGTCAGCGCGTCGCGCAACGGGGTGTTGGGGTTGATGAATGAGGCGCCCGGCAGGTGCAGGCCCATGATCTCCATCAGCATCTGGTTGGTGTTGGCGGTGCCGTAGAACGTGCAGGTGCCGGGCGCATGATAGGCCTGCGACTTCGGCTTCCAAAAGTTCGGCCCGCGTCGCCTTGCCTTCGGCGTAGAGCTGGCGGACTTTGGACTTTTCGTCGTTGGAGAGGCCCGAGGGCATCGGCCCCGCCGGGATGAACACGGCGGGCAGGTGGCCGAACGACAAGGCCCCGATCAGCAGCCCCGGCACGATCTTGTCGCAGACGCCGAGGTAGACCGCCGCGTCGAACATCTGGTGCGACAGCGCAACCGCGGTCGACAGCGCGATAACGTCGCGCGAGAACAGGGACAAGCTCCATGCCGGCCTCGCCCTGGGTGACGCCGTCGCACATCGCCGGGCACGCCGCCGGCGACCTGGCGCTGTCGCGCCGACGCTGCGCGCCGCTCGCTTGATCAGATCGGGATAGCGCTCGTAGGGCTGATGCGCCGACAGCATGTCGTTATAGGCGGTGACGATGCCGAGATTGGGCGCCTCGCCGTCCTTCAGCGCCGCCTTGTCGCCGGGCGAACAGGCGGCGAAGCCGTGCGCGAAATTCGCGCAGCCGAGTTTTTTGCGCGCGACCCCCTGGGTCGACGCCTTTTCTATGCGTTCGAGATAGGCGGTGCGGGTCGCGCGGCTGCGGGCGGCCAGACGCGCGGTCACTTCGCCGATGCGGGCTTGCAATGGCATGAGGCCTCCTTAACTCTACGACTTCCCGACCCATAGGGCGCCGTTACGGCGGCGGAAAGGCGCCGGCGGCCGCTTCGGCGTCACGCGCCTTGCAGGGGCGAGCCGGCTTGACACCCGCGCGCGCCTCTTCGATGAGTTGGCGCAAGGAGCGTTCATGTCCGAAAAACCCAAACTCCGCGTCGTTCTGTGCTCGCCGCGCGGCTTTTGCGCCGGCGTGACGCGCGCCATCGACGTCGTCGAGACGGCGCTGAGACTCCACGGCGCGCCGGTCTATGTGCGGCACGAGATCGTGCACAACAGATACGTCGTCGACTCGCTGAAGGCCAAGGGCGCGGTGTTCGTCGAGGAGCTGGACGAGGTGCCGGCCGGCGACGCGCCGGTGGTGTTCTCCGCCCACGGCGTGCCGAAATCGGTGCCGGCGAGGCGCGAGCGCGCGCGGCCTCGATCACCATCGACGCCACCTGCCCGCTGGTCACCAAGGTGCATCGCGAGGCGCAGCGCGCATTTCAAGCGCGGCCGCCAGATCATCCTGATCGGCCATGCCGGCCATCCCGAGGTGGTCGGCACGCATGGGCCAATTGCCGCCAGGCGCGATCACGCTGGTCAGAACGCGCGAGGATGTCGAGAGCGCTCGACCTTCGCCGACGGGCAGCGAGCTCGCCTATCGTCACGCAGACGACGCTTTCGGTCGACGACACGCGCGACGTCGATCGCGGCGCTGCAAGCGGCGCTTCCCCGCGCATCCAGGGGCCGCCGCGTCGAGGACATCTGCTACGCCACCACCAACCGCCAGGAGGCGGTCAAGGCGGCCGCGCGCGAGGTCGACGCGGTGATCGTCGTCGGCGCCGCCAATTCCTCGAATTCGCAGCGGCTGCGCGAAGTCGCCGAGCGCGAGGGCTGCAAGGTCGCGCTGCTCGTCCCCGAGCGTCGAGGCGATCGACTTGGCGCGCGCTCGACGGCGTCGCGCTCGCTCGGCGATCACCGCCGGCGCCTCGGCGCCGGAGATCCTGGTCGAGCAGGTCCTCGACGGCCTCGCCGAGCGCTATCGACGATCGACGGTGGAGACGCTGACGACGCGCGAGGAGAACATGTTCTTCCCGCTGCCGCGCGCGTTGCGCGAGCCGGCGCCGGCCGGCGCCCTGATGGCGGTCTATACCGAAGTCGGCGACGAGGCGCTGGCGCGCTTCCTCGAGGGTTACGATCTCGGCGCGCCGCTGTCGTTGAAGGGCATCGCCGAGGGCGTCGAGAACTCCAATTATCTGCTGCACACCGAGCGCGGCGACTTCATCCTGACGCTCTACGAGAAGCGCGTCGACGAAGCCGATCTGCCGTTCTTCCTCGGCCTGATGGAGCATCTGGCGAGGCGCGGCGTCAACTGCCCGCAGCCGGTGCGCGCGCGCGACGGCGCGGCGCTCGGGCGGCTCGCGGGCCGGGCGGCGGCGATCGTCACCTTCCTCGAGGGCCTGTCGGTGCGCCGGCCGACGGTCGCGCATTGCGGCGAGGTCGGCGAGGCGCTGGCGCGCATGCACGCGGCCGGCGCGGATTTCGCGCTGAGACGGCGCAACGCGCTGTCGATCGCCGGCTGGCCGGCGTCTGTTCGAGGCCGCGCGGGCGCGCGCCGACGAGGTCGCGCCGGGTCTTGCCGAGGAGACGGAAGCGCGAACTGCGCGCGCTTCAGGCGATCTGGCCGCAGGACTTGCCGGCCGGCGTCATCCACGCCGATCTGTTTCCCGACAACGTGTTTTTTCTCGACGACAAGCTGTCCGGCCTGATCGACTTCTATTTCGCCTGCAACGATTTCCTCGCCTACGACCTCGCGATCTGCCTCAACGCCTGGTGCTTCGAGACGACGGCGCGTTCAATGTCGCCAAGGGCGCGGCGATGATCGCGGGCTATCAGCGCGTGCGGCCGCTTGAGGCGGCGGAAGTCGCGGCGCTGCCGGTGCTGGCGCGCGGCGCGGCGCTGCGCTTCCTGCTGACCCGGCTGGACGACTGGCTCAACGTGCCGGCGGGCGCGCTGGTGAAGCCGAAGGACCCGCTGGAATATCTGGGCAAGCTGCGCTTCCACGCGACGGTCGCGATCGGCGCGCGACTACGGCTGGCGCGCGTGAGCCGGGTCGAGATCTGGACCGACGGCGCCTGCTCCGGCAATCCCGGCCCCGGCGGCTGGGGCGCGATCCTGCGCTTCGGCGAGCGCGAGAAGGAGCTCTGCGGCGGCGAGCCGCTGACCACCAACAACCGCATGGAGCTGACCGCCGCGATCGCGGCGCTGGAGGCGCTGAAGCGCCCCTGCGGCGTCGAGCTGCACACCGATTCGCAATATCTGCGGCAGGGCGTCACCGGCTGGATTACCGGCTGGAAACGCAACGGCTGGCGCACCGCCGACAAGAAGCCGGTGAAGAACGAGGACCTCTGGCGCCGCCTCGACGCGGCGACCGAGCGCCACGAGATCGACTGGCGCTGGGTCAAGGGCCACGCCGGCGACGAGATGAACGAGCGCGCCGACCGACTGGCGCGGGCGGGGATGAAGCCGTTTCTGCCCACGTCCGCCCGAGACGGGGAGTCTGAGCGATGACGGAGGCCGAGGTTTATTCGGGTCTGACGGAGATTTTCCGCGATCTGTTTGGAGACGATTCCCTTGTTTTGAAGCCGAGCACGACGGCTGCCGATATCTCCGCCTGGGAACTCGTTCAACAACATCAACATCATGGCCGCAGCCGAAGAGCGTTTCGGCGTTCGGCTGAGCACGCGCGAAATCGAGGCGCTCGCCACGGTCGGCGATCTCGCGAACACGATTTTGGCCAAAACGGCGGGCTCGTCCTGAGCGCGCGTCACAGCATGGTCAACCAAGCCTGCACATGCGGACCGTTGAGCAGCGCCCGCAGCGGAGTCGCCAGCCGCTCCCAGCCATGGCCGATGAGCGAGGTCAACAGCCGATAGGCGCACATCAACTCGACGACCGCCGCGAACAAAATGCTGACGACGACGAAGTTGCGCTGCATCGGCATGTTGAGCTGCTGGCGCGTCGCCTGATCGTAGGGCGTCGAATTCACCCAAGAGACCGTCATGCCGAACAGCGAGACGGCGTTGAGTCCGTAATATTGCCAGCGCCGCGAAATGACGAAGGTGAAGCAATAGCTGAGCCCGATGCAGGCGACGACGATTTCGGTGTTGCGGTCGTGAATTGCGTCGAGCACGAGAAAGGCGACGATGAGGCTCAACGTCCCGACGACTCCTCGGACGACGATAGCAATGAAATCGGTCATGAGTTCCTCGCCAGCCGCCAAAAAAGGAGCGACCCCGTCCTAAAGGAGCGGCGCGCTTCGCGCCATCTTCCGCTAGGTGACGTTCACCGGGCCGACGCCGGCGTAAAAATAAGCGTTGTCGCTGACCAGCGCGCTCACGGCGATGGTGAAGGTCTCGGGCTTGCCGGCGCCGGCGCCATTCGCGCCCCAGGGGTTGTAGAGGCTGACCAGGCCGGAGGCGGTGTCGACGGCGGTCACCGCGAACATATGGTCGGCCACGAGATTGCCGCTGACAGCCAGTTCGCTTGTGCCCACCAGCACGTCATGGCCCGCCGCGAGATCGTTCTGCATGGCGTTCAACAACCCCGTCAGCGAGGCGGGGCCGCGGCCAGCGATCGCATAATCATGCGTGACCTGGCCGGTCAACAAACTGATTCCCTCTCCCGCGCCGTCGGTGAGTTCATAATATTGGTTCTGGCCGCCGGCGTAGTCCATGCCGGTGAGGACGCCGGACTGCTCGGAAAGTTCCGCCAGCGCTTTTTCCACCAGCGGAACCCAGAGGCTCGTCGTCGAATTCGCGAACTCCATTTTCGAGCCGTCCCACTGGGCGAGACCGCCCGTGTAGGACGAGAACTGGTTGTTGACCGTGACGTAGTCTGCGTGGCCGTTGACCTGGAATTCGACGGAATAGCTGCCGTTTCCGTTCGCCGTGATCAGGTGGGCAATCAGAGTGGGATTTTTCAGCGCGGTCTCGCCGAGCGCCGCCAGGAACCAGCAATCGCCGACCTGCCCCTGATTGACGTCGGTTATCTTAGGCCCGGCGCTGCTGAACAGCGGGAGATTGTATGTCCAGTAGACCGTCGCCGGCCCATTCTGCCCGGGCGCGGGGGCGACGCCGGGCAGATCGGTCCCCAGAAACCATTTCCGGATGAGATAGTTGAGTTGCGTTCGGTTCGAGGTCGGGGTGAGATCGCCGAGAGCGGTGGCGGTGCTCGCGCCGCCGTTCCAATAGAGATTGGCGGAATTGCCGAGGACGACGTCAGCGAAAATTTGTGTCACGTAAGCCGAGGCTTTTACGCCGCCGGCGACGTTCAAAAGTTCGGCCGCGACCTCCAACCCGGAGAACTCGATCGCTGTCATTGCTGATTGAGCGGCGTCCTCCAACACCGCAAGCGCGCCGCTATAGGTCAGCACGCCATTCGTTTCATGTGCGACAATATCGGCCAGCGCCGAGTTGACGGGCGTCACTGTCGCCGTCACGGCGCCTGCGGTGAGAGAGACGACCGGCGCGCTTGGCGCAGCGGCGAACCAGGCCAGGGGACTTTCGAGCTGCGGCAAAAAGGCGGCTTCAGATGGGCTGTCGTCGATACGCCACTTCATGTGTGAAACCAGTTGTGTTGACCGCGAATATAGATGCCGAGGGTTCGTGCGCCATTGGTTAACTTGTGGACCGTTTTTGTTTGACTTAACTAACGCCCGGTAGTCTCAATGTCGGAGTTGACTTGTAAGATTTGACTCGAATAATACTTTTATCGCGCCGGGTCGGCGCCGCGCTTGTGGACGGGGCCGACGCTCCGCTTGGCGCGGCGGACGCGGCCTGCCAAAGCTGAAGCGATGCGATTCCAGTTCATCCACGCCGCCGACTTGCATATCGACAGTCCGCTAGCCGCGCTGCGGACGAAGGACCCGGCCGTGGCGTCGACGTTCGCCGCCGCCGGGCGCAAGGCGGTCGAGCGGCTAATCGCCGAGACAATCGACAGCGGCGCTAAATTCCTGCTCATCTCAGGCGACGTTTTTGACGGCGATTGGCGCGACGTCTCGACGGGCCTGTTCTTTGCGCGCGAACTCGGCAAGCTCGACCGCGCCGGCGTCAAGACGTTTCTGATCCGCGGCAATCACGACGCGGAAAATCGCATGTCGCGAAGCCTCAGCTATCCCGCCAGCGTGCATGTGTTCGACGCCCGGCGCAGCCAGACGCAGCTGATCGAAGATCTGCGCGTCGCCGTGCACGGCCGCAGCTTCGCTGAACGCGAGGCGCCGCCGGACTTTTTGTCGAGCTACGCGCCGCGCCGCGAGGGCTGGCTCAACATCGGGCTGCTGCACACCAGCCTCGAAGGCGCGCCCGGACACGACCCCTACGCGCCTTGCACCGTCTCCGATCTCGCTCGCTTCGGTTACGACTACTGGGCGCTTGGCCACATCCACGCCGCTGCATTCGTCTCCCGCGATCCCTGGATCGTCTTCCCCGGCAATCTGCAAGGACGCAATCCGCGCGAGACCGGCCCCAAGGGCGCGGTGCGGGTGACGGTCGAGGACGGGCGCATCGCCGCCGTCGAGCCGTTCGCGCTCGACGCGGCGCGTTGGGCGCACGCGCGCGTCGATGTCGCCGGAGCGGAAGACGAGGAGGCGGCGCTTGTCCATATCGGCGCGGCGCTGGAGGCGGCCGTCGGCGAAGCCGACGGCCGCCCGCTCGCCGTGCGGCTGACGCTGACCGGGCGCACGCCCGCGCACGCGCGGCTGGTCGCGCGTTCCGACGAACTCCTCAACGAAGCGCGCAACTTGGGTGTGCAGGCGGCGAGCGATTGCTGGGTCGAAAGGCTCAGGATCGAAACCTCCGCTCCCAGACAGCCGGTGGCGAGCGCGCCGGACGCGCTCGACATCGCCGGCCTCGTCGCCGCGGCGGCTCAGGATGCAGAGTTCGGAGAGATCGTCGCCGAACTTGCCGCTGGTATCGCCGAAAAACTGCCGCGAGAGTTGCGCGACGAATGTCTCGCCGTCGATCCCCGGCTTCGCGCCGCGCTGGCTTGCGATTTCCTGGCTGGGGCTCGGGAATGAGGCTGGAGCGGCTCGACCTTGCGCCCTATGGACCCTTCGCCAGGCGGACGTTGCGGCTGCGGCCGGAAGCCGCGTTACATGTGGTGCTTGGCGCCAACAAATCCGGCAAGACGACGACGCTGTCGGCGATCGGGGATCTGCTCTACGGCTTCCCGCGCGACACGCCTTACGCCTTCGCGCATGACCAGCGGCAGTTGCGCGTCGGCGGCGCCTTTCGCCTCGCCGACGGGGCTCGTCTGGACATTCGCCGCCGCAAGGGCGCCAAGGACACGCTGCTCGACGCCGAGGATCGGCCGATCCCCGAGGAAGCGCTCCGCGCCGCGCTCGGCGCCGTGGACAGACGGACGTTCGAGACCGAATTCGGGCTCACCGCCGAGGCGTTGCGCGACGGCGGCGAAGCGCTTTTGCGCGCCGGGGGGTCGCTTGCCGAAACCCTCGCTGCGGGATCGGCCTCGCTCACCGCGCTCAACGAATTGCGCAAACGCCTGACCGCCGAGGCCGATGCGGAGTTCGGACCTCGGCGCGCGGCGGCCAAGCCGTTCTATGTCGCGCTCGACGCCTATACCGAGGCTGACCGGAAACTGCGCGAGGCGACGGTGACGGCCGACGCGCTCACGGCGGTCGAAGACGACGCTCGCCAAGCCCAGGCGCGGCTAATCGACCTGAAAGCGCAGCACCAAGAGCACGGCCGCGCCATCGCGCGCCGACGCCGGGCGCAGCGTGTGCGGCCGAAGCTCGACGGGCTCGACGCCATCGCCGGCGAACTCGCAGACCTCGCGGGCTTGCCGGCGTTGGCGGCGGCGACGGTCGCAGACATTCGCGCGGCGCTGGAGGCCGATCGCCTCAAACGCGCCGAACAGGAACGGTTGGCGGCCGAGGATGCGCAGGACGCGCAAGCGATGGCGGCCCTTGGCCTCGACGCGACGCTGGTCGCCCACGGAGCGGCGATCGACGCCTTGCGCGAACAGCTCGGCGCCGTGCGCAAGGCGGAGATCGACCTGCCGACCCGCCTCGGCGCCCAGACCCAGGCGCATGGGCAACTCGAGGAACTTGCACGCCGTTTGGGCCTCGCCGATCCCGAAGCGATCATCGCCGAGGCGCCGACGGACGCCGCGTTGGCCCGGCTGCGCGCGCTGGCGGGACGGCGGCGCGCCAACGAGAAAGCGCGCGCCGAGGCCGAACGTCGTCACGCCGCCGCCGTCGCCGAATGGCGGCGGCTGGGTCCGGCGGCCGAGACGGTGGTGCTCGATCCGGCGCCGCTGAAGCGGCGGCTCGACGGTTACGCCGACGCCGCGCGAGACGCCGAGCGGCTGCGACTGGAGCTGGCGGCAAACGCACGCGAGGCGCGCGCGCTTGCCGAGGAGTCTCAGGCCCTCGATCCGACGATGGCCGATGTCGACGCCTTGGCGAGGGCGCCGCTGCCCGATCTGAAGACGCTGGAGGCGCGGTCGCGCGCGGAGACCGCGGCCGAAGATGCACGCAAGGCGGCGCAGGAGAAAGCCGCCGCGGCGCGGCGCGCGCTCGAATCCGGGACGGCTGACCTCGGCCGCCACGAGAGCGCCTCCGCCGGCGCGACCCGCGCCGATTGGGACGCCGCTCGGGCGCACCGCGAGGCCGCGCTCGACCGGCTGGGCGCAGCGCTCGAAGGTCCCGACGATGCGCGCGCGGAGCGGTTTGAGACGGCGCGCGCGCGCGCTCTCGCGGCTGACGCGACGGTCGAAAGCGTGCTCGCCGACACGGCGCGCGCGGCCCGGCTGCAAGCGGCGCGCGAGGCGCTCGAGGTCCGCCGCGTCGAATATTCGCATGCGGAGGCGGAATGGACGGCGGCCGGGGAGGCGCGCGCCGAAGCGGCGCGGCGGACGGTCGCGCTGTGGGCGCCGAGCGGGATCGCGCCGGGCGAGCCGGCGGCCATGGCGCGCTGGCGCGAGCGCGTCGAGATCTTGCGGGAGCGGCGCGCCAAGCTGGAGACCAAACAGGCGGAGACGGGCGCGCTGGCGGCGAAGCTCGACGCCGCGCGGGCGACGCTGCGGCTCTGGTTCGCCGACGCTGGCGCGGCGCCGCCCGAGAGCGACGCCTTCGAAGAATGGCGCCGGGCGGCGCAGGCGCGGCTCGACGCGCTGCAAGAGGCGAAGCAGGCCGCCGTCGAAAGCGAAACCAAACGCAAGCAGGCAGAGCTCGGGATCGCGGAATGGGCCGCCGAACGCGACAGCGCCGTCGCGGAAGCCGCGACGGTCGCGCAAGACTGGGCGGAAGCTGCGGTCGCGTTGCAGCTTGCGCCCGAGGCGACGGTCGAGGAGGCGGAAGCCGCACTCGAAGCCTGGGCCGCCGTTCCGCTGCCGCGCCGCGAATATTTGGACGCCAACCACCGCATCGCGACCATGCGGACCGACATCGAGCAATTTGAGCGCGACGTCGAAACCGTCGTCGCGACGGCGGCGCCGGCGTTTGGCGGCGAGGCCGGCCGCGACGCGTTGCCGAAACTCGTGGCTAGGCTCGCCGCCGCGCGCAGGGCCGAGGACGAGCGGCGGCGCCTGGAAAGCGCCGCGGCGGCGCGCGCGCTCCGCCGCGCCGCCCTTGCCGCCGAGCGCGCAGCGCTCGGCGCCACGCTAGCCGCAGCGCGCGAAGCGCTGGGCGCCGCCGACGACGCAAGCTTGGCCGTCGCGCTCGACCGCTGGGATCGTCGCGCCCGGCGGGAGGAGGAGCGCCAACGGCTCCGCCGCGAACTCGTCGAAAACGGCGACGGCTATGACGAAAGCGTGTTGCGCGAGGAGGCGTCGGCTTTCGACTTCACCGCATTGCCGGCTGAGATCGAACTCGCTGAGCAGGAACAGGCGGCGCTTTTGAATGAGATCGGCGCGGCGGCGGCGGCGGCGAGCGCGGCCGAGGCGCGGCGCGATGCCCTAGCGCGCGGCCGCGACGCGGCGGCGGCCGCGCGTGAGCGGGTCGAGGCCGCCGGCGAACTCGTCGATGTCGCGGAGCGTTGGCTAGCACGGACCGTCGCCGCCAAACTCGCCGCTCGCGCCATCGAGCGTCACCGCGCCGCCGCGCAGGACCCGCTGATCGCGCGGGCCGGCAAATGGTTCGCGGACGCGACCGCGAAAAATTTCGCTGGGCTCGGCGTCGGCTATGACGCGTCCGATCATCCCATCCTCATCGCCCGCCGCGCCGGGGGCCAGAACGTCGAAGTCAGCGGCCTCAGCGAAGGCGCGCGCGACCAGCTTTTTCTTTCCTTGCGCCTGGCCTTGCTCGAACGCCGCGCCGGCGAGCCGCTGCCCTTCATCGGCGACGATCTCCTCGCGAGTTTCGACGACGAGCGGACCCGACACACGCTCGACCTGCTCGCCGAATTCGGGCGCGGGCGGCAGACGATCCTGTTTACTCACCACGCCCGCGTCGCCGAACTCGCGCGCGAGCTCGACGGGCGCGTCGTCGAGGTGGTCGAAATGTCGGCGGATTGACGTTAGGGCGTTGTTCATCCGCCGGGGCCAAGACAGCCGGCGGAGAGATTTTTCTTGAGCGCAATCGAACCCGCCATGGACGCCCACGGCTTGCGACGTCAGATTCCCGCCTTCGCGGCAGTCGGCGCGTTCGGCTTCGTTGTTGATTCCGGCCTCACCTATGCTTTGGTGCGGGCGTTTCATCTCGATCCGCTGATCGCGCGTTTGCCCGCCTTCGCCGTCGCCACCGTCCTCAACTTCGCGCTCAACCGATGGCTGACCTTTGCGGGATCGCGCGCGCCGCTGATTGGCGCGTTCCTGCGCTATTGCATGGTCTGCGGCGTCGGGCTCGCGGTCAATTGGAGCGCCTATGCGCTGGCGCTCGCCGCCGCCGTGAATTTCCTGGGCCGCCCGATGAGCCCAGAGACGCTGCCGATTTTCGTCGCCTTCGGCACGGGCGTCGCGATGTTCGTCACGTTCTTCGGCTTCAAGCTGTTCGCGTTCCGCGCCTGATCATGGCGCAGCGGCTAAGTCCTGCGCGCGCTCGATCTTGGCGGCGAGGATGACGGCCTGCGTGCGGCTCTCGACGCCGAGTTTTTGCAGAATCGCCGAGACATGCGCCTTCACCGTGGCTTCGGAGACTCCAAGCTCATAAGCGATCTGTTTGTTTAGCAATCCCTGACGACAGCATCATCAGCACGCGCACCTGCTGCGGCGTCAGCGACGACAGCCGCTTGACCAGCGCGCTCGCTTCGCGGCTCGCCGGCGCCTTGGCGTCGAGATCGGGCGGCGTCCAGCGTCCGCCGTCGAGCACCGTGCGGATGGCGGCGCGCATCGATTCGACGTCGAGCGATTTCGGCACATACGCGGCGGCGCCGAATTCGAGGCAATGGCGCATGACCGCCAGGTCTTCGTTGGCGGAGACGACGACGACGGGCAGGCCCGGCCGCTCGGCGCGCAGGTAGAGAAGCCCGGAATAGCCGCGCACTCCGGGCATCGACAGGTCGAGCAGCACGAGGTCCATGTCGGGATGGGCTTCGAGCGCGGCGGCGAGGCCGTCGAAATCCTGCGCCTCGTGGATCTCGACGCCCGCGATCGCGCCGCTGACGGCCTGCCGGAGCGCGCCGCGAATTAGCGGATGATCGTCGGCGATCAGGATGCGCACGGCTTCGCCCAAATCTCCCTCCCAGGCGCGCGGTTTTTCGCGTTGCCGAAACCATCGCGCGTCTATAGGAAAAAGTCACGCCGGAAGGCGGCCTCGCTACTCCGCCGCCTCGCGCAGAGCCGCGCGAACGCTCGTCCGCAAATCGTCGATCAGCACGCTTTTTCCGGCGCGCTCGACGCGCCAGAACGTCCAGCCGTTGCAGGCGGGCAGGCCCTGCACGAGCGCGCCGATCTTGTGGATCGAGCCGATCGCCGGGCCGACTTTTATCGTCCCGTCGGCGCGCGCCAGGGCGCGGTGGCGGCCGGTGGGGTCGACGAGGGTCTCACCGGGACGAATCAAATTCGTCTCGACGAGGCTCGCGAAGGCGACTCGCGGTTCGCTGCGCTTGCTCGGCGCCGGCGCCAGAGCTTCCGCCGGCAGCGGCTCGACCGCGGCGATTCGGGCGCGCGCCGCATTGGCGTAAACAGCATCGCGCTCCAGGCCGAGAAAATGGCGGCCGAGCCGCCGCGCGACGGCGCCGGTCGTGCCAGAGCCGAAGAAAGGATCGAGCACAAAGTCGCCAGCGTTGGAGGCGGCGAGCAGGACGCGGGAGACCAGCGCCTCGGGTTTTTGCGTCGGATGGGTTTTTTTGCCCGCCGCATCTTTCAGCCGCTCGGCGCCGGTGCAGATCGGCAAGAACCAATCGGAGCGGACCTGGCAATCCTCGTTCCCGGCCTTCAGCGCCTCGTAGTTGAACGTGTAGCGTTTGGCGTCGGCGGAGCGGGCCGCCCAGATCATGGTTTCGTGGGCGTTGGTGAAGCGACGGCCGCGGAAATTAGGCATCGGATTGGCCTTGCGCCAGACGATGTCGTTGAGGATCCAGAACCCGAGGTCCTGCATGATCGCGCCGACGCGGAAAATGTTGTGATAGGAGCCGATGACGACGAGGGTCGCGTCGTGCGCCATGACCCTGCGCGCGGCGGCGAGCCAGCGGCGGGTGAAGGCGTCATAGGCGGCGAAATCGGCGAACTTGTCCCAGTCGTCGTCGACCCCGTCCACCACGCTTTGGTCGGGGCGCGAGAGCTGGCCCTCCAGTTGCAGATTGTAGGGGGGGTCGGCGAAGATCAGATCGACGCAAGCCTCCGGAAGTTTATTCATCTCGTCGACGCATTCGCCGACGAGCACGACATCCTTGGGCGGCGCCGCCACCGTGGCGGGGCGTCCGGCCGCGGCGGACCCAGTACGCAGTACCTGAAGCTGGGCGGGGCGGCCGGACACACCGACACGAGAAGCACGCATCAACGCTCACACGAGGTTACGCTTAACGCTACGCTGTCTTTGGCTGATGACGCCGTCGACGCCCCGTTTATGCCGGCGCCAAGGTAAAGGTCGCGTTAGCCATACGACCGCGGCGGCGTCCCGTTTTCGCACGTAACGCGGGTCAAGAATTGCTTTAGGTTTTCAACTGTTTATTAAAATAAATTAAGATTGGCCGAAAGCCGGCCACTTGAAGCTTTGGCGGTGCAGCGGCGTCGGCCCCAACCGCGCCAGGGCCTGCCGGTGGGCGAGCGTCGCATAACCCGCGTGATCGCAAAATCCGTAGCCGGGAAAATGCCGATCGAGCCTCGCCATCAGCCTATCCCGCGCCACCTTGGCGACGATCGAGGCGGCGGCTATCGAGAGCGAGAGCGCGTCGCCGTCGATGACCGCGCGGGCCGGGCAGGGCAGCGGCTCCGGCAGGTCGCGGCCGTCGATCAGCACGAAATCGGGGCGCAGCGAGAGGCCGGCGACGGCGCGCGCCATCGCGCGCAAGGTGGCGCCGCGAATGTTGTAGCGATCGATCTCCTCGGCGCTCGCGAACGCGATGGAAACCGACAGCGCGCTTTCGAGGATCAGCGGGAACAACGCCTCGCGTCGAGCGCGGTCGAGCTTTTTGGAATCGTCGATTCCCCGCGGCGGACGCGCGTCGGGGACGAGAATCACCGCCGCGACGGCCACCGGCCCCGCCAGCGGCCCGCGCCCGACCTCGTCGACGCCGGCGATCAATCGCGCGCCGAGCGCGCGTTGCTTTCGTTCGAACGCGAAATTGGGCCGTCGCGTCATCTAAGCCAGCGGTCCCGGCTTCAAGCGCGCGACGTCGAACGACAGGACGTCGCGCAGCAGGTCGATGAAGGCGGCGGCGGCGAAGTCGGCGCAGGCCTCGCCCTTCTCGGCCGTCGCTTTGGAAGCGTCGCCGGCGACGCCGGCGCCGGTGAGGTCGCTCGCCATCCAGCCGAAGCCGACCGGCTGGGTGACGCGCAGATGCTTCATCTTGCGTTCGATCCCGATAGCGGCGCTGGCGAAATTTTCGGCTTGGCTCATTTTGACCGTCTGCGGCCGGAACGCCAGCATCAGCGAAGTCTCGACCTCGCCGCCGTGAATGCCGTGCGCGCGCTCCTCCGTGGAAAACATACCCTCGGGCAGACCGAGCCTGTGCCAGGCGGCGTGGACGGCGAGCATGCGATGCTTGACCCTGAGTTCGCGCGCCACGATGTCAATGACCGGCACATTGCCGCCGTGCGAATTGATGAACACGAGCTTTCGGCAACCCGTGCGCGCGACGCTGTCGCCGATTTCCGTCCAGGCGCGGATCACGGTCTCATGCGAGAAGGTGAGCGTGCCGGGAAATTCGAGATGTTCGTTGGATTTGCCGATCGCCTGGACGGGCAGATAGAGCGCGGGCATGTCGTCGGGGGTCAGCTTGACCGCGCGATCCAAATAGCCCTGGTTGATGTAGTTGTCGACGCCGACCGGCAGATGCGGTCCGTGCTGCTCGGTCGCCGCCACCGGCAGCACCGCGATAAAGCGGCTCATGTCGGTTGCCGCGAAATCGCGCCAGCTCCAGTCGGACCAGAATTTCGAAGACGGCATCGGGAGACTCCGAAAGAAGCGGGCGGGGCTTGTGCGCCCCGACGAAGATGTATCTCGTCCCGGGTCGTCATGGCCGGCTTGTCCCGCCCATTACGTCGTTGTGCGGTTTGCATCCGCAGAACATAAGCTTAGCGATAGGCGCGGCGCGGCGTGGATGCCCGGGACGAGCCCGGGCCCGACGGAGACCGTCGCGCAAACCAGACGGCGGGCGCTCAGCGACATTTTCTCCGTCTTCGGGGGAATGACAAAGCGACCCGGACTCGACCCTGGTCGTTCGAAACTGACCTTGTTCAGTCTTGGCGCCGGCCTTTCCAGGAGGTTAGGCGCCAAAACCCGAACGCGAGGGGGGAGGGGGGCGGGGCGGTCGGACAGCGGCTCGCGTCCTCTTCGAAGGCCTGTGTTCACGTCAACAACCTTGAGGGGGCGCCGAGGCGGCGCTCGATGGGACCGGCATGGCGCCCAGTCTAGCAACACAGGCCGATAAACAGAAGAATTAGTTCCCGTCGGATTTGCTCAAGCGACCGGAGGCGACGATGAGTCCGCGAGGTTCCGGGCCGGGGCAATGTCCGTCAGGGGCGGATAGCCGCCCGTCCGCAATCCGAAGCCCGGGCGGCAGACCCGGACTTTCGCTTTTGGGCGAAGTTGGCCGAGGAACGAACCCGCTTCGCGCGAGGGTGCTCGAAGGTTTAGTTAAATTCAGGACTGTTGAACGGCGTCGGGCGCGGGCAATACGTTGAAATCGGTCGCGGCGCCGGCGCGGATGTCGTCGTGGAGTTCTCGCTGGACCTCATCGAGATCGGCTGGGGGCGAGGCGCATCGGATCACCCGTTGGGGAAGATTTGCGGGGTGAACTCGCCGGCAAGCCGATGGGCGAGCTCGGCCGAGAATGCGATCACTTGTTCGAAGGGACGGTGATAAAGGCGAATGCTTTCGATCGCGCCCGCCGCGTCATGCGCGAGAATCGTCGTGCCGGCGATGTCCCGCCCGGCGAACCTGCCTTGCCATTCGAGGTACGTCCGGGTGTCCGTGCGCGTCTCATGGACAAAGGCGATTTCATCGTACATGGCCCGGGTCGCATCGAAGAAGGCGCGGATGGCGACGGCGCCGACGATTGAAGCGCTCGCAACGGAGGTATCGAGAACGGCGCCCCGCGTGAACGCCGACGCGAAGGCCTCCTGACTGGGACGCCGGATGATTTCAAGCCATGCGTGACCGGCGGGGCGCGCCTGATCCTGGTTCATGTCAATTCACCCGAGCCGCGGAGCCAAGGGTCGGATAATCCGTGTAGCCGTGCGCGCCGCCGCCATACGAAGTCGATCGGTCGAACGCGTTGAGCGCGGCGCCCGTGCGGACGCGCTCAGGCAGGTCCGGGTTGGCGACGAACATGCGGCCGAATGCAACGGCGTCGGCACGGCCCGCCGCGACCGCTTCTACGCCCATCTCAGGGGTGTAGCCGCCCGCGGTGATCATGGGGCCGTCGAACAGATGGCGGAACAGCGAGGCGTTGTCGGCGCTATCGACGCTGGCGTCGTCGGCGAACCCGACCGAGGAGGCGCGCGGCTCGATCAAGTGCAGGTACGCAAGGCCTCGCTTACTGAGTTCGCCGACCACGTAACTGAAATGGGGCACGGTATCGCTGTCGCTGAGCCCCCCGAGATTGCCATGCGGCGAGAGCCGCACGGCGACGCGATCCTTGCCGATGTCGTCGGCGACGCCGTCCACCACCTCGAACAGCAGCCGCGCGCGGTTCTCGACCGTGGCGCCGTAGGCGTCGGTCCTGTGGTTGCTGCCGTCCTGCAGGAACTGATCGATCAGAAATCCGTTGGCGCCGTGGATTTCGACCCCGTCGAACCCGGCGTCCCGCGCACTTCTGGCTGCCTGCCGGAATTCGGCGAGGAGCGCCGGAAGCTCGCGGGTTTCCAGCGCGCGCGGCGTCTCGTACGGAACTTGCGCGGAGGCCGGCGTGTACGCCTTGCCGGGCGCCGCGATCGCCGAGGGCGCCACCGGCAGACTGCCGTCCGGATTGTAGGAGGAGTGCGACCAGCGGCCATGATGAACGATCTGCAGCACGATCCGCCCACCCTTGGCGTGCACAGCCGCGGTGACGAGTCGCCATCCCGCGATCTGCTCAGCGGAATGGATCCCCGGCATGTTCGGATAGCCGTGGCCCTGAACGCTGATTGCGGTGGCCTCGGTGATGTTCAGCCCGGCGGAGGCGCGCTGGCCGTAATATTCGGCGTTCAGTGCGGTGGGGACGCCGCCGGGACCAGCGCGCATTCTCGTCAGCGCCGGCATTACGATCCGGTTTGGGAGGGAAAGGGCGCCGAGTTGAAGGGGCTTGAAGAGGATATCCGAGCGCATGAATTCTGACTTTCGAAGAAGCGGACATCGACGGATTGCGATGGCGTCCACTAGCTGAAGGTAAGCTTGCCGAAGTCGAGCGAGACCAGCACCGGCTCCGGCACTTTCTGCATGGTCTGGTCGTAGGCGTAGATGCGCCGCCGGGTAGGCATCATGATGCCCTGGACCTTGCGATAGTCGCTGACGTAGTTCGCCCCGGACGCGCCCCCGAGAATGTCGACGGTGTAGTCGTGGCGGCGCATGAGGCCATCGGGGCCAAAATGCGTGATCTGCGTTTTCGTGTGGCTGGCGATGTAGCCGGGAAACGTGACTTTTAGTCGGCGCCATTCCTCGCCATTCTCATGCCAGGGCTTGATCTCTTCGCTCTCGAAGCCAGGGTAGGTGTAGAGGAACGGCGAGGTGAGATAGGTCCAGAGGGCCTCGCTGGCGAAGTAGGCGACGTGGAATTTGTCCCAAGGCGTCTCGAGCGTTTGACCGGCAAAGGCTGCCTCGGGATCGTCGCGACTCTCGATAACCGCGCCATCCTGCGTCTCGATTACGAGTCGGTCGGGCACGAACACGCTTCGCCGGTCCGGCGCGGTGAACGGAGTGATCGTCAGCCGCTCGGTGCGCGTGTCGATCTCGAAGACCTTGTTGGCGAGCAGGCCAGGCTGCTGTTTCACATGCCAGATCGCGCCGTCGACCGATAGTTCGGCCTTGAGCGTCTTGAATTCGTTCCAGCGGTGCAGCCCGCCATGGGCTTCAACGGCGAGCGCCAATAGATCGTTCATGAGACTTCTCCTGGTCGATTGCGTCGCGCCCTCGAAAGTCAGATTTGGTTCCGCCAACGGCGATGCCCGATCCCGCACTCGCCGAGTGGGTGGGCTTCAGACCCGTCCAGCGGATGGGCGTGGCTGCAAGGCGACAATCTGCGGGATGGCCGCATTCACCTTGATTGTCGCTGCGCGCCTGGCGGCCATCGTCATCAATCATGTTGTCGGCGAATCTCGGCGCCTCTTCCTGCGTGTGGCCCACGACAAACGCTTCAAGGCCTCCGGCGGCGCCACGTCTGCAAGGACGCGCGCGAAGGCCATTCTTTGGACAGACGCCGACAAATCAGGGTTTCGCCGCCGCGCAACGTGCTTGTCTGTCGGCGAACGCCCAATTCGGGGGCGAGGTTTTCATGCCGTGCATCGCGGCGCCAGCTTCGGAAACTACTCAGCGCCTCGGAGGACCCGCCGTATCTTGGCGCGACAACAGAACGGCCGTGGACACAGAGTCCACGCTATCGCGGGCAGCGCTCTTCACCCCGCGGACTGGGAATCTCGGAATGGGGGGTCGCTTTGAAAGAATAGCGTTGCTCGACCGAACGGCACGGATGGGCGCGATCCGGTCGGCGTCCGCCGAGCGCCAACGGATCGAAGGGCTTGCGGCTCAACCCGCCCGCGCCGCGATCGCCTCGATTTCGACCTTGAACTCCGGCCTGGAGAAACCTTGCACGATCAGCAGCGTCGAGGCCGGCGGCGGATTGCCCACGAATTCATCGCGGACCTTCATATAGCCGCCCAAATATTCGGCGGCGCTCACATAGGCGTTGATCCTGACCACGTCCGCCATGGTCATGCCGGCCTCGCCGAGAATGGCGACGATGGCGCGAAAGCATAGGCGCGCCTGCGCCTCGGCGCCCTCGGGAACGGTGCCGTCGCGCCCGACGCCAAGCTGGCCGGAGCAGAATACGTAACGGGCGCCCGGGTCGACCTCGACCCCATGGGCGTATTTGGCGAACGGCGGATGAATGGCGGTGGGATTCAGTCTGCGCAAGGCGCGGCGCCTCTCGGAAACGACGCAATTGGGTTACCCCTTGCCACACGCCGGCGCAATAATGATGATGGCGCCGCAGTTGCTGGGTGACTCCCTTGGGTTGTTCTTAGGAGCGCGGAATGAAAACATTGGGCGTGGGCGTCGTCGCGGCGTTGAGCTTGGCCGCCGGTTCGGCTTGGGCCGCCGACAAGGTGCGCTTCGGCACGAACTGGCTCGCAGAGGCCGAGCACGGCGGTTACTACCAGGCCGTCGCCGACGGCACCTATGCGAAATACGGCCTCGACGTGGAGATTGTGCAGGGTGGCCCGCAGGCGGCGAACCAGATTCTGTTGGCCTCCGGCAAACTCGATTTTTACATGGGCTCGGACGTGATCGAGGCGTTGGACGCGCTTTCGCAAAACGTGCCGTTCGTCGTCGTCGCGGCGGATTTCCAGAAAGATCCGCAGATGTTCATGTCGCATCCCGGCGTCGGGCTCGACAAGATCACCGATCTCGTCAATTCGCCGGCCTATGTCGCCAAAGGCGCGCCCTACTACAAATGGCTGATCTCGGCCTACGGGTTCAATGCCAGAGATCTGCCATATCCGGGTGACCGATCGCTGCCTTGAGCGCCGCAACGACATCGTCGAACCGTTTCGGGGAGATTACTGTGAACCTTTCCATTTCAACTGTTCTGATCATTTGGACCCCTTTCAATTCTTCTGTGCCGCAGCCAACTTGCAACCTGGTTCCCCAATCTCAAGATCTCCCTGACATGAAGCGGAGTCGTGCTCGGTTGTAGAACGCTTCGCGCCATTACGCGAGGTGGAAAGCTGTTGACGTGCGCGATATAGACGAGACTTGACTGCAGCTTCGGAGATATTCAGCGCTTGGCTAATCTCCCTCACTGACCATCCGTGGGTCATGTGCATACGAATTGGTGCTCGCAGCGTAGGATTGAGGCGACGGATCGCGCGCAAGGTCTTGAATTGACGCTCACGCATGTTGTAAGCCTCCTCAGGATTCGGAGCAGAGTTCAGTGTGGTCGAATAATATTGTGTTGCATCTATCATCCGGTTGGGGATCGAATAATACTTCAGCACGAGTTCGCCGTTTGCGAAGGACCATAAGAGCAGTGTTGATCGCGATTCGAGTTAGCCAAGAGTAGATTTTAGATTTACCTTCGAATGTGTTGATCGCCAAATAGGCCCGGAGAAATGTGTCCTGAAGCGCTTCCTCTGCATCGTGTGAATTTCTTGTAATGGAAAGGATCGTTTGCAAGAGGCGTCGAGAATAGGTCGAATAAAGCTCTGCGAAAGCTGCGGCTGAGCCTGCCTG
>CAWIEP010000032.1:0-26387 GCA_963835115.1 uncultured Pseudomonadota bacterium
GCTGCTGTTCATCGGCGTCAATCTGGTGTTCTTCCCGCAGCACTTCCTCGGCCTCGCCGGCATGCCGCGCCGTTACATCGATTATCCCGACGCTTATCACCTGTGGAACTTCGTTTCTTCGATCGGCGCGCTCGTTTCCTTGGTTGCGACGGTCTGTTCCTCTACACGGTCTACGAGGCTTTCCAGAAGAAGCGGATCGCCGGCGACAATCCCTGGGGCGGCGCCACCACGCTCGAGTGGACGCTGCCCTCGCCGCCCCCCTTCCATAGTTTTGATACGTTGCCGCGCATCACGGGCGCGGATCACTGAGACACACCGCCGCGCGGCCGTCTCAGGCGGCGCGGCGCAGGCCTTTAAGATACGAGAAGTTGGGTTCATGAGTTCTGGCGGATACGCAGACTTCGAAAGTCGGTGGATCGCCGTCGCCGAATATGCGGCGGGACCGCGCGAGTATTTTCAGCTGCTGAAGCCGCGGGTGATGTCGCTGGTCGTCGCTCACCGCGCTGGCCGGCATGCTTGTCGCGCCGGGTCGCTCAACCCGATCGTCGGCTTCGCTTCGCTGCTCGCGATTGCCGTCGGCGCCGGCGCCTCCGGGCGCGCTCAACATGTGGTGGGACGCCGACATCGACGGCTGATGGCGCGCACCGCGCTGCGCGCCGGTGCCGGCCGGCCTGATCGCGCCGGGCGAGGCGCTCGCGTTCGGCCTGACGCTTGCCCTGCTCTCGGTGCTGACGCTCGCCGTCGTCGCCAACTTGCTGGCGGCGGCGCTGCTCGCCTTCACGATCTTCTTCTACGTCGTCATCTACACGATGTGGCTGAAGCGCTCGACGCCGCAGAACATCGTGATCGGCGGCGCGGCCGGCGCGTTGCCGCCGGTCGTCGGCTGCGCGGCGGCCTGCGGACAGGTGACGTTCGACAGCGTGCTGCTGTTCGCCCTCATCTTCATGTGGACGCCGCCGCATTTCTGGGCGCTGGCGCTCGTCAAGGCGCGCGACTACGAGCGCGCCGGCGTGCCGATGATGCCGAACGCCAAGGGCCCGGACCGCACGCGGCTCGAAATCCTCGTCTATTCGCTGCTGCTCGCGCCGATCGGCGTGCTGCCCTGGTCGACCGGCGCCGGCGGCCGCGCTCTACGGCGCCGCGGCGATCGCGCTCGGCGTCGCGCTCATCGGCTGCGCGCTGGCGCGTCTATCGCGTCCGCGACGGCGCTGAGGCCAACAAGCGCGCGATGCGCGCTGTTCGGCTTCTCGATCCTCTATCTGTTCGCGCTGTTCGGCGCTGCTCGTCGTCGAGCACGGCTTCGGCCTCATCGCGCGGTGGGGGCTTTGAACGCCATGGCCGACGTCCCGTCCGCGCCGGGGCGTCCGCTGACGCCGCAGCAGATCCGCAACCGCCGGCTGCGCAACATCGCCATCGGTCTGGCGGTCGCCTTTCTCGCGGTGCTGTTCTACGCCATCACGATCGTCAAGATCGGGCCCGGCGTCCTGCGTCCGGAGGGCTGAGCGCATGATGGCGCTCGCGCAACCGCAATCTGGCCGTGGCCTCGGTCGTCGCGGCCGCTCGCGATCGGCATGGTCGGCGCTGCTCTTTCGCCGCCGTGCCGCTCTATTTCGCGTTCTGCCGGGCGACCGGGTTTCGCCGGCACGACGCAGGTCGCGAAGCACGGCGCCGGCGCTGAAGGGCGAGCGCGACGCTCAAGGTGCGTTTCGACGCCAATGTCGCGCCGGGCCTCGACTGGACCTTCGAGCCGGAGACCGAGTCGATCGACGCTGCGCACCGGCGCGACGGCGACCGTGTTCTTCAAGGTTCCACAACCGCAGCGACCAGCGCGACGCGCCTCGACGCGGTCTACAACGTGACGCCGGAGGTTTCCGGCGCCTGGTTCGACAAGATTTCCTGCTTCTGCTTCACCGAGCAGCATCTCGGGCCGCACGAGACGCGCCGAACTGCCGGTCGTGTTCTTCCTCGATCCGCAGCTGGAGAAGCGATCGCGAGCATGGACGGCGTCGAGGAGATCACGTTGTCCTACACGCTGTTCGCGCGCGCACGACCGACGCGACGAAGCCGGTCGCGCTGCGCGCCGACGGCGGCGCGTCGAAACTTGTAGGGATTGACGTTCCCGCGGCTTGCACGGCGCGCCGGGGACATGAGATTGGCAAGCCGGTCGGCGGAGACGCGACGGAGAGGGGAGAGGGATGAAACATGGCCGACGCGCACGCCAAGCCGCATCACGATTACCATCTCGTCAACCCGAGCCCGTGGCCGCTGGTCGGCGCGATCTTCGCGTTCCTGACCGCCGTCGGCCTCATCATGGCGATGAAGGGGCTGACGCTTCTGCGGCCTCAAGCTCGGCCGGCTGGTGCTCGGCATCGGCATCGCCGGCATTCTCTACGTGATGGCGGCCTGGTGGTACGACGTCATCCACGAGGCCGAGACCGGCGACCACACGCGCGTCGTGCAGATCAGCCATCGCTACGGCATGATCCTGTTCATCGCCTCCGAGGTGATGTTCTTCGTCGCCTGGTTCTGGGCCTTCTTCGACGCCTCGCTGTTCACCGACGAAGCGATCCAGGCGGCGCGCGTCGCCTTCACCGGCGGCATCTGGCCGCCGAAGGGCACCGAGGTGCTCGATCCGCTCAACCTGCCGCTGCTCAACACGCTGATCCTGCTGACCTCGGGCACGACGGTCACCTGGGCGCATCACGCGCTGCTGCACAACGACCGCCAGGGCCTGAAGACCGGCCTGGCGCTCACCATCGTGCTCGGCATCATCTTCACCTGCGTGCAGGCCTGGGAATATGCGCACGCGCCGTTCGCGCTTCTCGAACTCGATCTACGGCGCGACCTTCTTCATGGCGACCGGCTTCCACGGCGTCCATGTCATCATCGGCACGATCTTCCTGATCGTCTGCCTGGTGCGCGCCCAGGCCGGCCAGTTCACGCCGCAGCAGCATCTCGGCTTCGAATTCGCCGCCTGGTACTGGCACTTCGTCGACGTGGTGTGGCTGTTCCTGTTCTCCTGCATCTACGTCTGGGGTTCCTGGGGCGCGCATATCGAGGGCGTGCGGCGCGGCTGCAACGAGCCCGCGCTACGGCGCGGCTGTTCGTTTCGAAGCCGGAGACGAGTCATTACGCAATGGCGGACGACGAACGGCGCTACCCTCCGATTTCGCCGTCAGCACCGGCCTTGCCGGCCGTTGCCCGCGCTGCGGCGAGGGCCGTCTGTTCAGCGGCTTTCTCGACCGTCGCGCCGCGCTGCGAGGTCTGCGGCCTCGACTTCGGCTTTGCCGATTCCGGCGACGGTCCGGCGGTGTTCGTCACCCTGATCGCCGGCTTTCTCGTGCTCGGCGTCGCGCTGGCGATCGACATGGCCTACGAGCCGCCGCTCTGGGTCTATATCGTGTTCTTCCTGCCGCTGACCGTGCTGGTCTGTCTGGGCCTGCTGCGGCCGCTGAAGGGGCTGCTGGTCGCCTCGCAATATCAAGAACAAGGCGGCGCCCGGACGGCTTGGACCCGCCATGAAACGCGGCCGGCTGGCGGCGGCCGCGACGGCGAGCCTGGCGGCGCGTTGCTATCCTCGTCGGCCTCGGCGTCTGGCAGCTGAAGCGCCTGGCCTGGAAAGAAGGCGCTGATCGCCGCGGTCGACGCGCGCGCGCACGCCGCGCCGACGGCCGCGCCCGCGCCTGCCGCGTGGCCGGAGCTGAAGCCCGCCGACTACGAATATCGCCGCGTCGAGGCCAAGGGCGTCTACGATTACGCGCACCAGGAATTGGTCTTCCGCGCGCTCGACGAACCGCGCGGCCGCTATGGCGGCCTCGGCTATTTCGTGATGACGCCGCTGCGTCTCGGCCAGCGGCGAAACGTCATCGTCAATCGCGGCTTCGTTCCGGACGAAATGAAGGCGGACGCCGCCAAGGGGCCGCGCGGCGAAACCGATGTCGTCGGCCTGATGCGCAGCAGCGAACCGCGCAATTGGTTCACGCCCGCCGACGACCCCGCGCATGGCGTGTTTTTCACGCGCGATGTCGAGGCGCTCGCCCGCGCCATGGCGCTGGTGGGCCCCCACGCGCCCTTTGTCATCGACGCCGACGCCGGCCCCGGCCCGCTGCCGCAGGGCGGCGAGACGCGGTTGACCTTCCTCAACAACCATCTCGCCTACGCCTTCACCTGGTTCGGCCTGGCGGGCGCGCTGATCGGCGTGTTCGGCGCCTACGCCTGGGGACAGCGGCGGGCCTGATCAGGGCTCCCGCACGAGAGCGTCGAGCGCCTGCGGAAGGCCGCGCAGCGAAATCTCGAAATTGAACGAGGCGCCTCCGGCCGTTTTCGACTCCACCTTCGCGGTTTTCGCCTCGCGGAAGGCGTGTTGGGCGTCGAGCCCGAAGCCGGCGTCGGCGAAACAGCCGGCGGGCACGCATTGCCGCCATGCGAGGTCCATCGGGTCGCCGCCCTGGGCCGTGATTTTCGGCGCGCTCGGGAAGCTGACATTGACCGGCAGCACCAGCGTCAGGCGCAGCGGCGCGCCTTTGCGGGCCCGTCCGACGGCAAGCTCCGCCAGCGGCGCATTCTGCCCTGTGGCGCTGACCGTCAGAGCGACTTCGCAAACCCGGCGCGGCTCGCCATTGACGCTTACGCGCTGACAGCGCTCCACCCAATCGCCATAAGTTGCGGTGGTCATTTGGGGATCGCTGGAAATGGGCTCCGCGTCCTTCTTCGGCGCGGGCTCGGCGCTCGGGGCCGGCTTCGGCTTGTCGGAGGCGGCGAATGCAGCCGATGAGGCCGCCAGCGGCAGGCCCAAGGCGAGACCCCAAAACACTCGACGCCCAATCATGGTCAAGCCCCCCGCGGCTCCTCTAAGAACCCCGCCCACGCTTTATATCGAAGGATATCGGCGGCGATGGTGGGCGCTAGAGGGATTGAACCTCTGACCCCTTCCATGTCAAGGAAGTGCTCTACCGCTGAGCTAAGCGCCCGGCGACGCCTCGGCGTCGAAACGGGCGCGGTATAGACAATCGGCCCTTGCCGCGCAATGGCCTTGTCGATGCAAGCCGCCGCTCTCGCTTTGCGCCCCGCCGCGCCCGCCGATCTCGACGCGATCATGGCGATCGAGCGCTCGCCCGGTTACGACGCACGCGTCGGCCGCTCGTCGCGCGAAGAGCACGAGACGATGCTGGCCGGCCCTCGCCACGCCTATTTCGTCGGCGACCGACGACGGCGTCGAGGCCTTCGCGATTCTGCGCGATCTCGACGACGTCCACGGCAACGTCTATCTCAAGCGCATCGCGGCGCGGCCTGGCCGGCGCGCCGGCGGTCCACTTCTGCGCCTGCTGCTGGATTGGACGTTCGCGCAGACCTCGGCGCATCGCTTTCATCTCGATTGCTTCGCCGACAATTTGGTCGCCCAGGCGTTCTACGCCAAGTTCGGCTTCACCCGCGACGGCCTGCTGCGCGAGGCCTATCTCGCTTCCGACGGCCGTCGCCGCGATCTCGTTCTGATGGCGCTGACGCGGCCGCAATGGATCGCCGCTCGAACACCATAAGCGCGCCGCAGACGCGCCGGTGCGCCTCCAGACGCAGGAACGTGCGCCGGCTCGCGCTGAGGCCGAGACCCGCGCTCGCAGCCGCGGCGACCATAGCGCTCGGCCGATGCGCGAAACGGCCGGAGGTTGTCAGTTCGTAGACGCCTTTCTCTGTGGTCTCGAGTGTTACGGCGAGCCTGCCGCCGAGACTGAGCGCGCCGGCGGCCGCGGCGAGGAACGGCTGAAGATCGCCGAGATAGATCAGCAAATCGGCGGCGAAGATGAGGTCGAAGGCGTCGCGCCGCTCGTGCAAGTATTCGACCATCTCCGCCTGCACGAGTTCGTCATAGGCCCCGCGCGCGCGCTGCTTTGGCGAGCATGTTCGCCGAGAGATCGACGCCGACGAGGCGGGTCGCCGCGGGTCGCAACAGCGCCCCCGCCGCGCCGGTGCCGCAGCCGAGGTCGAGCATTCGGCCGCCGAGCGCGCCGGTCTCGACGACGAGCCGGCTCAGTTTCGCGGCCCGCAATAGCGCAACACCTCGAACATCTGTTCGTCGAAATTGTCGGCGAACCGGTCGAAATAGGCGGCGACGTATTCGGCCGGCGCGCGCGCCGCCGTCTCGCCGGCTAGCGCCGCCAGGTGATGGCGGTGCAGCGGGTCCGCGGAATCTTGCGTCAGAAATGCGCGCGCGACGTCGAGCGCCGTCGCGGCATAGCCATAGGCGGCAAGCAGTTGCACGGCCGCGCCGGCGATCGCCGAAAGGGACGCATCGCCGGCGCCGGCGACGCGCGCGTAAGCCGCCCGGCCGCCTTCGGGGCCGTCGCGAACGGCGCCGTCAAGGAAGGCGACGAGCGCGAGCCGGCGCCGAACCGGCTCGTCGTCCGGTTTCGTTTCAAGATGGAGGCTAAGCGATCGCGCCGAGGCGGCGAACTCGCCGAGGAAGAACTGGCATTGGCCGAGGCCGAGCGGCAGACCAGGCGCGGCATAGCCGCGCGCGACGATTCCCCGCCAGTAACGCGCCGCGTCCGGGTAACGGCGGGCCTCGAAACACAGCAGCCCCAGGGCGTAAGCGGCGTCGTCGAGCGCCGGATCGAGCGCGAGCGACTGTTCGAGCGCGCATTCTCGCGCGCGCGGGGGCGCGCAATTCCTTGGCGGCGAGGCCGAGAGCAAGCCATGCGCGCGCGACTGACGGCGCGAGCGCGACCGAGGCTTCGAAGGCCTCCAACGCGTCGGGGTGGCGGTTGCCAAGCGCGGCGCGCGAAGCCGAGATCGAGCCAAGCGGCGGCGTCGCCGGTCCCCCACAGGACCGCCTCGCCCAGCGCCTCGCACGCCGCCGTCGTCTCGCCCGCCGCCCAAAAGGTGAGGCCGAGTCGGCGCAATGCGGGGCCGGGGGCGACCCCGGTCCGATGAGCGCATCGAGCGCCGGGAAAAGCGGCCCGCCAAAGCGCGAGACGCTCAGCGTGTTCGTCGCGCGCGACCTGAAGGGCGGCGCGGGCGGGACCGACGAAATCAGGGCGACGGATTCCGGACATGACGCCTTCCGGGGTGCGCCGCCGTCGGCGCCGCTGGCGCCCAGAGAGCAATCATGAACCCGGCGCGGGGCTTACCGCTCAATCCCAGCGCCGATGCGCCCACATCCATTGCTCCGGCGCCCGGCGCAGGAACGCCTCGAATTGCGCCTGCAAGTTGGCGGTGGCGGCGGCGACGTCGGCCTCGCGGTCGTCGGTGACCGGCACGGAAATTGGCGCGAGTCGCACGAGAAAGCGGACGCCCGGCTCGCGCACGACGCAAGCGGCGTAGAGTTTCAGGCCATAGGTGCGGGCGATCAGCGCCGGCGCCGAGTTGGAATGGGCCCGCCGGCCAAAAAACGGCACGGCGACGCCCTTGCCCTCGCGCAGATCCGCCAAGAGGCCGATCGAACCGCCGTCCCTGGCGATTTTCACAAGCTTGCGCAGCGTCGCGGGCGAGCGTGCGAATAGCCCGAGCGGATAGTTCGGCGCGCGCCGCTCTTTCAGTTCGGCGTCGACTTTGGGGTTGCTGAGCGGCTGATAGACGCCGGCGAGCGGGCGGGCGACCCGCGTCGAGAGTCCGGCCAACAGCTCCCAATTGCCCAGGTGCATCGAGCACACGACGTAAGGGCCGCCCTGCTGCACGCGCTTCAGCTCGTCCTCGGATTCGATGACGATCCGGCCCTGTTTCGCGATGTCGTCGAGGTGGAAGAATTCGGCGAACGTGCGGCCGAGATGACCCCACATTTCGCGGGCGATGTTTTCGCGTTCAACCTCGGTTTTCTCGGGGTAGGCCGCTTCAAGATGGACAAGCGCTCGGGCGTGGCGCTTCAGATGCGGCGCAACCGCGCGCCACAGCTTGGCCATCAGATTGGAGGCGGTCTCCAGCGGCAGGGCGGAAAGCAGCGCGGCGACGAGCCGGAAGCCCCAATATTCCGCTTCGATCTTCACCCGCAAAATTGCGCCTCGCCCACCCGAATTATTCGGCTCTTGGTCGGACCGGAGCGCTACGTCAAGCGGGGCGACCGGCGTTTCCTATAGTCCTCCTTTGCAGTAGGGTCGCAGGTCAGCGCCTGCGCGCGCTCAAGGAGGTCAACGCATGAAGAAGTTCCTCGTGGTCTACATGGCCGATCGCGCCGCTTTCGAGAAAATGATGCGGGAAGCGACGCCGGAAATGCAGAGGGCCGGCATGGATGCGTGGATGAAATGGATGGGCGCGCATCAGGCCGCGCTGATCGACGGGGGCGCGCCGCTTGGGCCGACCAAGCGCGTCACCGGCGCCGGCGTCAGCGACGTGCGCAACGACATGGGCGGCTACTCCATCGTTCAGGCGGAAACGCACGAAGCCGCAACGCAAATGTTCGGCAAGGATTTCCCGCATCTGCAGATGCCGGGCGCATGGATCGAGGTCGTCGAAATTATGCCGATTCCCGGGATGTAGCTTCCCGCGATGCGCGCCATGACGGCGAGAGCGGCGGGTCAGCCGCTCGTGCTGGAAGTGCGCCCGACGCCCACGCCGGGCGCCGGCGAACTGCTCATCCGGGTCGAGGCCTGCGGCGTTTGCCGCACCGACCTGCACGTGATCGACGGCGAACTCGCCGAACCGCGCTATCCGATTGTGCCCGGCCACGAGGTCGTCGGAATTGTCGAACGGCTCGGCGCGGGTCTAACCGGTTGGCGGGTCGGCGAGCGGGTCGGCGCGCCCTGGATGGCGCGGACCTGCGGGCATTGCGACTATTGCGACGAGGGCCGCGAGAACCTCTGCGATCATCCCGAGTTCCGCGGCTACACGCGCGACGGCGGTTTCGCCACGCACATGCTGGCCGATCCCGCCTATCTGATCCGCCTGCCCGCCGACGCCGACCCTGTGGCGACCGCGCCGCTGCTGTGCGCGGGGCTGATCGGCTGGCGGTGTCTCGGATTCGCTGGGGACGGCCGGCGGATCGGGCTCTACGGCTTCGGCGCGGCGGCGCATATCTTGGCGCAGCTATGCCGCGCGCAGGGCCGCGAGGTCTACGCTTTCACCCGCCACGGCGACGTGGAGGCGCAGGATTTCGCGCGCCAACTCGGGGCGGTCTGGGCGGGCGGATCCGAAGAAACGCCACCGGCGGCGCTCGACGCGGCGATTCTGTTCGCCCCGGTCGGCGCGCTGGTCCCCACAGCGTTGCGGGCGGTGCGCAAGGGCGGACGGGTCGTCTGCGGCGGCATCCACATGAGCGACATCCCGTCGTTTCCCTATGCCTGGGTTTGGGGCGAGCGCGAGATCGTATCGGTCGCCAATCTCACCCGCGCCGATGGCCCAGCGTTTTTCGCTGCGGCGAAGGCGGCCGGCGTCGTGACGAAGACGACGCGCTATCGCCTGGAGGACGCCAACCACGCGCTGTCGGATCTGCGCGAGGGGCGGCTGCAGGGAGCGGCGGCGCTAGTCATGTGATAGCCGAATGCGATCAGCCGATACGGGAAAGAATTGTCTTCGCGCCGCGATAGTTTTTGAAAACAGCGCCTCGCGGGAGTAACCCCTACTCGCCTTCCGGATGTGAACGACGGGCGGCGATTCGGCTACGACGCGAAAAAACCAAGCGAAGCGTAGATGAAACCTCAAAGCCCACCTGCCTCCCCGTCGCCGCCGCCGGCGCTGCTGCAGGTCGGCGCGCTGCCGATTCGATTCGAGAACGGCAAAGCTGAGACGCTGCTGCTGACTTCGCGCGAAACCAAGCGCTGGGTGATCCCGAAGGGCTGGCCCATGAAGGGCAAGAAGAACTGGGCGGCCGCGGCCCAGGAGGCCAAGGAGGAGGCGGGAATCATCGGCCGGACGGACAAGAAGCCGGTCGGCAGCTTTCTCTACTTCAAGCGAAGGGCGGCGCATTTCGATCTGTGCCGGGTCGAGGTTTTCGTGATGCACTACGAGAAGCGCCTCGGCTCCTATCGCGAGAAAGGCCAGCGCGAGGCCCGCTGGTTCGGGCTGGACGAGGCGGCCGAACAGGTCGAGGAGGCGGGGCTCGCGGCGCTGCTGCGCGATCTCGACGTCGTCGCGATCGCGAAGCCGAAACGCAAGGCCAAGGCCGTGAAGAAGAAGGCGAAGAAGGGATAACGCGATCGCCTTCAGGCGCCGCGCGATATTACGGAGATTAACGGCGCCGACGTCAATCGGCGGCGAGCGACAAGCTCAAAAGATCTTCGATCAACCCGCGAAGCTCCGCGGCGGTGGCCGCCGTCAGCTTGAAGCCGTGCACGGCGCTGGCAAGGATATGCGCGATTTTTTCCGGCGCCATCAGCGCCTTCGCGGGACGCCGCTCCGCGAGCATCGCCAGCGCCGGAACGATCGTCGCCTCAAACTTCTCGTAGCCTGCTTTCAGGGAGGATTGCGCAAAGTCGAAGCTGCAATCAACAATCTCTTTCGCCTCCGGCGAACTCAACATCATCTCGAAGGGCCGCACCACCCAGAGTTCAAAGGCGAACAATAGCTTTTCTTCCGGCGTTTTGAAATTCGCCATTCCGCGCTCGATCTCCGCAATGGTCCCGTCTACCCATTGCAGGACAACGCCAATGAAGATCTCCTCTTTATTTTTGAACGCCAGGTAGAGCGCGGCCCGCGAGAGACCGGCCGCCTCCGCGATGTCGTTCATGCTCACCCGCCGGTAGCCGTACCGCAGGAAAACGGATCGAGCCGCCATCAAGGTTTTGCTCTTTTTTCCCTCGCTCATGCCTTTCAATTTGACAAATTTCGTCTAAATGTCAATAATGGACGAATAGACGAAAATTGTCACTCGTTCCATCAGGAGACGCGACATGGCTAAAACAGCTTTGATCACAGGGGCCTCCTCCGGCATCGGCGAAGAAACCGCGAGGGGTCTGCTCAGCGCGGGATACACGATCTACGCCGGCGCGCGGCGGGTCGATCGAATGCAGCCGCTGGCGGCCGCGGGCGCGCGACTGCTGGCGCTGGATGTAACCGACGACGAGTCGATGATCGCCGCCGTAAATACCATCCTGGAAGAAACCGGGCGCATCGACGTGCTCGTCAACAATGCGGGTTACGGCTCCTATGGCTCGCTTGAAGAGGTGCCGCTGGATGAGGCGCGCCGCCAGTTCAACGTAAACATCTTTGGCCTCGCGCGCCTGACCCAACTCGTGCTGCCGACGATGCGGGCACAGCGCTCCGGACGCATCATCAACGTTTCCTCGGTTGGCGGAAAGTTCGGGGAGCCGTTCGGCTGTTGGTACCACGCCACCAAGTTTGCGGTGGAAGGTCTCAGCGACTCGCTGCGCATGGAGTTGCATCCCTTCGGTATTGATGTGGTGGTTATTGAGCCCGGGGCGATCCTCACCGAGTGGAACGGCATCGCGCGTGACGGCTTGATGAAATACTCCGGCGACGGCCCCTATCGCGACGGCGCCCGCGCGCACGTCAAAATGTTGGCTTCCGCGGATCAAGGCTCCTTGCCTTCGCCGCCGAGCGTAGTCGCCAAGACCATCGTAGAGGCGGCGCAGGCGCGCAAGCCCAAGACCCGCTATGCGACAGGCGGAGGCGCGAAAGGCGTTCTGTTCCTGCGCCGCATCCTTTCCGACCGCGCCTTCGATGCGACTTTGCGAATGGTCGAGCAGCGGGCGGCAAAAGCGAAGGCGTGATTTCCGCCAACCGACGCGCGCCGAGCCCTTTCAGGGTTCCCGCGCGCATTCTCCGATCGTCGCTCCACCGCGGTGTTTGCCGAGCCGTTGGACGAACTTGTTTGTAGCGCGACCTCCGATCGTGGCGCGGGGGTCAGAAACCGTCACAAGCGACCGCTCCGGGCCAAGCGCAAAAGCAGATGCCTGGCTAAACAAACTCCGTCCGATATTTCGCGGCCAGCGCTTGCGCGCGCTGACGCCGCTGCGCCAACTCGTCGGCGCTAAGCTTCGGCGGCGGCGCGTTGCGGTTCTCGATCTTGTCGCCCACGGCCAAGAAATATTCCTCCTGACCCGGCGGAACGCACATGCACAAAAGATGCGCCGGCTTGTCGGACGTGTTCTTGAATTGATGCGGCGCGTTGGCCGGGATGTTGACTGTGACTCCGGCGCCGGCCTTGCGTGTCTCGTTGCGGAAGGTCAACTCGATCTCGCCCTCCAGAATCGAGAACATCTCCTCGAAATCATGCCTGTGCGGCGGTGGTCCGCCGCCCGGCGGCACCAGCATGTCGATCAGACAATAACGGCCGCCGGTCTGCTCGCCGGTCAGGAGGATCGTGTAGGAGCCGCGCGCCAGCGAGATGTGCGGCAGGTCTGCGGCGTCGGGATCGGAAACGACGAGCGCGCGTTTGGGATCGTCGGCGGGGATAGGAGCCAAATCGTTGGCGACCTCGGCGCTGTCGGTCATGCGATACGTCCTCGAATTGTTTGCGCCGAATTCCTCAGCGGTAGGCTCTGACGAGGCCGAGACTGGCGTCACGGATGGCGCATTGCAAGTCGCACGCGTGCGAAAGCCTCGCGGAAGCCCGGGGGGCAAGACGCCCGCTACCCGACATTCACTCTTTCCCCCTACGTTGCGTTTACCCGCGCCCTTGCCCCGTCGTCCCCCCCGGCCTATGGAGCGGGCTAGGACCGGGGTTGAAGCGCATGGGGTCTGGCGCGAATCGCGATGCAGAGTCGCGGCGGGAACGGCTCGCCGAAGCGCTGCGGGAAAATCTCAAGCGCCGCAAGGCGCAACAGCGCGCGCGCGGAACGCCTCCGCCCCCGCCCGCGAAGCCCGAAAGGTTGCCTGATGGATCGCATTAGAATTCGCGGCGGCGCCGAACTCAAAGGGACAATCCCCATTTCCGGCGCCAAGAACGCCGCGCTGCCGCTGATGATCGCCTCGCTCCTCACCGACCAGACGCTGACGCTCGAAAACCTGCCGCGCCTCGCCGACGTCAGCCAGCTCATCCGCATCCTTTCCAATCAGGGCCTCGACTATTCCGTCGACGGCAAGCGGCGCGGCGAGAACGCCACCGCGGGCCAGACCGTGCATTTGCGCGCCAAAACCATCGTCGACACCACCGCGCCCTACGAACTGGTCTCGCGCATGCGCGCGAGCTTCTGGGTCATCGCGCCGCTGCTGGCGCGTATGGGCGAGGCGCGGGTTTCGCTGCCGGGCGGCTGCGCCATCGGCACGCGGCCAGTCGATCTTCTGCTGATGGCGCTCGAAAAGCTCGGCGCGGAGATCGCCATCGAAGGCGGCTATGCCGTCGTCACCGCGCCCAAGGGGCTCAAGGGCGCCGAAATCGACTTTCCCAAGGTAACGGTCGGCGGCACGCATACTGCGTTGATGGCTTCCGTGCTCGCCCATGGCTCGACGCTGATCCGCAACGCCGCGCGCGAGCCGGAAGTGCAGGACCTCGCCGCCTGCCTCACCAAGATGGGCGCGCGCATCAAGGGCGCCGGGACCTCCGAGATCGAAGTGACGGGCGTCGCGCGCCTAAACGGCGCTTATCACTGCGTGCTGCCCGACCGCATCGAGGCCGGCACTTACGCGGCCGCCGTGGCGATGACCGGCGGCGACGTGCTGCTCGAAGGCGTGACGCCGGACCTGCTGCCCGGCGCGCTCGAAGCCTTCGCGCAGGCCGGCGCCGAGATTTTCCCGGACAATCGCGGCATCCGCGTAAAGCGCAACGGCGCCGGCATCGCCGCGGTCGACATATCAACCGCGCCGTTCCCCGGCTTCCCGACCGATCTGCAGGCCCAGTTCATGGCCTTGATGACGCGCGCGAAGGGATCGTCGCGCATCACCGAGACGATCTTCGAAAACCGTTTTATGCACGTGCAGGAGCTTGCCCGGCTCGGCGCGCATATTAAATTGGAGGGCGACACTGCGATCGTCGAAGGGGTGTTGCAATTGCAGGGCGCGCCAGTGATGGCGACCGATCTGCGCGCCTCGGTCAGTTTGGTGATCGCGGCGCTGGCGGCGGAAGGGGAGACCATGGTCAACCGCGTCTATCATCTCGACCGCGGCTTCGAGGCGCTGGAGCAGAAGCTCGGCGCCTGCGGCGCCGACATCGAGCGGCTGACGGGCTGAGATGTCCTCCACGCCTGTCGATCTCAAACTTCATGCGCTCGATCGCGAGGATCTGAGCGTCATTTCCGCGCAAGTGCAGGACGCCTGCGTTCGGCGGGAGGACATGACGTTTCTGCCCCGGCAGAGGCGTTTCGTGGTGGGCGCGCTCCGCTACGATTGGATCGGCGCCAAGCACGCCCTCGACGAGCGAGTCGGCGCGGTGCTGCGTTTCGACCGGGTGTTGAATGTCGCCCAACTCGGGATGGACCGCGACCGAGACAAGGTGAGGAACCTGCTCGGGATCACCTTCGAAAAGACCGAGGACCCCTCGGGTCTGGTGTTCCTCACGTTCGGCGACGGCGCGATGATCCGGCTCGAAGTCGAGTGCCTCGAGGCGGAATTGCGTGACGTCGGCCCGCGCAGGGCCGCCTGCGATTGCGAAGGCCACACCTTGACGGTTGCCGAGCCGGACTAGAAATCGTAGCGGGCTCCGCCCGTCGCCGCCAGCCCCGCAATCCTAGGCCCGAACGCCCAGGCGCCCTCGGCGAAACCGGTCAGCCCGGAATGCGCGAGCGTCGCGCGGACGCCGAGCCCCACCTCTTCAAAGCCCGGCTGACCCGACGGCGCGATCGTCGGCCCCTGCGGAACGGTTATCGTCGCCCCGGCTAGCCATTCCCGCCAGAGGGAGGCGAGCGCGTAAGGCGACCAGTTCAGCGCGCCGGCGCTGAAGTCGCCGCCGATCTTGACCCCGGCGTGGCCGAGCGTTAGCCGAGCTTGCCCGAACGAGAGATCGCCGACACTCGTTGGCTCGTCGGCGATGGCGAGGCGGGCGTAGCTCAGACCCGCGGTCGGCTCCACAAAGACCGCCCCGGCGGGAATGCGATAGCTCGCCTGCGCCGCATAGATCATGCCGGACGCGCCTTGGCTTTGGCTGAAAACGCTAAGCGGCGCGTCGGTCAGCTGCATATCGACGCGGGCGTAGCGCGCTTCGATATGGCCGGTGAAGCCGAGGCCGGTCAGCGTCGCATAAGCGCCGACGAAAGGCAGGCTGACGGCGGCCGTGGCGCCCGAGCCGGCTGCGTCCGACACCGCCCCTCCCCCGTCGCCGCCCGCGACGCCGACGCGTAGGCTCATGCCCGAATTCTGGATGTTGTGAAGCCCGTATTCGAAGCCGATTTCCGCACCGGCGATGCGGGTCGACAGCCGCGTCGCGTCGAACGCGGGGCCGGTCCCGGCATGGTTGTCGCCGGAAAAAGTCAGGTCCGCGCCAAACCCGCGCGACCATACCGAACCCGCGCCGAGATTCGGCGTGGGATCGGCGGGTGCGCGCTCGAAATCGGACGGAGCCGGCCCCAACGCCTCGGCGAAAGCCGTCGCCGCGGCGACCGTAACCTGGAAGGCCGTGACGCCAAGGCCCGAATTGATCGTCTGCACGATTCCGGTGCCGAGCGGGTCGGAATAGCGATAGAGCGGCCCGCTCGCCACCGCGAGCGCTTGCCTGGCCGCCGCCGTCAGCGCGATCGGCGCATCCGAGATACTGAGCGCGCCCCAATAGGCGCCGCTGGCGTTGACGAGCTTGCCAGTGAGATCGAGCTGGGCCTCCCCGAGCGAAACGCCGCGAGCGGAAAGAAAATTCGACTGTCCCGTCGACAGGTTCACCGGCATCGTGATCACGCCGGCGACCGTCGAGCCCGGCGCGATCGTCAGCTTGGCGGCGTTCGCGGTTCCGTCGCCGACGACGAGTTTGCCGCTGATGTCTACCGGGCCGGAAATGACGCCCGTCGCCTTGACGAGGCCTGCGTCGACGAGGCCGCCGGAGATCTCGCCACTGGTCGCCAGAACTCCCGATCGGACGACCGCGCCGCCGCTGACCACGCCCGCGTTGCTCGTCGAGCCGCCGCTGACGACCAGCCCGTTCTCCACCCGTCCCGACGCGTTGACGACCATCTCGCCGCTGCTGATCGCGCCCCCTGCGAGATCGCCGTTGATTGTCGCCTGACCTTTGTTGAGCAAGACGCCCTTCAGCGCGCCGCTCCCATTTTCGGCGAACGCGCCCTGGTTGATCGTCGCGCCGCCAACGACGCCGTTGTCGATTACGGAGGCCGCGGCGCCGATCTCCAAGGCGCCGCCGATCGTGGCGTTGTTGACAGCAGCGCCCCAGCGGAAGTTCGCGGCGCCCGCGATCGTCCCGTCGTTGGTCGTCTGCCCGCCGGTTTGACGTACAAAACCGTCGATGACGCCGGCGTTGACGAGCGACCCGGCGTTGACGACCGACCCATGGATTGCCCCGGCATTGTCGAGTGCACCCGCATTGGCGGCGTTTCCCTGCAACGCGCCCGCCGAATTGAGCACCAGGCTGCCGGCGATCACGTTCGTCTTTCCGTCGACGACGCCGTTGACCGTCAGCGAGGCCCCTGCCCCTGCGACCTTCGCGCCGCCGCGAACGATTTCGTTGTCGGTGAACGCGCCGCCGTTCGCCGCAACCCCGCCGCGGATCTCGCCATTGTTGACCGCGGAGCCGCCGTCAAGTGTGAACCCGCCCGACACCTTGCCGCTGGCGTTGTTGGTGAAAGCGCCGCTCTCCGTGACGCCGCCGAGGATCTCGCCATTGTTGGCGGTCGACCCGGTGTCCAGCAAGCCGCCCCCGACCGAGCCGGCGGCGTTGTTGACGAAAATCCCGGAATTGACGACTTTGCCGGCGATCTCCCCGCTATTCGTCGCCTGGCCGCCGTTGGCGAGCGCTCCGGAGACGATGCCCTCGTTGGTGAAGACGCCCGCGGCGTTGTTGACGGACGCGACCGTTCCGGAATTGTCGACGCCGCCGCCGGAGTTGTCGAGCGCGCCATTCCACTGGCCTTGATTGACAACCTTCGCCCCCGCCACATTGCCGCTGAGATCGCCGTTCCAGGTCGCGCCCGGGGCGTTGCGAACGACGCCGCCATTGCCGACCACCTCGGCCGTGGCCTGTCCCTGGTTGAGGATCGAGGCGCCGGCGGGATTGACGACCTCGGAATAATCGTGCGCGCCGTTCCACACCGTTGCGCCGCTGTTTTCGAAGATGGGCAAGTCGCCGACATAGCCGCCGTCGGCGCGCGCCGGCGCGGCGGCGGCGAGCGCCAGCGCGAGACCCGATGCGCCGCCCCATACGGACCGCCGTCGCGGCCATTGCGCCAATCCGGCCTTTATCTGTGCCACCCGCATGAAACGACGCCAAACGCTACGCAAAGCACAAAACTTACGTTGAGTTAGCGCGGAAAGGTTAATCGACGTTGCACAATAAATGCTCGACCGCCGCGCGTATTTTCCGAAGTGCAGCCGGCAATCGCCGTCTCGTTCCGGCGCGCCACAGAACTTGCGTAGTTGGCGCCCGCATTGCCGCCTTCGCGTGTCAACGCCACGCGGGCGGACGCTTTCTTGAACGCACTGGAAGATACTATCGATCGGGCGATTGAATACACGGATCGCATCCTGGGTATGGCGCCGAGTTACCGAGCCGCGGCGATCGAAGGATTGCACAAATTGCCCGGCAATCTTGCGCAGCGAGCGCCCGACGATGTTGTGATCCGTAAACTCGATGAATATCTCGACGGCCTCAACGACAAGGGGCGGCGCCATTGATCGTCCGCCTCTTACGCGGGAGCGGTCGCTGCTGTAAGGAGTAGGAAATTGCGCTACGAAGGCCGTCGATAACAGAGCGGGGGAACCATGCCAGGGCCGGGGAGCGGACGGACATTTCGCAAACGTAAATTCAAGGCGCGCGGCGGCGCCGACCTTGCTTTCACGGAACTCGGCTTCGGCGCCGCGCCGCTCGGCAATCTCTATCGGCCGATGACTGAGCGGGAGGCGCGCGCGACGCTCGACATGGCTTGGTCGGAAGGGTGCCGCTACTACGACACGGCGCCGCTCTACGGCCTCGGCCTGTCGGAGACTCGGCTCAACGGGTTCCTGCGCGCCAAGCCGCGCGACTCCTATATTTTGTCGACCAAGGTCGGCCGCCTACTGCAATTGTGCGCGCCGGCCGAGCGGTCGCGGCCGAACGCCTTCTTCGAGACGCCGTCGCGGCGCGAGGTGTTCGACTATTCGCGCGACGGCGTCTTGCGCTCGATCGAGTTTTCGCTCGAGCGGCTCGGGATTGACCAGATCGACATCGTCTACGCCCATGACGTCGACGTTTTCACTCACGGCAGCGCGGAGGCGGCGGACGCGCGCATTCGCGAGTTCATGAGCGGCGGCTATCGCGCGCTCGTCGAACTGCGCGAGCAGGGGACGATCAAAGCGTTCGGCGCCGGAATCAACGAGTGGGAAATCGCCGAGCGGCTGGCGCGCGAAGGCGATTTCGACATCTTCCTGCTCGCCGGCCGCTACACACTGCTGGAGCAGGAGGCGTTGACGAGCTTCCTGCCCTATTGCGTCGAGAAGCAGATCGGCGTCGTGATCGGCGGCCCGTTCAATTCCGGCATTCTCGCCACCGGCCCGAAACCGGGCGCGTTCTACAATTACGCGCCGGCCTCGAAGGAGATTCTCGATCGCGTGCGCGCCATCGAGGCCGTCTGCAAGGCGCATGGCGTCAAGCTCGCGGAGGCGGCGCTGCGTTTTCCGCTCAGCCATCCCGCAATCGTCAGCGTCATTCCCGGCGGTCAGAAGGTCGAGCGAAGTGCGCCGCAACGCCGAAATGCTGGAAGCCAAAATTCCCCCGGCGCTCTGGCGCGATCTCAAATCGCAGGGATTGTTGCGCGCCGACGCCCCGACGCCGCGCTAGACATCAGGACGGTCTTTCCATGCTGAAGAATCTCGCCCGCCATTCTCGGTCCCGATCTGCTCCAGGCGCTGCGGCAGATGGGACACGGCGACGAGATCGCCATCGTCGACGCCAACTACCCCGCCCATTCCGCGGGTCCGCGGGTCGTGCGTCTCGACGGCGTCGACGCCACGCGCGCGCTCGACGCGATCCTCAGCGTCATGCCGCTCGACGATTTCGTCCCCGAGGCGTGCTGGCGCATGCAGGTGGTCGGCGCGCCCGACGAGGAGCAGCCGATCTTCGCGGAGTTCCGCGACATCATCGCCCGGCGCGAGGGCGCGAAATTCGCGCTCGCGTCACTGGAGCGCTACGCCTTCTACGCCAAGACGCCGCCAAATGTTTCGCCGTGGTGGCGACCTCCGAGCGCCGGCTTTATGGAAATATTATTCTTAAGATGGGCGTAGTGAAGCCTGCCTGAGGCCGCGACGGTTTCCGGCGAGAGCGCCGAATTTTGCGCGCGTGCCTTAAACGACACGCCTTTCGGCCTTGAGCGCGGACCCCGTAGCGGTCTAGTTTGCGCGGGACTCCAGGGGGAATCGTTGATCGTTATTACCGGGATGCGAGCGGAGGCGAAAATCGCTTCCGCTCCGGGCGTTAGGGTTTTCGCCTGCGGCGGCAACGTCGGCTTGCGCGCGGCGGCGATTCGCCACGCCGTGTTTGCGGGCGCGCCGGCGATCGTCAGTTTCGGCATTGCCGGCGGCCTCTTGCCGCATATGCGGCCCGGCTGCTGGATCGTCGCCAGCGGCGTCTGCGCGGGCGCGCGGCGAATCGACGCCGACGCGGCATGGACGGCGCGGCTTGCCGAGCGGCTGCCGGGAGCCGAAGTCGGCGACATCGTCAGCGTGCCGGCCCCCGTGCGCCGCCCGCATCAGAAGCGGCACATTCAGGCGAGCACCGGCGCCTGCGGCGGTCGACATGGAATCCTTCCAGGCGGCGGCGTTGGCGGAGGAACTCGGCGTGCCGTTCGCCGCCGTGCGCGTCGTCGCCGATCCCCTGGAGCGCGAATTGCCGCCCGCGGTCCATTCCGGCCTGCAGACGGACGGCTCGGTCGCCATCGGCGCGGTCATCGATTCGCTCGCCCGCGAGCCCGGACAGCTTCTTTCGCTGGCGCGGGTGACGGTCGACGCCTATGTCGCGTTTCGCGCGCTGCTGAACGGCCGCGAGAAGCTCGGGCCGCGTTTCGCCTCGCTCGCACTGCCCGACCGTCGTCGCCGGACCGCGCGCGCGCCGAGGTCCCGCAGACGCGGCGGTCGCCGCGGCGCAGGCCGCCTGAGCGCGCGACTCGGCGCGGAGCTTGCCGATCCCGCCGACATCAGCGACCCGCAGCGTCTGGCCGAAGCCTGCGCCGCCGCGATGTGGGCGAACGACCGCGCCTCAGAGGCGCTCGGCATGCGGATCGTCGCAGATGGCCCCGGCGAGGCGCGCCTGGAGATGCCGGTCGCGCCCGGACGATGGCGAATGGCCACGGCATGTGCCACGGCGGCTTCGTGTTCACGCTCGCCGATTCCGCCTTCGCTTTCGCCTGCAACAGCCGCGACCAGCGCATGGTCGCCGCAGCAAGGCGACGATCGCGTTCGTCGCGCCGGCGGAAGTCGGCGACACGTTGACGGCGCAGGCGCGTGAGGTGCATCTGCGCGGACGCGGCGGGATCTACGACGTCATCGGTGCGAAACCAGAAGGGCGAACTGATCGCCGAGTTCCGCGGCCATTGCCGCGCCATTCCCGGGTCGCGCTGCTTCCGGCCTGAAGGCAGGGAGGAAAAGCGATGGAGGATCTCGCGCCGCGACCCGGCGACCTCGAGCCCATCGAGACCGCCTCGCGCGACGAACTCGCCGCGCCTGCAACTCGAGCGGCTGCACTGGTCGCTCGCGCCACGCCTATGAGAACTCGCCGCTCTATCGCGCCAACGTTCGACGCCGCGGGCGTCCAGCCCGTCGGATCTGCGACGCTCGCCGATCTCGCGAAATTCCCGTTCACGACCAAGAGCGACCTGCGCGACGCCTATCCCTTCGGCATGTTCGCCGTTCCGCGCGAAAAGATCGTGCGCCTGCACGCGTCGTCCGGCACCACCGGCAAGCCGACGGTCGTCGGCTATACGAAACGCGACATCGAGACCTGGAGCCGATCTCGTCGCCCGCTCGATTCGCGCATCCGGCGGCCGGGCGGGCGATATCGTGCATGTCGCCTACGGTTACGGCCTGTTCACAGGGGGCTTGGGCGCGCATTACGGCGCCGAGCGGCTCGGCTGCACGGTCGTGCCGATCTCCGGCGGGAATGACCGAGCGGCAAGTGCGGCTGATCGTCGATTTCCGGCCGCGCGTCATCATGGTGACGCCATCTTACATGCTGTCGATTCTCGACGAGTTCCGCCGTCAGGGCGTCGATCCCCGCCAGACGTCGCTGGCGGTCGGCATTTTCGGCGCCGAACCATGGACCAACGCGATGCGCGGCGAAATCGAGCAGGCGTTCGACATGCACGCGGTCGACATCTACGGCCTCTGCGAGGTCATGGGGCCGGGGGTCGCCAACGAATGCGTGGAGACCAAGGACGGCCTGCATATCTGGGAAGACCATTTCTATCCCGAGATCATCGACCCCGAGACCGGCCGCGCCCTGCCCGACGGTGAACGCGGCGAGCTGGTATTCACGACGCTGACCAAAGAGGGCCTGCCGATCGATCCGTTACCGCACGCGCGATCTGACGCGGCTGCTGCCGGGCACCGCGCGGACGATGCGGCGGATGGAGAAGATCACCGGCCGCTCCGACGACATGATGATCCTGCGCGGCGTCAACGTGTTCCCGACGCAGATCGAGGAGCAGATTCTTCGCGTCGCGGGCCTGACGCCGCATTTCGAGATCGAGCTAACGCGCGAGGGAAGGCTCGACGAGATGACAGTGCGGGTGGAGGGCGCCGGAGCAACGGCGGCGCAAGAGCTTCGGCACCACATCAAGAGCGTGGTCGGCGTCTCGGCGCGAGTGCAGCTATGCGCGCAAGGCGCGCTGCCGCGTTCGGAGGGCAAGGCCAAACGCGTCCTCGACAGGCGGCCGAAGCCGTGACGAGATCAGGCTCGGAGGCCGCAACGTCGGCATTCGCGGTCGGTTTCGCGACTTACGCCATTTCTTGTTGAGCGCAACTCGCTGCGATCGCGACGTGTTATTATTGCAGTCCAGCCTGTTTGCCGATTGCGCCGCCGTGCGATTGCCCCATAACAGCCCAAGGCCGGAGAATTTTATCGGGGGGAGAGATGGAGGCGAGTTCGTCAATAAATTGGCCCGTCAAAGCCCGGGAAGTTCATAATCACCACGTCAATTCCGAAGTCTGGAACAGCTTCAAATTCCGGCCGGACGATATTGTAATTGTGACTTACGCAAAATCCGGGACGACTTGGACCCAGCAAGTCGTGTCGCAATTAATTTTTAATGGCGCGGAGGGCATAGACGTCTCTCACATTTCGCCTTGGGTTGACTTGCGCATCATACCGCCGGAAGCCATCGCGGGCCTGGAACACGTCCCGCATCGCCGATTCCTCAAGACCCATCTTCCCGTGGACGCTTTGGTGTTCTCGCGCATGGCGAAGTATATTTATGTCGGGCGGGACGGTCGCGACGCGGTTTGGAGTTTCTATAATCATCATGCCAACGCCAACGAACAATGGTACGGCGCACTCAACAACACGCCGGGCCGGGTCGGGCCTCCGATCGAGCCGCCGCCGCCGTCGGTCCACGATTACTACAAACAATGGTTCAACAATGACGGCTTTCCGCTCTGGCCGTTTTGGGAGCACGTGCGCTCCTGGTGGACCATCCGTGATCTGCCCAACGTCAAGTTGATGCATTTCAATCAGATGAAGAGAGATCTGGCGGGTTCGATCCGCGAAATCGCTGCGTTCCTCGACATCCCGATCGACGAAGCCAAATTTCCAGCCATCGTCGAACATTGCACGTTCGACTACATGAAGACGCATGCCGACAAAGCGGCGCCGCTCGGCGGCTTTCTTTGGAAAGGCGGCGCGGAGACTTTCATCAACAAAGGCACGAACGGACGGTGGAGCGGCACGCTGACTGGAGATGAAAACGCCGCCTACGAGGCCCGGGCGGTCGCCGAACTCGGGCCGGAATGTGCGGCTTGGCTGGCGGCTGGCGCCTAACGCGATCCACGTAGCGCTGGCTTCGAGCCTCGGCCAAGACATCCTCGCCAGAAGACAGTAAGAACCCTCGCGTGGAGACTTGGCCCGGCCGCCTCACCGAGTTCATCGCGACGCCGCCGGGCGAGAAAGGGACCCGTTGAGCGCGCTGATACTCATCGTCGACGACGAGCCCGACGTAGCGGACCTGTTTCGTCAGCAGTTTCGCCGCGATTTACGTTCCAACCGCTTCCTGCTCGATTTCGCGCTGTCCGCCGAGGAGGCGCTCGGCAAGGTCGAGCGGCCGCGTGAGACGATCGATCTGATTTTGATTCTCTCCGACATCAACATGCCGGGCATGAGCGGGCTAGACCTGTTGCCGAAAGCTCGGGCGGCGCGGCCCGATGTCCCGGTCATCATGATCACAGCCTATGGCGACGCCGACACTCGCCGCACCGCCGAAGCGCGCGGCGCGGCGGCCCTGTTCACGAAGCCCCTGGACTTCCCCGAACTCAGGCGCGCCATCGACGGGCGCCTGGCGGCGATCGGAGGCGCGACGTGACCGAAACCATTCTTGTCGTCGACGACGAACCGGATCTCGAAGATCTGGTGCGGCAAAAATTCCGCCGCCAGATCCGCGAAGGGGCCTGGATCTTTCTGTTCGCGCGCGACGGCGTCGAGGCGCTCGATCGGGTCGCAGAGCGCGCCGACATCGATCTCATCGTCACCGACATCAACATGCCGCGCATGGACGGCCTCGCTTTGCTCGAACGAATCGCGAGCCACGAACGTCGCCTGTCCACCGTCATCGTTTCGGCCTACGGCGACATGGCCAATATCCGCACGGCGATGAATCGCGGCGCCTTCGACTTTCTGACCAAGCCGATCGACTTCGGCGACTTCGAGACGACCCTGCGCAAGACGATCGCTCATATCGGCTCGCTGCGCGACGCCCGCGACAAGCAGGCCGAGGCCGAGCGCGCGCAAGCCGCGCTCGCCCGCTATTTTTCCCCCAATCTCGCAAAGTCTCTCGCCGGCGACGCCGCGGCGCTGGCGGGCGGCCGGCGCGAGATCGCGACGTTGTTCACCGATATTGCGGGCTTTACGGCGCTGGTCGAGACCTTGGAGATCGAGGTGCTTTCGAGCCTGCTCGGCGAATATCTGACCGGCGCGACAGAAATCGTTTTCGAGCGCGAGGGCACCGTCGCGAAAATCATCGGCGACGCCATTCACGTCCTGTTCGGCGCCCCCGCCGACCAACTCGACGCCGCGGCGCGCGCCATCGATTGCGCGCTCGCGCTCGACAATTGGTCGCAGGCGTTCCGCTTGCGCTGGGGCGAGCGCGGCGTGGCGCTCGGCCCGACACGCATCGGCGTGCACGCCGGCCCCGCGCTCGTCGGCAATTTCGGCGGCGGCCGGCTGTTCGACTATACGGCCTACGGCGACACCATCAACGCGGCGGCGCGGCTGGAGGCCGCCAACAAGACGCTCGGCACGCGAATCTGCGTAAGCGCCGCCGCGGTGGAGCGCGCCGGCGCTTTCCTCGGCCGGCCGGTCGGCGATCTCGTCCTGCGCGGACGCAGCGAACCCTTGCGGGCCTACGAAGCCTTGCCGGCGGCGGCGGCCGACGCGGACGCCTATATGCAAGCGTTCGCCAAGTTGGAGGCCAAAGACTCCGGCGCAGTCGCCGCTTTCGCGGCGCTTGTCGGCGCCAATCCCAACGACGCGCTCGCGCAGTATCATTTGCGCCGCCTTCTCAATGGAGCGACCGGCGCGCGGATAGAAATCGGCTGATCACGAGGCGGCGCAACCTCATTGCGGGGCCGGCGCGCAACGCCGCCCGCGCCGGCTTGTGCGGTCGCAGATAAACGCCCTGACTTGCGGGGGGCGAGATAACGTAGCAAAGTCGCGTTTGCGCCGACAGATGGCGGAAATAACGGAAAAGGCGTTGGAAATTCAGGCGGCTGCGCCGACAGGAACCGGAACCGTATGACAGTTCTGTCGGTTAGACACGTGACGACCTATTCCTACGCATTTCCGGTACGGCTCGGGGAGCACCGCATGATGCTGCGCCCGCGCGACAGCAACGATCAACGGCTGCTTGACGCAACCTTGACGATCAACCCCGAACCATCGCGATTGCACTGGATTCATGACGTATTCGACAATTGCGTAGCAGTCGCGAATTTTACCGGCAACACCGATCGGCTCTGCGTGGAGAGCCATATCACGGTCGAACACAAGCATTCGGACGAACCCGACGTCCTGCTCGATGAAAAGGCGCGATTGTACCCGTTTTCCTACGATGTCGAGGAAATGCCGGATCTGGCGCGATCGATTGAGCGGCATCACCCCGACCCCGCCGGCGACGTGGATCGCTGGGCTCGACGTTTCGTCAATCTCGGCGGACTGACGCAAACCGGATCGCTGCTGATGACCTTGACCAATGCAATCAAGGAGGGGTTCGTCTATGAACGCCGAACCGAAAGGGGAACCCAGAGTCCTGTGCAGACGCTGGAGTCTCGCCGCGGTTCGTGCCGCGATTTCGCGACGCTGATGATGGAATCGGCTCGCGCTCTGGGGCTCGCCGCCCGCTTTGTCACGGGTTATCTCTACGTCCCCGATCGCGACCGCGGAGAGACCCATCTGGGCGGCGGCGCCACACACGCCTGGTGCCAGGTCTATCTTCCGGGTGCGGGGTGGGTGGAATTCGATCCCACCAACGGCATTGTCGGCAGTCGCGACCTCATTCGCGTCGCAGTTGCGCGCGATGCTCGTCAGGCGATTCCGTTGCACGGCTATTATTTCGGCGCCGCCGCCGCGCGCATGGCGGTTTCGGTCAACGTTCGCAGCCTCGACTGATACAGTCGGTTGCGGGCAGCCAAGGTCGGACGTTTTGGCCGTGTTCGCGATTTTTGCATAGACCCGTCTCAGACACAGGAGTCGCCCCATGCTCATCCAAGCCGGCTTCACCATCGCCTTTCAATGTCCGACTTGGACGCCGATGCTTCTACAATTGAACATCCATCCCTCGCGGACGGGCGACTTGCGTTCTCCCGATGTCATCCAATCGGATCCGCCGCGCGCGATGGGCGCCTACCTCGATCACTATGGCAACCACGTCACACGACTGGAAGTTCCCCCGGGCCTGGTGACGTTTCGCAATCTCTTTCAGATTTACGACACCGGTCTGCCTGACGAAATCCCGCCCCACAGCGAACTGACGCCCATCTCGCGCCTTCCCGACAATGCGCTGCTGTTCCTGGTCGCGAGCCGCTATTGCGACAGCGACAAGTTGGCCGATTTCGCGTGGTCGAAGTTTTCCGGCATATCCGGCGGCTACGCGCGGGTGCAAGCGATCTGCGATTTCGTCCACGGTCATATCCGGTTCAGCTACCCCGAAGCGTCGCCGACGCGCAGCGCAAGCGACAGC
>CAWIEP010000033.1:0-19703 GCA_963835115.1 uncultured Pseudomonadota bacterium
TGACGGGATCGCAGGCGTAGACCGCGCCGGCGTTGCGCGCGCGCACTCGCGCGACGGCAGCGAGCGCGGCCTCGGCCGTCTCCGCTTTGCCGAGATAGCCGGTGAGGACGCCCGCGCAGGCGCCAAGCACGCCGATGGCGTCGAGGCCATCGACGCATGCCCCTATCAGCGCCGGTGAAAACGTCTCGCCGCGCCAGCCGGGATAGCCGGCGTGGCTGGAGAACTGCACGGTGTGCAGCGGCCACACTTCGCGGCCGAGCCGCTGCAACGCGAACGTCGCGGCGGAGTTGCCGACGCAGCCATAAACCACATGCGACTGGATCGAGAGAATCGCCGCCATGCCAGAGAGCGGAGCCGATTCGCGCGGCGCCGTCAAAGCCGCGGATGTTCGAGAGCGCGTCCCGCCATCGCCGATCAAATGGAGATGAGCGCCCGTCTTCGCCTTTCCGCGCGAGCCTAACCCGCCAGCGCCCGCGCCGCGTCGTAGATGAGCTTGAAACCCAGCAAGAACGTGACCGCGAGCACGACATTGTAGAACCTGTCGGCCGGGATGCGGCGGATGACCCAAACGCCCGCCAACGTTGAGACCACCGCCAACGGCAACAGCGCCAGCGAGGCGGTGAGATTCGCCCGCGTGAACTGGCCGAGCATCAGATAGGGCGGCACCTTCATCAGATTGACGGCGGCGAAGAACACCACCGAGGTGCCCGCGAACACCGGCGCCGCGAGCCGCTGCGGCATCGCATAAACCAGAAACGGCGGTCCGCCCGCGTGGCTGACGAAGCTTGCAAACCCCGCCACCGCCCCCCAGAACAGGCCCGGCGCGACTTTCGCCCGCTGCGCTTCCAGGCGCAAACGCTCGCGAACCAGCGTCAAGACGACGAACCCGACCGAAATGACGCCAATGGCGAGCTTGACGACATCGTCGCTCACGCGGGCCGCCATGAAGAAGGCGAGAACGACGCCGAGCAAAGCTCCCGGCAGCAGAATGGCCAGGTTGCGAATGTCGACTTCGCGACGGAAGGCGTAGACGCCGACCCAATCTTGCACGATGATGACCGGCAGCGTGATCGCCGCCGCCTGGATCGGCGGGATGGTCAGCGCCATGATCGGCACCGCCATCGCGCCGAGCCCGGACAGGCCGGATTTCGATAGCCCCAGCAGCACCACCGCCGGCGCCGCCGCGGCGTAAAAAGTCCAATCCAAGCTATTTCCAGTGCAGCGCCGAGACCAGGGTGAACAGGCGCCGCGCCGTGCCCTTGTCGATGTCCACCTTGTCGGCGAGCCGGCTCGCCAGCAAGTCCGCGCCTTCGTTATGCAGGGCCGTGCGCTCGCGGTCGATCGCCTCGATCTCACGCGGGCTCGCGGTGCGGATGGCGTTATAGTATGTGTCGCAGACCAGAAAATAGTCTTTCAGCAAGGGCCGGAACGGTGTCATCGACACCGTGAACTCGGTCACCGCGTCGCCGGCCTCGGTCTTGACTACGAAATTGAGCTTGGCCTCAAGCTGCGCGACGACGAGGCAATACGGCCCGTCGTCGCGGCCGCGCACGGCGAAAGCATTTTCCTCCACCAGATCGAAGATCGCCACCGCGCGCTCGTGGTCCTGATCGGTGGCGAGCCGCGGCAGCGTCGCCTCGTCGAGCAGAACTTCGTACAGGCGCGATTTGGCGGGATCGCTCATGCCAGCCGCTCAAGCCGCAGCGCGACTGAGCGCGCGTGCGCCGTTAGCCCCTCGGCCTCGCCGAGCGTGACGGCGGCGGGGCCGAGCGCCTTCAGCGCGGCGGCGTCGCAAGACAGAATCGACGTGCGCTTGACGAAATCCTGCACGCCGAGGCCGGAGGAGAAGCGCGCCGACCGCGAGGTCGGCAACACATGATTGGAGCCGCCGACATAGTCGCCAATCGCCTCCGGCGTATGGGCCCCAAGAAAAATCGCGCCGGCGTTGCGGATCGCGCCAGACAAATTTTCCGCGTCTTCGGCGATGATCTCCAAATGCTCCGGCGCCAGCCGATCGACCAACGCCACGGCGTCGCGCAGCGACTTCACAAGGATGATCGCGCCATAGTCGCGCCAACTCGCGGAGGCGATTTTTTCGCGCGGCAGCAGGCTGAGCTGCTTAGTCACTTCTTCGGCGACCAGGCGGCCGAGCCGCATGTCGTCGGTGATGAGGATGGACTGGGCGGCCTCGTCGTGCTCGGCCTGCGCCAGGAGATCGGCGGCGACGAACGCCGGGTCGGCGCTCGCGTCCGCCAGCACGACGACCTCGGACGGCCCGGCGATCATGTCGATGCCGACGACGCCGAACACCCGCCGTTTCGCCGCCGCGACATAGGCGTTGCCCGGCCCGACGATCTTGGCGACGGGCGCGATGGTCGCCGTGCCGTAAGCCAACGCGGCGATCGCCTGCGCGCCGCCAACCCGGTAAACCTCGTCGACGCCGGCGATGCGGGCCGCCGCCAGCACCAGCGGATTAAGCCTGCCCTCCGGGGCCGGGGCGACCATCGCGATCCTTTCGCAGCCCGCCACCTTCGCCGGCACGGCGTTCATCAGCACCGACGAGGGGTAGCTCGCCGCGCCGCCCGGCACGTACAGCCCAACCGCCTGGATCGCCGTCCAGCGCCAGCCAAGCTTGACCCCGAGCGCGTCGATGAAACTCTCGTCTTTCGGGGTCTGGCGACGGTGGAAGGCGAGGATGCGGTCGTGCGCGAAGCGAATCGCGGCGAGCGCCTCGGGCGGACAGGCGGCGACGGCGGCGTCGATCTCGCCTGCGGAAACCGCGAGGGTCGCGGAGGCGAAGTCGATGCGGTCGAAACGCAGCGAATATTCTTTCAGCGCCTCGTCGCCGCGGGCGCGCACGTCGGCGATGATTTTCGCCGCCGCCTCGTCGACGTCGGCGGCCGCCTCGCGCTTGGCGCCGAGCAGGGCGACGAATTTCGCCTCAAAATCCGCGGCGCTCGCGTCCAGGAACATCGCCATCGACAACTCCGCGCGGGACCACGCCGCGTTCCCCCGATGGGCGGCTAGAACGGACGGCCGGGGTTGTCAACGATCTAAAAACCCCCGCACATTGAATGATCGGCGCAGCGTCGCCAGCTGTTTTTCTGTTTCAGCAATCGAGGGGCGGGTCCATGGGCGTCGAAGGCAAGGTGGTCGCCATCACCGGCGCCAGCAGCGGCATTGGCCGGGCGACGGCGCTTCACCTCGGCGCCCGCGGCGCCAAGGTCGTGCTGGCGGCGCGGCGCGAGAGCGAGATCGAAGCCGTCGCGCAGGAGATCCGAGCCGCGGGCGGAGAGGCGGCGCACCGGGTCGCCGACGTCGTCCGCCGCGCGGATATGGACGCGCTCGTGACTTTCACGTGCGAACGTTTTGGAGGGCTCGACGTCCTCGTCAACAACGCCGGCGTCGGGCCGATATCGCGCTTCGACGCGCTGCAAGTCGCGGACTGGGACGCGATGATCGACGTCAACCTTCGCGGCGTGCTTTACGGCGTCGCCGCCGCGCTTCCCGTGTTCCAGCGGCAAAAGAGCGGCCACATCGTCAATGTGGTCTCGACCGCGGGGCTCAAGATCGTCCCCAACATGGGCGTCTACGCCGCCACGAAAAACGCGGTGCGCACGCTCACCGAGGCGCTGCGGCAGGAGGCGGGGCCGCACCTGCGCGTCACCGAAATTTCGCCGGGCGCGGTCGCGACCGACTTCATGAACGCGATCGCCGACGAAGCGGCCCGTAAGGCGGTGCAGGCGCGGCTGGCCGCGATCGCGATGGCGCCGGACGCTGTCGCGCACGCTATCGCGTTCGCCATCGAGCAGCCGCCGGAGGTCGAGATCGGCAGCATCGTCGTGCGTCCGACCGCGCAGGACTGACGGCCGTTCACCCCGCCTGCCGCTGGGCGTAGCCCCGGCGCTGGTTGAGCTGATCCATCAGGTTCATCGCGGCTTCCGGAATCACCGTGCCCGGCGGGAAGATGGCGTCGACCCCCGATGCGCGCAGCTCCTGGAAATCCTGCTCCGGGATCACGCCGCCGACGACGATCATCGCCTCGCCGAGGCCGATCTCCCGCAACGCGCGCTTGAGCGCCGGCGCCAGCGCCAGATGCCCCGCCGCCAGCGAGGAAACGCCGACGATATGCGCGTCCGCCTGCTTGGCGAGCGCCGCAACCTCCTCCGGCGTGGCGAACAACGGCCCGATCTCGACGTCGAACCCGAGATCGGCGAAAGCCGAGGCGATGATTTTTTGGCCGCGGTCGTGGCCGTCCTGGCCCATCTTGGCGACCAATATGCGCGGCCGGCGGCCCTCGTTCTCGGCGAACGCGCGCGTCATTTCGAGGACGCGCAGGTTGGCGTCGGCGGTAGGCCCGGAAGCGGCGAGATAGACGCCGGAGATCGATTTCGGCGTCGCCGCATGACGGCCAAACACTTTTTCCATCGCCAACGAGATTTCGCCGACCGTCGCCTTCGCCCGCGCCGCCTCGACCGACAACTGCAACAAGATTCGCCCCGCCCCTTGCGCCCTCGGTCAGCGCGGCGAGCGCGTCCTGACAGGCGGCCTCGTCACGCTCGGCGCGGAGTCTTTGCAGCTTGTCGATCTGGCGCGCGCGCACGCTTGCGGCGTCGACTTTGAGGATGTTGAGTTCGCGCTCGACGATCGGAGGATAGACGTTAACGCCGATCACCGGCTGCTGGCCGGAATCGATGCGCGCCTGGGTGCGCGCGGCGGCCTCTTCGATGCGGCGTTTGGGCAGGCCCTGCTCGATCGCCTTCGCCATGCCGCCGAGCGCCTCGATCTCGTCGATATGGGTTTGCGCCCGCGCCGCGAGGTCGGCCGTGAGCCGCTCGACATAGTAGGAGCCGCCCCAGGGGTCGATGACGCGGTTGACGCCGGTTTCCTCGATGAGAAACAGCTGCGTGTTGCGCGCGATGCGCGCCGAGAACGCGGTCGGCAGGGCCAGGGCTTCATCGAGCGCGTTGGTGTGCAGGCTCTGCGTGTGGCCCTGCGTCGCCGCCATCGCCTCGATCTGCGTGCGCACGATGTTGTTGAACGGGTCTTGCGCGGTGAGCGACCAGCCGGACGTCTGGCAATGGGTGCGCAGCGGCAGCGATTTCTCCGACTTCGGGTTGAACCCCTGCACGATCCCGGCCCAAAGCAGCCGCGCCGCGCGCAGCTTCGCGACCTCCATGAAGAAATTCATGCCGATGGCCCAGAAGAACGAGAGCCGCGGCGCGAACTGGTCAACCGTCATGCCGGCGGCGATCCCGGCGCGGATGTATTCGACGCCGTCGGCCAGCGTGTAAGCCAGCTCCAGATCCTGCGTCGCGCCGGCCTCCTGCATGTGATAGCCGGAGATCGAGATCGAGTTGAATTTCGGCATGTGTTTGGCGGTGAACGCAAAAATGTCGGCGACGATGCGCATCGAGGCCGCCGGCGGGTAGATATAGGTGTTGCGGACCATGAACTCCTTGAGGATGTCGTTCTGGATCGTCCCCGACAGCTTCGCCATCGGAACGCCCTGCTCCTCGGCGGCGACGATGAACAGCGCGAGCACCGGCAGCACCGCGCCGTTCATCGTCATCGAGACGCTCATCGTGTCGAGCGGGATGCCTTCGAACAGGGTGCGCATGTCGTAGATGGAGTCGATGGCGACGCCGGCCATGCCGACGTCGCCGGCGACGCGCGGATGGTCGGAATCATAGCCGCGATGGGTGGCGAGATCGAAGGCGACGGACAGGCCCTTCTGGCCGCCGGCGAGATTGGCGCGATAGAACGCGTTGGATTCCTCGGCCGTCGAGAAACCCGCATATTGGCGCACCGTCCACGGCTGGTTGACGTACATCGTCGGATAGGGGCCGCGCACATACGGCGGCAGGCCGGGGAAGGTGTCGAGGTGGGTCAGCCCCTTGAGGTCGTCAGGCGAGTAGAACGATTTGACGGCGATCCCCTCGGGCGTCAGCCAGGGTTCGGCCGGCGCGGGGTCGGGCGAGGAGACGGGGTTAAAGGGGATGTGCTGGAAATCGGGGATGTGCATCGGCAGGTCCTCGGGAGGGAGGCGTAGCACCGAACGACGGGTGGGGGAATTGGGCAGTTCGGCGGAGGCGCGCAAAACCGAGCGCTGCACGAGGGATTTCAGTAAGTTGGGCGCCATTTTCTGCAACACGGGCTTCGCGACGCCTTTGACTTTTTGGCCTTTTGGCTTATAGTTTCAACTGGTCAAATTGACCGGTCAGAGATTGCTCATGCGCGAAATTCAAGCCTCCGAAGCCAAGGCGCATCTCGCGAGCCTGCTCGATGAGGTCGAGCGCGGCGAGACGCTCATCATCACCCGGCACGGCAAGCCGATCGCCCGAATCGTGCCGGAGGCCGCCCATCGGCAGGAAGAGGTCGGCAAGGCGATGGAAGACATCAAGGCGCTCCGTTTACGAATTGGGAAAATCACTGTCGAGGAGCTTATCTCCGCCAAACATGAGGGACATAAATACTAGTGCCGCTCGTGCTGGATGCGTCCGTCACCGCCTGCTGGGCGTTCGACGACGAAGACCATCCTATCGCAGCGTTCGCGTTTGAGCGAATGCGCGGCGGCGAGGCGCACGTTCCGAGCCTCTGGTGGTTTGAAGTTTGCAACACGCTCATCGTCAACGAGCGTCGCAAGCGCCTGACAGAAAGGGACACCGCGGCCTTTCTGCGCGGAATCGCGCGCATGCGGATCACGATCGATCGGGCGCCGGTCGACGCTGATGTTCTCGACCTCGCGCGGCGGCATCGCCTCACTGTCTATGACGCCGCTTATCTGGAACTCGCGCAGCGCAAAAGCTTTGCGCTCGCGACGCTCGACGCCGCCCTCGCCAAAGCGGCCAGAGCGGAAGCCGTTCCCTTGATTGGACCCTGATACCAAGTCGCAGAGAGAATGACTCGTCGCGTCAAGTTGGACGGCGAGGCGGAGACCAATAATAGCCGGGCACTCTCCGTCATGGCCGGGCTTGTCCCTGATATCCACGCCGTGGTGCGCCTCCAAGATTGCAGAGCCTTCACGAAGCCCTGCGCAAACCGCCACGAGAACATTCGACGTTTGCTGCCTGCACGACCGCGTGGGTGGCCGGGACAAGCCCGGCCATGACGGCGCTCTGCGCCGGGCGCCTCTTCACCATTCGACGATCGGTTCCGATCAAAGAGATTTGCAATAAATCGCGAACCCTCTGCGCGCCGCCACACCCCCGCGGCGCTAACCCAATCCCCTTTCGCCGACAACTCAAACCGGATCGACGGACAGCGCGCCAATCAGGCGGGTCAACTCCGCCTGCCGTCGCACGTCCGTCTTCGCGAAAACATGCGCCAGATGCGTGCGTGCGGTGGCGAGCGAAATGCCTATCCGATCGGCCGAAGCCTTGAGGCCGTCGCCTTTGGCGACCTCCAACGCGAATTTGGTTTCAGCGGGCGTCAAGCCGAAACTTTGGCGCAATTGGGCGTCCACCCGCTGCGGATTCCGGCCAGGGTCGGTCACGAACACGACCGCCGCAGGACGCGGCGACACGGAGAACGCCGGCGCCTCGCCGCGCAACGGCAAGACGAGCGCGGACATCGCACGCCGATCTTCGTCGCAGGGCAATCCGAGGGCGCCGCCGGCTTCGCTTTCGCGCGCCGCGCCGCATCCCGCGATCAGGGTTTTGAGCTTTGCGCTGGCGGATTCGGAACGGGCCTGCAAGACGCCGGATCGGATGCGCAGGCATCCCGATGGACCAACTAGGCGCTCGGCTTCGCTGTTCGCGAACAGTACGCGGGCGTCGGCGTCGACAATGATCGCGCCCTGAGGAAGTCGGTCAAGCGCCTCGGCCGTCGCGGCGCAGCGACCCGCGCTATCGGAAAGCCTGATGTTGAGCTGAACCGCACGCGCGAGGTGCGGCGCGAGGCGGCGATGCAGGGCGAGGTCGTGCTTGCCGAATTGACGCTTTCGCTGAGTTACGATCGCACAGTTAAGGCCGCCCTCGGCAAGCACCTTAGCCCCGAGCATCGAGCCGAGATCGAGCGGGGCCAGAAAGTCATTGAAGAATTCCGTGCGCGCGAACTCTCGTCGCTCAATCATCATTTCGTCGGTCATCACGCTTCCCAATCCACTCGGAAGGGCGACGCGCCAAAGCGGATTGTTGCTGTGATAATAGGCGGCATAGCGTTCGAGGTATTCGGCATCGACGCCCGGCGCTATCTGCCAGAGCGCCTTGTTGTTCATGTCCACGCAAACGAAAACCACCGTCGGAGCATTGTAAGCGTGCGCGATGCCCCTGAGCGCCTCGGGCCAGCGGGCGAAGTCGGCGGCGGCCTCGTAGATCAGCGCCAACAAAGCGGAAAATCGGCGTTCGCTTATCATGGGCTTTTGACCCCGTGACGCCTTGGGCCAAGAAGCTTTCGCCGCCCAAAGGACAGACCGATGCCGCAACTCATTTTCAAACGCGGCGAACGACGGTCATCGGTAGTTCCGTGTGTTCGCTCAGTCGACAAGAATGTGGAGTTCGATGTCACAAATGAGCGCCGCCGCCGTTGGATCTCAGCCGTTCGGCTGATTTCACCCCTCCCGTGAGGATCTAGCCTGACGTCCCGAGCCGCATAGAGCCGCGGCGATTGCGGAGAACGTCATGATCGATGAGGTGAAACTCAATAATTTTGTCGGCAAAATGCTCGGCGATCTCGGCGGCGCCTACAGCGTCCCGCTGGTGCGGATCGGCGAGAAGCTCGGCCTCTACAGGATTTTACACGAAAGCGGGCCGCTTACCGCGACCCAACTGGCCGCGAAGGCCAACATCGCCGAGCGGTACGCGCGCGAATGGCTGAGCCATCAGACGGTGTCCGGATACATCGAATATGACCCCGCGACCGCCAAGTTCACGCTGCCGCCCGAACAGGCCATGGTTTTTGCTCAAGAGGACAGCCCGGTCTATCTGCAAAGCGCGTTCGACTTGGCCGTGGTGTTGATGGAGAACCAGCCGAAGGTCGAGCCGGCGTTCAAGACCGGCAAAGGCGTCGGCTGGGGCGACCAGGCGCCTTGCCTGTTCTGCACGACCGGTCGATTCTTCCGTACGAGCTACCACAACAACCTGCTGCAATCGTGGCTTCCCGCGCTGGACGGCGTGGCGTCAAAGCTCGAACGGGGCGCGACGGTCGCCGACGTCGGCTGCGGCCACGGATTTTCGACGATCATGATGGCCCAGGCGTTCCCGAACTCGAAGTTTGTCGGCTACGATTTCCATCCCGATTCCGTGGCCCAAGCCCGGATTCACGCGGAGCAGCACGGCGTCGCGGCCAATGTGCGGTTCGAGACGGCGCTCGCCAGCGAGTTCCCGGCGAAAAATCTCGATCTCGTCACGTTCTTCGATTGTCTGCACGACATGGGCGATCCCGTCGGCGCGGCGCGTCACGTGCGCCAGGCGCTGAAGCCCGACGGAACCTGGATGATCGTCGAGCCCGCTTCCGGCGACCGGTTGGAGGACCGGATCAACCCGGTGAGCCGGCTTTTCTATGCGGCCTCGACGATGGTCTGCGTGCCGACCTCGCTCGACCAACCGGTCGGCGCCGCGCTCGGCGCCCAGGCCGGGTTTGCGAAGTTGAAGGGCGTGCTCGAAGAGGGCGGCTTCGGCAAGGTGCGCAAGGCAACTGAGACGCCGTTCAACATGGTGCTGGAGGCGCGCGTATGAACGTTCGCGCGGGTAGCGGCTAGAGCGTCATGTCATCCCCGCGAAAGCGGGGATCCAGGGGGTCGTAGGGCGCTCCCCTCGTCCCGCCGCGCGAGCCGTTTTGCGAGCGTGAAATGATGACGGCCGCGTCACGGCCCTCTGGACCCCGCTTTCGCGGGGATGACAACGTGGCTCCAAGCCTGGGCGGACGGCGGGCGCGCTACCCCCAAGGCGCATACCGTCTCGCCGCCGCAAACGCCCGCCGCGCCGCGTCTTTCCCCATGCCCTGCACGCCAAGCCGCTCGAACGCCGCCTTCAGCGCCGGCGGCCCCGGCGGGGCCGTGAACTCCCCCTCGCCGGAAAACGCCGAGCATAGCGCCGCCGCCGCGTCCGGATTGGGCGCCATCAGCGCCGCCAGCGACAGCGCCAAAGCCCCGCGCGGCGCGTCGCTGAGACGCGCCAGTCGATAGGCGTTGTAGAACCGCTTGAGCGCGCGCGGCTGCGCGCCGACGAGCGCGCTCGCCGCTTTCAGAAACCCGGTCTCCGTCTCGTCGAGCGGTCCCGCAAGCTCCAAAACCTTCGCTTCCGGGGACGCGGGCGGGGGGAGCAGCCAGGGCGCGACGGTCCCTGTGGCCGGCGTGATGTCGTAGACCACGTCGAACAGCGCCTCGGCGATTTCGCGCGTGGCCCCGAACCGCGTCAGATCGACGGCGGCGATCACGGCGAAGCCGCGGCCGGCCAGGCGCGTCGCCGTCTCCAGAAACCGCCGCGCCTCGGCCGAGGCCAGCGCGTCGAGCCCGTCGATCAGGATCAGCACGCGCTGCGGCGTCGGCGTCACGCTCGCGTCCATCGCGCGGCCCAAATCGTCGAGGAAGGCGCGCGCGGCGCGCGCGGGTCCCTCGGCGCCGAGGAACGACGGTCCCTGCGGCCGGCTCGGCCCCTGGGCGCCGCCCGCCCGACGCGCCAGTTCCTCGGCCTGCCGCCCGGCGGCGTCGGCTTCGATCTGCAAGGACGCCACCCGACGCTCCAGCCGCGCCGCGCTCGCGTCCAGCTCGCGCCGGCGCTCCTGCACGTCGAGATCGAGCATCCGCAAACCCTGGAACAGCAGCCGCGTGAACCCCGCCGCGCGCAACACGTTGACGACCAGCGCCGCGACGCCGACCGCGATCAGCGCCTCGCTCGCATAATGGAGCCGATCGTCGTGCGCTTTCACCCAGTCGACCGCCGTTTGCGCTTCCGCGCTCAGCCCCGTCAGCCAGTACTGGACCGCCCGCAGGCGCAGCCGATCCGTGGCCAAGGCCAGCGCGAAGGCGAGAAGCGCCAGCACGATCAGCCGCGTCTGGCCGCCATAGGCCCACATCGCGCGCAGGAACAAGCCGAGCCGCGAAGGCGCGCGAGCGCCGGCGAGATCGCCGACGAGGCTGCGGAAACTTAAGCCCGCGTCGCCGTCAAACCCGAAACGGCGCAATTTCGATTCGATGGAGGAGCGGCTCGTGCGGATGAAGGCGTCGATGCGCGAGCCCGGCGTTTCGCGCAGCAGCGCTTCGGAAAGGCGCGCGCGCCGCGCCTCCGCCTCGTCGCGGGCGCAACGCTCCTGCTCCAGCCGGCTGACGATATCGTCATGGCGCTCCCCGGCGGCGGCCGCAGCGTGACGGGGATCGACCGTCGCCTGCGCGGCCTCGTCGGCGAGCGCGGCGTAGTCCGACTCGAGCGCGCCAAAAACCGCGGCGGCGACGGCGCTGGCGGGGTCGCCGGCGCCGACGTCGACCCTGGCGACGACGATTTTCGCCAGCAGCCCCGGACCTCCGGCGCGCGCCCGCGCTTCGGCGGCCTCGACCAGCCGCCGCAATGCAAAGGTCTTTCCGGCGCCGGGGCCGCCAACGAGGCCGAGCGCGAACGGAGTTTCCGCGTCGGCCGAAAGGCAAAGCTCGGCCAACGGCCGCATCGCCTGCGTCGCGCCCCACAAATCCGCGCCGTCGCGGCGATCCGCCAGCAGCGCCGCGCGCGGGCCGGCCGGCGCCGCGCGCCGTCCCTTATCCGCTTCAAACGCCATTCGGACGAATCCTCCTGAGCCACCCGAGAGGCTGGCGCTTTGCCCCCGCGCTCCCGTGGCGTCAAGTCGCCGAAACGTTCAGAGACCGACGCGTCTCCTTGAGACATGAGATTTACAAGTTTTCGAGGCGCTTGCCTCTGATTGATAATGACAGTCGCCGCGGGAACATTGCGTCCATGGGACGCCTTGTTTTGCTATCCGCCTGCAACCGCAGGCCGCAATAGGAAAAACCCATGGACAATATGTTAGAGTTGCGCCCTTCGACTGTCGAAACCGATCGCTTGACTGCACAGCCTTCGAGCCGAAAATATGCCCGAACCTACACGCCGTCGGTCGGGCCGGCTCAACTCAGCTCGCTGGACATCGCCGCCGGCGTCCTCATGGCGGTCATGATGATTGGACCCCTGGCGGCCGCCGCCATCGGCCGGATGATGAGTTAAGCGCGAGTGCGCACATCCGAAGGCTGAGACGAAACCCGGTCTTAACCTTAGGTCCACAAAAGTCGACGGACGCGCCGCAGCGTCGAGTGCTTGAGTTCGATGGTTCTTCAATCCCTGGCGCGTGAGGCCGTCTCCGGGCCGCCTCACGCCTACGCAGAGCCCGTCGCGCCGCCCGCGGCGCGGATTTTCGCCTTCGCCGCCGCCAAACCCAAAATCCTGTTCGCAACCTCCGAAATCGCCGATTTCGTGCAGACCGGCGGCCTCGCGGCCGTTTCGGCCTCGTTGCCGCGCGCGCTGACAGCTTCCAGCGACATGCGGGTCGCTGCTGCCGGGTTATCCGAGCGTGCTGGCCAAGGCGCCGGCGCTGACGCGATCTGGCGGAGCTGCCGCCTTAGCCGGCCTGCCGCCGTGCACGCTCGCCCTCTGCGACGCTCGCCCGACGGGCTCTAGCGTCTATGTCGTGCTCTGCGACGAGCTCTACGCCGCGACGGCTCGCCTTACGCCGACGCCGCAGGGCGCCGCGAATTCCCGACAATGACGTGCGGTTCGCGCGGTCTGAGCCTGGCGGCGGCGGAGATCGCCGCGCGCGGGCGTCGGCGGCTGGCGGCCCGACGTCGTGCATCTCAACGATTGGCCACGGCGCTGACCGCGGGCTATCTCGCCTGGCGCGGCGTCGATACGCCCGCCGTGCTGACGATCCACAATCTCGCGCATCAGGGCCTGTTTCCCGCCGCGCGGCTCGACGCGCTGGGCATTCCCGAACACGCCTTCGGCATCGACGGCGTCGAATTCTACGGGCGGATATCGTTCCTGAAGGCGGGCATCGCCTACGCGAGCCATGTGACGACGGTCAGCGAGACCTACGCCCGCGAAATCCTGGCGCCCGAAAACGGCTGCGGCCTCGACGGGCTGCTTGCCAAACGCGCCGAGGAGGGTCGGCTCAGCGGCGTCGTCAACGGCGTCGAGCCGGACTGGGACCCGCGCGCGGACCGGAACTGCCCCTACATGTTCGATCCGCAGCGCTGGAAGGGCCGCTACGCCGATTTCGTGCGCGGCGCTTTCGGGCTGAGCCTGGCGCGTGCGCCGCTGTTCGCCTTCGTCGCCCGCTTCGTCCATCAGAAGGGCGTCGATCTCGTCATCGAGGCGGCCGAGCACATCGTCGCGCAGGGCGGCCAGATCGTCGCCATCGGCGAAGGCGAGCGCGAGGCCGAGCGCGGCCTTGCCGAACTCGCGCGCCGCTTTCCCGAGGCGGTCGGCGCGCGCATCGGCTTCGAGGCGGCTTTCGCCCGCGCGATTTTCGCCGGCGCCGACTTCCTGCTGATGCCGTCGCGCTACGAGCCTTGCGGGCTCAGCCAGATGTACGCGCAGAAGTTCGGCGCGCTGCCGGTCGCCCATCGCACCGGGGGGCTCGCGGAGACGGTGTTCGACGGCAAGACCGGCGTCCTGTTCGCGCCCGCCGAGCGCGCGGCGCTGAACGCCGGCATCGACCGCGCGTTCGCCATTTATCAAAACCCGCGCGAGTTCTCAGCCATGCGCCGGGCGGCGATGGCGCTCGACTTCGGCTGGCGGCGTTCGGCGCTGGCCTACGCCGATCTCTACCGCGGCCTCGGCCCCCTGGGCGCGCGGGCGCCCCGCCCGCCCGGCGCCGCTTTGCGGGTGCAACCGGAAGCGCTATAGCGCGCCGGTCCGGCCGCGACCGCGGCGCCCAGGTTCTTGTCCATGTCGCATGATCTCCCCGGGTCCGTTCCCGCCGCGAACGCGCTCGACCATGACGATCACGCGGGGCACAGCGCCGGCAAGTTCTGGGTTCTGGCGCTGGGCTCGCTCGGCGTCGTGTTCGGCGACATCGGCACCAGCCCGCTCTATGCGCTGCAAACGGCGCTCGGCCAGTTCAAGAACACCGATGTCGGCGAGCGTCAGGTGGTCGGCACCGTCTCGCTCATCGTCTGGGCGCTGCTGATCGTCGTCACCGCCAAATATGTGCTGTTCCTGATGCGCGCCGACAACAAGGGCGAGGGCGGCATTCTCTCGCTCGACGCGCTGGCGCAAACCGCGATCGGCAAACGCACCGCGGTCGTGTTCCTGCTCGGCGTCGCCGGCGCGGCGCTGTTCTCCGGCGACGCGATCATCACGCCGGCGATCTCGGTTCTGTCGGCGCTGGAGGGGCTGAAGCAGGTCGACTCCGACCTCGCGCCTTATATTCTGCCGGCGACGATCGTCATTCTGATTCTGCTGTTCTTCGTCCAGAGCCGCGGCACGGCGGGGGTGGCGGCGTTCTTCGGCCCGATCATGCTGGTGTTTTTCACCGTCAACACCGTGCTCGGGCTTCTGCAAATCCCGCACGCCTGGGTCATCCTCAAAAGTTTGAGCCCGCTGCCGGGGATCGAGTTCCTCTGGGCGCACGGCGCGATGGGTTTCGTGGTGCTCGGCAGCGTCTTTCTGGCCGTGACCGGCGCGGAGGCGCTTTACGCCGACATGGGCCATTTCGGCCGCAGGCCGATCCAAGATGCCTGGCTGTTCGTGGTGCTGCCGGCGCTGATCTGCAACTATCTCGGCCAGGGCGCGCTGATCATCGCCGACCCCAAAGCGATTGCGAACCCGTTCTACCTGCTCGCCCCGGCCTGGGGCCTGCTGCCGCTGATTCTGCTGTCGACCGCGGCGACCGTGATCGCCAGCCAGGCGGTGATCACCGGCGCCTTTTCGCTGGTCGGCGCAGGCGATCCAGCTCGGGCTGCTGCCGCGGCTGGAGATCGTCCACACCTCCGATACGCAGGAGGGACAGATTTTCATTCCGCGCATCAACCGGCTGCTGCTGCTCGGCGTGCTGGCGCTGGTGCTGTTGTTCAAGTCTTCCGACGCGCTCGCCAACGCCTATGGCATTGCGGTCGCCGGCACCATGGTCACGACGACCTCGCTCGCCTTCTTCGTGGTGTGGAAGCTTTGGCGCTGGCCGCTGTGGCAGGCGTGCCTGTTGATCTCCGCCTTCCTGACGATCGACATCGCCTTCTTCATCGCCAACCTCTACAAGGTGCTGGACGGCGGCTACGTGCCGCTGCTGCTCGGCGCCACGAGCTTCATTGTGATGTGGACGTGGTCGCGCGGCAGCCGGATCCTGATGGATAAGACCCACCGCGACTCGATCCCGATCCAGGATCTGATGAAGATGCTGGAGAAATCGAAGCCGATGCGGGTGCCGGGCACGGCGGTGTTCCTGACCAACGACGTCAACGCCGCGCCGTCCTCGTTCATGCACAATCTCAAGCACAACAAGGTCGTGCACGAGCGGGTGGTGATGATGTGCGTGCGCAACGAGCCGCGACCGCGCGTGCCCCCGGAAAAGCGCTATGAAATCACTACGCTGTCGCCCGACTTCATCGCCGTGAAACTGCACTTCGGCTATATGGAGCAGCCGCGCATCCCGACCGCGCTCGCGGGGCTTCGCAAGCTGGGCATCAAGTTCGACATCATGACGACGTCGTTCTTCCTCGGCCGCCGCACGCTGAAGCCGGCGCAGAATTCCGGCATGCCGAAATGGCAGGATCACCTGTTCATCGCGCTCGCCAAACAGGCGGCGAGCGCGCCGGACTTTTTTCACATCCCCTCCGACCGCGTGGTCGAACTCGGCGCGCAGATGAAGGTGTGAGCGCGCGCCGCCGCATCTATTTGGGAAAGCGCTCGACATGCGTCTCGGCGGTGCGGCCGAAATAGACGGCGCGGCGCCCCAGAAACGAAACGATGTAGCCCGCGCAGCCGGCGGCCGTCACTTTCCGGCAAAAGCCGTCATACGTGTATCCCGGCGCGAGTTGCTGCGCTTCCCGGATCGCGGCTTGAATGGCGGCGGCGTCGAAGGATTCCGCCACCGAGGCGGCGTGCAGATGCGTCGGCAGCGCGACGCTATCGCCATCCGGTCGGTAATAGACGGCGCTCGCCCTGCGGAAGTCGATGGCGTAGCTTTCAACGCCCGCTTCCATAAGGGTCTGCACGATCTGCGGAAACGTCATCGAATTGTCCTCCGCGCTGCGCAGACATTTTTCAGCAACCCGTTGTAGACGGCTGTCCATTGCTTCCTCCTTGGGCTAGTCGACCGGCATTGCGGCAATGCCCAGCCGCGCAACCGTCTCTTTCAGAATGCGCTCGATCGTTCGTCGATCGTCGGCGGGCATATCCGCAAAACACTCGGCCTCGTTCTGATCGGCCAACGCGGCCAGCGCGGGGACGAAGGCGGCGCCCTTCTCGGTCAGACTGAGCGTCTGAGCGCGGCCATCGTGCGGACTGGGCTCCCTGGCGAGCAGTTTCTTGCTGAGGAGCCGGTCGGCGAGCTTGGAAATCGCGCCGCGCGACAGGCTCATCTCGTCGGCCAACTGGCTCGGCGGCGCGGGCTCCCTGCCGTAGAGCACCCGCATAAGCGCCCATTCGGCGACCGTCACATCCTTTGCCGCCAGTTTGCGAGCGAAGGCGTGAGACACATGATTGGACACAAAGCGAAGCCAATAGCCCAAGTGGTCGGTCAGCTCGGGGGTGGTTGCAGGCATGACGATCTCTTTGTTGACTAGGAAACTACATGGATATGATTTCCTTGTCAACTAGTTTGACGCCATAAAATCGCGCCCTACTCGAAAATCAGACATTCCGCATGCAAGGCTAGGTCTGCGCGCGGATGAAGTTCAAACCTTCCGCGACATGAAGGACGCGCGCTTCCGCCTCGCCCGCCGCCGCGCTGAGGAGCGTCGCGAGATTCTCCGGCCGCATTTTCCCCGGCGGCCAGCGCCAGCCTGAGCGCATCGCGTCGCCAGAGGATCGCGCTCGCATTTGGCGTGGTCCCGGCCGCGAGTCGGGCGAGGAATTCCGGACCGGCGAAGGTCCGGTCGGCAAACGACGCGAGCCGTTCCGGCGGCGCGAGCGGATTAGGGCGCGCATGAACGGGACGCCCCTCCGCGTCGGCGGGCCGGCTGTCGCAGAAGACGAAGGCCGCGCCGGGATCGCCGCGCAGCGGCGTGGCGAGCGCCGCCAGACAGGTCGGGTCGGACCGGCCGTCCGACTCGACAATCCACACGAAGTCGCCGCTCGCCATTTCCGCGGCGCGCGGCCACGGGTCGACGACGCCGAGTCCCAGCGACACATCGCGATCGACGGCGCGCGCCTCGGCGTCGACGACGTCGAGCGAAGCCTCGCCCTCGTCGAGCACGACGAGTTCCCAAACGGGATAGGTTTGCGCAAACACCGAGCGCAGCCGCAGCGGATCGAACGGCCCGTCGCCGCGATGGACGACGAACACCGACACCTTCGCCATCTGCGGCCATAGCTGCGAGAACAGGTCGCGCAGGCGCTCCTCGGAAGTGATGGCGTCGCCCGCCTCGGCGAGCCCGGTCGCCGCCGTCTCCACGTCCGCGACGCCGACGCCGACGCCGAAGGCGGCGGCGAGGCGGCGCGCAAGCTCCGACTGTTGCGGGGAGGCGACGAACTTCGTTTTTTCGGGTGCGAGCCCAAAGGCGGCGCGCGCGGTGGCGTTGAGATAGGCGGCGCCGAAGTGGACGTCCGGCTCCAGATAGGCGCCCTCGCTCCACTCGTTCCAGGCGTTGACGGCGACGATGCGCGTCCCGAAGAACGGCCGCGCGGCGTCAATCAAGGCGCCGAGCCAAAGCTCGTATTGGCGCGGCGTCGAGCCGACGATTGTCAGGCCCTGTCCTTGCCGGCGCGCATCGTTGTCCCAGGAGGGTACGGCGGTCTTGATGAGCGGGAATTCCGGCGCGGCTTCACTAAGCGACGCCTCGACGAGATCGCCATAGGCGAAGGCGTCCGCCTCGAACGCTTCGTCGTAAATCTCCAGGCTGTCGTAAACCTGCGGCAGGCCCTTGGTCAGCTTGTGCGGCGGAAACTCGATGGCGCCGTCGAAGCCGAGCGCGCGCGGATCGACGTCGTCGAACGTTTGCGCCATGACAAAGACCGGGTGTTCGCCGTGCGCCTCGGCGAACAGCCGCCGCCAACGCGCCAGCGTCGGCGCCGCATCCGGGATCAGGCTCGCGCGATAGACCATCAGCAGCGGCCGGCCGCCGAGCCGGATGTAGCGGGGATCGCGGAAATGGCGGGCGAAGTCGGCGACGCGCGGCGCTTCGCTGGCCTCGCTGTAGGTCTGCACGAGCAGCGCGTCGTCCTCCGCTCCGTCCCAGCGCCGCGTCCAGTTCTCGTTGGCCCACATCAGACAAAAACCGATGTCGAAGTTTGGCGCAGCGAGAAACATTTCGAGCGGTTTTTCCAGCAGGCGGCGGCCGTCGAAGTCGTAATAGTAGAACACGAAGCCGCCGACGCCCGCCGCCTTCGCCATCTCCGTCTGGGCGCGCAGCGCGTCGGGCCGCGCGAGATCGTAAAAGCCGAGTTCGCCGGGGATGCGCGGCTGATAATGGCCGGCGAAGCGCGGCTGGCCGCGCCCCAGATGCGTCCATTCGGTAAAACCCTCGCCCCACCAGGAATCGTTTTCGGCGACGCGGTGGAACTGCGTGAGATGGAACGCAAGCACGAGCGCGCGCGGCTCGACGCCGGGCGGCGGCAGCGCGCGCGCCTCGAAACGCGGCCCGCGGCGGGCGTAGGTCTTGACCGCGTCGTAGGGGCCTGGACGCGGCGCCGCCGGCGCGGCCTCCGGGTTTTCACGCATGTGGGCGAGCGGATTGGCGGCGCGGTCGCCGCTGAGATAGCGATTGGCGTAAAGCCGCGGGTTGAACCCGGCGCGCGGCTTGCGGAACTCGCGAAAGCCGAAACGCATGTAATGCAGAAACGGATCGACCCGCGCCGCGCCGACGTCGGGATATGCCTTCAGATAATAGGCGGCGTCGAACTCGGGGATCGGGCTGAAGGGTCCAAAGCGATGCGCGAGATAATGCGCAAGCGGCCGCTCCGCGGCATAGGTTCGCCGATACCAGTCGACGTCGAACAGCGGCGAGGGGTTGCGCCCGGCCGGTTCGCCGATGAGCGCGTAGTGGAGCAGCGGGTCGAACCCCGCAGCGTCCGGATTGCGATCGACGTACCAGCGCGGCTCGAACACCACATTGGGCTTCAACCCGGATTTGGCGCCTTCGGCGACATAGTGGGCGAAGCCGTCGTCGTCGCGCTTCAGCCCCGCCTGGCCGCGATAGAAGGCGGCGTCGAACAGGCTCGGCTCCAATTGCCGGCGCGCCTGCGCGAGATCGACCCCAAGCAGATCCCGCGCGCCTTCCATGTCAGGCTCCGTCCGGCCCCGCTCAGGCGCGTTGCGCGGCGGCGGCGGCCATCGCTTCGCGCGCAGCTTTGGCCTTGCCGATCCAGTCCTGGCCGGCTTCTGCGTCGGCGTCGACGCCGATGCCCTTGAGCAGCATCACGCCCCAATTGTGCATGCCGTCGATATGGCCGCCTTCGGCCGCCAGGCGATAAAATTCGGCGCCGCGCGATACGTCAAGCGCGACGCCCTCGCCGGTGCAGAACATGACGCCGAGGTCGAATTGCGCCGCAGTCATGCCGGATTCGGCGGCGCGGGCGAACCAGGCCGCCGCTTGCCCGGGGTTTTGCGCGACCACGCGGATTTTT
>CAWIEP010000034.1:0-20818 GCA_963835115.1 uncultured Pseudomonadota bacterium
AGCATGAAATTTTGTCCATCATCCTCTTCTTCGGCTTTGGGTGGGGATTTCGGGCGGCGCGGCGGCGCGGCGACTGGCTTTTCCACTGGCGGCGCGTTGGGTGGCGTTTCCGGTTTTGTCGACGCGAACGAAATGATACTTCTTGCGGTTGTCGACGCGCATCTGCCGGTAAAGCTCATCAGGCATGCGCGGCAATCTGTCGAACTCGACAAGGGGCAGTTTTGTTCTGATCGCTCTTGCCATTCCAGGCTCGAAGAAGGCAAACTCGTATTGGGCAAGCGTGCCGATGAAGTCGGTGCCGGTAGTGCCCATCGAGCGGCAGAGCGCGTGGATGTCTTCTGACGTATGGGCGGCGAACTTGATGGCGGTGTTCGTGTAGATCGACCCTCGAACTACGAGGTCTTTGATCTGCCCCATGTGGTGGGCGGCGATTGTCATTCCGATGCGGGCCTCGGCCGCTTTGTCGAGAATTCGAAGCGAAGTGCAAATCTTCCGCTATGAATTGTTGGGCTTCATCTAGGATAAACGTGGTCGGCACTCGTTCATCGAAGGACATCTTGAAGCGGGGCGTGATGCAGCTCGCGACTTGTTCAATCCAGAAGCGGGCATAGAGATTGTTCGCCGCGCTCGCGTTTATGACGATGAGCTTTCCCGACTGGATTTCGTCGAGCAAATTGAAGGTCGAGGTTTCGGCGTCGAATAGCGCCTCGAAGACGGGATTGGCGGTTAAGGTGTTCAGGCGATTGACAACCTGCATCGCCGAGCTATCCCCCGCTTTGAAGCTGGCGAAGTAGGCCTGCACTACGTACGGAAGCGGCCGGACGTTCAGGCCGTTCAATCCGGACTTCAAAATCCTGGAAAGCAGGCGTATCGAGCCGGGCTGGTCGATGTAGAACATCGCGCGCAGCGCGTAGGTGAGCGCGTCTGCTTGGAACGCGGTCAGGCCGGTGGTGACAGTGTTGAGCACCCGCTCAACCCGAGCGATCGTGCTTTCAATAGCGTCATCCGAACCGTCCCCTTTGTCGAAGATATTGACCGATACGCGGGTGTCCTTCGGGTCTAAGATGACCACACGGTCGCGCATGTCTCCTACGGACGCCAGGCGCAGCACTTCTTCCGTCAGGACACCTTTGGGCTCCATGAGGATGACCGAGGCTCTTCCCTGCGCGATTTGTGGAAGAAGCTGGCTCAGGCGCCAGCGAATGACATTTGTCTTTCCGAAGCGGGTTTGGGCCAAAAGCAGGCAATGCGAGTACCAAAGCTTTTCGGGTATGACTTTCGATACGTTCCCGATGAAAAGTCCGTCCATGCCGAACGCTTTGAGGTACGCTTCGATGAGCGCCTGGGGTCGGCCTTCAAAGCGGGAGGGCCTGCCGTGGACGGTCTCCATATATTTAATATGGTCACGGGCCTTCGAGAACAGCGCCGATGCGTCGGGGTGATTGAGCGGTTGCAAAATCTGCTCGACCACCTTGCCGGGATTTCCGATTGCCTCGATGAGCGGGACATTAATGGCATGAGGCTCTGAGCTTTCTGATAGTGGACGGCACGCCGGTCTCGAACTGCCGGTACATCTCGAAGACGGTATCGGAGAAAAGGGCAGTGTCCGTTGGCGGCTTTCGATCTTGTCTTTGTAATTGTCGAGCCATTTTCGGAAACGCTTATGCTCCGCTTCGCCTGCGTAGAGGCTCGGGAGCTTCTTCTTGGTGAACTCGTCCGCGAAGAGCCGCGAGAATATCGGGAGGAAAACGTGTCCGCGTTTGCCGTAGGCCTCAACCCGCTTCTTGAAAAAGCGGAGCGAACGGCTGGCATGGCCCATGCCATCGGGCACGCGCCGATAGAGCTGTCGAAGCTCTTCGTATGCAGCTCGCTGCTCGGGGGATATGCGACGCCCTGAAGATTTTAGGGCAACATAACCCGCGGCTGCCAGTCCGATGAGTGTGATTGGGTCGGGCATGATGCACCGAAAAAAGTGCCGCCAAGTGGTTCGCTCGGCGGCACTGTTCAATTAGAAGACTACGCGGCCTCTGAGATTACTTTCGACACCAGAAGTTTTCTTTGTCTTCTTTCGACCAGCAAACTTTTTTAGGTGAGAAAACGAAGCTTTGTTCTCCGTTTCCTGAGATTGCAGGTCTACTGGCTCAACGTCTATAGTTTCGCCAAGAAGCTTCTCGGCCTCCGATTTCTCCAAATAACCCCATTTTACAAAGAAGGAGATAACGTCCTTGTAGCGCCAAAGTCGCTTACGGCCGTAAGTCCCCCCGACGCTCTTCGGAAACGGCCGGGGATTGCGTACTTTTATGTTCGCTCCTCCCGGTCCTTTCGGTCTATCGAACCATTCCCGCTCCATCTCTACCGTACGATTGTAACTATAGTTCCAACCTAACTTAAGGAGACCTTCGTAGTCTTTGAACAGTGGCGCTCGTTCGTTGCACATCGCTCTAATCTTTCTATGGATTAGAATCAATGCCCAAGCAAAAAAAGCGCTCTAGACGCTACCCTTTCGGGCGATTGCAAGATGTCTCGAAGGCAATTGAATTGCAAGTACTTTTTGGCGTCACATGGATGTGGTGCACATAGCTACATAGTTCGCCATAACCCAACATTCTGAGCCAGTCTCGCTTCCCAAAGATCGATAGCTTCGATCATCTCTTTGTGAAAATCGTACCGGCCCGGCTGCTAGGCAACGTGCTTCCACGTCTCTCTCGTGCAGACGCTGTACATTGCGCTCTTTGATAGGGGGTAGAGGCGCATGAGCTCGGTGAGTGTTGCACCGGCTTCGCGCTGAGCTCGAATTTTCAGTACGTCGCGCTCAGTGATCTTCGCGTCAGGGTGATCTTCGCCGCGCGCTGGCTCGTGCTTGTAAAGCCCATGACGCGATGCGTGGTCGGCGTTTTGTTGCCGGGTAACCCATTCGAGATTTAAAACCTTGTTGTTTCGCTTGTTAGCGTCCTTGTGGTTCACTTCGGGTAGTTTTTGTGGATTTGGCAGGTAGGTTTGCGCGACAAGTCTATGAACAAAACGCATTTTAGTTTTGCGATCTTTAGTCAATGAAACCTGTAAATACCCTCCAGTATGATTGTGTTGGGTTAGAAATCGGCCATTGTGTGAGCAGATGCGTCCGAAGCCGGAAATCCACGTTTTCGGGTATGACCAAACTTGACCAATCTTCGTTATTGCATAGATGCCTTCATAATCTGGTATATCTCGTAAATCCATATATTATGGATTATAGCACATGTTCGACGAACCAGTGCTCAAAGTGATCGACAGCTAGTCGCATCTCGTCGAAATAAGTATGCCGATTATAAATAGCTGCCACGCCGGAAATTTGACCCGAGGTATGGTTCAAAAGACGCTCGATTACATGAATCGGAGTTCCAAGGCGAGCGTGTATCGTTGCATAGCTTCGTCTTGCGTCGTGCAAAACCCACGGTGCGAACTCTGCACCGAGCGTTTTATCAAGCGCCGCTTTGCTCTTGTTCCAGCCGTTGAAGGAAACGTTTGTTCGACCGCGTGCAGGGAAGACGAATGCTTCACCCTTCTCCGAGGCCGAAATTGCGTACGACAAAACAGATGTCGCCATCGACCCAATCGGGAAACGATGCTCGCGCCCGTTCTTGGTTATCTCCTTTGGCAATGTGATTTCGTTTTCGCCGATCCATGATTTTTGAAGACTTGAGATTTCACCGCGCCGCTGGCCCGTGAGGATCAGCAGGCGCACGATGTTGCTGAATGTTTTGCCGTCGGCCGTGGCGTTCCAAATCGCTTTCAGCTCGGTATCGGACAGCACTCTGTCCCTCGGTCTGTTTTTGACGAGCTGCATCCCATTCATCGGGCTCGCCGGAATGTGGTGGCGACGCACGCAAAATTGGAAGAATGTCCGGCCTACCGCGATCGCGTGCCACTGTTCGCCCGGCCGGTCGTTGATCTCGTCGAGCATCTTGCTGAGCTGCCGGGGAGTGATGCTTTCGAGCGACCGGTGCCGGAACTCTGGCAAATAATACAGCTCCATCATGCGGATATAGTCCTTCTGCGTCCGCTCCTTTTTCAGGCCGACGTGGAGGCGCTTAAACTCGTCGTAGGCAAACAAGAACGCGATGGCCGCCCCTTCCTTCGGCTTTTCGGATTTGACGGCCATTGGCCGCTTTCTGGCGTCTGACAGAGTGATTTCTGGGTATGACCCGATTGATCTGCGGACGTTTCCCGGCTTCACGATGAACGTCTTTGAGCTTGGCCCCACTCGCACGCCGAAGCTCGGGAGTCTTGGTGTCCCAAAAGTCGGTCTGCTTTTCCGACTTTGAGGGAGCGGACCGTAATGTCGGTGAGTTGCTAGACTTGGCACTGTTCTTGGCACCACAATCGCGTGGGATTGGCATGGTGCACTATGGAGGACAATGAGGCAATTTTCCGAGCGTTCCTGCGGGTTTCAAGATTTCCATGGACGGCCATGGGTAACTATGAATTACTGCAAATTCGGACTTCGAAACCGAGGGTTGGGAGTTCGAGCCTCTCCGGGCGCGCCAAACAAAAACAACCAATTACCGCGAAATTTTGATGAATCAAGGCTCTCTTGATCGGGGTAGACGTGAGGGTAACCCGTCCTGAGACTGTCCTAGGGGATCGCGAACCATGACGGCGCGTGAGAGTTGGTCCAAAGAACTCAGATGCCCGGCCTGTGGCTTGGAAGGCGTGGCTCGGCTGTCGCACGTGGACGACTCGTCAAATCCATATGAAACAAAAACAATGGTGGACGAATGCCCCAGTGGCTTTCAAGCCCGAGAAGACGAAGACGATTCAAACATTTTCCGCTTCTTTTGCGCTGCCGACGACGTCGCCGCCGACCAGTAAGCCCAGCGCCGGGCCAATAGCCTTGGGAAGCACCAAGAACGTCAGCCATTTGCCAACTGCAGGAGCAAACCGGAATGATAGGCGACCGCCCGTTGTACTATGTCGAAAGCTCTGGGGACGAGCCCGGCGTCTGGCGAGTGGTCGGGCCAAACGGCGTCGTCGACAGTTACCGCGCCGAAAGCGAGGCGCAATCCAAGGCTGATCGGCTGAACGAAGAAGTCGCCGAAGAGCGCGAGGACGATTCCTAGCGTCGAGTTCAACGAGAACGGTGGGAGAAATGGCGTGAGGGCAGGAAAACCTTGAAAATCGGCGTCCGCGCCCTTCAGCCTGCCCGATCAGGCGCGGCAAAGGACACGACAGAATTCGAGAGTCCATCGCTCGCTCAGTCCCTTGGTCTTCGTGGCGTTATTGGAGTTTTAGCGTACGCAAGCGCAGGGCGTTGGCGATCACGGAAACGGAGCTTAGCGACATCGCGAGCGCGCCGATGATCGGACTGAGAAGGATGCCGAAGGCTGGATAGAGGACGCCGGCGGCAACGGGCACGCCGATGGCGTTGTAGGCGAAGGCGAAGATCAGATTTTCGCGGATGTTGCGCATCGTCGCGCGGCTTAGGATAATCGCCCGCGCGATGCCCGCGAGATCGCCCTTCACCAGGGTGATTCCGGCGCTCTGAATGGCGACTTCGGTTCCCGTTCCCATCGCGATGCCAACTGAGGCCTCGGCCAGAGCCGGAGCGTCGTTAACGCCGTCGCCCGCCATGGCGACGATGCGCCCTTCGGACGCGAGCTTCTTGACGATGCGGTGTTTGTCCTGCGGCAAAACGTCGGCTTCGATTTCTTTGATGCCAAGCTTGCGCGCGACCGCCTCGGCGGTCGTCCTGTTGTCGCCGGTCAGCATCACGATCCGTATGCCGTCGTTGCGAAGCGTATCGAGCGCCGCTTGCGTCGTCGCTTTGATCGGGTCGGCAATCGCGATGACGCCGGCTGGTTTGTGGTCGATTGCGATAAACAAGGCGGTCGCGCCGTCGCTGCGCAGCTCGTCGGCCCTGCAATCAAGGTCGCCGAAGTTTATGCCGAGGTCAGCCATCAGTTTGGCGTTGCCAAGCGCGACCGGCCTGCCATCTATCTTGCCGGTCACGCCCTTGCCGGTGACAGAGGCAAAGTCCGTAGGCTCCTTGGTCAGCATGCCGCGCTCTTTCGCAGCCATGACGATGGCGGCGGCGAGCGGGTGTTCGCTGGATTTCTCCAGGGAGGCCGCCAACGGCAAAATCTCGACCTCGGACAATCCGGCGGCGGGAACAACAGCCGTCACCCTCGGCTTGCCTTCGGTGAGTGTCCCGGTCTTGTCGACGACAAGAGTGTCGACTTTTTCCATGCGCTCAAGCGCCTCAGCCGACTTGATGAGGACGCCGGCGCCAGCGCCCTTGCCGATCGCCACACCGATCGACATGGGGGTGGCGAGGCCGAGAGCGCAGGGACACGCAATGATGACGACGGAGACGGCCGCGATCAGCGCGTAGGAGAGCGCGGGCGCGGGACCGAACGCCGCCCAGGCGACGAAAGCGAGAACCGCCACGCCGAGCACCGCTGGAACGAAATAGCCCGACACCTTGTCCGCCAGCGCCTGAATCGGCGCGCGGCTTCGTTGCGCCTCGCTGACCATCGCAACAATACGCGCGAGCATCGTGTCCGCGCCGATCTTGTCGGCGCGCATGATGAGCGAGCCCGCGCCATTCACAGTCCCTCCAATCAGCTTGTCGCCGGATTTCTTGGCCGCGGGCATCGACTCGCCGGTGACCATGGACTCGTCCACGGCGCCGTTGCCCTCAACCACCTCGCCATCGACGGGCACGCCGTCGCCGGGCCGAACCCTGAGACGGTCGCCGACCTGAATCAGCTCAAGAGCGACTTCCTCGTCCTGGCCATCGGCTTTCAAGCGGCGCGCGGTTTTGGGGGCCAATTTCAGCAAGGCGCGGATCGCGCCCCCGGTCTGCTCCCGGGCGCGCAATTCCAGCACTTGTCCCAGCAACACGAGAACCGTAATCACGGCTGCGGCTTCGAAATAGACGGCGACCGCACCGCCCATGCCGTGAAAACCGGTGGGGAACAGATCGGGCGCGAACGTGGCAAAGAGACTGTAGAGGTACGCCGAGCCCGTGCCGAGGGCGATCAGGCTGAACATGTTCAGGCTTCGGCGTCTGATTGACGCCCAGGCCCGTTCAAAGAACGGCCATCCCGCCCATAGGACGACCGGCGTCGAAAGCGCGAACTGGACCCATGTCGAGACTTGCGGCGAGACAAGGCGGCGCATTCCAAGGGCGGGGATGTGGCTCCCCATCTCGAGGACGAACACCGGCAAGGCGAGAGCGAATCCGACCCAGAATCGCCGAGTCATGTCGGCCAGCTCATGGTTGTCGCTTGGCTCCAACGTCGCCGTGACCGGCTCCAACGTCATCCCGCATATCGGGCAATTCCCTGGCCCAACCTGGCGTATTTGAGGATGCATTGGGCAGGTATAGATGGCGCCGGCGACGGTTGGGGCCGGGAGCGCTTGTCGAATTGCGCTTTGGCTGTGAAGATGGGTCATAGGCATAACGCTAGCACGGTTGGCTCTTGCGCGGGCTTTGCGAGGAAGGATCGGAATTTACTCACTCGCAGCTTGCCTTCCCGCAGATACCGGCCCGAGGTCGTCGACATCGACGACGATTGGATGCTGAAACGGCTCGGCCTGGCCGGGTTCGCGCGGGATCGCCCGGAGCGCATTGGGCGCCGCGTCCGTCGTCGACTTGCTGTCGGACGTCTCCAGCCACACCACGGGCCAATAGTTGTTTGTCGACGGCGGGTCCACGCATCTTGACCGGGCGCTTGGCTAGTAATGGCTCACACTTCCGTCGGGACAGTCAAGCTGCGCGCTTCGCTTGGTACGAAAGGTCCAACCGCCGGCGACGGGAAGGTTACGATTCCCCCTTCGTCTTCAGGTCGCTCGATAAAACCCCTCGGCGTCGGTGTGGGCGATTGCCGTCTCGCGCCAGGCAGACGGGGCCGCTAATTTGACCTTGAGAGCGGCATTCCTCCTCCGAAACGCCGCATCCGCCATCGGCGGGACGAGGGCGCGTCGAATCCGGCGACGGAGATTTCCGCTCGGTGACGGCGCGCGCTCGACAGCCGCCGGCCGCCGCCCTAAATGCGCGCTCCAGGCGGATGCCGGCGCGGCCGGCGCCGAGGGAAAGGCGACGCGGGTGAATCGGTTCGGCGGCAAGTCGCGGTTGCGCTTTTGCGGCGCCCGCCCTGCGCGGGCCGCGCGCGCTCTGCGGCGGCGGCGGCGGCGGTTTGGGGGCCGGCTGTGATTATCGCCATCGATGGCCCGGCCGCCTCTGGCAAGGGCACGATCGCGCGCCGGCTCGCGGCCCACTATCGCCTACCGCATCTCGACACCGGGCTGCTTTACCGCGCCACCGCCGCCAGCCTCATTCAGGCGGACAAGGCGCTGAGCGACGTCGAGGCGGCGGTCGCGGCGGCGCGCGGGCTCGGCCTCACCGAATTCGGCGAGGACACGCTGCGCGGCGCCCGCATGGGCGAGGCCGCCTCCGTCGTCGCGGCGATGCCGGAAGTGCGCGCGGCGCTGATCAAGGCGCAGCGCGATTTCGCCGCGCGGCCGAGCGGCGCCGTGCTCGACGGCCGCGACATCGGCACGGTCATCTGCCCCAACGCGGACGTGAAAATATTCGTCACCGCGAGCCCGGCGGCGCGCGCACAGCGGCGGGCGCTTGAGCTCATGCGGCGCGGCGAGAAGATCGACTACGCCGCTGTGCTCGCCGACATCGCCCGCCGAGACGCGCGCGACGCCGAGCGCGCCGACGCGCCGATGCGCGCGGCGCCGGACGCCGTCACCATCGACACGACCCGACTCGACGTCGAAAGCGCATTCGCGCGCGCCATGCAGGTCGTCGAAAGCCGCCGCGCGCAAGGAAATCTTGGGCAGACCTGAACGAGGGGCGCGCCGAGGGCGCGCCCCTCTGGGCTCAGCCCGTCGCCGCCAGCGGCGCCGGGGATGGATAGACCGACGCGAGGCGTTCGTGCGTCGCGCGCAATCGCGCGATCGCGCCGTCGATTTCCGCCCGCTGACGCTCCAAGTGGTCGATCTGGGCGACAATCTGTTGCGGCTTCAACTTGTGCTCGAAGTCGTCGGAAGATTTGTAATTGCCAAGCAGGTCGTGAATCTCGGTCAGAGTGAAACCCAACTGCTTTCCCTTCACGATCATCTGCATGCGCATACGATCCGTCGCCGAATAAAGCCTGGTGTTTCCCTCACGCCGCGGACGAAGCAACTTGCGGTCCTCGTAAAATCGAAGCGTCCGCAGACTTACGTTGAACTCGGAGGCCATTTCCCCAATGGTCGCTTCACGCTTGCCATTAGTGCGGGCCGACTTATTTGTCATCTCGTCTTCAACGGGTGATGCCGTAACAGTGCGCAGTGGCGTCATAGTCAATTCTCCTTTTGACCGTGTTCCCCCAGAGTTTTCGGACCCTCGAATCACGAACGTCCGCCGCCGCCGTTACGGATAGCGCGTTCACAACCGATATGCAACTATAGAGTGTATACAATCTCAAACTCGCGTCGCCGATGCGATGGGTTGACCCGTTTCGGGACACTTTAACGGATTGTTCACCACGAACGCGGAAACATCCTCCAAGGGCAAAGTTCGCGAGCGACAGGCGGGGCGATGAGAACGGCGACGGCGCATAGCGGACGCGCAAGCGAGCGATCCGCGAACAAAATCGCTGAAAAAATGGCGCGAAGCGCCGGCGTCGCCTTCGACGATTGGATCGAAGCGGCGATCCAGGAATACGCCGACGATCTCGGCGTGGAACCTCGCGATCTCAACGAGCGGGAGCGGCTGGAAGCCATCGAAGAGCGCGTCGATCGTCAGGTTCGCGGCGCTGCGGCGCGGTCGCGCCGCGATCCTGATTATGACGATCGCCCGATCCTGCGCCGTCGCGAAGACGGCGAATTGCCGCGCCGCCGGCGTGACGCGTCCGACGAAGATTTGCGAGAGACTCGCCGTTACCCGCGCCCGCGTGAAGATTATGACGCCATCGAGCCGGATGGGCTCGACGATGCGGTCGAACGTATAGAAAAACGCGCCCGTCGCCTGAACGAGCGCCCGGTCGCGGGACGTGAATCGCGTGCCGGCGCAGAAGCGCAAGACCGTCTTGAACACGCCATCGCCGATGTCGAGCAGCGCGCCGAACGCAACGCGCAGCGCACGTCGCGCGCGTTGCAATCGCTCGCTGAGCTCGTCGAATTGCGCGGTGAGGAGCGCGGCCGTCTCGAACAGACGATCGAAGAGGTTCAGCAGCGCGCCGAACGCAACGAGCGGCGCACCGTTCGCGCGCTCGAATCGCTGACCGGTCTCATCGATGCGCGCGCCGGCGATCGCGAGGGCCTCGAAGCCGCTATTGAGCGAATCGCCCGGCGAGCCGAGCAAAGCGAGGCGCGCACCGTCCGCGCGCTCGAATCCTTGACGGCGCCCGCTGCGCCCGCGCCGCGATCGCCGCCGCCGTCGGACGACGCCGTCGCGGCGCGGCTCGACGCACTGTCTCGGCGCGCCGGTCGCGCGCCGACGCCGCAGGCCGAGACGTCCGGCGCCGCCAGAGCGCCCGGCGAGGACGACGACACGTTCCGGCTCGTCGCCGAGCGTCTCGCCCGCCGCCGCCAGCAGCGTCAGGAGGTCAGCCCTTCGAGCGAGGCGCCGGCGCCGCCGTCCGCCGCCGCGGTCCCGGAATCTCCCGCGCTCGCCGAAATGCAGCGCCAGTTGCGCCTTATCGCGGAGAAGGTCGACGCGCTCCCCGTCGCCCCGCCGCCGGAGGCGCATCGCGCCGAGGAAAAACCGAACGAAATCGCCGCCGCCGCGAAGGACGCGGCGCTTGAGCGCATGGAGCGCCAACTCGCGGCTCTTGTCGAGCGGGTGGCGGCGACGGCGCCCGTTGCGAACGGCGCGGCGCGCGGCGAGATCGACCGGCGCGCGTCTTCGCTGCAAAGCCTGGAGCGCCGTCTCGACGAACTGGGCGTCCGCGTCGAGGCGTCGGCGCGTCGCTCGACGCCCGACCCCAAACCGCTCGAAGACCTCGCCCGCCGCGTCGAAGCGATCCGCGCCTCGCTCGAACGTCAGGGCGCGCGCCCGGACGGTGCGGCGTTGCTGGCCGCTTTGGGCCATCTCAACGACAAACTCGACAGCGCCTCGGCGACCGGCGCGCAATCGGCGGCGACGATGGCGGCTCTGCAGGGCATGATCGGCCGGCTCGAAGAGGGACTGCGGCGCCCGACGCCGGGACCGATCGACCCGCGTCCGATCGAGGAGCTCGCCCGCCGCATCGAAGGCGTGCGCGGCCTCGTGGAGGGCGCGGGAGCGCTTGCCCCGAAAGTCGACCAAATCCACGCCGCGGTCGGCGAACTCAGCCAGAAACTCGACCGGCCCGCCGCGCCTGCGGCGGAGCTGGAGCGCCTCGAAGCGGGCTTGCGCCAGCTTTCGGCGGAAGTTCAAGCCATTGGCTCCGCTGGCGCGCCGGACATGAAGCCGGTGGAGGATTTCGCCCGCCGGGTCGATGCGATGCGGACCCTGGTCGAGCGTCAGGGCGGCCTCGTTCCGAAGGTCGATCAGATCCAGGCCGCTGTGGGCGAGCTGCGCCAGAGGATCGAAAGGCCGGCGGCGGCGCCGGCGGAGATGGATCGCCTGGAGGCGGCGCTGCGCCAGCTTTCGGCGGACGTTCAGGCTATGGGCCGCGCGACCGACATGACGCCGGTCGAGGAGCTCGGCCGCCGCATCGAGGCGATGCGCAAGGCGATGGAGAACAACGGAGCGTTCGCGCCGCAAGTTGAGCGACTGGAGCGCGCGCTTGCCGAAATCCGCGCCCGACTCGATCGCCCGACGAAAAGCTCTCAGATCGAGGCGGTCGACGCCACGTTGCGCCAACTGGCGGCGAAATTCGACGAGGTCGTCAGCCGGCCGGCGACGGTCGCCCTCGACCCCAAGCCGATCGAGGACCTCGTTCGCCGCATCGAAAGCGTGCGCGAGAGCCTGGAGAAGCCGCCCGCGTTGGCGCCGCAGGTCGAGCGGCTGGAGACGGCGATCGGGGCGATGGCCGACAAACTCGATCGCGCCCAGCCGATCATCGACCCGCACGGCATCAACGCGACGCTGGCGGAGATGAACGCCCGTCTGGAAGAGGCGTTTCGCCGCCCGGCGCAATTCGAGATCGATCCGCAGCCGATCGAAGCGCTCGCGGCGCGGGTCGAGGCCGTGCGCGAGACGATCGAGCGTCAGGCCGAACAGCTCGACGTCGTCGGCCGCCCCATTGACGAACTCGGCAAGCGCCTCGACACTCTGCGCGAGGCTATCGAGCGCCAGGCCGAGCAGCTCGACGTCGGCCGACTTGAGGAAGCGTTCCGCGACGCCGTCGACAGGCTCCAGCGCCCTGGCGTCGGGCCCGAGGAGTTTCGCGCCATCGTGCTGGCAATCCAGGCTCTGGCGGCGAAGATCGACGGCGGCGCCTCCGCCGCCTTCGCCGCGCGCGAGGACGTCCTGGAGCGTATCGCCGAGCGGCTCGACCGTTTTGACGGCGAAGCAGACAACCTCGGCGCCCTGGCGGGCGCCGTCGGCGATTTGGCGGCGAAGTTCGAGCGCCCGGTCGTGGATATGTCGCGCCTGGAAGCCATCATGGGGCAAGCGACGGCGCCCCGCGATGCGGCCGGCGATCTGTCCGCCGTCGCCGAAGCGCTCCTGGAGCTTCGCGCAAAACTCGATGGCGACGGCGACGGACCGCACATTCAGCGATTCTATCAGGATGTCGTCCTGCGGCTCGATTCCATCGAGGCTCAGATCGCCTTAGGTCCCTCCGTCGCCCGGCCGGGCGGTGAAAATTCGCCGCACCTCGAATTAGCGGTGCGCGAACTCGCAGAAAAGCTCGGCGACTTCGGCGCCCTCGCCGACACCCGCGCGGTCGAGCAGGAATTGCGCGTCCTGCAGGAGAAGATGGACGATCTCGCCGACGCGCGGATGTCCGGCGCGTTCGCCGAGCAGACGGCGCAGGCGATCGCCCGGGCGTTCGGCGAACGCCTGCCGGGCCTCAATTCAGAGCCGCTCGCCGGACAACTGCGCGACGTTCAGGATCGGCTTGACGCGGTAGCGTCGCTGAGACCTGCTCCTGCGGCGCTCGAACAAACGATGGTCGAACTGACCGAGGAGCTGGAAGGGCTGCGCTCCACCCGGGAAGCGGTCGGCCGCGGGGCGGCGACCTTGTCGGAGATGCGCGCGGCGCAACTGCAAGTCGACCGCCGCATGGACGCCCGCTTTTCCGGCATTCAGGACGTTCTGGAGAAACTGGTCGATCGGCTCGATCGAGACGCCGCGGGAACGCCGACGCGACCGGCGACCCCGGCGCCGGCCGCGCGGGTCGCGATGCTCGACATTCCCGATCGCGCCGTCGAGGAGACGCGGGCGGCCGCCGCGCATGTCCTGGACCCCGTCCAGATCGCCGCGCAGGGGCGTACCCGCGACGGCGCGGAAGGCGCAAAGGCTGCGGCGATCAACGCCCATATCGCCGCCGCCCGCCGCGCCGCCAACGCCGCCGCGGCCGATAGCGACCCGCGCGAGGAGCGGGGCAAGGTCCGCAAGAAAGCCGAAACGGGCTCGGGCGAATGGGCGCAACGCGCCGTGACCCTGTTCCAACAGCACCGGCGCCCTGTACTGCTCGGCGTCGCCGGGGCCCTGACGCTGTTGACCGGCGCGGCCGTGTTCGAGCTGCGCGGCCACGCGCCGTTGCGCAAATCCGAGTTGGAGGCGCCGGCGACGCCGCTGGCGCAAGCCGCGCCGCCCGACGCCGGCGCCGCGGATATGACCACGACCGGCGCGATCGCCGGCGGGCCCAAGGTGATCTCTTCGGACCTGCCCCCGATCAAGGCGGAGGGGAAGCCGCCGGCCGCGCTCATCGCCTCCCTGCCCGCGGAGTTGGGCAGTCCGCTCGCCGCCGCCGCCGCCAGCGGCGACGCCGGGGCGGAGGTGGAAATCGCGCAACGTTATCTCGAAGGCCGCACGGTTCCCCGCGATCCCCAGAAGGCGGCGGCGTGGATGCAGGCGGCCGCCGACGCCGGCGGCGTTTTTGCGCAATACCGGCTGGGCGCGCTTTACGAAAAGGGCGTCGGCGTCACTCGCGACGCGGCGCGGGCGCGCGAGCTTTATACGAAGGCGGCCGAGGCCGGGAATGCGCGCGCCATGCACAATCTGGCCGTGCTCTACGCACAGGACGGCGGCGCCGGCAAACCCGACTACGCCATGGCGCTCGAGTGGTTTCACAAGGCGGCGAACTACGGCGTGCGCGACAGCCAGTTCAACCTTGGGGTGCTTTACGGGCGCGGCCTTGGCGCGCCCCAGGACCTCGCGGAGAGCTGGATGTGGTTCTCCGTCGGGGCGCGCCAGGGCGACGCCGACGCCGCGCGCAAGCGCGACGAGGTGGCCAACCGCATGGACGGCCGGGCGATGGCGGCGGCGCAAAAACGGCTCGACGCTTTCAAGGCCAAGACGCCGGACCCCGCCGTCAACAATGCCCCGCCTGCTCCCGGCGCGGCTGCGGCGGCCGCTCCCGCCGACAACAAGGCAGCGGGGGTGAAGGGGTGAAGCGCGGCAAGGCGAGGTTTGCGCCGCCGGCGAAAGCCGGCGACGGCCGAAGCTTCGCGCCGCGTGTCGGCTCGACGTTCGCCATTGGGAGGGAGCGGTTTGCGCCGCGCCGGAAGCGGCGGATGGAAATCCGTCGATGAGCCCAACGCAGCGCGCGGCCGCTCAAAGAGCATTGGTCAACCCGATCGCGTAAACCCATCCGCGCTCCAGCCCTCGCTGCCGACTCCGTGATGGACGAAGAACAGTCCCTTGGGATCATACCGTTGTTTGATCTCGGCGAGACGCTCGTAGTTCTGGCCCCATTGGGCGCGCTGCCAGTCGTCGAGGAAATAATCGCACTCGTTGAAATAGCATCCGGAGCCGGGGGCGACCGTTCGCAAGGCCGCCATCGCCTCGCCGACCCGCTTCGCCCGCTCGCGCGATTGCGCCATCTCCGGCGAGCCTTCGGCGGGCGGATCCGGGGCGTCGGCGCCGATAATGGCGAGCGCGAACGCCGAGACGAGATTGGCGTTGACCGGCGTGTCGCGCGCCGCCGCGATCACGTCTTCCGGCGCGCCCGCCAATCCTTTGTTGAAGTGCAGCCCCACTGACCAGCGCCGGCTGGCGGCGAACAGCGCGTCGGCGAGCGAGGCGCGATTGGCGGCCTCAATCAGAGACGATGGAAGCCAGACCGATTGATAGGCGTCCCAGAACACGCCGACCTCACCGCTGGTGCCCTTCCACCAAAAATCGCTCCAGCTTGCGCCGCGCCGCTGGTCGAAAACAACGGCGTCGCGCGCGAACAGCCGGAACAGCCAGGGACTCCAGAACCAGGACGCCCAGGCGGCGTGCGCCGACAAGGCCTCTTTCGTTTCGAAGTCGCTTGCATTTGCCGCGACATAGTCCGTCAAGGGCTTGAACGTCGCCACCGCCTCTGCGCTCGTCAGCCCCTGGAACACCATCGACAGATGAAGCACATTGTTCGGCGCCACGTGCGCCGTTTCGCCCCAATGCGGATTGAACAACGCCTTGGCGTAATGCTCCAGGAATCGCGCGATCAGATTTCTATACGCCTCGTCCGAGCGCGCGCGCACCGTCCAGTTGAGTGCCCCGAACTGGTAAGGCAATTCGTGCGTCGCCAGCGTGAAGCGTGTCACGACGCCGAACGTGCCGCCGCCGCCGCCCTTCAACGCCCAAAATAGATCCGGCTCGCGCGTGGCGTTGACAATGCGAACCTCGCCGTCGGCGGTCACGATCTCGGCCTCGATGAGACTCGCCGCCGCCAGGCCGTAACGCTTCGAAAAGCTGCCGAAGCCTCCGCCGAGCACCAGGCCGCCGACACCGACGGTGGTGCAGCCGCCGCCTTGAACGTAGCGCTTCGCCGCCGACGCCGCCTGATACGCGTGCAACCAGATGCAGCCCGGCCCAAGCGAAATCGCCGCGACCGCCGGCGCCGATGAACCCTCCGGCTTGAACGCGTCGTGGAGCGCGATCGCGTTCATTTTGCGCGTCCAGATCAACAGCGAGTCCGGCGCACAGGACGTTCCCAGATAACTGTGGCCCGCGCCCTTGACGACGAGGCGCAAATTATGCGCGTCGGCGAAGCGCACCGCCGCCGCAACGTCCGCCGCGTTCGCGGCCTCGACCATGTAGGCGCTGGGCGCGGAGCGCCACGCGTCGAGCCAGCCGGAGCTTTCGGTGAGGCTTGGCGTATCGCCGCGATAGAACGGATTGCGGGCGAACGCCTTCAACGCCTCGCCAAGCTGCGAAAGAGGGGTCGGCTTCGACAATCGGCCGCCTGTCGCATTGGCGAGCTTCGCCCATTCGCTTTCGCTCGGCCAGCCCGGACCGCCCGGACGCACGCGCGACAGCGCCGCCGCTTGGCCACGGCCAAACGGCCAAACCTCGGTAGCGGCGGCCGCCAGTCCGGCGAACACAAAGTCGCGTCTTCTCACCCGCGCACCTCGGCTTCGCAGACAAGACTAGGAACAAGCGCGCCCGCATGCAAGCGCCTGCGGCGTTTTCTCATGATCGCTACAGGTCGGAAGCTGAAATCGAGCTTGCGACTTTCCCAACATTCGCCCGTGCTTGACGCGCCGCACGGGCTCGCCGATAGCCGCCAGGGGAGACGACTTTGGCGAGAGTCACACTCAGATTGATCGGCACGACGGATGTGCATGCGCACATCCACCCCTATGACTATTATCGCGACGCGCCGGACGAAAAGACCGGCCTCGCCAAGGCCGCTACGCTGATCGCTGAAGCGCGGGCGCAGGCGCCGAACGCGATTCTGCTCGACAACGGCGACCTCATCCAGGGTTCGCCGCTCGGCGACTGGGCCGCCGAAGCGCTCGGCGCCGGCGGGATCAGCGATCCACCCGATGATCGCGGCGATGAACGCAGTTCGGCTACGACGCAGCGACCGTCGGCAATCACGAATTCAACTACGGCCTCGACGTGCTCGACGCCGCGCTCGCGGGCGCCGAATTCCCGTTTCTCAGCTGCAACGTGCTGAAGCCGGACGGCGCGCTTCTATTTCAAGCCGTGGACGCATCTGCTCGAACCGTCGCCGCGACGAGCGACGGCGCGGAGCACGCTCTGAAGATCGGCGTCATCGGCTTCGTGACGCCGCAGATCGTGCGTTGGGACATGAGCCATCTCGCCGGCCGCGCGACCACGATCGGCATCGTCGAGGCGGCGCGCACGCATGTGCCCGACTTGCGCGCGCCGGGCGCGGACATCGTCATTGCGCTCTGCCATGCCGGCATATGCGCAAGATCGGGCCGGCCGCGGCGACGAGAACGCGGCGCTCGCGCTGGCGCGGTCGGCGGGATCGACGCGATCTTCGTCGGGCACCAGCATCTGTTGCTGCCGGGCGCGGATTTCGCCGGGATCGACGGCGTCGACGCCGAGCGCGGCGCGCTCGCGGCGTTCCGGCCGTCATGCCGGGCTTCTGGGGCGGCCATCATCGGCGTCATCGACCTGACGCTGGAGCCGGAAGCGGCCGTCGGCTGGCGCGTCGACGGGCGCGACGGCCGATCTATCGGCGCGCGCGGTCGAGCCGGCGAACGCGCGGCCGACGCCGGCGCTGCTCGCCGCGACCGCAAGCCGCGCACGAGGCGACGCTCGCCTATGTCCGCGCGCCCGTCGGCGAGATCGCAGCGAACGGCTCGACTTCCTATTTCGCGATGGTCGGCGACGATTCCTCCGTGCGCATCGTCAACGACGCGCAACTCTGGTACGCCCGGCAATCTTGCTGACGAGCATGCCCGGCGCTCGGTCGAGGCGCCGCTGCTTTCGGCGTCGGCGCCGTTCAAATGCGGCGGCCGCGGCGGGCCTGACTATTACACCGACGTCGCCGGCGGGCCCGGTCGCGCTGCGCAACGTCGCCGATCTCTACGTCTATCCGAACGGCCTGCGCGTGGTGAAGGCGACCGGCGCGACGCTGCGGGAATGGCTGGAGCGCTCGGCGAGCGTGTTTCGCCGGCTCGACCCGAAGTCGACCGCGCCGCAGCCGCTGCTCGAACCCGAATTTCGCAGCCTACGATTTCGACATCGATCGCCGGCGTGACCTACCGCATCGATCTCGACGCAGCCCGCGCGCTACGACGACCAGGGCCAGGTCGTCGCGCCCGACGCGCATCGCGTGGTCGATCTCAGTTTCGAGGGTCGCGCCGATCGACGTGACCGCGACGTTTCTCGTCGTCACCAATTCCTATCGCGCCGGCGGCGGCGGCCATTTTCCCGGCTGCGACGGAAGCTCGATCGTCTACGAGGCGCCGGACGCCAACCGCGACGCGCTGCTGCAATATGTGAGGGCGAGTCGGAGGGTCGCCGTGAGCCCCGGCGGCGGTTGGCGTTTTGCGCCGTGGCCGGCGTCGGTGACGGCGACCTTGCTCGCCCCGCCCGCGGCGGCGACCGCCGCTCCGCCGGCGGGAGTCGCCGTCGCCGCGCTCGGCCCGGGGCCGCAAGGTTTCCTCACCTTCCGGGTCACGCCGCGGAGTTGAAGGCGCGACGGAGACGGTCGGGTTGCAGCGCGCTCACGCCGTCTCGTATTCGCCGCGTCGACGAACCCAACTCATAGGATTTCCCGGCCCCTCCTCCTGCCGGCCGAGCGCCGTGAGATCGAGCATCTGATAGGCGACATTCATCATGTCGAGCCCGCGCGCGTAAGTTGAATAGGTGTGATAGACCGTCTCGCCGTCGCGAATGAAGGCGCTGAAGCCCGGCAGGTCGGACATTTGGATCGGCGCCTTGCGGTAGTTGTACTCGACTTCGCCGCCCGCGATCCGCTCGGGAGAAAAGGCGACGCCGAAATCCTCGGCGAAAGCGTCCTCGCAGCTCAACCACGGAAAGCTCCAACCCATGCGCTCCGCCGTCTGCGCCAGTTTGGCGTAGGGGGCGCGCGAGACCGCCGCCAGCGCCGTGTCGCGATGCGCCATGTGCTCGACGAGGCCCTGGTAGCCGTCGGCCCAAAACGAGCAGCTCTTGCACGGTTTGTCCCACTCCGGCGCGAACATGAAATGCCAGAGCGCGAGTTGGCGACGACCGTTGAACAGACCGGCTAGCGTCGTTTCGCCGCTAGCGCCGACAAAGCGGTAAGGCGTTGTCGATCCGCACCCAGGGCAACGCGCGCCGCTTGGCGCTGAGGGCGTCGCGCGCCGCTGTGAACGCCTTCTCCTCGACCAGCAGCGCCTGCCGCGCCGCAAGCCAAGTTTCGCGATCAGCAATACCGGTTTTCATCTCGAGAGCTGCGCTCATTCGGGGCTCCTCCGCAACCATCCGACCCGGCGCCGCGCAACCTGTCGCGGGCGCCACCCATCACTTAACACATAAGTTAAATGAACGCGAGCGGCCGGCGGGATCGCCGACGGCAAATTCCGCCCTCTTGGCGCCGCCTCATCAACCCGGCTAAGCGGTTGCGACCGCACAACCGCCAGAAGCCCATGCCCGCCACTCCCGAAGACCTCCTCGCCTTTCTCGACCGGCTCGGCGTCGCCGAGACCGTCGAGCATCCGCCGCTGCACACCGTCGAGGATTCGCAGCGCCTTGCGCGGCGAAATCCCCGGCGGCCACACCAAGAACCTGTTCGTCAAGGACAAGAAGGGGCGGCTGTTCCTGCTGGTGCTCGGCGAGGAGACCGTAGTCGACCTCAAGCGCGTGCATGAGAAGATCGGCGCGCAGGGGCGCGTCTCGTTCGGTTCGGCGGAACTGCTCGAGGAGGTCTGGGGCGTCAGGCCCGGCGCGGTCACGCCGTTCGGCGCCATCAACGACCGCGAGCGGCCGGGTGACCGTCGTGCTCGACGCGGAGATGATGCGGCACGAAGCGGCTGAATTTTCATCCGCTCGTCAATACGCGCACGACCGGGCTCTCCTCCGCCGATCTCTCGAAATTCCTGCGGGCGACCGGGCACGAGCCGCTCGATCGTCGCGCTCGGCGAATCGAGCAAGTTGAATAATTCGCGCCGGGCGAGGCCATTTAGGGCCGAATTCGCCGGCCAAGTCGATCAAGGAGGAACGGATCATGGCGGCAGACGGCGCGGCGCCGGGCGCAGGTCAAGGACGTGACGACGGCGTCCTTCAAGGCGGACGTGCTTGACCGCATCGGTCGCGCCAGCCGGTGCTGGTCGACTTCTGGGCGCCCTGGTGCGGCCCCTGCAAGCAGCTCGCGCCGGTGCTGGAGAAGGCGGTCGCCGACTCCAAGGGGAAGGTGACGCTCGTCAAGATGAACATCGACGAGCACCCGCAAATCGCCGGCCAGCTCGGCATCCAATCGATTCCCGCCGTCATCGCCTTCGAAAAAGGCCAGCCGGTCGACGGTTTTATGGGCGCGTTGCCCGAAAGTCAGGTGCGCGGCTTCATCGAGCGCCTCGTCGGCCCGCTCGGCGGCGGCGCCGACGCGATGCATCGCCGAAGCCGAGGCGGCGCTCGCCGCAGGGCGACGCCGGAGGGCGCCGCCGACGCTCTACGCGCGCGTCCTCACCGAGGACGAGACCAACCCGAAGGCGATCGGCGGCCTCGCCAAGACTGCATGTCGAGGCGGGCGATCTCGATCAGGCCAAGCGCCGTGCTGTCGATGGCCGCGCCGCCCGCGCCGGGCAAGGACCCGACCCGGCGATCGCCGCGGCCTCGCCGCGCTGCATCTGGCCGAGCAGGCGGCCTCGCGTCGGCGATCTCGCGCCGCTGCAAAAGGCGCTCGCCGCCAATCCCGACGATCATCAGGCGCGGTTCGATCTCGCGGTCGCGCTCAACGCCAAGGGCGACCGCGACCGGCGCCGCCGACGCCTGCTCGAGATCATCAAGCGCGACCGCGCC
>CAWIEP010000035.1:0-104564 GCA_963835115.1 uncultured Pseudomonadota bacterium
GGGGCGGCCAGTCGGGCTCCTCGGCAACAACGGCCCCATCGATTCCGCCGGCGCCGCCAAGGCCGCGCAATTCATCCAACTCTGCTGTCAGACCGGCGTGCCGATGGTCTTCCTGCAAAACACGACGGGATATCTCGTCGGCGTCGCGGCGGAGACGTCAGGCATCGTCAAACACGGCTCAAAGATGATCCAGGCCGTCACCAACGCCGATGTGCCGAAACTCACGCTGCAGATCGGCGGCTCGTTCGGCGCCGGCCATTATGGCATGTGCGGGCGCGCGTTCGGGCCGCGCTTCGTGTTCTCCTGGCCGAATGCGCGCGTCGCGGTGATGGGCGGCGAGCAGGCGGCCAAGGTGATGGCGATCGTCGCCGAGGAGGGCGCGCGCGCCGCGGGGCGCTGGCGTTGGACGCGGACAAGCTCGAACGCGCAGAGCGCAAAAATCGTCGCGAGCTACGACAAGCAATCGACCGCGCTGTTCGCCACCGCGCGGCTGTGGGACGACGGCCTGATCGACCCGCGCGACAGCCGCGCGATGCTCGGCTTCTGCCTGGATACGTGCGCGGAGGCGGGCGCCCGCGCCTTGCGCCCCAACGCCTTCGGCGTGGCGAGGTTCTGAGATGGCGCGGCTTCGCACCCGGACCCAAGGCCGCAGCCTGATCCTGACGCTCGGCTGATCCCGCGCGCCAGAACGCGCTCTCCGCGGAGATGGTCGCGGAGATCGAGCAGCGTTCTGGATGCGCTCGCGCCCGACCTCGCCGCGCTGGTCATCGAAGGCGAGGGCGGCGTCGTTCTGCGCCGGGGCGGATCTGAAGTCGCTGTCGGCGGCGCTGGCGCACCCGCCGGCGCCGGAGCGAGAGCGATCCCGTGGCGGCGCTCAACGCGGCCGGCGGGCGGTTTTTCGCGCGGTTGCGGCGCTGCCCTGCGTGACCATCGCGCTCGTCGACGGCGCGGCGGTCGGCGGCGGCATGGGGCTCGCGTGCTGCGCGGATATCGTCATCGCCACGCCTCGCGCCCGCTTCGCGCTGACCGAGACCAGCCTCGGCCTGCCGCCGGCGCAGATCGCGCCCTATCTCGTCGCGCGGCTCGGCGAGCGGGTCGCCCGGCGGCTCGCGCTGACCGGCGCGCGGCTCGACGGCGCCGCGGCGGCGGCGATCGGGCTCGCCGATTTTTTCAGCGAGACCGACGGCGCGCACGGAACTGGCGGGGCTGTTGAAGGCGGATCGAGCGCTGCGCGCCGGGCGCCAACGCCGAGACCAAGCGGCTGTTCGCGCTGGCCCGCGCCACGCCGCGCGAGGCCTATATCGACGACGGCGGCGCAAAGCTTCGCCGCCGCTGTGCGCGGGCCCGAGGGCCGCGAAGGGGTGGCGGCGTTCGTCGAGAAGCGCGCGCCGAACTGGGGCCAGGCATGACGCCGCGCTTCGACACGCTGCTCATCGCCAATCGCGGCGAGATCGCCGTGCCGCATGATCCGCGCGGCGCGCGCGGAGGGGTTGCGCGCCGTCGCCGTCTACAGCGACGCCGACGCGGACGCGCCGCATGTAAAACTCGCCGACGCCGCCGTTCGCATCGGCCCGGCGCCGCCGGCGCAATCCTATCTGTCCATCCCCGCGATCCTCGCGGCGGCGAAAGCGGCGGGCGCCGGCGCGATCCATCCCGGCTACGGCTTTCTCGCCGAGAACGCCGATTTCGCGGAAGCCGCGGCGGCGGCCGGCCTCGTCTTCATCGGGCCGCCGCCGGCGGCGATGCGCGCGATGGGCGACAAGAGCGCGGCCAAGGCGCGGATGCGCGACGCCGGCGTTCCCTGCGCGCCGGGCTATCACGGCGAGGACCAGATCGAACGAGCGCGTTCGCCGAAGAGGCGCGCGCGATCGGCTATCCCGTGATGGTGAAGGCGAGCGCCGGCGGCGGCGGGCGCGGCATGCGCGTCGTCAGCGCGCCGGACGGACTCGCCGCCGCGCTGCGCGGCCGCCCGCGCGGAGGCCGCGAGCGCCTTCGGCGACGGCCGGCTGTTGATCGAGCGCGCGCTTCTCGGCGCGCGCCATGTCGAAGTTCAAGTGTTCGGCGACGAGCACGGCCATATCGTCGCTCTCGGCGAGCGCGATTGCTCGATCCAGCGCCGCCACCAAAAAATGATCGAAGAGGCGCCGTCGCCGGCGGTGTCGCCGGAGTTGCGGCAAGCGATGGGCGAGGCGGCCGAGGCGCGCCGCGCGCGCGGTCGGCTATGTCGGGGCGGGCACCGTCGAGTTTTTGCTCGACGCTGACGGCGCCTTTTATTTCCTGGAGATGAACACCCGCATCCAGGTCGAGCATCCCGTCACCGAAGCGGTGACCGGCCTCGACCTCGTGCGGCTGCAATTGCAGGTCGCGCAAGGCCGGCCCCTGCCCTTCACGCAAGCCGACGTGGCGCTCAGCGGCCACGCGATCGAGGCGCGGCTCTGCGCCGAAGACGCGCCAACTTCATGCCGGCGACCGGCCGCATCTCGCCTGGCGGCCGGGCGCAGGGACGGCGTGCGCGTGGATCACGGCGTCGAGGCGGGCTCGGTGGTGACGCCCTACTACGATTCGCTGATCGCCAAGATCATCGCCCACGGGACCACCCGCGAAGCAGGCGCGGCGAAAGCTTGTCTCCGCGCTCGAAGCGACGTTCGTCGCCGGCGTCGCGACCAACCGCGATTTCCTGCTTCATGCGCTGCAAAGCCCGGCCTTCGTCGCGGGCGAAGCGACCACCGCCTTCGTCGGAGAGACGCCGTTCGCGCCCTCCGCCCCGAGCCCGCTCGCCTTCGCGCTCGCCGCGCTGGCGCTGGTCGCGCGCGACGGGCCGGTCGTCCCGACCGCCGGCTGGCGGGCCGCGCAAGTCCGGCTCGTCGCCGACGGCGTCGAGCGGCGCGTCCGCTTGCGCCGCGACGGGGCGGACTGGATCGCCGACGCCGACTTGCGGATGCGGCTCCTCGACAGTCGCGTGGGCGAACTCCGCTTCGCCGTGGACGGCCTCGTCAGGCGCGTCGCCTTCGCGCGCGACGGCGACGCGCTGTGGCTCGATTTCGAGGGGGTCTGCCGGCGCTTCGCCGATCTCACCTACGCCCCGCCGCGTCGCGACGACGCCGCGGCCACCGGCGCGGTGCTGGCCCCCGTCAGCGGCGTCGTCGTCGCCGTCGAAGCCAAGGCCGGCGACGCCGTGCGGCGGGGCCAGGCGCTCGCGACGCTCGAGGCGATGAAGATGCAATATGCCATCCTCGCGCCGATCGACGGCGTGATCGCCGAGGCCCACGCCGTCGCCGGCGCACCGGCGCAGGCCCGCGCGCTGCTGTTCTCGATCGCGCCGCAGGAGACGCTGAGATGGACAAGGCCGATCGTCACCTGCGCGCTGACCGGCGTGCTCACCGATCCGCGCCGTCTATCCCGCGCCGGTGACGCCGGAACAGATGGCGCGCGAGGCGCAGGCCGCGGTCGACGAGGGCGCCAGCGTCATCCACGTGCATTTCCGCCGAGCTCGAGCCGGGCAAGGGCCATCTGCCGTCCTGGGAGCCGCGAAGTCGCGCGCGCCGTGGTCGCGGCGATCCGCGACGCCTGCCCGGATGTCGTCATCAACCAGACGACGGGGATTGTCGGACCCGACATCTCCGGCCCGGTCGCTTGCCTGCGCGCCGTGCGGCCGGAGATCGCGGCGCTCAACGCCGGCTCGCTCAATTATCTGAAGACCCGCGCCGACGGCGGCTGGGCGTGGCCGCCGATGCTGTTCGACAATCCCGTCGAGAAGATCGCGGCGTTTCTCGCCGCGATGAACGAGAATCGGCTCGATGCCGGAGTTCGAATGTTTCGACACCGGCATCGTGCGCACCGCGGCGGCGATCGCGCGCAACAACGGCTATGACCGCGCGCCGAAATACAATTTCGTGATGGGCGTCGAATCCGGCATGCCGGCCGATCCGGAGCTGCTGCCGATCCTGCTGCGGCTGATTGTCGCCGACGCGCGCTGGAGCGTCACCGCGATCGGCCGCGCGGAAATCTGGCCGCTGCACGCCGCGCGCGGCCGAACTCGGCGGCGATTTGCGCACCGGGCTCGAGGACACGATCTATCTGCCCGACGGCGCCCGCGCCGCCTCGAACGGCGAATCTGGTCGCCGCGCTGGCTCCGCTCGCCCGCGCCGCCGGCCGCGACGATCGCCTCGCCCGACGAGGCGCGCGCGGCTCTGGGTCTCACATCAACCAAGGAGGCGCGGCCATGACCGCTCATTTCTACGACGCCGTGCGCTTGAGCCCGTTCTACAGGCCCGAGCACGAGGCGTTCCGCGCCACGTTGCGGCGATTCGTCGCAGCGCGAAATCGAGCCCTACGCCAACGCAATGGGACGAGGCCGGCGAGTTCCCGCGCGAGCTTTATGCGAAGGCCGCCGCGATCGGCTATCATCGGGCTCGGCTTCCCCGAACAATACGGCGGCAGTCGAATGCGACCGCTTCATGCGCATCATGGCGATGCAGGAGTTCGCGCGCTCCGGCTGCGGCGGCGTCGGCGCCGGCCTGTTCAGCCACACGATCGGCGCGCCGCCGATCCTGCAGCGCGGCTCGGAGGCGATGAAGGCGCGCGTGCTGCCGCAGATTCTGTCGGGCGAGAAAATCTCGGCGCTCGCGATCACCGAACCCTCGCGGCGGCTCCGACGTCGCCAATTTGCGGACCACGCGCGCGGCGCGACGGCGATCATTACGTCGTCAACGGCTCCAAGACCTTCATCACCTCCGGCATGCGCGCCGATTTCATCACGCTCGCCGTGCGCACCGGCGGCCCCGGCGCCGGCGGCGTCAGCCTGATCCTGATCGAAGGCGATCCGCCGGGCCTGCAACGCACTCCGCTGAAGAAAATGGGCTGGTGGTGCTCCGACACCGCGACGCTGTATTTCGAGAACGTGCCGCGTGCCCGCCGCCAACCTGATCGGCAAGGAAGGCGAGGGCTTTCGCGCCATCATGCTGAATTTCAACGACGAGCGCCTGCACGGCGCGGCGGGCGCGATCGCCTTCGCGCGGGTTTGTCTGGAGGAGGCGATCGGCTATGCGCGCGCAGCGCGAGACCTTCGGCAAGCCGCTGACCCAGCATCAGGTGATCCGCCACAAGCTCGTCGACATGGCGCAGCGGATCGAGGCGAGCCAGGCGATGCTGGAACTGCTGACCTGGCGGGTCGAACAGGGCGAAAATCCGGTCGCCGAAATCTGCATGCTGAAGAACCAGGCGACGACGACGCTCGCCTTCTGCGCCTCCGAGGGCGTGCAGATATTTCGGCGGCGCCGGTTTTCTGCGCGGCGCCAAGGTCGAGCGCATCTATCGCGAGGTGAAGGTCAACGCGATCGGCGCCGGCACGGAGGAGATCATGAAGGATCTCGCCAGCCGGCAGATGGGGCTCTAGAACCAAGGGGGCAACGGATGACGCCTGATATCGGTCTCGCCAATTGGTTCGCCGAGCGCGCCTCACGCACGCCCGAGCGCAAGGCGCTCCTGTTCGAGGGGCGGCTGTGGACCTACGGCCAGATGGCGCAGGAGATCGAGGACGTCGCGGCGCGGCTCGCCGCGCTCGGCGTCGCCAAGGGCGAGCGCGTCGCCTTTCTCGGCCACAACCAACCGATGTTCCTGTTTGCGATGTTCGCCGCCGCGCGGCTCGGCGCGATTTTCGTGCCGCTCAATTTCCGGCTGACCGGCCCGGAACTCGCCTTCATGCTCGCCGATTGTTCGGCGCGCGCGCTGATCGTCGACGAAGCCCATCGTCCCGTGATCGCGCCGCAGCTTGCGAGCCTCGCCTCGCTCAAGGCGACGCTCGCCGCCGAGCGGCCGGAAAGCTGGAACGACCGCCCGCCGCCGCCCGCCCCGCAAGTCCGCGCCGCCGAGGACGACGTCGCGCTCATCATGTACACCTCCGGCACCACTGGGCGGCCCAAGGGCGCCATGATCACGCACGGCAATCTCTGGTGGAACAACGTCAGCGGCATGCATGCGCTCGATGTGTCGGGGAACGACGTGACGCTGGTCCCCGCGCCGATCTTCCATATCGGTGGGCTCAACGTCACGACGCTGACGGCGTTTCAGAAGGGAGCGCTCGTGGTTTTGCAACGCGGCTTCGACCCCGGCCGCGCGCTCGCTGACATCGCCGCTGAGCGGGTGACGACGATGTTCGGCGTGCCGGCGATGTTTCTGTTCATGGCGCAGCACCCGGCGTTCGCTGAAACCGACCTTTCCTCGGTTCGCCTGTTCATCGTCGGCGGCGCGCCCTGCCCCGTGCCGGTGCTCAAAACCTATTTCGCGCGCGGGCTACCGATGCAGCAGGGCTACGGCCTCACCGAAACCTCGCCGATGGTGAGTTTCCTGGCGCCCGAATTCGCCTTGACCAAGGTCGGCTCGTCGGGCCGCACGCCGATGTTCGTCGAGGCGAAGATCGTCGATTCCGCCGGCGGCGCGGTCGCGACGCCCGGCGCGCAGGGCGAAATCCTGGTGCGCGGCGCCAATGTGTTCAAGGGCTATTGGGGCCTGCCCGAGGCCAGCGCCAAGGCGATCGACGCGGACGGCTGGTTCCATACCGGCGACGCCGGCTTCCTCGACGCCGACGGCTTCCTGACGATCAGCGACCGCATCAAGGACATGATCATCACCGGCGGCGAGAACGTCTATCCCGCCGAGATCGAAAGCGAACTGATGCGCCATCCCGCGATCGCCGAAGTTGGCGTCGTCGGCGAGGCCGACGGGCAATGGGGCGAGCGGATCGTCGCCGTCGCCGCACTGAAGCCAGGCGCCGCGCTGACGCTGGAGGAATTGCGCGCCTTCGCGGGCGAACGGCTCGCCGTCTACAAACTGCCCAAACGGCTGGAGTTCGTGGCCGCGCTGCCGCGCAACGCCACCGGCAAGATTCTCAAATACCAGTTGCGGCAGACGCTGGCGAACCCGGCCGCGGCCCCGTAGCGAACGGGACCGCCGACTTTGCGGCTATTGCGGCGGCTCCACGAGCGCCCGGGTCAGGCGGTCGAGGTTGTTTCTGTCGCAGTCCATCATCCGGGCGATGACTCCGCGTGAACGCGGATCCGCGCGTTCGTCACGATCTTCGGTAGGGGATAGCCGCGTTGCGACGCGGCGCATGAAGCTTAGCATTTTGAGCGCTCCCGTCTTTCAGGGAAGCATTTAGGCGTTCGCCATCGGATTGAGTGTGGCGAAACTCACACGTCAAACTGTCGCATTTGGAGCCTTTTGGCTTACCCAAGTCCGCGAAGAATCACAAGTCAGGTTAGATAAATACGCCGGTAAGCAAAGTTGGCCCGGCGCGAATGAACCGCCGGGCCGATTTGCTTTTACGTCTGCGCGCGCGGCGCAGACGCGTTCGCGGGGTCTAAGCTACTGGCGAGCCGGCGCGGATCGCCACGCTTCGCACAGGCGGCGCATTATTGACACGCGTCCCAGAAGCCCTGAGTTCGAGAAGGGTCAGTATAGTACCAGCACAGTCCCGGGCCTGGCGCAGGGCCGGCCCAAGACGCAGCTGCAGCCGCTGACACAACACCAATGGCCGCGCCTGCGGCGATGGCGCCGCCGGCCCCCCACCAATAGCGGCCTGGCCTGGCCCACCCGCCCCAGCGCACCCCTCCACCATGCCAGCCGGGCCTCACCACGGCGCCGCCGTGCCGGACGACCGCGCCCCCGTGCCACCCGGCGCCTCCGCCATGCCAGACGGCGCCCCCTCGGTACACCCCCCCGCCTCTGCGAACGACAGCGTCCGCTTCGCCTAAGGCGCTGACAAGGACAAGAACGGCGGCCGCCGCTGTCGCGACGTTCCGCGCAATACTTTGCCTCCTGCAGCTAATGTTTGAGTTAAGTTGAGATATTTGCTTCCTATTCATGGTCATTTTTCTCTCCCGGTTCTGTGGGAACTGCGGACTTTCCCTTGTCGCATTTGACGGCGAGTTTTGCGCTTTCGGAGAAGCCGTCGGTGCGAAACCGCGACAAGTAAATCATGTTCCCTACTAAATGCGCAACGTTCACATACGCTCGAAAAAGGAAAAAGGACGCAAAGTCGCCGTTGCCGGTCCGTCGAGGACAATGTCTTCGGGCCGAAGGCCCATTCGCCCCGAACGCGGTGCTGTGCACGCCATCCGCGGCACACCACGCCGAATTTCCGCCGAACGCCTGCATCCTATTCTATCAGATAGTTCCCATTCCGGCGCTAACTGCCGACGTCGCTATGATGGGGGCGCCAGCAATGGCGAGGGGCGGAACAAGTCCTGACCTTCATTTCGAATTATGCAGCTGAATTCGGAAAATGGACCAAGCGGCCTCGTCCTAAGCCATTGAAATATTTGGAGCGGGTGAAGGGAATCGAACCCTCGTATTCAGCTTGGAAGGCTGCTGCTCTACCATTGAGCTACACCCGCAATTTCAAAGACTTCGGCTCGCCCTACCCCACCGTTGTCTCTTTTTAGTCTCCAACATCCGACGGTGGGTTCGGAGGCGGTGGCAGTTAGAGCAAACCACGTCGCATTTTTCAATCTCCGTCTTGAGAAGCGTCCACCACCCGCGTCGGCAATTGGCGCGAAGAGTAAGCCGATTGCTTTAAATTATAATTTTCGCCCGCGACGTAACGCGTCGCGGTTTTTTCATTGGGTTTCCCTCCGCCCTTTTATTATTGGCTCCCTCGACAGATCGATCAGAATAGGCAACGCGCCCACGATAAAGCGGGCCCGTCTTTTCCTTACGACTTAGGCGTAGCGGCAGGCGTCACGGTCGAGAGGGGGTGACTGGCGCTCTCGCCGTTACAGGCATGTCCGTCCCTGGCCTATGTTCCCCTATGCCAGAGGTGCTCACCATGCGGTCCTGTAACTCATAGGCGAGCCCGAGCACCACGATAATCAGGACGGCAGTCATTCCGAGCCAAGAGCCGAAGCGCAAACCCGAGCGCGGGAGGTCGTTCGGATAGTCCGCTTCAGGGGGAGCGCCATCATAGGATGACATTTTTTCCTCTCCAGAAATTTTTCCTCCGCCTCGAACGCAGATGACCGTGCCAGGTTCCACCCATCCGCTCTGTGCGAGCGGCTGAGATGCAGCATCGAAGAGCAGAGCCGCGGGCAGCACCTCGGGCACTTGCGCTGCTCCGACAGCAAGGCGACGGGAAATTCCGCCCCACGCTAACCATCCGCACGGGGATTTCGACAGCATCCATCGATTTCGCAGTTACCGCTGAAACTTTTCGGCTCGCGCGCGTTAGCAAGTCAAAAGGAGTGACATCCTATGGCAAACGACCTGACGAGCACGCTCGAGCTTTTGGAGGCAATGGACAAGGCGCATCTCGCAGTAAAGCAGTTGCGAGAAGCAGTGGCGCTGTCCGTTAACCGAGAAATCGGCGCAATCTGCGGAAGCCCGGCTATGACTTTAAGTGACGATCTGGCCGAGTTGGAGCGGCTTGTAGGCAACTTGTTAAGGAAACAGAAAGCATCATTTCAGGACGCTCAATCTAAATCTGCGCATTAGATTTTGGGCAGGACGGATTTCTCCGGGTCTCATGCCTTGCGAACGGCTTGTGTCCGGCTTCGCTCTCTAGGCCACCGCCACTGCGGTCTTTGCCGTTTCCTCAGCTGTCAATACTGATGCCAACCAATCGAAGGCGATTTGGTTGAAAAGCGAGCGGGCTCCCGCTTCGCAGTGCTCCCCTGCGCCTTCCTCCACGCTGAAGCGCCGGAAGGTTTTCGGCTGCTTGATCCCATCGAACAGGCGCTTGGCGGTTACACCGATCGCGTCCGCCTCCGCCGAGGCAACGAAGACGGGGCAACTGATGCGGTCGAGGCGTCCCTCTGACGTGTACTGTGCGAGCATTTTCAAATATTCTAGCGGCGTCGCTACTCCGTGGACGAATTCGCCGCGCCGGAGCGCCCACCCCTTTATGGGATCGCGCCGACGCCATGCAAGAATGCGTTCAAGAGCGCGGAGCATCAATCTATTTCCGTCAGGAAGCGCCCTGGCAAGCGGACCAGGAAGGCGCGAGCGCGCCTCGTCCAAAACGCTCAGCTGTCCGGGGTCCGCCAGCAGCGCCGCGATAGTGTGGCAGCCTGTCGCAGCCCTAGGCGCGAGGTAGCCGCCGAAGCTTGATCCCAGGGAGACGATGCGGTCGGCTCGAACCTCCGGCCTTCGTTCAACGACGGCAAGCACGGCGGCCATCACCGTTTCCCAATCGGGACGGAAGACCATGCCCTCTTCGAGGGCGCGCCCCTGCCCCGGCCCGTCATAGCTGACAAAGTTATAGCCGCGCGCCAGGGCGGCCGCGCCGCTAAAGAAATAGGCTTCTTCCGCCGTACTGTCGTAGCCCCCAGTCATTATGACGGTCGGAGAGGGAGCATCCCCCGGCGCGCGAAAGAAAAGCCCATGCAGCGATCGCCCCTCATAGGGAATTTCGAGAGCCTCAGCCCATCCAGGCCGCGCAGCCATCGCCGCGGCGAAGGTCTCCCGCTGCTGGCCCATCGTCTCCCGCAATCTCGGCGCGTCCTCTCGGTTTAGTAAGAACAATGCCGCGGCCCGATAGTAGTTGGCGGCGCGGAGCCAAGCGGCATGCGCGCTCACGTCGCAGCCGGCTCCCGCGCTTCTAGCCGCTTCGCGTTCCACCCGATCCGCAACGCCGAGCCAAGCGCTTCTCCAGCTCTCCGTGTCCAACTCCTCAACTCGTTCGGCCGCCGCGAAGCATTCCGCGATATCGGCTCCCCCGGCTGCCGTGTGCCCGATCGCCCTCAACCATTGAGCGGCGAGAAAGTCGTTCTTGAGAGGCAGCTGCATGGTGTCTCCTTGCCAGATAGGGGAACAATGTATATAGCTCATACACCAGGAAAGTATGAGATGCAAACATCGAGTCGCGGGTATCACCATGGCTCTCTTCGAGAGACGATGCTCAGTCTGGCTGTCGAAGCGCTGGAGACCGCTGGCCCCGAGAGCCTGTCGCTGAACCTTTTGGCGAAAAAAGCTGGCGTGTCGGGCATGGCTCCCTACCGTCATTTCCGCGACAAATCGGATTTGATGGACGCGGTTGCGCGGCGGGGGTTCGCGCTCCTCGCGGAAGAACTTTCGGCGACCGACGAGTTGTCGGCGCCCAGGCGACTTACGGCGTACGGCATTGCGTACGTCGAGTTCGCGATGCGACGGCCGGGGCTATTCAAGACGATGTTCGGCGGCGCGCCGCCGACGCCTGACGAGGACGCCGCAAGCACCGGTTCCGTTTATTCGAAATTTGCAGCGCTGATCGCAGAGCTAAGCCCAGCCGAAAAACGCGAAGACCTATTTTTGACCTGTTGGGCGGCGATGCATGGACTCGCCTGCCTTTGTGTCGCCCGCCGGTTGCGTGGTGCGCCCGAGAAGTCTTCCGCGCTCGCCCTTCGAGTGGCTGAGACGCTTCAAAAACTGTTCGTTAGCCCAAGGTAGCGGCCGTCCCGATATATCTGCGCGTGATGCTTCTGGCACAGCCACATGACCTCAAGCGGCCGTCGGTATTCCATAGGTCGCAAAGCATCAGCACCTTTGTTGGGGGCGAGGCTAGGGTGGATCATGCTAACAACTCGGCAACGAATTGTGGCGCGGTCAATCTGACTGGCATAAAATTGCGGGTGGAAATCGGAGAGAATGTTCAATAGCAGGGGAACTGATTTCGGCGGTGAGCGCGGTTGCGAGCCTGAGTGATGAACAGGCGAAAGCCTTACAGTCTATGAGCGAGTTAGGCATCACAGCGATTAAGGAGGGGAGCGACTTAGCCCGCTATGCAGGACGTATTCTGGGTGCCGCGCCTCATGATGCAGTAGGGATTTTGATTGGCGAGCATCTACGATTTGTACGAACAGTGATTGCGGGGAAGTACGACACATTGATTGATAAAATATTGAAGCGGCGAGGTGTGACTGATACTCTGGCAGTCAGTCCGTTCATAGCAATTCCTTTGTTGAGCGCCGCATATGACGAAGCACGCCCCGAGCTTCAGAACCTTTGGGCGTCCCTGATTGCTTCCGCCATGGACCCAAAGCGGGCTGGCATGGTCAGGCTATCGTTCATTGAAACGCTCAAGAAATTTGATCCATTGGACGTCTTGGTACTGAGAGCAAGATTTGATGATACGAGTGAAATGAAACCGAATGCTGTGGCGAGAATTGCTAAAATTTTGGGAGTTCCCGTGGAAGAGGTGCAGATTTCAGCAGATAATCTTCAGAACTCTGAATTGCGTTGACGCTCACGCTCCGAAAGTGAACTTCTTTGTGACAAACTATGGGCGTGCGCTTGTCCGCGATTGTTCAGATTAGCGAGATGAAGAAGCTCTCGGCGTCTTTCCCGACGCCAAGGTGGTGCATAACGAGCGGCCGGAAGACGAGTGGTGGAACAGTTTTAGCGTGACGATCAGCAAGTTTTTCGACCGCGCGCCCGGATTGCCGCTGCCGCCGCATATCGCCGATATTTTTCGGACCATGTCGGGCTGGTTCATGAAAAGCACTTTTGCGCACCCCATAGACCGCGCAACCGCGATCGCGGCCTACCGCCGGAACAATCAGCAAGTGCGCGATTCGATACCGGCGGAGCGCCTGCTGATATTCAATGTCGCCGAGGGTTGGGACCCGCTCTGCCGCTTTCTGGACAGGCCGAAGCCAAGCGCGCCTTTTCCACGCAGCCATCCGCGAGACGAATTCTGGGCGCATTTCGGGGGCGAGCCCGCGTGACGGCGCGGCCGTGATCGCCGAGCATCAGTTCCCGCTGCTGGCAGGTTTTCAAGTCGAGGCCGGCGGCACCGGACGCGGCCGGCCGTCTTCGTCGATCGCCACGAAGGTGAACATGGCGACCGTCACCTTCTCGCGCCTATGGCTGCGGAAGCGGCGCGCCCAGGCTTCGATGTGAATTTTCATCGACGTGCGCCCGACCTTGTCGACGCTGGTGTAGACGCACAGCACATCGCCGACCTTGACCGGGCGAATGAACGTCATCGCGTCGACGGCGATCGTCACCACGCGGCCTTGCGCGCGCTCGACGGCGGCGATGCCGCCGGCCTGATCCATCTGGCTCAGCACCCAGCCGCCGAAAATGTCGCCGTTGGCGTTGGTGTCGGCGGGCATCGCGATGAGGCGGACGGTAAGGTCGCCACGGGGCTGGTCGGAATGAGCGTCGGACAAGCGCTGGACCCTGGGTTGGCGAAGGCTGCCGATCTTTCATCGTTGCGGCGCGGCGCGCAACCTTATTTGCTGCCGCCCAAAACCCGCTCGATCCCGCCCAAATCCCGTCTTCGCTCGACCACCCGCAATCCCGCGCGCGAAAAAATCGCGGCGACATCGTCGCCCTGCCCCGCGCCGATCTCCACAAAAAACCGTCCCTCGGGCTTCAGCAGCCGACAAAACGCCGGCGCCAGCGCCCGATAGGCGGCGAGGCCGTCTTCGCCGCCATCGAGCGCCAAATGCGGGTCGTGCTCGCGCACGTCGCGGGCGAGGCCCGCGATGTCGCCGGCGCGAATGTAGGGCGGATTGGAGACGATCAGGTCAAACGTTCCCGCAAGCCCGTCGCCCCAGTTTCCGACGACCACGCGCGCCCGCGCTCCGAGTCCGAGCGCCACAAGATTGGCCTCGGCCACTGCCGCGGCGGCGGCGCTGACGTCGACGCCGACGCCCGTCGCGCGCGGCCATTCGCTAAGCAGCGCGCCCAAGATCGCCCCCGAGCCAACTCCGAAATCGAGCACGGTCAAGGGGTCGCCGCCGCGGGAGCGCATCGCCTCCAGCGCCGCCTCGACCAGCGTTTCCGTGTCGGCGCGCGGGTCGAGCACATCAGGGGTGATGGCGAATTCGTGGCGCCAGAACGCGCGCCGGCCCTCGATGCGAGCCAGCGGTTCTCCCGCCTCCCGGCGCCGCGCAAAGGCTTCGAGCTGGCCCGCCGCGGGCCCAATCGGCGCCTCCGGGGCGGCGACAAGATCGCTGGCGCTGAGCGACGCGGCGCTGCGCAGCAGCAGCGCCGCCTCCCGCGCGGAGTTTTCGACGCCCGCCGCGCGCAGCCGCGCGGCGAGCCGTTGCAAGGCGACGCCGCGCGGGGTCTCCGCGTCGACGGGTTCCCCGGTCAAGCCGACGCGACGCCGACCCCGATGGGACAGGAGACGCCGGTGCCGCCGAGGCCGCAATAGCCGCCGGGATTCTTGGCGAGATATTGCTGGTGAGCGCCCTCGGCGAAGTAGAACGGCCCGGCCATGGCGATCTCAGTGGTGATCGGCCCAAACCCCTGCGCCTTCAATTCCCGCCCGTAGCGCTCGGCCGAAGCGCGCGCGGCGGCCAGTTGCGCGGGGCTCGTGGCCAGGATCGCGGAGCGGTATTGCGTGCCCACGTCATTGCCCTGGCGCATGCTTTGCGTCGGGTCGTGGCTCTCCCAAAACAGCTTCAGCAGATCGTCGTAGGCGATCTCCCGCGGGCGATAGACGACGAGGACGGCCTCAGTGTGGCCAGTCTGGCCCGAGCAGACCTCCTCATAGGTCGGGTTGGGGGTGAAGCCGCCGGCGTAGCCGACCGCGGTCACATAGATTCCCTTGCCGGCCTCCCAGAATTTGCGCTCCGCGCCCCAGAAACAGCCGAGCCCGAAGATCGCCTGTTCGCAGTCCGCGGGATAGGGTCCCTTCAGCGGGGCGCCGTTGACATAGTGGCTTGCAGCGGTCGGGATGGGCTGGCTGCGGCCGGGAAGCGCCGCGGCGCTATCGACCATCTGGGTCTTCTTGGATAGAAAACTGAACATTCTCGCCTCCTTTGACGGTGTATTCGCGGGCGCCCGCGCGTTCGTTACCGCCCCCGACGCGGCGCGGCCAGCGCCGTCAGCGCAAGTCCGACCACCGCCAACGCCAGCGATGTGGGAACGAACAGCACGTGGATCAACACCGGGTCCCACAGCTTCTGATGAATTCGCGCCGCGAACGCCGGCAATTGCGCGAACTTCGTCGGCGCGACCTGCTCCAGAGTGGCGCCAAGCCGCGTCAGCGACAGTTGCGAGTTGGCGATCGAGCGCGCGCCGTCCATGATGGCTGAGGCGAACGCCCCCGCCAAAGCGACGAGCCCGATCGCGCGCAAGAGAAATCGCAGCATCGGACTCGAGCGCGCCATGTCGACCGACAGCGTCGGGGGCCGCTTCAGGGTCTGCAACACCACGCAATAGCGCTCGGTCAGTTTCATCAGCGTCTCCAGCTGCCCGGGCGCAGCGTCGGCGTCGAGCTTGAACGTCAGGCGAATGTCGCTGAAGCCGACCGGCGCCTCTTTGTCGACGCCGAGCGTGCCGCGAAAGTCGAGATCGCCCTCCGCGACGACCTCGCCGGAACGGAGCGCCACGCCCATCGAAGTCGCGACCGCCTTCAGCGTCACGCCGGCGCAAGCGACCAGCGCCTCCAGCAGCATGTCGCCCGAGCACAGCTCGCTTCCGCCGCCGCCCGTCGCCGGATGCAGCCCCGCGACCGCCAGCGCACGCCCGGTCTCGACCTTGCAGGCGATGCGCGCGTCATCGAGCGCGCCGCGCGCGGTCAAGGTGATGCGCGCCGCCTTCGGTTCCTGGCGATAGCGGTCCTTTAGCGGCGCCTGCAAGGCGCGCAATTCGTCAGCGTTCATCGGTCTCCTCCTGTCAATCTCATAGCGCGGTTGTGCGCCATTGTCCCTCTTGCCGCGCCTTCGCCGACCCGCTAACGCTGCGATATGCCGCGTATCGCGTTCTATTCGGGATCGTTCGATCCGATGACCAATGGCCATCTCGACGTGATGGTCCATGCGGCGGCGCTTTGCGACAAGCTGGTGGTCGGCGTCGGCGCGCATCCCTCGAAATCGGCGTTGTTCACCGTCGAGGAGCGGCTGGCGATGATCCGCGAGGCGGCGGCCGAGACCCTGGAGCGCGAAGGCTGCGCGTTGGATGTGGTCTCGTTTACCGGGCTCGCCGTCGACGCGGCGCGGGCGGCGGGGGCGAACATCATCATACGGGGACTGCGCGACTCCACCGACTTCAATTACGAGATGCAAATGGCGGGCATGAACGGCGCGATGGCGCCGGAGTTGCGCACGGTGTTCTTGCCGTCCTCCGCGCCGGTGCGGCCGATCACCGCGACGCTGGTGCGCCAGATCGCGCAGATGGGCGGCGAAGTTACGCCGTTCGCGCCGCCGAACGTCGTCAAGGCGCTGATGGCGAAATACGGGCGGGTGTAGCGCGTCGGCGTTCAAGCTATCGTTAACTCGCCAGCCACCGCGCGGACAACTTTGCGACTTAACTGCGGAGTCACGCCTTACGCCCGCGGTTCGAGTCTGCAAGCCGCGCGCTTCGACCGAGGGAGACGCGCATGGCGGAAGCCACGACTTACACGGACGGCCAGGAACACCTTCCGCCCAGCCGCCGGGACTTCCTCTACCTCACCACCGCCACGGTCGTAGCCGTCGGCGCCGTCGCGGCCGCTTGGCCGCTCATCGACCAGATGAACCCCGACGCCGACACTTTGGCGCACGGCGGCCCGTTCGACGTCGATCTCGCGCCGATTGCGCCCGGTCAGCAGATTGTCGTCAAATGGCGCGAGCATCCCGTGTTCATCGTGCGCCGCACGCCAGAAGCTTTGAAGGGTTTGCGCGATCCGAAACTGCTGGCGCGGTTGCGCGATCCGGATTCGCGGGAAATGCAGCAACCGGTCTACGCCGCCAATTGGAGCCGCTCGCTGCACCCTGAATATCTGGTGCTGGTCGGGGTGTGCACGCATCTCGGCTGCATCCCCAATTACTTTCCCAAGGTCGATTCGCTCGCCGGCGCCGCCGACTGGCCCGGCGGCTATTTCTGTCCCTGCCATGGCTCGAAATACGATCTCGCCGGGCGGGTGTTCGAGGGAGTGCCCGCGCCCTACAACCTGCCGGTCCCCCCGTACAATTTCCCCAAGCCAACGACCTTGCGCCTCGGCGAAAACCCGGCGGGAGAGGTGTTTGACTTCGGCGACGTGATCCAGGTGTGAAGATGTCGAGCGCTTCCGAGGGAGGCGCGGAACTGCAAGTTTTTGGCGAGCAACTGTGGATCGCCGACGGCTCGACCGTGCCGTTCTACAGCTTTCCCTATCCCACCCGCATGGCTTTGGCGCGGCTCTCGGGCGGGCGGCTATTCGTCTGGTCGCCGATCGCGCTTAAGCCAGGATTGCGATCGCAGGTGGAGGCGCTGGGCGAGCCCGCGTTCCTCGTCTCGCCCAACAAGCTCCATCATCAGTTTCTGGCTGAGTGGAAAGCGGCTTACCCGAACGCGAAAATGTTCGCCTCGCCGGGTCTCCAGGCTCGGCGCAAGGACCTTGCTTTCGACGCCGAACTCGGCGAGGCGCCGGACCCCGGCTGGGCCGGCGAGATCGACCAGGTTCTGTTCGCCGGCAGCCCGATGATGACCGAGGTCGTCTTCTTCCACCGCGCAAGCCGGACCGCGATTTTCGCCGACCTCATCCAGAACCTGCCGCGCGATTTCGCCAAAGGCTGGCGCGGCGTCGTCGCACGCCTCGCCGGCATCACCGAGCCGCACCCCGGCGCGCCGCGCGATTGGCGCACGACCTTCCTCGATCGCAAGGCCGCGCGGGCGGCGCTCGGTCGTATTCTCGCATGGGACATCGAGCGCGTCGTCATCGCCCACGGCGCGCCGGCGGAACACGACGGCGAAGCCTTCGTTCGCCGCGCTTTCGGTTGGCTCGGCGCGGGCTGAGCGCTACGGCGCGCTTGTTCCGACGCGCGGCAACCAATCCCTGGGGAATATCGGGCAAGCGGCGTCGGCCCCTGGCCGCGCGAGCCCTGATCGCATGACGTTTTTCTCGCATCGATTGGCCTTCACCCTCGCCGGCGCGCTGGCGCTGGTCGAGCGTTTCGGGTCGCCGTTTGCGAAGCCCCGCGCGGAGACGGCGGCGGCTGAGCTTGCGTGGCGGGGCGGCGCCCTCTAGGACTGCGCGCCTCTAACCGCCAGCGACGAGATATGGCCGAGCCTCAACGCAAATCCGCGCCCCCGCCGCGCCTCCCCGGCGCGCGCTTCCTCGTCGTCGAGGCGCGCTATTACGAAGACGATCGGCGCCATGCTGCTCGCCGGCGCCCGCGCCGCGTTCGAGGCCGCGGGCGCGACGTGTCGACGCGGATCGGCGTCCCCGGCGCGCTGGAAATCCCGGCCGCGGTCGCGATCGCGCTCGACGCCGCCGCCGCGGCGGGCCGCCCTACGACGGCGCGGTCGCGCTCGGCTGCGTCATTCGCGGCGAGACCTTCCATTTCGAGATCGTCGCCGGCGAATCCGCGCGCGCGCTGATGGACATGAGCGTCGCGCGCAAGCTCGCGCTCGGCAACGGCATCCTGACCGTCGAGACGCTGGCGCAGGCCGAGGAGCGCGCCGACCCGCGCGCGGCGACAAGGGCGGCGACGCCGCGCGCGCGGCGATTGTCGCTCGCCGCGCTGAAACGGTGCGCTCGCGTGAGCCGGGCGGCGCAGACGATCGGCGGCGCGGCTCGCCGCCGCGCAGGCGCTCTACCAGATGGAGGTCGCCGGCGCCGGGCTCCCCGACATCTTGGCGGAATTCGAGGCGCACTGGATCGGCCAGGAGGTCGAGGGCGAGCAATACAATCCCGCCGAAGTCGCGTTCTTCCGCGACATCGTCTCCGGCGTGTTGGACGACCAGGTCGCGATCGACCGCGGCGCTCGACGACGCGCTGGCCGAGGGCTGGCCGCTGAAGCGCGTCGAGGCGCTGATGCGCGCGATCCTGCGCGCCGGCTATTACGAACTCGCGCTCGCGCCCGACGTGCCGGCGCGCGTCGGCGATCAAGGAATATGTCGACGTCGCCGGCGCCTTCTACGGCGCGGACGAAAGCGGCATGATCAACGCCGTGCTCGACGCGCTCGCCAGAAAGACCCGGCCCGAAAGAATTCGCGTGAGCCGCGCACGGTTAACGGTTCGTTAACCATAAGCGTCGACATCGCGAGATCGACGACGCGCCCTCGCGCCGCCTCGGGAACGCAGCGAACATGAACGCCAGCGCCGCCGACGGGTACTCCGGACTGCTCGAATGGGCCGATCCGATCATCTTCGACCGCATGTTGGAGGCCTACGGCGCGCATAACAGCGACCTGAAAATCGTGTGGCGGCTGGCGCGGATGCACGCGCGGGCCTGGCGGGCGCTGATCGAAGGCGATCTCAGGACGTTCGACGCGCGCCGCAGCGACCTCATCGAGGCGCTGGCGCGCGAGGATCTCGATCTCGACCGCGTCGCCGACGCCGACGCGCGCACGCTGCGCGAATTGCTGGCGGTCGTGGTCGACCGTTTCCACCGCATGCCGCGCATGTCGATGAGCTACCATCTGGCGCTGCTCGAACTCGCCGGGCGCCTGTCGCCGAGCAAACGGCGGTTGCCGATGGCGGCGTGAGCGGCGCGCAGGCCCGGAGTCGCCGAGCGCGAGCGTCTTGCTTGAGATTGATATTTGGGTGGTTCACCGCCCGGGCGACGGCGAACGAACTTTAGTTGATCCCTAGGGATGATCGCGATCGACGCCACTGCGACCGCGAACGGCCGCCTAGACGAGCCTCAAGCCGCACACGGCTCGACACGGGCAATCGCCCCTTCCGCTGACATTGCGGAAATTGCAGACCCCAGCGTCACGGTCGCGCCCCTCGCCATGCGCGAATTGCGAAAACACGGCTAACTCGCGGGACTGTCGACCAATTCTTCTGCGGCGAACTTGCCGCCGTTAGCGCGGACCGCTTGGTGGAGCTGAGGGGAATCGAACCCCTGACCTCTGCAGTGCGATTGCAGCGCTCTCCCATCTGAGCTACAGCCCCGGCCGGCGCGGTGTTTACGTGCGCCCGAGGCGCGTGTCAACGAGGGAGCGGCGATGCGCGTGGCCGCGCCCGCGGCTGTGCGGCTGGAGCGTCCATGCGCGCGATACTGGATGTCGTTTTTCTGGCCCTCGAATCTCTACAAGTACGTCATCATCGCCGCCGCGGTCATGTCGTGGCTGATCGCCTTCAACGTGGTCAATATCCGCAACGACGTCGTCCGCGTCGATCTGGAACACGCTTGGTCGCGCTGACCGAGCCGCTGCTGTCGCGAATCCGCCGCTATCTCCCCAATACCGGCGGCATCGACATTTCGCCGGTCGTGCTGTTCCTCCTGATCCTGCTGGTCGAACAGATCATCGCCTCTACATCTACCCTTACGTGTTCTGATGGCTTCGCCGCCCGTCGCCAAGACCGCCGCCGGCCGCTTCTTCGAGGATTTCCGGGTCGGCGAGACGCTGCGGCACGCGACGCCGCGCACGCTGAACGCCGGCGACGCCTCGCTCTATTCCGCGCTCTACGGCTCGCGCTTCGCCGTGCAGAGCGCCGAGACGTTCGCGCAAAGCCTCGGCTATCCCGCGCGCGCCGATCGACGATCTGCTCGCGTTCCATGTCGTGTTCGGCAAGACCGTGCCCGACATTTCGCTCAACGCGATCGCCAATCTCGGCTACGCCGACGGGCGGTTTCTGACCGCCGTCTATCCCGGCGACACGCTGACGGCGGCCTCCGAGGTGATCGGCCTCAAGGAAAACTCCAACCGCCAGAGCGGCGTCGTCTATGTGCGCACGCGCGGCTTCAACCAGCGCGGCGAGACGGTCGTCGAATATGTGCGCTGGGTGATGGTGCGCAAGCGCGACTCCGCCGCCGGCGCCGCCCGAGGCGATCGTCCCGAACTACCCGCCGCGCGTCGCGCCGGAAGCGCCTCGGCGCCGCCTGCCCGGCGATCAAGACGCTACGATTTCGCGCTCGCCGGCTCGCCGCATCGCTGGGGCGACTACGCCAAGGGCGAGCAGATCGACCATGTCGACGGCGTCACGGTCGAGGAGGCCGAGCATCAGATCGCGACCCGGCTCTATCAGAACACCGCCAAGGTGCATTTCAACCAGTTCAGCGAAGGCCAGGGCCGGTTCGGCCGGCGGCTGATCTATGGCGGCCATGTCATTTCGCTCGCGCGCGCGCTGAGCTTCAACGGCCTCGCCAACGCGTTCCATGTCGCGGCGATCAACGGCGGCCGGCATGTCGCGCCGCTGTTCGCCGGCGACACGGTGTTCGCCTGGAGCGAAATCCTGGACACGGCGGCGCTGCCCGGCCGCGACGACGTCGGCGCGTTGCGCGTGCGGCTGGTCGCGACCAAGAACCGGCCTTGCGACGATTTTCCCGTTCGCGAGGGCGAGGGTTACGAGCCCAGCGTCGTGCTCGATTTCGACATCTGGGTTCTCATCCCGAGATAAAAATGCGGCTGCCGACCGACGCGACGCTGTTGCTTGGCGAAGACGCCGATCCCGAGCTTGCGCGGACATGGGGCGAGGAGCGGCTGCCGGTGTTGGCGCTCGGCGCCTTGCTGACGCGAGGCGGATTTGGAGGCGCTGACCACGGCGACGGTGGTGGCCTGCGGGGCCGGCGGAGCACAAGCCGCCGCGCTCGCGGCGCGCTTGGGCTTTCGCACGTTCATCGTCGCCGACGCCGCCCCCGAAGGCGCGTCCGCAGTCACCCTCGCCCAGGCGCTGGAGGGCGCCCGAGGCGCGCCGCGCCCGCGAGCGCTGGAAGGCGGCGCGCGGCTCAACCTAGCTGCTTCTCCAGCGCGGCGAGCGTCCGATAGCAGGGCAGCACCTGCGCGACGCTCGCGTTGGGCTCGCGGCCCTCGCGGATCGCGGCGAAGAACTCGCGGTCCTGCAACTCGATGCCGTTCATGCTGACGTCGACCTTGGAGACGTCGATCTTCTCGTCCTTGCCGGTGAAGAGATCGTCGTAGCGCGCGATATAGGTCGCGCGTGTCGCCGATGTAGCGGAAGAACGTGCCGAGCGGCCCGTCGTTGTTGAACGACAGCGACAGCGTGCAGATCGCGCCGTTCTCCGCCTTCAACTGGATGCTCATGTCCATCGCGATGCCGAGCGTCGGATGGATCGGCCCCTGCACGGCGTTGGCCTTCACGATCTGCGAGCGCGTCTGATAGGCGAACAGATCGACGGTGTGCGCGGCGTGATGCCACAGCAGATGGTCGGTCCAGGAGCGCGCCTGTCCCAGCGCGTTCATGTTGGTGCGGCGGAAGAAATAGGTCTGCACGTCCATCTGCTGGATGTTGAACTCGCCGGCGACGATGCGCTTGCGCACGATATTGATGGCTCGGGTTGAAGCGCCGCGTGTGGCCGACCATGGCGACGAGGCCGGTCTTCTGCTGCATCTCGGCCACCGCCTCGGCGTCCGCAAGACTGTCGGCGAGCGGGATCTCGACCTGCACATGCTTGCCGGCCTTGCAGGCACTCGATCGATCTGCGCGGCGTGCATCTGCGTCGGCGTCGCCAGGATCACGGCGTCGAGGCCCGGCTGTTTCAGCGTCTCGGCAAGTTCGGTCGTCGCGTGGCCGACGCCGTATTTCGCCGCGGCCTCCTTCGTCTTGTCGAGTTCGCGCCCGACCAGCGAAATCACTTCGACGCCGTCGATCAGCTTGATCGCGTCGAGATGTTTGAGGCCGAAGGCGCCGGCGCCGGCGAGCGCGACCTTGATGCGATGTCCTGGATCATGACGCTGCTCCTGTCGACGGGCTTGACGGCGACTGGCCCTTCAGGCCGCGTTCTCGAGAATGAGATGGCCGACCGCCGTGTTCGACGCCGGCACGTGATAGAACCGGTGCACGACCTTCGGCTTCGGGCCGCCCGCGACATCCGCCATCGCGCCGCGCGCGATCAGCCACATCACGAGTTCGATGCCCTCGACTGCCGGCCTCGCGCACATAGTCGATGTTCGGCATTCTCGCGAGCTCGGCGGGATCGTCGATCAACTCGTCGAGGAACTTGTTGTCCCATTCCCGGTTGATGAGGCCGGCGCGCGGGCCCTGCAACTGATGGCTCATGCCGCCGGTGCCCCAGATCTGCACGTTGAGATCCTCGGGATAGCTCTCGATCGCCTTGCCGATCGCCTTGCCGAGCGCGAAGCAGCGCGCCCCCGAAGGCACCGGGTGCTGCACGACGTTGACGGCGAACGGGATGATCTTGCACGGCCAGGCGTCGACCTCGCCGAACACGCAGCTCAGCGGCACGGTCAGGCCGTGATCGACGTCGATCTCGTTGACCATCGTCAGGTCGAAATCCTGCTGGATCACTTCCGAGGCGATATGCGAGGCGAGCTCCGGATCGCCGATCACTTGCGGCACCGGGCGCGCGGCCATAGCCTTCGTCGGCGGGATTGAATTCCGGCCCCGTCATGATCGCGAAGGTCGGGATCATCTGAGGCTGAAGGCGGTGGCGTGATCGTTGTAGACGAGGAAGATCACGTCGGGCATATGCGCCTTCTCCCATTGCTTGGTGAAGTCGTAGCCGGCGAACACCGGCTTCCAGTAGGCTTCCTGCGTCTTGCCGAGATCGAACGCGGCGCCGACGGCGGGGATGTGCGAGGTGTAGATGGATGACGGTGATGCGGGCCATGTCACTTGTCCTTGTTCGTGCGGACGTCAGTCGGCGGGCGCTGGGCGTCGCCGTGCTCGCCGATCTTGCGGTTGCCCTCGATCGAGCGGCCGCCGCTGACCATCATCGTCGCGGTAGTCTTCCTCGCTCATGCCGGTCATCGAGCCCGCCATCTGCTGGAAGCTCTTGCCGTCGGTCGCGCCGATCTTCGACAGGAAATAGATGTTGCCGCCGAGCGCCATCATGCGGTTGAGGTCGCGGTCGATGACCGCCTGCTTCTGCTCCTCGCTCATCTTCCATTCGTCGAGATAGGCGCGCTCGTTCGCCTTGAACCGCGCGCGGTTCTCGGCCTTCATCAGCGACATGCAGAACTGGTTGAGCCAGTAGCCCTTGCGCGATTGCTCGGCGTCGAACACGATCGTGCCGGGAATTTCCTTGAATTCCTTGTCGAGAGCCATCAGTTCCTCCCTTGTTCGGGCCAGTAGAGCCGCATCGGATTGTCGACCAGCAGCTTCTGCTGAAGCTCGGCGGTCGTCGCGATATGCGGGAATGAAATCGACCAGCAGCCCGTCGTCGGGCATGTGGTCCTTTCAGGTTGGGATGCGGCCAGTCGGTGCCCCACAGCACGCGATCCGGAAATTCCTCGACGACGCGCCGCGCGAACGGAACGACGTCGCGATAGGCGCGCTGTTCGCCGTTCAGCGCCGGCGGCCCGGAGACCGAAAGCCGCTCCGGGACACGACACCTTGCTCCAGACGTTCTCGTGCTCGCGCATGAACTTGAGGAACAGCGAAAACTCCGGCCCGTCGATCGGCTTCGTCACATCGGGCCGGCCCATGTGATCGACGACGACGGTCGTCGGCAGCGCGGTGAAGAAATCCCAGAGTTCGGGCAGATCGACCGCCTCGAAATAGATCACGACATGCCAGCCGAGCTTCGCCGATGCGGCCGGCGATCTCCATCAGCTCGTCCTTCGGCGTGAAGTCGACGAGGCGCTTGACGAAGTTGAAGCGCACGCCGCGCACGCCGGCCGCGTGCAGGCGCGCGAGCTCCGCGTCGCTGACGCTCGCGCCTGACCGTCGCCACGCCGCGCGCCCGGCCGCCGCTCGCCTGGCAGGCGTCGACCATCGCGCTGTTGTCGGCGCCGTGGCAGGTCGCCTGCACGATCACGTTGCGCGCGAAGCCGAGATGGTCGCGCAGCGCGAACAGATTGCGCCTTGCTCGCGTCGCAGGGCGTGTATTTGCGCTCGGGCGCGAAGGGAAATTCCGCGCCGGGGCCGAACACATGGCAATGCGCGTCGACCGCGCCCGGCGGCAGCTTGAAGCGCGGCTTGCTCGGGCCGTCGTACCAGTCGAGCCAGCCCTTGGTCTTCTCGAACGGCCCGCTGACGGGCTTCCGGCTTGCGTCATTGTGGTTCTCAGTCGATATATTTGAGGCCGGCCTTTTCGAGCGGCTCGCGCATCTTGTACATGTCGAGGCCGAGCACGCCGGCGGCGAGCTTGGCGCGCTTTTCGCCCTCGTTGGCCTCGCGCGCCGCCGCCGCCTTCAGCGGTCTTCTCGGCCCAGGCCGCCGGCACGACGACGACGCCGTCGTCATCGGCGACGATGGCGTCGCCGGGATTGACCAGCGCGCCGGCGCAGACGACGGGAATGTTGACCGAGCCGAGCGTCGCCTTGACCGTGCCCTTGGCGCTGATGCATTTGCTCCAGACCGGGAAGCCCATCTCGGTCAGCGTCTTCACGTCGCGCACGCCGGCGTCGATGATGAGCGCGCGCGCGCCGCGCGCCATGAACGAGGTCGCGAGCAGATCGCCGAAATAGCCGTCCGTGCATTCGGCGGTGATCGCGGCGACGACGATGTCGCCGGGCTGGATCTGTTCGGCGACGACATGCATCATCCAGTTGTCGCCGGGATGCAGCAGCACGGTGACCGCCGTGCCGGAGACGCAGGCGCCGGCATAGATCGGCCGCATATAGGGCTTCATCAGCCCGACGCGGCCCATCGCCTCGTGCACGGTGGCGACGCCGTATCTGGCCGAGCGCGTCGGTCGCCTCGCGGTCGGCGCGCGTGATGTTGCGTTTGACGACGCCGAGTTCGGTCATGTCGCTGTCCTCCTATCGGCCCTTGCGCCTTCAGCGCCGCGTCGAGGCGCGGATAGACGCGGCGCGCATTGCCTTCGAAGACCTTGTGGCTTCTCCTCGGGCGTCAGGTTGTCGTCGCCTCGATGTAGCGCTTGGTGTCGTCGTAATTGTAGCCCGGTCTCCGGGATCGATGCCGCGCACCGCGCCGATCATCTCGCTCGCGAACAGCACGTTGTCGACCGGGATCACCTTGGTCAGCAGGTCGATGCCCGGCTGGTGATAGACGCAGGTGTCGAAGAACACGTTCTTGAGCAGATGGTCCTTCAGCAGCGGCTTCTTCAGCTCCTGCGCCAGCCCGCGATAGCGGCCCCAATGATAGGGCGCGGCGCCGCCGCCATGCGGGATGACGAAGCGCAGCGTCGGGAAATCCTTGAACAGGTCGCCCTGGATGAACTGCATCACCGCGGTCGTGTCGGCGTTGATGTAGTGGGCGCCGGTGGTGTGGAAGCAGGCGTTGCAGCTCGTCGAGACATGCACCATCGCCGGGATGTCGTATTCGACCATCTTCTCGTAGATCGGATACCAGTGCCGGTCGGTCAGCGGCGGGCTCGTCCAATAGCCGCCGGAGGGATCGGGGTTCAGGTTGATCGCGACGAAGCCGTATTCCTTCACGCATTTCTCAAGTTCGGGAATGCAGGTCTTCGGGATCGACGCCCGGGCTTTGCGGCAGCATCGCCGCGCCGATGAAATTGTCCGGGAAACAGCTGCGAGACGCGATAGCAGAGCTCGTTGCAGATCGCGGCCCAGGTCGAGCGACACCTCGAAGTCGCCGATGTGATGCGCCATGAAGCTCGCGCGCGGGCGAAAAGATGGTCAGGTCCGCGCCGCGCTCCTGCATCAACTTGAGCTGGTTGGCCTCGATCGTCTCGCGCAGTTCGTCGTCGCTGATCTTCGAGGTCGGCGACCTTGGGCTTGTCGCGACGGGTCCTTGATGCCGGCGATCTGCGGGTTGCGCCAGTCCTCCAGCGCCTTCGGCGCGGTCGTGTAATGGCCGTGGCAGTCGATGATCATCTGGCGCTTCCACCCCTGATGCGGTTCCGGCGATCATAGTCCGGACTTCGCCGCCCGCAAGCGGGCATGCGGCGCCTCACGCTTTCGCGCCGGCGCGCTCGGTCACCGCCGCCCCGGCGTCGCGGGCGAGCCGGGCGTGGCTCAGCATCGCCGCCAGCATCGCCAGGCCCAGCGCGACGAAGGTGAAGCGGAACGGCCCGAGCGGCGCCGGCGTCACCAGCCCCCCGAGTTTCAGCAGCGCCGCGGCGACGCCGACGCCGAAGGCGAAGGCGGCCTGAAACGAGACGCTGAAGATCACATTGGCCATGCTCATCTCCTCCGCCGGCGTTTCGGCGAACGGCAGCGTCGACAGCGCGGTGAAATGCATTGAGCGCGACGCGCCGGAGACGCAGAGCAGCGCCGCCACCCAAGCCGCAGGGGTCTGAGGCCCGAACGCCGCGCAGCCGAACAAGGTCGCCGCCTGCAAGGCGGCGTTGACGATCAGCACGCGCCGGAACCCCCAGCGGCGCAGGATCGGCGTTGTCAGCGGCTTGACGCCAATATTGCCGAGGAACAGCGGGGTCAGCGCGAGACCCGCCCGCGTGGCGTCGAAGCCGAGACCAAGCTGGAACATCAGCGGCGCCACAAACGGCACGGAACTGATGATCGCCCGCGCCGCCGTGCCGCCGGTGAGGCTCAGCCGAAAGCTCCGGCGCCGGAACGGCCTGAAATCGACGATCGGATGCGCGGCGGCGCGCACGTGGCGAACAAACCCCCAAGCCGCGGCGGCGGCGACGAGCGCCAGCGCCGCGGCGCGCGCGCTCTCGGCGTCGAGCGCCAGCAGCAACGCGCCGAGGGCGACAGCGGCCAGCACAAAACCGCGCCCGTCGAACGGCCGCGCCTCGCCCGCCGTCAGCGTCGGCGTCCACGCCCAGGCAAGGATCAAGCCGATCAGGCCGAGCGGCAGATTGACGAAGAAAATCGCCCGCCACGACAGGTTTTGCGCGAGAAAGCCGCCGAGCGCGGGGCCGACCAGCGGCGCCGTGAGCCCCGGCCAGGTCAGCAGAGCGGTCGCGCGCAAAATGCCGCTCGGCGGGGTCGTGCGCAGCACGACCAGTCGCCCGACCGGCACCATGAAGGCGCCGCCGACGCCCTGCAGCGCCCGCGTGGCGATGAAAAACCACGGCGCCGTCGACAGACCGCAGAGCGCCGAACTCAGCGTGAACAGCGCGATCGCCCCGGTCAGCACCGTGCGGGCGCCAAACTTGTCGACGGCCCAGGCGCTGGGCAGAATGAAAATCGCCAGCGTCAGGGCGTAAATCGAGACGCCCGCGCTGAGATTGACGGGCGCGACGCCAAAACTTCGCGCTATACTCGGCAACGCTGTCGTAAGGATCGTCGCGTCGAGAAACTCCATGAAAAAGGTCGCCGCGACCAGCAGGGCCAAGCGCGTCATCGCCGGCCCCGCCTATGGCCGGCTTCCGCCCCTGGGAACATCGTTCGCCTCGCGGCGTTTCGGGTGTGGAAGCCGAACGGTTCGGCGCATCTGTCGGAGGAGCACATGACGTACCAGGAACAGCAGGAAGCGATCAAAAACAAGGTTGTCGGGGTGGTTAACGACGTCGCGGACCGCATGTCCAATGTCGCCGACCACGCCAGCCGCCAGGGCGCGGCCGCCAAGCGGGAAATCTCCAACACCGCGTCCGATGTCGCCAGCCGCGCGAACGACGCCCTCAACGACGCCGGGATCGACACCGATTCCCTTGGCAAGGCGCTAAGCTCCAGCCTCGATTCGCTCGCCAAGAGCATCCGGTCGACCGTTCGCGAGCGCCCGCTCGGCGCGATCGCCATCACGGCGGCTATCGGGCTGATCCTCGGCGCGATGTCGAACCGCTGACGCTATGATCGGGGGGCTCGTCACCGTTCTCGCCGGCCATCTCATCGAGACGGCCAAGCTCAAAGCTTACGCCGTAGCGCTTTACGTGGCGGCGGCGGCGAGCCTCCTGTTTGCCTCGATCTTCGGCCTCGTGGCGTTGCGAAACTGGATCGCGGTCACTTATGGGACGGCGTACCCCGACCTCTGGATCGCCCTGGCGTTCGTCGTCATCGCCATTCCGCTGACCGGCGTCGGCCTATATTTTCAGCAGCAGAAGCCGAAAGCCAATCCGGCGATTGACATTGCGTTGCTCACGGCGCCGTCGCTTTTGCGCCTCGCCTCGCGAAGGATCAGCGCGCGGGCGGTGGTGATTGGCGTCGTCCTGGTCGGCGGCGTCGCTTTGGGACGCCGGTTCATGGCGCGTCCGCCTAGCTGATTTTCGCGCGCCGCTTGGCGAGGGTGCGAAGCCTAAGCGCGTTCAGCTTGATAAAACCGCCGGCGTCATTGTGGTCGTAGGCGACCGCGCCTTCCTCGAACGTCACCAAATCCTGATCGTAGAGCGAGTACGGGCTTTCGCGGCCGATGGTCCACGCGCTTCCCTTGTAAACCTTGAGCCGGACTTTGCCGGTGACGAGTTCCTGGCTTTTGTCGATCAGCGTTTGCAGCAGTTCGCGCTCCGGGGCGAACCAAAAGCCGTTGTAGATCATCTCGGCGTAGTTCGGCATCAGTTCATCCTTGAGATGCGCGGCGCCGCGGTCGAGCGTGATCGACTCGATGGCGCGATGGGCGATCAAGCAGGATCGTGCCGCCCGGCGTCTCGTACATGCCGCGCGATTTCATGCCGACGAAGCGGTTCTCGACGAGATCGAGCCGCCCCACCCCATTGTCGTGGCCAATCTTGTTGAGCGCCGTCAGCAGTGCGGCGGGGGTCAGCTTTTGGCCGTCCATGGATACGGCGTCGCCGCGCTCAAAACCGATCTCGACGATCGTCGGCTCGTCGGGCGCAGATTCGGGATCGACGGTGCGGGAATAGACGTAAGCCGGCGTCTCTTCCGCCGGGTCCTCCAGCACTTTGCCTTCCGAGGAGACATGCAGCAGGTTGGCGTCGGTGGAGAACGGCGCCTCGCCGCGCTTGTCCTTGGCGATCGGGAATCTGGTGCTGTTCGGCGAAGGCGATCAGCGCGTTTCGCGAAGGAAAATCCCACTCGCGCCAGGGCGCGATGATCTTGATCTCGGGGTTCAGCGAATAAGCCGAAAGCTCGAACCGCACCTGATCGTTGCCCTTGCCGGTGGCGCCATGGGCGATGGCGTCGGCGCCGACTTTGCGCGCGATTTCGACGAGATGCTTGGCGATCAGCGGGCGCGCGATCGAGGTGCCGAGCAGGTACTGTCCCTCATAGACCGCGTTGGCGCGGAACATCGGAAACACGTAGTCGCGCACGAATTCCTCGCGCACGTCCTCGATGAAAATGTTCTCGGGTTTTATGCCCAGCAGTTCCGCCTTGGCCCGCGCGGGCGCTAGCTCCTCGCCTTGGCCGAGATCGGCGGTGAAGGTGACGATTTCGCAGCCGTAGGTCGTCTGCAACCATTTGAGGATGATGGAGGTGTCGAGTCCGCCGGAATAGGCGAGGACGACTTTCTTGACGTTTTTCTGCTTGGCCATTTCGCGCTCGGGATTTTTGGGTGGGTTCTCCCTAAAGCTGAGGGAAAGGGGGCGCAAGGGCGGCTTGCCGCCCGCTCTCCGTCATGACCGGGCTTCGTCCCGGTCATCCACGCCGACCCGCTACAAGCCGCTCAAGGGCCGCCCGCTTCCGGCTCAATCGGCGCGCGACGTTGAGCCCAACCGCGTGGATGCCCGCGACAAGCCCGGGCACGACGGAAACCGGCGTCGCGGAGCAGCGGGAATGGCCCGCTCTCCGTCATGACCGGGCTTCGTCCCGGTCATCTACGCCGAACCGCTACAAGCCGTTCAAGACTCGCATACCGCTCGCTTCCGGCTCAATCGGCGCGCGACGCTGAGCCCACCGCGTGGATGCCCGGGACAAGCCCGGGCACGACGGAAACCGGCGTCGCGGAGCAGCGGGAATTGCGGCCGCGTCCGTCTCGTGATCGCCATTCACGGCTCTAAGCACTTAAAAACGCGAATTCCCGTCATTTGGCAAAGCGCCCTGAAGAACAGGACTTGCTCGGGCTACCCCCCCTCCAACGCCTTCACCGCCCCCAGCGCATCCGGCGAGGTCCAGTTTGCCGGCCCGGCGACGACGCCGATCTCGCAGCCTTCGCCGTCGATCAGCAGGCTCGTCGGCAGCCCCAACGCCTTGCCGGCCAGCCGCAGCGTCTCGAACGTGTCGCCGCTGTGGTCGGCGTAACGGGTCAGGTGCGTCACCCCGATCTCGTCGAGGAATTTCGGCGCCCGCTCCACCCGCGCGGTGTCGACGTTCACCGTCACGACCTCGAATTTCGGCCCTCCCGCTTCCGCCTGCAACTTGTCGAGCGCCGGCATTTCAGCCCGGCACGGCACGCACCACGTCGCCCACAGGTTCAGCAAGATCGCGCGGCCCTTGAAGTCCGCGAGCGACAGTTTGCGCCCGTCGGGACCGGCGAAAACCACAGCGGTCGCCGGCCTCGGCGTCCTGGCGATGTTGAGCGCCGCCAACTCCCCCGTGGCGAGGGGGCGCAGTTTTTCGGCGATCGCCACCGAGGCCGCCGGGCAGGCGCCCTTGCCGCCCTCGCCTCTTGTCCCGTAGAACGCGGCCACCGCAACGAGCGCGGCGGCTGCGACCAAGAAAACGGCGCTTTTGCGATTCATGCGACGATCCGGGAATTGGCCATGAGCAACAAGATGTGGGGCGGCCGGTTCGCCAGCGGTCCCGCCGAAATCATGGAAGAAATCAACGCCTCCATCGATTTCGACAAGGAGCTAGCTCCCCAGGACGTCGCCGGCTCGCTCGCCCATGTCGCCATGCTGGCTGAAACCGGCATCATCGACGCCGCCGACGCCGACGCCATCGCGCGCGGTCTTCATCAAATCAAGGGCGAAATCGAGGCGGGCGCGTTGCCGTTCTCGCGCGCGCTCGAAGACATCCACATGAACGTCGAGAGCCGCCTCGCCGACCTCGTCGGCGCCCCCGCCGGCCGCTTGCACACCGCGCGTTCACGCAACGACCAGGTGGCGACCGACTTCAAGCTGTGGGTGCGCGATACGCTCGATGCGCTCGACGCGCAGATCGCCGCCTTGCAGACGGCGCTCGCGGAGCGAGCGCTGGCCTCAGCCGACATGGTGATGCCGGGGTTCACGCATCTGCAATCGGCGCAGCCGGTGACGTTCGGCCACCATTTGCTCGCCTATGTCGAGATGCTGGCGCGGGATCGGGGACGGTTCGCGGACGCCCGCCGCCGGCTCAACGAATGTCCGCTCGGCGCGGCGGCGCTCGCCGGCACCTCGTTCCCGATCGACCGCGCGGCCGACCGCCAAGTCCCTCGGCTTCGACCGCCCGACCGCCAATTCGCTCGACAGCGTCGCCGACCGCGATTTCGTGCTGGAGGCGCTTTCCGCCGCCTCCATCTGCGCCGTGCATCTGTCGCGCTTCGCCGAGGAGATCGTGTTGTGGACGACGCCGCAATTCGGCTTCGTGCGGCTGTCCGACGCGTTCTCCACCGGCTCCTCGATCATGCCGCAAAAGCGCAATCCCGACGCGGCGGAGTTGGTGCGCGGCAAGACCGGCCGGGTGGTCGGCGCGCTGATCGGCCTGCTGACGGTGATGAAGGGCCTGCCGCTCGCCTATTCCAAGGACATGCAGGAGGACAAGGAGGGCGCCATGGACGGGCTGCGCACGCTGTCGCTTTGCCTAGCCGCGATGACCGGCATGGTCGGCGACATGACGCCGGACGCGGCGCGCATGAAGGCGGCGGCGGGCGCCGGCTACGCCACCGCCACGGACCTCGCCGACTGGCTGGTGCGAACGCTCAAAATGCCGTTCCGCGAGGCGCACCATGCGACCGGCCGCATCGTCGGGCTGGCCTCGGCGCGCGGCGTCGCGCTGGAGGAGCTTTCGCTGGCGGAGATGCAGAGCGTCGAGCCTCGGCTCACGGCGGAAGCCTTGGCGACGCTCAGCGTCGAGAACTCAGTGAAAAGCCGCACGTCCTACGGCGGCACGGCGCCGCAGAACGTGCGCGCGCAGGCCGAGGGATGGTTGAGACGGCTTTCCGACGACCCCTGAAACGAGGCCTCTCCTACGAAACGCCCCGAAGATTTCGGAACGCGCTACGCCTCCCGGGAACGCCGGCCGTCGTCGGCAAGCCTCGTCAACTCCCCGACAATCCCCCGCGGCGCGAAGCGCACGGCGAGGATGAACAGCACGCCGAGCCACAGCAGCCAGCGGTCGGGATGCAGCAGGCTCGGCAGCAGCGGCAGCCCCAAGGTCCGCGGCGCCCTGCGAAAGCAGGCCGATGCCGGCGCGCAGATAATTCTCCGCGATCACGAACACCGCCGCCCCCACGACAGAACCCCAGAGCGTCCCCCGACCGCCGATCACCACGATCACCAGCACGTCGATCTGGATCGAGAAGCTCAGCGCCGTGTCGGGCCCGACGTAGCGCTGCCATTGCGCATCGAGCGCACCGGCGAAGGCGGCGCCCAAGGCCGCGACGATGGCGGCCAGCGTGCGATGAAACACGATGCGATAGCCCAAAGCCTCGGCGCGGAACGGGTTCTCGCGGATCGCCTGCAACACCCGCCCGAACGGCGAGTTGACGATGCGCAGCAGAACGAGAAACAACGCCGCCGCGCCGGCGAAGGCCAGATAGTAGCTGAGCGTGCGCCCGGTGACGGCGTGACCCAAAAACACGCCGAACTTGTGGGCCGGCCGCAGCAGTTCGGGCACGCGGAAAGTGCGGCCGTCCTCGCCGCCGGTGAAGTCGGGCAATTGCGAGGCCAGCACATTGAAGGCGTAAGCCACCGCCAGCGTCACCATGGCGAAAAAGATCGCCTGCACGCGCAGCGAAAACAGGCCGATGGCGAGCGCAAGCGCCGCCGCCAGCGCCAACGCCGCCGCCAACCCCAGCGCCATCGCGGCCCAACCGGGACCGAGGCCATAGGACGCCAGCGCCGACCCCATAGGCGCCGACCCCGAAGAACATCACGTGGGCGAACGAGACGACGCCAGTGTAGCCGATCAGCACGTCATAGGACGCCGCCAGCGCCGCCATCACACAGATTTTCTCGGCGACTTCGAGCGGCTTGGCGCCGGAAAACACGAACGGCGTCGCCGCCAGCCCCGCCACGACGACGAGAACCGCCGTGCGGGCGGCCCAACCGCGCGGGGGATCGCCAGACAGCCACCTCATCGCGCGCTCAAGGGGTAAAGCCCGCGCGGGCGCCACAGCAGCACCGCGACCATCAGCGCGATGTTGGAGACGAGCGCCAGCTTCGGCGCCAGGAAGCCGGCGTAGTTGGCGATCAGCGCCACCAGCGTCGCGCCGACAAAACAGCCGGTCACCGAACCCAAGCCGCCGATGATGATGACGATGAACACCAGCACCAGCAATTCGCCGCCCATCCCCGCCCGCGCCTGGTTCTGATAAAGCCCCCACAGCACGCCGCCGACGCCGGCGAGCGCCGAGGCCGCCATGAACACGCCGACAAACAGCCGGTCGATGCGATAGCCGAGCGCCTCGACCATCTCGCGGTTCTCGACCCCGGCGCGGATCAACAAGCCGATGCGCGGTGCGCGAGAGCGCCAGCCATTGCACGGCGAACAGCAGCAGGCCGAGCCCGAACGCGACCAGCCGATATTTCTCGACCGCGACCTGCCCGAACACCAGCGAACCGCGCAACGCCGCCGGCGGGCTCAGGTCGATCGGCTCGGTTCCGAACAGCGCCAGCAGCAATTGCTCGATGACGATGGACGCCGCCGATGGTGATGAGTATCTGTTCGAGATGGCGGCCGTAGACCGGCGCGATCAACAGCCGCTCGTAGACGAAGCCGAGCGCGCCGCAAACCAGCGCCGCCGCCGCCAGCGCGAGCGCGAACACCGCGAGATCGAGCGCCAGCGACCCCTGCGGCGCGGCGGCGTAGACGACAGTCGCAACGAACGCGCCGACCGCGATGAAAGCCCCGTGGCCGAAATTGAGCACGTCCATCAGACCGAACGCCAGCGTCAGGCCGGAAGCCATGACGAACAGCATCGCGCCCATGGCGAGGCTCGCCAGCGTCAGCGTGGCGAAGGTAGAAAACGAACCGAAGAACGGCGCGGCGATCGCGGCGACGATCAGCGGCGTCAGCGCCGGCCAGATGTCGGGTTTGGCGCGCCTCATTGGTGGCTATCCAGGGAAAGCCCAAGCAGCCGGCTTTGCAGAGCCTCGTCCTCGGCGAGCGCCGCCATTTCGCCGGCGTAGACGATGCGGCCGTTGTCCATCACGGCGACGTCGTCGCCGACTTCGCGCGCGACGCGGAAATTCTGCTCGACCAGCAGGATGGTGGCGCCGCGGCTCTTGATGTCCTTCAGGCAGGCGATCAGGCTGTCGACGATCGCCGGCGCCAAACCCTTGGTCGGTTCGTCGATCAGCAGCAGCGCGCGCGGTTCGATGAGGGCGCGGGCGATCGAGAGCATCTGCTTCTGGCCGCCGGACAATGCGCCCGCACGCGCCGCCCAGAATTTCTCGAGCGCCGGGAAGAACCCGAAAATCCAGGCGAGCCGCGCTTCGTCCATCGGCCCGGCGCGCGCGGCGAGCACGAGATTTTCGCGCACGCTGAGATCGGAGAAGATCGCCATCGTCTCCGGCACATAAGCCACCCCGCCCGCGCGACGTCGCTCGCGCGCGCCCCGTCGAGACGCCGTTCTCCCAGACGAATGGCGCCGCGCGAGGCGCGCCACAGGCCCATGATGGTGCGCAACGTCGTCGTCTTGCCGGCGCCGTTGCGGCCGAGCAGCATGGTCGTGCGTCCCGCCGGCGCCGCGAAATCGACGCCCTGCAGGATGTGATAACGGCCGATGTGCGTGTGCACGCCGTCGAGCGTCAGGGTCTCGCTCACGCCGCGCTTAAGCCCAGATAGGCGTCGCGCACGATTTGCGAGGCGATCACCTGCGCCGGCGGCCCGTCCGCCATCAACCGACCGTTGTGCAGCACGATGATGCGGTCGGCGAGCGAGCGCACCACATCCATCTTGTGTTCGACCAGCAGGATGGTTTTGCTCGTGTCGCGTTTCAATTCGGCGATGAGGTCGAGCACGACGGGAACTTCGTCGACGCTCATCCCGGCCGTCGGCTCGTCGAACATCAGGATATCCGGCTCCATCGCCATCATCATCGCGACTTCGAGCTTTCGTTGGTCGCCATGCGAAAGCGCGGCGACCGGCGCGCCGGCGCGGCCTGAGAGACCGACGCGGGCGAGCGTCGCCTGCGCCGCCGCGATGATGTCGCGGCGCTCAAGCCACGGTCTCGTCATCTCATAATGCACCCCCGCGCGCGCCTGACAGGCGAGCCGCACATTCTCGAACACGCTCAAGCCCGGAAACAGATTGGTGAGCTGGAACGACCGCCCTATCCCGAGACGCGCCCGGCGCGGCGCATCGAGCCGCGTCACATCGACGCCGCGCACGAACACGGCGCCGGAAGCCGCGCGCAACTGGCCGGAGATCAGATTGAAATAGGTGGTCTTGCCGGCGCCGTTGGGGCCGACGATGGCGTCAGCTCGCCGGGGACGAACGCGCAACTGACGCGTCGACCGCGACATGGCCGCCGAAGCGGATCGTCAGATCCCGGGTTTCGAGCGTCGGGGTCATGCGCGAGGTCGATCAGATCGTGCGGCCGCCGTCCACCGGCAGCACGACGCCGGTGATGAACTCCGCCTCGTCGCTGGCGAGATAGACGGCGGCGGCGGCGATATCGGAGGCTTTCGACATGCGCCCGAGCGGGATCGTGCCATGAACGCCGCCAGCCGCTCCGGCGTCGCCGGGCCGCCGAGGAAATCCTCGGTGAGCCCGGTCTGGCCGAGCACCGGCGCGATGCAATTGACCCGGATTTTCAGCGGCGCCAGCTCCACCGCCATCGATTTCGAGACCAGATTCACGAATCCCTTGGAGCCGTTGTACCAGGTCAGTCCCGGGCGCGGCCGGAGGCCGGCGGTCGAGCCGATGTTGATGACCGAGCCGCCGCCGGCCGCGCGCAACGCGCGGCGTGGTCGCCTGGGTCATCAGATAGATCGACTTGACGTTGACATTGTAGATCCGGTCGAACTCGGCCTCGCTGACCTCCAGCATCGGTTTGTTGCGATGGGTCCACCCGGCGTTGTTGACGACGATGTCGAGCCGCCCGAACGCCTTCAGCGTCGCCGCCGTCGCGGCCGTCGATCTCGGCCGCGTTGGTGACGTCGCATTTCAACGCAACGGCGCCGCCGCCCGCCGCTTCCGCAACCTGCTCGGCGCCTTCGCGGTTTATGTCGAACAGCGCGACATGGGCGCCCTCCGCTGCAAACCGCGCCGCGATCCCGGCGCCGAAGCCGGATCCCGCGCCGGTGACGATGGCGACTTTGCCCTTCAGACGCATGACTTCCCCTCCCGCGAGCCCCTCAGGCCGTGACGTTTTATAGCGCATGGCGGGCAAGTCGGCGCATCGCAAAATATTGAGAGCGGACGACATCAACGACATGGCGGCGGCGGCGGTCGTCGCGTAGTCTCGCCCGCGGCAGGGAAAACCTGCGCATCGGGAGAAACGCCATGATTACGGAATTCGCCAAGACGGCCGACGCCGTCCTGAAAGGCGTCGTCGAGTCCAATCCCCGCGTCCCCGGCGTCGTCGCGATGGCGACCGACCGCCACATGAACATCTACGAGGGCGCGTTCGGCAAACGCCGGCTCGATCGCGCCGGCCGACATGACCACGGACACAATATTCGCCATCTTCTCGACGACCAAGGCGATCACCGGCACGGCGGCGCTGCAACTGGTTGAGGAGGGCAAGCTCGACCTCGACGCTCCGGCGAAGAAATATCTGCCCGTCATCGGCGAATTGCGGGTGCTGGACGGCTTCGACGCCTCGGGCAATGCCGCGCCTGCGCCCGCCCAAGCGCGACATCACCACGCGCATGCTGCTGCTGCACACCGCCGGGCTCGGCTATGACTTCTTCAACGCGAACTATGCGCGTCTCGCGACCGAGAAAGGCCAGCCGAGCGTGGTCACCGCGAGCAAGGCGGCGCTTGATGACGCCGCTGCTGTTCGATCCCGGCGAGCGCTGGGAATATGGCTCCAACCTCGATTGGACCGGCCAGATCATCGAGGCCATCGCCGGCAAGCGGCTCGGCGAAGTGTTCAAGACCCGCATCTTCGCGCCGCTCGGCATGGACGACACGGCGTTCTCGATGACGCCCGCGATGCGCGAACGCGCTCGCCGCCATGCACGCGCGCGGGCCGGACGGTTCGCTGACGCCGCTCGACTTGGAGCTGCCCGCCGACCCGGAAGTGCATATGGGCGGCCACGGCCTCTACGCCACGGTCGGCGACTACATGAAGTTCATCCGCATGTGGCTCAACGACGGCGCCGGCGAGAACGGCCGGGTGCTGAAGCCGGAGACGGTGGCGATGGCGGAAAAGAACGGGCTCGGCGACAAGAAGATCGGCATGCTGCCCGGCGTGATCCCGTCGCTCTCCAACGACGCCGAGTTTTTCCCGGGACTGTCGAAGTCCTGGGCGCTGAGCTTCATGGTCAACGACGAACAGGCGCCGACCGGCCGCCCGGCGGGCGTCGCTCGGCTGGGCGGGCCTCGCCAATCTGTTCTACTGGATCGACCGGCGCAACGGCTACGGCGGCTTCTGGGCGACGCAGATCCTGCCGTTCGCCGACGCGACCTCGTTCGGCGGCTACATGAAGTTTGAGACGGCGTTCTACGATTCGCTGAAGTTGCGCAAAGCGGCGTGAGGCGCGGACGCCGGCGCGAAGGCGCCGGCGTCCGTCAGCGACGAGGCGTTACCTGCAATGCGGACCGCGGCAGGCGGCGGGATGCGGCGCCGGGCGCGGCGGCGCCATGCGCGGGCGCGGCGGCTGCACGCGCGGCGGCGGCGCCATCCGCTGCGGCCGCTCCATCGCCTTATGCTCCATCTCCCTATGCTCCACGGGATGGGCGACCTCCCTGTGCTCCACGGGATGGGCCGCTTTCTCGTCGAGCCTCGGGCGCCCGCCCTCCGGAGCCGCCTTGTGCTCCCTCAGGGCCGGCGTGTGAGCGCCGCCCTTTTCCGCGGCCCTATCCTTCTCCAAGCCCTTGTCCCCGGTCTCCGTGGCCTTCCTCTCCTCGACGGACGGAGGCGTTCCGCCGAGCGGTTTCTCGACGGCGGCGTTGGCGGGCTTGCCGTGATTTGCGGACAGCCGGGCCTTCGGATCGGTCTTGGCCAAGTTGACATGCTGGATCTGCGCGGTGGTCGCCGCAACGTGAGGCGCTTTCGCCGCCGCGAGTTGCACGGGCGTCGGCTTGACTTTGGTCCCGTTCGGACCGCCGTTGACGCTCGTATTCGTCGTGTTGTTGTTGACGATGACGGTCTTGTTATAGACGTTGGTGATGTGGGTGTTGCTCACGTTGGTGACGGAGGAATTGTAGAAAAACTGTCCGCCGCGCCACTGCCCGCCGTAAAACCCGTTGGCGGTGTAACCGAAGCCGTAGTTGACGCCGCCGTAGAAGCCGACCGTCGGGCCCCAGTAGCCGCCGTGGAAGATATAGACGCCATCGTTCCAACCCCAGTAGCCGGGCGTCCACAAATAGCCGACGCGCGGCGGCAGCACCCAGGCGCCCGGCACCCAATAGTAATCCTGGATATCCGGGTCCCACGCCCAAAAGCCCGGCGTCCAGATATAGCCCGGACCCGGCAAGGCGGGCTGCACATAGACGGGCAGCACCGGCGGCAAGACATTGACGCTGATCCCGATTGAAACCTGCGCCTGCGCCGGAGCGCTCGCCACCACCGGCGCGCCCAAGAGGCCCACCAGCATCAGCGCCCCGAAGCGCGCCGATCGACTTGAATATGCAAACATAAGCAGTCCCCCTCTCGATAGGAGAAGCAATCGCGATGGTCAGGAATCCGCCCGACCGGAGATAAGACCTCGCGAATGTGCTGGTCACTTATTGAATGGCGGATGAATGTATTTTGTCGATCGTTTGGCGAAATTGCGGGGTTGCTGGCGAGCTGCCGGGCACATGTTAAGTTATGTTGGGAATAGAGGGGCTGGCGACGGCGCGTGTCCCAAAGATCGCCGAGCCGACCCGCACATGCGTCGCGCCGAGTTGCACCGCCAGCGGCCAGTCGGCGCTCATCCCCATCGACAATCCGCTGAGGCCGTTGCGCCGCGCGATCTCGCCGAGCAGCGCGAAATGCGGCGAGGCGAGTTCGTCGGCCGGCGGGATGCACATCAGCCCCTCGATCGCGAGCCCGTGCGTCTCGCGGCAGGCGCGCAGGAAGCGCGTCGGCGTCCTGCGGCAGGACGCCGGCCTTCTGCGGCTCGGCGCCGGTGTTGATCTCGACGAACAGGCGCGGCCTGCGCCCGCTCTTGGCCATGGCCGTCGGCGAGCGCAGCGGCGATTTTTTCGCGATCGACGGTCTCGATCACGTCGAATGTCTCGACCGCCTCGCGCGCCTTGTTGCTCTGCAGGGGCCCGATCAGGTGCAATTCGACGGCTTGCGCCGAGCGCGCCGGCGCGGGCGCGCAGATCCGCCCATTTCGCCATCGCCTCCTGCACGCGATTCTCGCCGAACACATGCTGGCCGCCGTCGCGGATCGTCGGCCAAACCTCATCGGCGGAAAATGTCTTGGAGACGGCGACGAGCGTGATTTCTTGCGGCTTGCGGCCGCAGTCGCGCGCGCGCCTCGCCAGCGCTTCGCGCAAACCCGCCAGTCGGGCGACGGTCTCAGCCGCAACGTCCATGCCCTCGTCCTCGCTTGACGCTTCGCGCGCCCTCATCTAAAGACCCGCGACCCTTAACGCCAGGGGAAGCGGCGAGCGGTTTTGCTATTTCCGCTCCACTCCCCCAGGCTTCCGCATTCTGAGGAAGATACGATGTCGCGCCGCTGCGAGCTGACGGGCAAGGCCGTCCAATCCGGCAACAAGGTCAGCCATTCCAACCGCAAGACGCGCACGCGCTTCCTGCCCAATCTCGTCCAGGTGACGCTGCTTTCCGACACGCTCGGCAAGGGCTTCAAGCTGCGCGTCGCCGCGGCGGCGTTGCGCTCGGTCGAGCATCGCGGCGGCCTCGACGCCTTCCTCGCCAAGGCCCACGACGAGGAATTGTCGGTCGGCGCGCTGGCGATCAAGCGCGACATCGTCAAGAAACAGGCTGAGACCGCTCAGGCGGCGTAAGACCTTTGGGAGTTTTGGGGGCGCGCGAGCTTCGGCCGCGCGCCTTTTTTGCGTTTGGCCGCCGCCGCTCTATGTTGGACGCTGAGGAGCAGCGGCCATGGACCCTATCGTCATCGTCGGCGCGGCGCGGACGCCGATGGGCGGCTTTCTCGGCGACTTCAAGGACGTGAGCGCGCCTGAACTGGGCGCCCGCGCCATCGCCGCCGCGCTCGAACGCAGCGGTTTGAAGGGCGAAGACGCCGACGAAGTCGTGATGGGTTGCGTGCTGCCGGCGGGCCTTGGCCAGGCGCCGGCGCGTCAGGCGAGCCTCGCCGCCGGCGTGCCCGACAACGTCGGCGCGACCACAATCAACAAGATGTGCGGCTCCGGCATGAAGGCGGCGATGTTCGCCCATGATCTGCTGGCGGCGGGAAGCGCCGACGTCGTCGTCGCCGGCGGCATGGAGAGCATGAGCCGCGCGCCCTACCTGTTGGAGCGGGCGCGGGCCGGCTATCGCATGGGCCACGGCCGGATCGTCGATTCCATGTTCCTCGACGGGCTCGAAGACGCCTATGACAAGGGCCGGCTGATGGGGACATTTGCCGAGGATTGCGCCGAAGCCTACCAGTTCACGCGAGCCGAGCAGGACGCCTTTGCGCTGACCTCGCTGGAGCGCGCCAATCGCGCCATCCGCGACGGGGCTTTCGCTGCCGAGATCGTCCCCGTAGCCGTGAAGTCGGGCAAGAGCGAGATCTTGATCTCCACCGACGAGCAGCCGCCGAAGGCGCGTCCCGACAAGATCCCGACGCTGAAACCCGCTTTCCGCGACGGCGGCACGGTGACGGCGGCGAATTCGAGTTCGATCTCCGACGGCGCCGCCGCGCTGATTCTGACCCGCGCCAGCGTGGCGGATCGGCGCGGGCTTAACCCGCTCGCCCGCGTCGTCGGGCACGCGACCTACGCCGCCGAGCCGAGCCGGTTTTCGACCGCGCCGATCGGGGCGATGAAGCGGCTGTTCGAGAAGACCGGCTGGCGGGCGGCCGACGTCGATCTCTACGAGATCAACGAAGCTTTCGCGGTGGTGGCGATGGCGGCGATGCGCGATCTCGACCTCTCGCCCGACCGGGTCAACGTCAATGGCGGGGCCTGCGCGCTCGGGCATCCGATCGGGGCGTCGGGGGCGCGGATTCTGGTGACGCTGCTGGCGGCGATGAAGGCGCGGGGAGCGCGGCGCGGCGTGGCGTCGCTGTGCATCGGCGGCGGCGAGGCGACGGCGTTCGCCGTCGAGGCGATTTAGGCGACCGGGACGGCCCGAACGGCCGCTTTGGGCGGAAGCCGCGTGCGAACCTCAAGCCGCAACCGACGCCCGATTTCCGATGCGTCGATGGCGTCGGCCCCAGTCCTGCGCCGCTAAAACTCAACAGTCGCTCGGAGATTTCCGGCCTTTGATTTGCGCCGCCAATCCGTCTAACGTTCGCCGGGGGGCCAAGCTCTTGGGCGCATAATGACCGATATTTCCAATCAGACTCTCGATATTACAAAATACACCGTTTTCGACGATGTCGTTTTTGACTTCGTCGTCTTCGACATCCAGGCCGAAACCCGCGGGGTGCTGATCGGCCTGTCCGCCATGGAGGACGACACGGTCGCCCTCTTCGGCCAGTTGCGCAACCGCGGCATCCTCGACCTCGAAACCACCGCGTTTCAGGATGCATCGCGCTTCGTCAACGCCGAGACCGTCAACCAGAACGGCAACGTCTCCCTGATCGGCGCCGGCGGCGTCGACGACGACGTCGTCGTGGTTCGCAACCTCGGAACCTGGACGCTAGAGGGCGCAACGCAGATCACTACGCAGACCGCGGGTCCCATAGTTTCGCGCTTCGTCAACCTCGGAACGTTGGCCGACGCAACCAACGGCGATAACGTTATGCAGGCGCCGCTCATCAGCCGGGGAACGGTCGACGTCGAGGGCGCATTCACATTCGAAGGCGCGGTGCGTCTGTTGGCGGGCGGCGTCGAAGGCGCGGGCGCGGCGACTTTCGGGACCGTGCTGTTCGACAGGGACGTTATTTCTGTCGAATCCGTCTCGGGTTACGCCGTCAGGATGCTCGGCGACGTGACGACGAGTTCCACGGACATCGTCTTCAATAGTCTGACGCTCGCCGGCGGCGCGACATTCGAGGTGAAAGGCTTCGACACCTCTCTGATCTTGAAGACCATTGGCGGCGTTGGCGAGGTCAACGTCGAGGGCTTGGCGACGATCTTCAACATAGCGCTCACGGGCGACGTCACCTTCGTCAATTCCAGCGAGGTCTATTCGGGGATGGCGCCGCAAACTTCGTTCCATCCCGATCCCGATGCGGCCTTCATCTCCGCCGCCCCGAACGCGTTGGGCGCGATCGAGATCCACAATATGGCCGGCGCGTCGTGGACCGCCCACGACTCGACGACCTTCTACGCCGTGAATGGCGCCGCCAACGCCAGCTTCGTCAACGACGGCTCGTTCGAGAACGCCTCGGCATACGCCACGACGTTCTCGATGGCGGTCGTCAACAACGGGTCCATCGCCGGCAACCCGTTCGCGACATCGGCGCCTTATGGCGGCTTCGTCTTCGACGACGCCATCAGCGGCGACGGCACGATTGAGATCGGCGACGATGCGGTGACGGTGAACGGGGCGGTCGCCGCCGGCCAGTCGTTCCTATTCGAGGGCGCGAACACCGACGCCGGCTCGCCGACGCTGACAATCAACGACGTGCAGGACTTCGCCGGCACGGTCTCTGGCCTCGGCGGCTTCTCCACCTACGATCATATCGCTGTTAACACGTCCGAATTCGCGTTGCAGAGTTTCCAGGCCGACACTGGCGACGCCGGCGGCTCGCTGGTGTTCTCGAACGGGACGTCCTCGGCGTACATTCACCTGCTCGGCAGCTTTGACCCCACGCGCTTCTTCGTCGCAAAGGACGGCGATACGACGACGATCGAATATATCGCGGCGGTGAAAGCTTAAGGTCGGGGCGACGCCGACGCTCTACAGTCTCGAAGGCCGCATCAGATCGGCGTTGAGGTCGAACGGCGCAAATTCGTCAGCCCCTCCGGAGAGACGCGAAGGCGCCCGTGGTGAGTTTCGAGAGGTCCGCCGCAAGCCTAACACATCGTTAACTGTTGACAGTTAACGATCGGCGACTTACATTCAGAGCCTCCCATGTCCCTCCCTGGCCCCCTCAGTCTCGTCCCGTTCGTCAGCGTCGACGACATGATGCGTCTCGTCGCCGAGATCGGCGTCGAGCGTTTCCTCACGGACCTGGCCGGCTATATCGAGGCCGACTTCCGCCGCTGGCCGCAGTTCGACAAGACGCCGCGCGTCGCCGCGCACGCCGTCGACGGCTCCATCGAACTGATGCCGACCAGCGACGGCGCGCTCTATGCGTTCAAATACGTCAATGGCCACCCCAAGAACACGCGCGACGGCCGCCAGACCGTCTGCGCCTTCGGCGGCCTCTCCGACGTCGCCACCGGCTATCCGCTGCTCCTCACCGAGATGACCATTTTGACCGCGCTGCGCACCGCCGCCACCTCGGCGATGGCGGCCAAATATCTCGCGCCCGCCGGCGCGCGCACGATGGCGATCATCGGCAATGGCGCGCAGTGCGAATTCCAGGCGCTGGCGTTCAAGGCGCTGCTCGGCATAACCGCCGTGCGCCTCTATGACATCGACCCCGCGGCGACCCGCAAGGCCGCGCGCAACCTCGCGCTCGCCGGCCTCTCGGTGACCGCCTGCCGGTCGGCCGAAGAAGCCGTGCTGGGCGCCGAGATCGTCACCACCGCCACCGCCGACAAAGCGCGCGCGCACGTGCTGAGCGACAACATGATCGGCGCCGGAATCCACATTAACGCCATCGGCGGCGATTGCCCCGGCAAGACGGAGCTGGACCCGCTGATTCTGTCCCGCGCGCAGGTGTTCGTCGAATATCCCGAGCAGACCCGCGTCGAGGGCGAAATCCAGCAGGCGCCCGCCGATTTCCCCGTCACCGAATTGTGGCGGGTGATCGCAGGCGAGGCGCCCGGCCGCAGCGATCCTCGCGCGATCACGCTTTTCGACAGCGTCGGTTTCGCCATAGAGGATTTCGCCGCTTTGCGTTACGTCCACGAACGGATCGGGGCCGACGTCGCGCGGCTCGATCTCGTCGCCGATCCCGACGATCCCCGCGATCTCTACGGGATGCTGGCGCGGGCCGCCGCCAGAGCCGCGGCCTGAGGCGCGCCCCGGCGCGTCACTTTCTCTTGTTACACAAAGGCGCCGTATCGCCGCATTAGGGCCGCAACCTGCGCGGACGCGCCGCGCATCGCCGCGCTTAAAGCGCGACACAAGGAATTGGGATGTTCAAAGGCTTCGTTTTCGGGATACTTGCGACCCTCATTGTCGCGGCGCTCGCCGCTTATGCCGCCGTGATCTCCGGCGTCATTCCGGCTAACGCCGATGGGCCGCCGCTTCCCCTGGAGAAATGGGCGGCCTCGACTTCCCTGCGGGCGACCTTCGAACGCGAGGCGCCCAAAGGCGCCAACCCGGTCGCGTTGACCGACGCCAATCTGATCGCCGGCGTCAAACTCTACGCCGACAACTGCTCTTTCTGTCATGGAACTGCGAAGGGCGCGGCCTCCGCCACGTCCCTGGCGAAAGGCGAATACCCGCCGCCGCCACAACTCGCCACCGACGGCGTGGAAGACGATCCCCAGGGCTATTCGTTCTGGAAGATTAAGCACGGCATCCGCCTGACCGGCATGCCCGCCTGGAAGGACGCGCTGACCGATCAGCAGATCTGGACGCTGGCGCTGTTCCTCAATCACATGGACAAGCTGCCGACGGCGGCGCAGCAGGAATGGGAGAAGGTCCAGAACTAACCCGTCCGCCCGCGCGGGGGCTTGCCCCGGCCGCGCCCCGCCGCCATAGAGGCGGCGGGAGGAAGCCATGCTGCATGTTGTCCCCGCTTTTCAACGCATCGGCGAGGAAAACGCCTTCGCGGTGCTGGCCAAGGCCGCGGCGCTGAGCGCGCAAGGCCGCGACATCATCAATCTCGGCATCGGCCAGCCGGACTTCAAAACGCCGCCCCATATCGTCGAAGCCGCGATCAAAGCTTTGCGCGACGGCGAGCACGGCTACACCGCCGCGAACGGCATTCTGCCCTTGCGCGAGGCGGTCGCCGCCGACCTGCACAAACGGCATGGCGTCGAAGTCTCGCCCGACAGCGTGCTGATCGTGCCCGGCGGCAAGGTCACGATGTTCATGGCGATCCTGATGTTCGGCGCGCCCGGCGTGGACATCCTCTATCCCGACCCCGGCTTTCCGATCTATCGCTCGATGATCGAGTTCACCGGCGCGCGCCCCATGCCGATCCCGATGCGCGAGGAAAACGGTTTCGCGTTCTCGGCCGAGGAGTCGCTGGCGCTGATGACGCCTGCGACCCGCCTCGTCATCCTCAACTCGCCCGCCAACCCGACCGGCGGCGTCACGCCGAAGGCCGAGATCGACAAGCTCGTCGCCGGGCTCGCCGCGCTTCCCCGACGCCGCGATCCTCTCCGACGAAATCTACGGGCAGATGACCTACGACGGGCTCGCCCACCAGACCCTGCTCGCCTATCCCGAAATCCGCGACCGGCTGATCCTGCTCGACGGCTGGTCGAAGACTTACGCGATGACGGGGTGGCGGCTCGGCTACTCGATCTGGCCGGCGATGCTCTACGACGCCGCGCGAAAACTCGCGGTCAATTCCTATTCCTGCGTCAATGCGCCGACCCAATTCGCCGGCCTCGCCGCGCTGACCGGCCCGCAGGACGCCGTGCACGCGATGGTTCGCGAATTCGACGCGCGCCGACAAGTCGTGGTGGAGGGGCTCAACGCGATACCGAATGTGCGCGCTGCGACGCCGAAAGGCGCGTTCTACGCGTTCCCCAACATCGCCGCGACCGGCTGGAAGGCGAAGCCGCTCGCCAATGCGCTGCTGGAAAAGGCCGGCGTCGCTGATTATCGGCGGCCCCGATTTCGGCGTCTACGGCGAGGGTTTCTTGCGCCTGTCCTACGCCAACTCGACGCCCAACATCCGCAAAGCCCTGCAACGCATTGCCGACTTCTTGGGGCGTGAAAAGCCGCCGGTGTGACATCCCTGCGCTGGCGCTTCCGCCGGCCCCGCGCTAAGGCGCGGTCGCTTCTCCGGCTCGAATTCGACATGCGCTCCTTGGTTCTGGTTCTGACATTTCTGATCGCCGCTTCCAGCGCTCGCGCGGACCCGGCCAAGCCGCCCGCTTGCGACCCCGCGCGCATCGGCGCGCGCGAACTCGCCGATTGCCTGCGCACGGTCTCCGAGAAATCCGAGCGGGAGATGACTGCGGCGCTCGACGCCGCGCTGAAGGCGATCGACGCCAAACCAAAAATGCTGGCGACCCGCAGGACGCGCTGGAAGCGCTTCCTCAACGATTCGCAGGCGCAGTGGGTCAACTGGCGCGACGAGGAGTGTCAGGACCTCGCGCCGCTCGAGGCGCCCGCCGCGGACGGCGGCGACCCGCGCCTGGCCTGCATCATCGCCCACAACGCCCGCCGCGCCGAAGATCTCCGGGCGCGCTACCCCTAAGCGAGTGAGACATGCGCGCGGATATCGTCCTCGCCCATCCCGAGCCGCGCTCATTCAACGCGCATCTGGCGAACGAGGCGCGTGCGGCGCTGGCCGCGCAAGGTTGGCAAGTCACAACCACTGACCTCTATGCTTGCGGATTTCGATCCCTGCGAGGGGCCCGCGCACTATGTCGAGCGGGCCGACGCCGCGCGCTTCGACGCGCAGCGGGAGCAGCGTCATGCGGGCGACGTTGACGCGCTTCCCGCCTTCGTCGCCGAGGAGCTTGAGCGCCTCGACGCGGCCGATCTTTTGATCCTGCAATATCCGATGTGGTGGCACATGCCGCCGGCGATCCTGAAAGGCTGGTTCGACCGCGTGTTCGCCTACGGCGCCGCCTATACCGCGCGCCGCCGCTTCGAGACCGGGCGTTTTCAGGCCAAGCGGGCGCTGCTCTCGGTCACCGTCGGCACCACCCGCGCCACCTACGAGCACGACGGCCGCAGCGGCGACATCTCGCTGATGCTGTGGCCGGTCGAGTTCACGCTCGCCTATGTCGGCTATGAAATCCTCGCGCCGTTTGTCGCCTATGGCGTCGAAGGCGGCTTGCGCTATTCCGACCCCGGCGAAATCGAAGCGCGGCTACAGGTGATCGTCGACGATTTGCGCCGCGATCTCGGCCGTCTCGACGAGCGCCCGCGCATTCCCTTCAACCGGATGGCCGACTGGGGCGCCGACGGCCGCATCCGCCCGGACGCAGCCGTCCATTCCCCGTATATCCGGCATCGGCGCGATCTCGATCTCGGTTGAATGGCTTAGCCGGTTTCGGAGTGGGCGCCCTGTCTTGGCTTCGCCGTGATGCGCAAGTTGGCGGCGCTGACGCCCTAGGAAACCAACCTCGTCGTGCCGGGCTTGTCCCGGCCATCCGCGCCGTCGGCCTTTGAGCGTATCGCAAGAGAAAACGAAAACGTTGGAGAAAATCTTTCCAGCTCGCAGAAGCGGCGCGGCGTGGATGCCCGGGCAAGACGACTCAGCGCAGCGGGCGATAGGTATTGTTTCCAGGAGAGCGGGCCGGTTGGACGAACGCTGGATTGCTTCGCCCAGCGACGGAAAGCGCCTTCCGGGGCTCGTAAAGAAAGGAGGGGCAAGGCAAGCGCTCCAACCGAACGCCGCGCTATCACCCGGCGGCGGTTTCGATCGCGAGGCGCATGAGGTCCATCGAGGAGCGGGCGCCGAGTTTTTGCTTGAGCGCGGTGCAATTGTTGGCGACCGTCTTGTAGGACACCCGCAGCGCGTCGGCGATGTCGCCCATCGACTTGCCCGCCGCCAGCATCCGCAAAATCTCCAATTCGCGCGCGCTCAAGCTCGCGACCTTGTTGGCGTTGGCGTTGGTGCGCAGGAACGCGATCTGCCGCGCCATGTCGGGATGCAGATAGACCCCACCGCGCGCCACCTGACGCACCGCGTCGGCGAACAGCGAGGGATCGTCGTTCTTGGCGATATAGCCCTTGGCGCCGGCTTCGATGGCGCGCGCGGCGAAGACCGGGTCGTCGTTCATGGTGAAGATGATGATTTTCGCCTGCTCGTCGCGGCTGCGGATGCGGCGGCACACTTCGAGGCCGGAGAGGCCCGGCAGGTTCAGATCGACGATGGCGACATCCGGCTTCCAGGCGAAATAGACCGCCTGTCCCTGGTCGGCGTCGCCGGCGTCGCGCACCTCGATCTTGGGGTCGGCGGCGAGCAGCGCCTTGCAGCCGGAAATGACGATGGGATGATCGTCGACGATCAGCACCCGCACGAGCTTTGTCCTCCCTGGCCGCCTAGATGGCGCGGACGCAAGTGGAAATCAACCGGCCCCGACGACAAACCCCGGCCTCAGCGCCGCCATCCCGTCCTTGGCGGCGAACCAGGCTGGCGGCGCAACGTTCACGAAGACGACAACAAAGGCGCTTAACTACAGCGGCGAAGAGGAGACGCGACATGGCCGAGACCGATCTCGACGAAAGGCAAGCCGCCTACAAAACTGCGGTCGAGGCCTGGATTGCGGCCATCCGCGAGGAGGAAGCGCTGGCCTCCGTCGCCCACAATGTCGCGGAGATCGACAAGTGGGAAGCCGCGCATTTCCGCGAAGAGGACAGACGGCAAACGGTTCTCGCCGCCAAGAGGGCCTATGAGGACGCGTTGCGGTTGACGCATTTCGATTTCTGAGCGGGGCGCCGTTTCGCGCCATTCTCGCGGTCGGCGCCGGACAGGAATCCCGGCCGCTTGCGTGAATTCGCGTCGAAGCGCAGAATGACGTTACGGCAGCCGCCGGCTGCATCCTGGAGGTTCAACGATGGGTCTTTTCGATTCGCTGGCGTCCGCGGCGATGGATGCGCTGAAGACGCAAGGGCCCTCGGCGCTCAACTCTGCGCTCGCCAATGCCGGCGGTTTGCAGGGAATCGTCAATCAGTTGCAGGCGTCGGGGCTCGGCGGCAAGGTCCAGTCGTGGCTGGGTTCCGGCGGCAATCTGCCGATCTCGTTCGACGAACTGAAGGCGGCGCTGTCGAGCGACCAGGTCAAACAGATCGCCGCGCATTACGGCATCGATACCGACGCGGCGCTGAAACTGCTGTCCCAGCATCTCCCCGCCGCCGTCGACGCCGCGAGCCCCAACGGCGAGATCGCGCCGCAAAGCTAGGGTTACATCGGCGGAACGACGCCGTCCTTGCCGACGAGCACGACCACCGCCGCGACCGCGCCGTCGGCGGCTTTGACGCCGCGCACGATCGCCGCCGCGCCGGATTTGAGGTCGGCCTTGTCGCCGGGGGCGACGGTGACGATCGGCGTATCCGCAGGCAGGCGGATCGTCTGCGATCCGCCCTTGTAGGCGACCGTCAGCGTGTCTCCGGCGACGCCGCCGACCTTCACATTGAGCGCGCCGTTGGTCATGCTGCTGTGCGGCGCGAGGTCGAACGGCCGAAACCCTTCGCCGGTGCCGCGCATGGCTTCGGGGAAGATGTGCACTTCGAGCGCCTTGAGGCCGCCGCCCTGATCCGGAACCGCCGCGACGCCAATAAACGCGTTGGGCTTCAGATCGGCCGCCGACGCTTTGACGACGTCGACGAACAGGGTTTTCGCGGTGAGCCCGACTTTGATGCTTTCGCCGCCACGGGTTTTGAACGTCAGCCCGCCGCCGTCGGCGGCGACGGCGGCGATGGACCCACGCAACACGGCAAGCGGCGTCTGCGCCGACGCGCCGACGCAAAGTAGGGTTGCGAACCCAAACGCGACAATTTTCAACAAGGCGGCCTCCTGGTGTCGGCCAGACACTTGCGGCGCCCGGACGCGACCCGCCAGCCCCGGCGTCCACACAATCGCGCGAGCGGCCGACATCGGACCGGAAACGGGGTCGCCGGAGGCGCGGCTCCCCAAATGTTGACCGCGCTCGGGAAACCGGCGGCGGCGGTCCGCGTTTCGTCGATCGGGGCGCAGCGTGGAGAGTTCAAATGGCTTACCTCGGCCCTTCGACGCGATTTTGCGTCGCTGTCGTCGCTTTCGTCCTCTCGCTGAGCGTGGCTCCCGTGTTCGCCGTTTCCGAAAGGACCGCGCCGACCCACATCAAGGAAAGCTACAAACTCCCGATCTCGCGGCAGCTCGACCAGGGCGATTCCGATTTGTGTTGGGCGTTCGCGACGCTCAGCATGCTGGAAACCAACTACCTGCAGAAACACCCCGGCGCGAAGGTCGAGTTCTCGCGCGGCGCCTTGCAGCGCGCCTCGATCGCCGACCGCTTTGAACGCCTGATCTCAGGCAATTCCAACCATCTCGAAGACGGCGGCGTCGCGGTCGACGCGATCGAGCTGATCCGCGAAAATGGCCTCGTCGCGGTCGACGATTTCCACAACTACGTCGACTCCGACCCTATCTTCGCCGCCATCCCGCCGCGTCTCGCGCGGGTCTCCGGCCTGGTCGAAAAACGCCGAAAGCTCGGCGTCGCGCTTGCCCGCGCGCTCGGCGCGGCGCCCGCCAAGACCCATCTCGACGGCAGGCCAGTGACGCCCCTGGCGGCCGCTAAGGCCGTGCTCGGCGACGAGAGTTGGACGGAATACGACGTGCAAAACGGCGGGGCGCCGCATGTCGGGCCCAACGACGATCCCGACGCCCGCCCGGGCACGGAGGCGCACTTTGTCGCGCTCGCGAGCGCCGTGGACCTGATCCACCGCTCGCTTGAGCGCGGCGAAGCGGTGGTTTGGGGCCGCACCGACAACCACGCGCTGGTGATTTTCGGCGCCGACTACGACTCCGATGGCCGGGCGGTGGATTACTGGGTCAAGGATTCCTTCGCGCCCTATGTCTATCTCGCGCCCGCCGAGGAGATTTACAAAGTGCTGACTGACGTGACGGTGGCGACGCCGCCTGAAGACGCGCTGACGGCGGAGAAAAATTGAGGTTTCGCGAGACGACGAAGTCATTCGCGCGCGGAACTTGAGAAATAGACACTGTCAGCGTAAAGGCGGCACACGAGGCCGCCATCAAAGCGACCGACACCGCTGACATGATCGAGACGGTTTGGTAGGTCAGGAGTTACGGCGACACTGCATTAGATTAAGTCTGTAGTTGCCGAACTCAACCGATGCAGAAAAATTCGCCTAACATCCTCAGTTTGCTGAGGCTGTGAGTTGTCCTGCGCGGGCCGCCGCCCGCCCTACTCCTCGCCAAACTCCTCGCGATCCGGGCTCCCCGCCAGCACCTCGCGCTTGCCCTGATGGTTGGGCGCGCTGACCACGCCTTCCTTCTCCATCCGCTCAACCAGCGACGCCGCCTTATTGTAGCCGACCGACAGCCGCCGCTGGATGTAGCTCACCGACACTTTCTTTTCGCGCGTGACGATCGCCACCGCGCGGTCGTAGTAATCGCCGGCCTCCTCCTGATCCATCGTCAGCGCGCCCGCCACGGCAGGCGGCGCCTCCTCTTCCTCCTCGGCTGCGTCTTCTTCGGTGATCGACGTCAGATATTCCGGCGCCCCTTGCGTCTTCAGATAGGCGACGATCTTCTCGACTTCGGCGTCCGCCACGAACGGCCCGTGCACGCGGCTGATGCGCCCGCCGCCGGCCATGTAGAGCATGTCGCCCTGCCCCAGCAGTTGCTCGGCGCCCTGCTCGCCGAGGATCGTGCGGCTGTCGATCTTGCTCGTCACCTGGAACGAGATGCGGGTCGGAAAATTCGCCTTGATCGTGCCGGTGATCACGTCAACCGAAGGGCGCTGCGTCGCCATGATGATGTGGATGCCCGCCGCGCGCGCCATCTGCGCGAGCCGCTGGATCGCGCCCTCGATGTCCTTGCCCGCCACCATCATCAGGTCGGCCATCTCGTCGACCACCACGACGATGTACGGCAGTTCCGCCAGCGACATTTCCTCCTGCCGATAAAGCAGCTCGCCGGTCTCGGGATCAAAACCCTCCTGCACCTGCCGGGTGATCGCCTCGCCCTTCGCCGCCGCCTCCGCGACGCGGGCGTTGAAACCGTCGATGTTGCGCACGCCGACCTTCGACATCTTGCGGTAGCGGTCCTCCATCTCGCGCACCGCCCATTTGAGCGCGACCACCGCCTTCTTCGGGTCGGTGACGACGGGCGTCAGCAGATGCGGAATGCCGTCGTAGACGGAAAGCTCCAGCATTTTCGGATCGACCATGATGAGCCGGCACTGCTTCGGCTGCAGCCGGTAGAGCAGGCTCAGCACCATCGTGTTGATCGCTACCGACTTGCCGGAGCCGGTGGTGCCGGCGACGAGCAAGTGCGGCATCTTGGCGAGATCGACGATCACCGGCTCGCCGCCGATCGTCTTGCCGAGCGCGATCGCCAGCTTGTGTTTGCTGGTCTCGAAATCCTGGCTCGCCAGCATTTCGCGCAAATAGACCGTCTCGCGGCGCTGGTTGGGCAGCTCGACGCCGATGGCGTTGCGGCCCTGCACCACGGCGACGCGAGCCGAAATCGCCGACATCGAGCGCGCGATGTCGTCGGCGAGCCCGATCACGCGGGAGGATTTGACGCCGGGCGCCGGCTCCAGTTCGTAGAGCGTGACGACGGGACCGGGCCGCACGTTGATGATCTCGCCCTTGACGCCGAAATCGTCGAGCACGCCTTCGAGCAGCCGCGCGTTCTGTTCGAGCGCGTCGTCGGAGATTTTGGACGCCGTCTTCTTCGGCTCCGCCAGCATCGTGAGCGCCGGGAGCGTATATTCGCCGCGCTCGATCGGCGTCGTCTGCCGCCGCGACGCGGCTTTGAGCGGCCCGACTTGCGGCGTGACGCGCGACGGCGCGGGCGCCTCGCCGGGGCCTAGAACGGGGAGGCGCCGGCGGCGCCATGGCGCGAGCCGGCGGCGCGGCCGGGACGGCGACTTGCAGCGGGACTTCGAGCGGCGCGCCGAACGGCGGGCTGGTTTCGTCGAGCCAGGGCGCGCGCGGCGGCGCCGTGCGCTTGGCCGGCTTGGCGCGGCGCCGGAACAGCCGTTTAAGGCCGCCGGTGACGACGTAGCCGGCGTGGATGAGGGCGCCGAGGGAGACCAGGGCGAAGCCGGGCTCGCCGTCGCTTGTCCTCATCCTCTGCGTCGATCGCGCCGCGACGGCGCGGCGGCGCGGCCAGCGGCGCGGGTCCGACGACCGCGTTCGGGAAGCCATAGCCCGCCGACGCGGTGAGGCAGAAGATCGCCGCCGCCGCCAGCGCCAATCCGACGGCCATCAGCTTCACTTGCGCGCCGGTGAACAGCAATCGCGGAATCCACAGCACCGCGTCGCCGACGACGCCGCCGAGGCCGGTCGGCAGCGGCCAACTCGCCGAGGGCGGCGCCAGGGAGGCGAAGCCGGCCGTCGCCGCAGCGCCCGCCATCAGCAGCAGGAGGCGGGTCGAAACGCGGCCGAGCCGTCGCTGCGCGACCAGCCGCCAGCCCCAGGCGGCCGGCGGCGCCAGCGCCGCGGCGGAGGCGACGCCGAGGAATTGCATGAGGAGATCGGCGGCGATCGCGCCGCCGCGCCCGAGCCAGTTGTGCGGGGGGGCGGAGGTGGCGTGGTTGAGGCTGGGATCGTCGACCGACCACGACATCAGCGCCAGGCCGGCGGCGATGACGAGCGCGATCAAGGCGAGGCCGGCGGCCTCGGCGGCGCGCCGCCTCGGCCCCTCGCGCAGGCCGTCCGGAAGATAGTCGAAAAGCGTGAAAGTCGTCGTACGCATGCCAAAACCCCGCGCCGCGGCTTCGTAAGCGCAAGCGCCTGCCCGGAGCCTAGGACGCGGCGGTTAATGCCGGCCTAACCTTAACGATTGGCTGACGTCGGCGAGCGATGATCTGAGCCGGCAAATCAGCCTCGCGACAGCGACCGCGGGTCAACCCCGGTGCGCAAACGCCAGCTTGGCGCCGAAAGCGAGAAAAACGCCGCCGGTCAGCCGGTCGAGCGCCTTCGCCACGCCGGGTTTGCCGAGCCGGCGGCCAAGCGGAACGCTGAGCGCAATCAGCACGGCGAACCAGATCAGCGCCAGCGCCGCGTGCACGCCCGCCAGCAGCAGCGAGAACCCGGCGACGGGAACGCCGGGAGGGATGAATTGCGGGAGGAACGTTGCGTAAAACACGCCGACTTTGGGATTAAGCACGTTTGTCAGGAAACCGCGCCGGAAAGCGGCGCGCAGAGTGCCGCCGGCGCTAGGTCCGGCCGCGAGCGCGACCGGCGGCCTGAAAATGAACTGCACGCCCAGAAACACGAGATAGGCCGCGCCCGCCCATTTGAGCGCGGCGAAGGCGGCGCTGGAGGCCGCCATCAGCGCGTTGAGCCCCAGCGCCGCGCCGGCGCCCCAGACGAACAGCCCCGCGCAAACGCCCAAGGCCGCCGCGGCGCCCCCGCGCGGACCCTGCGCGGCGGCGGCGCGCAAAACCATTGCGGTGTCGATTCCGGGCGTGACGGTCAGCGCCGCAGCGGCGAGCGTGAAGGCGATCAGCGCGCCGAGCATCCGCCCGTCACATGAACCGGAACAGGTTGGTCATGATGTTTTTCAGGAAGCTCGGCTCCTGACCGCCGGTCGGGGTCGTCTGCGACACGAAGTCGAACACCTTGCCGTCCTTCATGCCGTAATTGGCGATTCGCGTGACCTTGCCGCCCTTGTCGAAATAAAGCGCCAGAACATGCTGATCGGTGGTGCTGGCGGGCATGAAGGCGAGCGCGCGGTGCTCTTTCTGGCCGATGTAGTACCAGGCGTCGCCGCCGACCGTCGACGTCGTCGACGGCGTGCCCATCAGGGTCAGCGCCTCGCGCTTGTCGGTCTTGCCGATCTGCACCTTGGCCAGCGACTGCTCGTCGATCTGATAGCCGCGGTCGAAATCGCCGTCGTAGCCGATGCAGCCGGCAAGCGGGAGCGCCAGCGCGAGCGCCGCGAGAACTCATTTTCCCGATCACGCGCATGAAAAACCCCATTGCGAAGCCGCGCTCGGCTTGCCAGATTCCACGGCCTAACGGAAGGCCGTTAAGGAATCAGGCGCCACACGATGTCAGCCAAATGATATTCGCCCACTGGCGCGCGCGCCGCGCCGCTCGCGTCCTCATCGATCATATTCACGGCGAGATCGTGGCGGCCGCCCGCGATCCCCGGCTCTACGCCGATTACGGCGTCCCCGACGACCTCGACGGCCGCTTCGAAATGGCGACGCTGCACGCCGATCTGCTGCTGCGCCGCCTGGCCAAGCTCGGCGCGACCGACCTCGCGCAGGACGTCGTCGACCGGGTCTTCGAGGGCTTCGACGACGCCTTGCGCGAAATGGCCGTCAGCGACGTCGGCGTCGCCAAACGGATGACCAAGATGGCCGGCGCCTATTTCGGCCGCGCCGGCGCCTACGCGCCGGCGCTGGAGGCCGACGATTCCGAGGCGCTCGCCGCGGCGCTCGCGCGCAACGCGCTGCGCGCCGGCGGCGAGACGCCGGCCCCGGCGCGGCGGCTGGCCGTGCGGGCGCTCGCCACGCAGCGGCTGCTCGCCGAAACGCCGCTGGCGGCGTTCCTCAGCCAGACCTTCCGCTATCCCCTGCCGGAGACCGCGCCATGACCGAGTCTACGTTTTCCCGCATCGTGCGTGTGGATCCGTTGCCGCGCGACGGCCTGCGCCAGGAGATCGAAGCGACGCCGCAGGAGCGCGCGGCGCTCGCCCGCCTCAATGGCCTGCCGGAGATTTCGCGCCTGACGGCGCGGCTCGGCGTCGCCAAGTGGCGCCGCGGCGTGCGCGTCGAAGGCGACCTCTCGGCTCGCCTCACCCAAACCTGCGTCGTCAGCCTGGAGCCGTTCGAGGTCGAGATCGCGCAGCCGATCGACGTGAAGTTTCTGCCGGCCGACAGCAAACCGCCGCCGCCCGAATCGCTGGGCGAGGAGGACGACATCGATGAGCTTGTCGACGGCCGGCTCGATCTCGGCGCGCTCGTCGCCGAATTTTTTACGCTGGCGCTCGACCCCTACCCTCGCAAGCCCGGCGTCGACTTCGCGCCGCCGGGCGAGGACGCCGCGCCGGAAACGCCGTTCGCGGCGCTGCGCGCCCTCGTCCGACCGCGAAGAACCGGACTGAACGATTGCCTCCGGCCGCATAGCCGCTATTGTTGGCGCCGCATTTGCCGGCAATAAGCGTCCGCGCGGGCGGCGAGAAGACGGATGTCCGTGAAGCGCGAAGTCATCATAGCCCTGGACGCGATGGGCGGCGACCACGGTCCCGACGTCGTCGTCGGCCGCCGCGGCGGTCGCGCTCGAGCGCCGCCCCGACACGCGTTACCTGCTGTTCGGCGACGAAAAACAGATCGCGCCGCTGCTGCGCCAGCATCCCGCGCTCGCCGCGAAATCGACGGTCGTCCATTGCGACGTCGCGGTGAAGATGACCGACAAGCCGAGCCAGGCGCTTGCGCCAGGGCCGGCGCGTCTCCTCGATGTGGCGCGCGATCGAGGCGGTCAAGCGCGGCGAGGCCGATTGCGCGGTCTCGGCCGGCAACACCGGCGCGCTGATGGCGATGGCGAAAGTCTGCCTGCGCATGCTGCCGCTGATCGAACGGCCGGCGATCGCGGCGATGTGGCCGACGACGCGCGGCGAATCGATCGTGCTCGACGTCGGCGCCTCGATCGGCGCGGACGCCCAGCATCTCGTCGATCTCGCGGTCATGGGCGCGGCGATGGCGCGCATCGTGTTCGACATCGAAACGCCGACGGTCGGCCTGCTCAATGTCGGGGTCGAGGAGATCAAGGGCATCGAGGAGGTCAAGGCGGCCGGCCGGATGCTGCGCGAAACCGACCTGGCCGAATCTGGACTATCACGGCTTCGTCGAAGGCGACGATCTCGGCCGCGGCACGGTCGACGTGTTCGTCACCGAAGGTTTTACCGGCAATATCGCGCTGAAGACGGCGGAAGGGCACGGCCAAGCAGATCGCGCAATATATTCGCGACGCGATGGGGGCGACGCTCGCCTCGCGCATCGGCTTCATGCTGGCCCGCGGCGCGTTCCAGGCGCTGCGCGACAAGCTCGATCCGGGACGAGTTAACGGCGGCGTGTTTCTTGGTCTTGACGGCGTGGTCATCAAGAGTCATGGCGGGGCGGACGCCGAGGCTTACGCCGGCGCGATCGAGGTCGGTTACGACATGGTGCGCCAGGATCTGCTCGCCAATATCCGCGACATGATCGGCCACGCGAGCGAAGCCCGGACCCCGACGCTCGCCAGTTCGTGAAAGTGTGAGATGAAGGCAAATCTCCGTTCCGTCGTGCGCGGCGTCGGCGCCTGCCTGCCCGAGCGCATTGTCGCCAACGAGGAGCTGGCGGCGAAGGTCGACACCTCCGACGAATGGATCACCCAGCGCACCGGCATCAAGCAGCGCCATATCGCCGCCGAGGGCGAGACGACGGCGTCGCTCGGCGCCCGCGCCGGCGCCCGGGCGCTGGCGCAGGCGGGCCTGACGCGCCGCCGACATCGACCTCGTGATCGTCGCCACCTCGACGCCGGACTATACGTTTCCCGCCACCGCCACGCAGATTCAGGCCGCGCTCGGAATCACCCAGGGGGTCGCTTTCGATCTGCAGGCGGTCTGCTCCGGCTTCGTGTTCGCGGTGACGACGGCCGACAAGTTCTTGACCTCCGGTTCGCATAAGCGCGCGCTGGTGATCGGCGCGGAGACGTTCTCGCGCCTGCTCGATTGGGAGGACCGCACGACCTGCGTGCTGTTCGGCGACGGCGCCGGGGCGATCGTCTTGGAGGCGGTCGAGGGCGGCGCCGCCGGCGTGATCGCTTCGAAACTGCGCTCCGACGGCCGCCACCGCGCCAAGCTCTACGTCGACGGCGGCCCCTCGACGACGGGTACGGTTGGACATCTGCGCATGGAGGGCAAGGAAGTGTTCAAGCACGCCGTCGGCATGGTGACGGACGTCATCAAGGCGTGCTTCGAGGACGCCGGCGTCACGGCCGAGGACATCGACTGGTTCGTGCCGCATCAGGCCAACCGCCGCATCATCGACGCCTCGGCCGACAAGCTCGGCATCCCGCGCGAAAAGGTGGTCATCACCGTCGACCGCCACGGCAACACCTCGGCCGCCTCGATTCCGCTGGCGCTGGAGGTCGCCGTTTCGGACGGGCGCATCAAGCCCGGCGATCTCGTGATGATCGAGGCGATGGGCGGCGGCTTTACCTGGGGCGCGGCGCTGATCCGGTGGTGAACGCGCCGCCCGGCTTCGTCCGGCTCGACATCGCCGCCAGCTTTGCCGCCGATTTCGGGCCGATCTACGCCAGGCGCGAAGGCGAGCGGGTGTGGTACGGCTTTCGGGTCGAGGAGCGGCATCTCAATCCCCGTGCGGCCGCGCACGGCGGGGCGCTGGCGACTTTCGCCGACATGCAGCTCGCGGCGCTGATGCGGGTGGGCGTGCTGGAGCGCAAGGCGTCGCCGACGATCAGCTTGTCGGTCGATTTTCTCGGCGCCGGCGCGGCTCGGCGACTGGATCGAGGGCGAGATTGTCCTGGTCAAGCGCACCGGGCGGCTCGCCTTCCCGGAAACGATCCTCGAGGGTCGACGGCGCCGTGATCGCACGGACGAAGGGCATGTTCGCCCATGCCGAAAAGGGGGCATCTCTCGACATCCCGCCGCCCGCGCGGGAGGCCCCGTCCGAGGCGCCTCCCCCGCCGCCGGGTTTCGAGCCGCTCGACCCCGGCCCCGGCTTTGGCGTCTTCTTCGGACCCATGCACTACGACCCTGAGCGGCGGCGCCTCGGCTTTCGGGTCGCGCCGCGGCACATCAACCTGTTCGGCGTCTGCCACGGCGGGGCGCTGGCGATGTTCGCCGATTACCAGCTGGTCCCGCTGCGCCGCGCCGGGATCGTTAAAGGCCCGTTCGCCCCGACCCTGAGCCTTTCCCTGGATTTCCTGAAGCGCCGCGCGGCTGAACGATTGGATCGAGGCGGAGGCGACGCTGGTTCGCGCCACCGGCCGCTATCTGTTCACGCAAGCGGTCCTCACCAACGCAGGCGGCGCGGCGGCGCGCTCGACGGCGATTTATGCGATGACGCGATAGGATGATGGTCGTTGAAATTCGTGGCGAGATTTACGTGGTTCCTTACGTGGGCGATGAAATCACGCGATTTCTGAAGACAATCTATCCGAGCCGAAAAGCGAGACGAACCCATGGGAAGACCAAAGCGTCGAGCCCAAGTTGAGAGCGCTCCCGATCCCCGTCCTCCCTTCTTCGACGAGGAAGAGCGGGACATCATTGAAAGCTTCGAAGCGGCGCTCGATAGGGGGGAAGTTCGACAGAATTCCGCCGCCGAACTGGCGGAGGCCAACGCCGAATGGAAAGCAATCGTCGAAGCTTCCCGCGCGCGCAAGGCCGTTTCGCTGAGGCTTCAGGTCCGTGACCCGGAGCTGATAAAGTCGATCGCCCGCCGTCGCGGGATCCCCTACCAGACGCTGATCGGGTCGGTGCTGCATCAATTCGCGCACGGAGCGCTGCGCGAAGCAAATTGAGTTGGTCTTTGCGGTCGATCTCGTTCGCAAAAGCATCCATGTCTTGGCCGCGCTGGCGCTGCTTGGCGCGCGCCCCGTATGACCGGACCCGGGTTGAGTTAAGCACGCAGGCGGACGAATTACCGCGCGCCTAAAACTTGCCGCCGCCGAACAGGAACGGCGCGACGTCGTTGACGCTCGGCGGCTTCACCGCATGAAACGGCGCCGGCCGGCACACCGCCAGCGCCGACAGCCCGACGCGGGCGGTCAGCAGGCCGTTGAGCACGCCCTCCCCCATCCGCGACGAGATTTTCGCGGCGATCCCGTGGCCCAGCAACCCCTGCAACACCGTATCGCCGACCGCCATTCCCCCAGTGACGACGAGATGCGCGGAAATCGAGCGGGCGAGTTTCAGGAAGCCGAAAAAGCCCGGCCGGCCGCCATAGATCTCGGCGATCCGCCGCGTCAGCCGCACCACCTGCGCCGCCACGAACACGACGTCGAGCACCGCGCGCGGACTGAGCGCGGTGACAAGGGAAACCCGCTTGGCGGCGGCCGCGACTTCCGCGCGGGCGCGCGCGTCGAGCGGCTTGACCAGCGCCCGCTCGGCGATCTCCACGAGATCGCGGCCGTCGACGATCTCGCCCGCCGCCCGCGAAACTTCGGCGCGGGCGGCGGCGGTTTCCGGACGACGCTCGTAGAGCGCGACCAACCGAGCGACGGCGGCGCGCGCGAGCGGGCGGTCGTCGCCGGCGTGCGCGCGCGCGAGATCGGCGTGCAACTCCGCGATCCGGCGCTGACGCCGCAGCGCGGCGAACTCGCGCGCGGCGTAGCCGAGCGCCCCGGCCAGGAACAGCGCGGCGAAGGCCAAACCGAGCCAGCCAAGCCCCCGCGCTTTCGTCCAGAGCCCCTCGACAATTCCGTCGACCCAAAGCCCGAGCCCGAGCGAGACGAGGCCGCCTAGGCCGGTCCACATCAGCGCCGCGAGCGTCGGTCGCCAAGGCTTGGCGACGCCGGCGGCCTGCGCCGCCTCGATTTCGCGCTCGCCTTCGTCGAGCGGCTCGGCGGCGTCGGGGATCGGCGCGTCTTGCGTCCGCACCTCGGCCTTGGGCGGCTCGGCGGCGGGGCGGTCGTCGTAGGCGACCGCCTGGTCGTCGAGCCGGAACGCGCGCGGACGCGGACGGGAATCGCTCATGCGAGCCGGTCTCCGATGAGGAACTGCAACGCCCGGTCGAGCCGGATATGCGGGGCCGCGGCGCCCTTGGCGTAGAGCGGCGGGCGGAAGCGCACGAAGCGCAGATCGTTGTCGGCTTCCGCCAGCGCCAGCGCGTCGCCCTCGAACAGCCGCTCCGGATCCTCCGGCAACTGGCCCGGAAACACCGCCGCTTCCGCCGCGCCGTCGAACACCTGATCGCCGATGCGCTCGCCAAGCTCCGGCACGCCGATGATCGCCGGCAGTTCCTCGCCATCGTGGCGGATCAGCGCCTCGCGCGTCGCCCTGACGGCGGCGAGCGCGATCACGTCGATCTCGGCGCCGACGCCCTTCGCCCGCGCCACGGCTTTGCTCGCGAGCACGCGCAAAATGTTTTCCAGCCGGTCGTGGCTGACGTGGTGCAGGTGATCGGCTTTGGTGGCGGCGAACAGGATGCGGTCGACGCGCGGACGGAAGATCGAGGCGAATGCCGATGACCGGCCGACGCGGAAAGCGCGCATCACCTCGGTCAGCGCGTTTTCGAGATCGCGCATCGCCGCCGGCCCCGAGTTCAGCGCGCCGAGCGCGTCGACGAGCACGATCTGCCGATCGAGCCGGCTGAAATGGTCGCGGAAGAACGGTTTGACGACATGGGTTTTGTAGGATTCGTAGCGCCGCTGCATCATCGCCGCCAGCGAGCCCGCCGCCGGCTCGACGTTCTCCTCGACCGGCAGCGGCGCGAAGGTCAGCGCCGGCGATCCCTCGAGGTCGCCCGGCATCAGGAAGCGGCCGGGCGGCAACGTCGACAGCGCGTAGGAATCCGAGCGCGCGGCGCGCAGATATTCGGTGAACAGGGTGGCGGCGGCGCGCGCGACGTCCTCGTCGAACGGGGCCTGGGCGTCGAGCCCGTCGAGATGGGCGAGCCACGCCCCGGCGAGCGCGTCGCGCGCCGGGGCGCGGCTCATCGCGATGGTCTCGTTCGCCCAGCGCGCGTAGCTCTTGTCGAGCAGCGTCAGATCCAGCAGCCATTCGCCGGGATAATCGACGATGTCGAGGTCGAGCCGCGCCGGCCCCGAACTCCAGCCCGCCGCGCGCGCGAAATCGATGCGCAGCCGCAGCTCGGAAATGCGCTTGGTCGACTGCGGCCAATGCCGGCTGGGCCCGGCAAGCGCGGCCAGATGCTCCTCATAGGGGAAGCGCGGCACCGCATCGTCGGGTTGCGGATCGAGCTGCGCGTTGGCGATGCGCCCCTCCGCCGACGCCGCCAGCACCGGCAGGCGGCCCTTGGCGAGCAGATTGTTGACCAGCGAGGTGACGAACACCGTCTTGCCCGAGCGCGACAGACCCGTGACGCCGAGCCGCAGCGTCGGCCCACGCAAATAATCGCCGACCGAGCGCGCGACGAGGCCGGCTTCGGAAACAAAACGGTTCAAAAAAGACATCGTCCGCCTGGGCTTTGCGGGATCTATCTAGGTTTTCGCGCGCTGAGGCGAAAGGGTCGAGGCGGTCGGCTGCGGCGGGTAAGTGACTGAGTTCGGCAAGGCGAGCGGAAATTGGCAAATGCGCCGGCCTTCGCGCGTCGAACCTGTGGCGGCAATGTGATTGCGAAAATAACATCGTTAAAATTAACCTACCGTTCACCATACTAAATTCACTCTGACCTTCAACATCACGCGCGCGTTACCAAATATATTTGCCTGAAGACGCCCAAAGCTTTCGAATTCTTGTTCGGAAAAAATGTTCAAATAACTCAACAAATATTGCCAGATTGTCGTCACATTCCCAATTTCTATTGTGCCTGCACCGCAACAGACTTTTGGCGACCGTGCGCGTACGGTCACTGTCAGCGGAACGGGGCACGCGCCTTCGGCGTCCGGGTAGAATTCAGGAGTACAGGTATGAAGAAGCTTTTTCTGGCCGTGTTGATGAGCGCCGCCGCGACCGGCGCGCTCGCGGCCGATCTGCCGACCCATAAGGGAGAGCCGATGGCGCCGGTCTACGCCCCGGCGCCCGCGTTCACCTGGGGCGGTCTCTATGTCGGCATCAACGGCGGCCTCGGCTACGCCGCCGTCGGCGACACGAATTTTGGCAACCCGAGCGGCGGCGTCATCGGCGGCACGCTGGGCTACAATTGGCAGATGGGCCAGATCGTGTTCGGCGCCGAGGGCGATTTCGACTACGGCTTCATGAAGGCGAGCAATACCTTCTCCAACAACCTCGCCGCCGGTTCGACCAGCCTCACCACCAACTGGATGACCACGGAGCGCCTGCGTCTCGGCTACGCCGTCGACCACGCCCTGTTCTACGTCACCGGCGGCTATGCGGGCATCTCGACCCAGGCCAGCATCGGCGACAACGTCAACGCCTTCGCCGCCACCCAGAACGGCTGGCGCAGCGGCGGCGTGGTCGGCGGCGGCATCGAATACGCTTTCACCAACAACATCTCGGCCAAGGCCGAATATCTGTGGGCGCCGATGGAGGACAAGACCTACTGGACGGACACGCCCGACCAGGAGACCAACCACATGTCGGTTTCGCTGGCCCGCATCGGCCTCAACTACAAGTTCTGATTTGCGTACGCGTTTCGCGCGTGGGAAAAGCCGGCGTTCATCGCCGGCTTTTCATTTTGGGGGAGGCCCATGCAGCTTTGGGACGCCGGCCGCTACGACCGCTTCGAGGCTGAGCGCGCCCGCCCCTCGCGCGAGTTGATCGCCCGCATTCCGCTAAAAAATCCCCGGCGCATTCTCGATCTCGGCTGCGGCTCCGGCCTTTCGACAGTCGAACTCCGCCGCGCCTTTCCGGACGCCGAGATCGTCGGCGTCGACGTGAGCCCCGACATGCTGGCGGCCGCCGCCAAGCGGCTGCCCGATGCGACGTTCCTCCCGGGCGATGCGGCGAACTTCGATTCCGCCGGCTTCGATCTGGTCTTCGCCAATGCGGTGTTTCACTGGGTGCCCGATCATCTCGGCGCGATCCGGCGTCTGGCGCGCGCGCTGCCCGAGGGCGGCGTCCTCGCCTTCCAGATGCCCGACAACGAGGAGGAGCCGAGCCATCGGCTGATGCGCGCCGTCGCCGCGCGGCCGGGTTTTGAGGCGGCGGCGCGCGCCGCGGGCGCGGCGCGCGAAAAGATCGGCGGCTTCGCCGATTACGACGCCGCGCTGTCGCCGCCCTGCGACGAGGTCGACCTCTGGCGCACGGCTTACGCGCACCGGCTCGGCTCGCCCGAGCGACATCGTCAAATGGGTGGAGGGGGCGGGCTTGCGGCCCTATCTCGACGCGCTCGACGCAGAATCCCGGCCGGCGTTCCTGGCCGACTACACGCAAGCGGTGGCAGACGGCCTATCCGGCGCTCGGCGAACGGCGCCGTGTTGTTTCCGTTCCCGCGCCTGTTCGCGGCGGCGAGGCGAGGGTTAACGAAGGCTTAAGCCGAACGCCGCCAGAATCGGACTGGCTTCCGAGGACCCCCATGCGCCGATTGCTGTCCGCTCTCATGCTTTTCACCGCATTCGCCGCCGCGGCCGCCGCCCAGGACGTCGGCACGCTGAACCCGAAGCCGCTGCCGCCGCTCGCTCACCCCGGTGACCCGCACAACCCCGCAAAGCAGGTGTTCGGGCGCGAGATGACGCCGACCGAGGCGAAACCCGTTCGATCGGCTTCTACACCCACGGCTGTCTGCCGGCGCGCAGGCGCTGCCGCTCGACGGCGACACCTGGCGCGTCATGCGCGTGTCGCGCAACCGCTACTGGGGCAATCCGGTGACGATCGCCTTTCTCGAACGGTTTTCCAAGAAGGCGGCGCGACGCGGGCGTCTGGCCGGGCATTCTGGTCGGCGACATATCGCAGCCGCGCGGCGGGCCGATGCTGACCGGCCACGCCTCGCATCAGATCGGCCTCGACGCCGACATCTGGCTGACGCCGATGCCGGCGAACCTCACCCGCGCCGAGCGCGAGCAGATGTCGGCGGTCGAGATGGTGCGGCCCGACGGCCTCGCCGTCGATCCCGAGCACTGGTCGGAGCGGCAGGCGGGAATCATCCGCTTCGCGGCGGAGGAGCCGGAGGTCGACGCTGATCTTCGTCAATCCCGCGATCAAGAAAGCGCTGTGCGAGAACCACGCCGGCGAGGCCTGGATGAACAAGGTGCGCCCGTGGTGGGGGCACGATTATCATTTCCACGTGCGGCTGCATTGCCCGGAGGGCCAGGCCGCCTGTGAGAACCAGGGGCCGCCGCCGCCCGGCGACGGCTGCGACAAATCGCTGAACTGGTGGTTCAGCGACGAGGCGCTGCACCCGAAACCGTCGAACAAGCCGGCGCGGCCGCTGACGATGGCGCAATTGCCGGCCGCCTGCAGGTCGCTTGCGAACTTGAATTGAAAGCCACGCGACGCCGTTTCAGAAATGCGCGTCGACGCCAACCAGCGGGCCGCTCGCCATATAATAGGTCGCGGCGCCGCAGCGTAGCGGCGCGGGCGTTGCCGGTTGCGGCAAATCAACGCGGCACCCGCGGCGCGGCGCAAGCGTGCGCAAGACGAGAGGGTCTAGACATGCTCGACTGCTTCCTGGTCGTTTTCGAAGACAAGGCCGACGCGCTGATCCCCTATGCCGTATCGGCGGCGCAAGCGTTGAACGCTCACGTGACGGCGGTCTCGCCAACCCGCGGCGGTTCGTCGAACGGCGCGGCGGCGCGCGCGGGCCTCGAAGCTTTCGCCGAAGCCGCCAAGGCCGCCGGCGTCTCCGCCGACATCGTCGCGCCCGAGGCCGACGAGCATCCCTCACGCGAAGCGCTGCCGCGGTTCGCGCGCACGTTCGATTTCGCAATGGCGCAACAGCGCGAGCCCGGCCGGCCGCCGACTCGCGACGACCTCACGGCCGCGCTGCTTTCCGATAGCGGCCGACCGGTTTGGGTCGTGCCGGCGATCCAACGCGAGCCGGCGCGGTTCAAGCATGTGCTGGTCGCCTGGGACGGCGGCGCCGGCGCCGGCGCAGGCGTTCAGCGAAGCCAAGCGCATCTTCGAGCGCGCCGAGCCGCGTCGAGATCGTCACCGTCGCCAGCGCCGCGACATCGTCCTGGGTGCTTCAAGGCGGCGAGCGGCTCGCCGCGCGGCTGACGCGCGCCGGCGTCTCCGCCAGGTTCCACCGCCTGCCGAGCGAGGAGGACCCCGCCAATGCGTTGCTGTCCTACGCCGCCGACGTCGGCGCCGATCTCCTGGCGTGCGGCGGCTACAGCCATTCGCCGCTGCGCGAAAGCCTGTTCGGCGGCGCGACGCGAACCTTGCTGACCAGCATGACGCTGCCGATGTTCTTCGCCCACTAACCTTAAGTAAAATAGCGCCAATTCCGAGTTCGCTGGCGTTCAGGCGGAACATAGCCTCGCCCCCGGCGTTCGCCTTGCACTCCAACTAACGAGTGAGGCGACTATGTCGACAAAATCCAGCGAAAAATCCTTGAAAGACCTGTTCACCCACGCGCTGAAAGACATCTATTACGCGGAGAGCGCGATCCTCAAGGCGCTGCCCAAGATCATCGAGAAGGCCACCCACGCCGAACTCAAGAAGGCGCTGACGGCGCACATGGAAGAAACCAAGGGCCACGTCGAGCGGCTCACGGAAGTGTTCGGCGAACTCGACATGAAGCCGGCATCGGTGCGCTGCGAGGCGATCGAGGGCATCTTGAAGGAAGGCGACGAAGTGATCGGCGAATTCGGCGGCAGCCCCGCCGGCGACGCCGGCATCATTTTCGCCTGCCAGGCGGTCGAGCACTACGAGATCAATCGCTACGGCACGATGCACGCCTGGGCGACAGAGCTCAAGCTGAACTCGATCGCCAAGATCCTCAAGAAGACATTGGACGAGGAACACAAGGCCGACGCGAAACTCACCGCCCTCGCCGAATCCGGCGAGAACCGTGACGGCATCATCCACAAGGCCGCCAAGGCCGCGTAAGCGGAAAGCCCCGGCGGCCGGAACCGCCGCCGGGGTTCAGCTCAGCCCTATGACGCTGCATCGCTTCGACAAAGCGCTTGAACAGATAGTGACTGTCCCTGGGACCCGGCGACGCCTCGGGATGATATTGCACCGAGAACGCCGGCCGGTCGGTCAGAGCGAAGCCGCAATTCGATTGGTCGAACAGAGAAACATGCGTCACGCGCGCATTGTCGGGCAGCGTCGAGGGATCGACGGCGAAGCCGTGGTTCATCGAGACGATTTCGACCTTGCCGGTCGTGAAATCCATCACCGGATGGTTGGCGCCGTGATGTCCCTGCGGCATTTTGATCGTCTTGGCGCCGATCGCCAGCCCCAGCATCTGGTGGCCGAGGCAGATGCCGAAGGTCGGCGTTTTGGTCTCAAGCATAGCCTGGATCGTCGGCACGGCGTAGAGCCCGGTTTCGGCGGGATCGCCGGGGCCATTGGAGAGGAACACGCCGTCCGGCTTCAGCGCCAGAATCTCCGACGCCGAGGCGGTTGCGGGCACGACGATCACCTCGCAGCCCTGATCGGCCAGCAGCCGCAGAATGTTGCGCTTGATCCCGTAATCGACGGCGACGACGCGGTATTTGCGCTTTCGGCGCGATGGCCATAGCCGTCCTCCAGCGTCCAGCTCGTCTCGTCCCAGTCGTAGCGCTGCGTCGCGCCGACGTCGGGCACGAGGTCCATGCCGTCGATGCCCGGAAACGCCTTGGCTTTCGCCAGCAGGGCCGCGCGGTCGAACGCGCCGTCGGGTCGATGCGCGATCACGGCGTTGGGCATGCCGAGCCGGCGGATGCGCGCGGTCAGCGCGCGCGTGTCGACGCCGCTGATGCCGATGATGCCCCGCGCCTTCAACCAGGCGTCGAACCGGCGGGTGGCGCGAAAGTTGGAGGGATCGGCGATGTCGGCGCGCAGGATCGCGCCGCGCGCGCCCGCCGGCGCTCGCGAGATTGACGGTCTCGATGTCCTCCTCGTTGGTCCCCACGACGCCGATATGGGGAAACGTGAACGTGACGATCTGCCCGGCGTAGGAGGGATCGGTGAGGATTTCCTCATAACCCGTCATCGCCGTGTTGAAGCAGACTTCGCCGACGGCCTCGCCGACGGCGCCGATGCCGAAACCTTCGATGACGAGCCCATCGGCCAGCACGATCAGCGCGGTCGGCAGGCGCGGCGCCCAACCGGGCGTCGCTCGAATGGGGTCGCATCTGTGAGAGTTGCGTTTGACATGGGCGTGTGGTTAAGCGCCGCCCGCGTCGGGCGTCAAGCCGGGCGGGAGTCTCCGAAATGGCGGAAGCGGTTTCCTTGCGCGACACAGTCTCCGCGCAGATGAAAGAGGCGATGAAGGCGGGCGACAAGATGCGGGTCGGCGCGCTTCGGCTCATCATGTCGGCGCTGAAGGATCGCGAGATCGAGGCGCGCGGGTCCGGCAAGATCGTCAGCCGCGCCGACGAACTCGCGCTGTTGACCAAGATGGCCAAGACCCGTCAGGAATCGCTGACGATCTACAAGGACAACGGCCGCGAGGAACTGGCCGCCCAGGAAGGCGCGGAGATCGCCGTCATCAACGAGTTTCTGCCCAAGCAGATGGATGAAGCGGCGACGACCGCGGCGGCGCGCGCGGCCATAACCGAGACCGGCGCCGCAGGGATGCGCGATATGGGCAAGGTCGTCGCGGCGCTGAAGGAGAAATATCCGGGGCAGATGGATTTCGCCAAGGCCAGCGCGGTCGTCAAGGGGCTGTTGTCCTCTTGAGCGCGGCGGTCACGTCAAAGCGCGGCGTCTGCGTCTATTGCGGCTCCAGCCTCGGGGCCGATCCGGCGTTCGCCCAGGCCGCCGATGAACTCGGCGCGGCGATCGCCCGCATGGGCGCCCGACTCGTTTTCGGCGGCGGCGGCCGCGGCCTGATGGGACGGGTCGCGCGCGCCGCCATGGCCGAAGGCGGCGAGGTCGTCGGGATTATCCCCAGATTTCTCCAGGAGCGCGAGGAGGCGGGGCCGGAGTGGAGCGAGCTTCTGGTGGTGGAGGACATGCACCAGCGCAAGCAGATGATGTTCGAGCGCGCCGACGCTTTCGTCGCGCTCCCCGGCGGCGTCGGCACGCTGGAGGAACTGGTCGAGCAATTGACCTGGGTGCAGCTCGAACGCCACCGCAAACCCGTGCTGATCGCCGATATCGCCGGCTTCTGGCGCCCGCTGCTGGCGCTGATGGCGCACATGCGCATGGCCGAGTTCATCCGTCCCGAATTCGACGCCCGTTATCTCGTCGCCGAGAAAATCGCCGACGTGCCGGAAATGCTGACCCAGGTCTGGGGCCGCGAGGGGCTAAGCCGCTAGCGCCACCTTTTCCTCGGACCGATTTTGCGCGATGACAGCGGGGCGCCCCAAGGCGGCGGCGAGAGGATCGGATGACTAGGATGCGCACAGGAGCAATGGTCGCAGCGGCCGCGGCGGCCGCGCTCTCAGCCAGCGTGGCCTTTGGCCAGACGACGCCGGCCGATCCGCTCGCCCCCGGCGCCGGGGCCGACAGCGGCAAGGCCGAGGCCGCTCCGTCCGGCGAACCCACCCCGGGCGACGACAAATCCAAGCCGGAAGCCGCCAAGCCCAAACATCGCGAATCCGGGCTTCTGACGGTGACCGTCCACAACGACCGGTCGGTCGGGATGGTCGAGTTGCGGGTGGGGCCTGCGGGCTCCAACGATCTGAAGAAAGCCGTCGGCCCGCTCGCCTTCGGCCGCAAGACCGTCATTCACCTGAAGCGCGTCAAGGATTGCCTCTACGACGTTCACGCGCAATTCGCCGACGAGGCCGACACCGATCAGACCGGCCTCGACCTCTGCAAAGACAAGAACATCAATCTGACGGATTGAGCGCGCCCCCAAACGAAAGGCCGGGACAAGCCCGGCCTCGGAAACGCGGGGCGAGAGGCCGCGCGCTTATTTGGCCGCCTTCTCGTAGAGTTCGGCGACATATTCCCAATTGACCAAATGCTCGACGAACGCCTTCAGATAATCGGGGCGACGATTGCGATAGTCGATGTAATAAGAATGCTCCCACACGTCGACGCCGAGAATCGGCGTTCCGCCGTGCACCAGCGGGTTCTCGCCGTTCGCCGTCTTGGACGCGACGAGCTTGCCGTTGACGACCGCGAGCCAGCCCCAGCCGGAGCCGAACTGCCCGGTTCCGGCGGCGATCAAATCCTCCTTGGCCTTCTCGATGGAGCCAAAACCGTCCATCAGCGCCTTCTCCAGCGACCCCGGAATCTTGCCGCCGCCGTTGGGCTTCATCCATTTCCAGAAATGCAGGTGGTTGTAGTGCTGGGCGGCGTTGTTGAACAAGGCCTGGTTCTTGCCGAACGCGCCGCGCACGACCTCCTCGACCGACTTGCCCTCGAACTCCGTGCCTTTCAACAGGTTATTGCCGTTGGTGACATAAGCCTGATGGTGCTTGTCGTGATGATATTCGAGGGTCTCTTTCGACATATACGGATGCAGCGCGTCGTAGGCGTAGGGCAGTTCGGGCAGGGTGAAGGCCATGGGAAATCTCCTCGTTGGGCGCGCGGGACGCCGTCCGAATGCGCCGGATGTTTACCTAATGGCCGCCTGAGCGCGCCGCAACCCGCCAGCGCGCGTCAAGCCGCCGAATCCGCCCATGCTTTTGACACATTGTCGAGAACGTTACCCGCATGGCTATTCTGACTTTCGTGCTCGGCGCCATGCTGTTCGCCGCCGGCGGCTACTCCCTGTATATGAGCGTCGATCTGATCCCGACCGAGATGGGCCAGGTTTACGCGCTGAGCGGCGTGATCCTCGTCAGCGTCAGTTTTGCGGTTTGGGCCGTCGCCGCGCTGATCACAAGGCTCGACCGGATTTTTGTCGCGCCGCGCCCGCCGGGCCCGCCGGGCCAGCCGCGCGCCGCCCCGCCCGAAAACCCGGTTGTCGGCGACGGCTCGCCGAGCGCGCCCTCTGACGAGCCCGCGGCCCCCAAGCCGGAAGTCGTCGCCCGCTATAGCGCCGACGGCGGGGTTTATGCGCTGCTCTCGAACGGCGCCATCGAAGCCGAGACCCCCGAAGGCGCTTTGCGCTTCGCCTCGATGGACGAATTCAAAGCCTATATCGCCAGCCGCAAGAGCTGACGGCGCTCAGACCGCCAACCCCGCTTTCGCCGCCAGACTCGCGCAGCGAGGTTGTCGGGCGCGCGCCGAGATGCTGGATGACTTCGCTGGCCGCCAGCGCCGCCAACCCCGCGCAGGACGCGGGCGCCAAGCCGCGCGCGAGCCCCGCCAGATAGCCGGCCGCGAACAGATCGCCGGCCCCCGTGGTGTCGACGAGCCGCGCGATCGGATGCGCGGGCGCGTCAGTGCGACGATCGCCCTCGACGATCACCGAACCCTTTTCCGATCGCGTCACCACCGCCGTGACCCCCTCGGCGGCGAAGGCGTCGAGCGCCTCGTGAAGATGCGTCGTCTGATACAGCGACAGCGCCTCGTCGGTGTTGGCGAACACGGTGTCGACAACCTTCGTGCGCATCAGATCGATGAACTCGCCGCGAAACCGGTCGACGCAGAACGCGTCCGACAGCGTCAGCGCGACGCGCGCGCCCGCCGCGTGGGCGATGCGGCCGGCCTTGCGGAACGCTTCCTTGGCCGCCGGCCGATCCCACATGTAGCCTTCGAGATAAACAAAGCGCGCCGAGCGCACCCGCTCGTCGTCGACGTCATCCGGCGACAGATAGCTGCTGGCGCCGAGAAAGGTGTTCATCGTGCGCTCGCCGTCGGGCGTCACGTAAACGAAGCATCGACCGGTGGCGGGGCCGTGCGCCGCCATTCCAGTTGCGTAAGCGACGCCGGTTGAGCGTAGGTCGTGTCCAAATATCGCGCCGAGTTCATCCTGTTTGACCTTGCCGATATAGGCGGCGCTGACGCCGAACGAGGCGACGCCGACGATCGTGTTGGCCGCCGAACCGCCGGAGACGATTTTCGGGTCGCGGCGCGCCGCGTAGAGCGCTTCGGCGCGGTCCTCATCGATCAACGTCATCGCCCCCTTCGCCATCTCCTGGGTGCTGAGATAGTCGTCGTCGGTCACCGCGATGAGGTCGATGAGACTGTTGCCGAGGCCAAGCACGTCGACCGGTTGATACATGGGGATGCGCCTTTTCCTGAGCTGCCGCGGCGTCTTTGGCGCCGCCGCGCGGCCTCGTCAATGCGCGCGGGCGCGCCCGTTGGCCGCCGAGCCCATATTAGTAATATACCTACGGGCGACCCTCTCACACGGAGCCGACTATTGGCCGTTTCGCTCGAACTCCCGTTTCCTCATTCGCCTGCGCCAACCGAGGCGATCGAAGTCGCCGACGGCGTGCTCTGGGCGCGGCTGCCGCTGCCGTTCCGGCTCGACCACGTCAACATCTATCTGATCGAGGACGGCGCCGGCTTCGCCCTGCTCGACACCGGCATCGACAACCAGCCGACCCGGGAGCTGTGGGATCAGATGCTGTCGGGCCTGCTGCGAGGCCGGCCGCTGACCCGCGTCATCGCCAGCCATTGCCATCCCGACCACATCGGCCTGGCCGGCTGGCTCTGCCGGCGGCTCGATCTCGAACTTTACGCCAGCCAGACGGAATATCTCGACACATTGACGATTCGTCTCGACCCGGGCGCGCTCGACGCCGAGCCCTACCGCAGCTTCTATCTCGGCCACGGCCTCAGCGAGTCGACAACCGCGCTGCTGCTCGGCCGCGGCCTGCACTATCTGCGCATGGTTAGCGAGCTGCCGCGCACCTTCAACCGTCTGCTGGCGCAGGAGACGCTGGAGATCGGCGGCCGAACGTTCGAAGTGCTCACGGGCGGCGGCCATTCCTCGGAGCAGGTCGATGCTTTATTGCCGCGAGGGCGGCTTCATCCTGTGCGCCGATCAGGTGCTCGCCAAGATTTCGCCCAACATCAGCGTCGAACCGATCAATCCCAACGGCGATCCGCTCGGGGCCTATTTGCGGTCGCTCCAGGCGCTCAAACATGATTGCCCGCCGGGACGTTGGCGCTGCCTGGCCACAACCTCCCGTTTATCGGCCTGCATGCCCGTATCGAAGAATTGATCGCCCATCATCAGATGCGCTGCGCGGCGATCGTCGAGGCGGTTGAGAGCCAAGAGGCTTCGGTGGTCGACCTGGTGCCGGTCGTATTTGGCCGCCAAATCGACGATCCCCACCAGATGTCCTTCGCCTTTGGCGAGGCTCTGGCCCACGTCAACTATCTGGTCAGGCGCAAGGCGCTGGCGATTCGGCTCGGTCCAGGCGGCGTTTCGACGGTTGTAAAGGCCGGTTGAGGCCGATCGGACTTCAAAAGGGGGGGACAAGGCCCGTTTGTTTCGTGTTTGTTTCACAAACAACGCTGTTTTACCGCCCGGAAGGCTTGCGTAGCTCGAAAATTTATGTTCAACGAATCGTGCGGGCCGGTTCAGGTCCGTTTCTTATATGGAGACGACGTGGCCAAGGCCTCTAAAACATCCCCCTCTCGCCGCCCCTGGACGTCAGACGACGTCAAGATGTTGAAGTCGATGGCGCGCAAGGAGCCGGCTTCGGCGATCGCCAAGTCGCTGAAGCGCACGGAAGGCGCGACTCGGCAGAAGGCGACGGCGCTCGGCGTTTCGCTCAACACCACGCGCGGCCGCGCCGTGAAGTCGGCCGCAAGGAAGCCCGCCGCCCGCAAGCCCGCGCCGAAGAAGGCCGCGCCGAAGAAGGCCGCCAAGAAGACCGCGCGCCGGGCGTAACGCCAACCGACGGCCCGCGTCTCGCGGGCCTACGGCTCGTTTTGAGTTGGCTGAAGGCCGCAGATCATCCGCCGTTTGGCGGATGAGCGGCCGGCGGAAACGGCTTGCATCCGCAATTCTTTCAGCCCCTGGCGCTTTGGCGGGGTCTGCCGGCGCTATTGAAACAGCGTGTGAGGTTTGGCGCTTTTGGTCATCTAAAAAAAGCGTCGCGCCGCCTCTTGGCTGAAAAAGAGGCGTGGTTTGTGTGGACCAGCGTTGAGGGTTGGAGGAGTCGCTTGGGCGGCTTTCGTCACGGCGAGCGAAGCGACGACATCCAGCGCCCGTGTCTCTGGTCGAAGCCGCAACGACGTGGCGAGCGTCAACCGTCGCCTCGCGGCGGGGTGGCTTTGCACGTCTAGGCTGAGACGGCGCCATTACCCAAGAAGCGATCAGGCGGGCGGCTCAGTCCTCACGACGCCGAGCCGACCTGCAAGCCACGCCCGTCGCGCCTCGCCCGCCGCCGTCTCATAAGCGATCGTGGCCCCGGCGCCCCAGACCGGCCCCGGCCACGCGGCGTCGCCGGCGCGCCGGCCGACGACATGCGCGTGCAGTTGGCGAACGACATTGCCAAGCGCGCCGATGTTGATCTTTTCAACTCCCGGCCAGACGCTGAGCGCCTTGGCGACTTCGGCCATTTCCTCCATCAACTCGGCGCGTTCGGCCGCCGTGAGGTCCGTGATCTCAACCAGCCCGGGCCGCCGCGGAACCAGTATTACCCAGGGATAGCGCGCATCGTTCATCAGCAAGATGCGCGACAGCGGTCCTTCGCCGACCGCAAGCGTGTCGGCGGCGAGACGGGCGTCGAGCGAGAAGCTCACAACCAGCTCGTTCCGCGCGGCCCCTTCGGCAGCCCGAGCTTGACCGCCATCGTCTCGGCGATGTCGGCGAAGGTCGCGCGCTCGCCGATCGGGCCGGCCTCAACGTCACCGAAAGCGACGATCGGCGCATGTTCGCGCGTATGGTCATAGCCGCGCCATGTCGGATCGTTGCCGTGATCGGCGGTGACGACGCAGAAATCCTGCGCGTGCAGCGCCCGCTTGATCTCCGGCAATCTCGCGTCGAACGCCTCCAGGCAGGCTGCGTAGCCCGCGATATCGCGGCGATGCCCGAATTCGGTGTCGAAGTCGACGAGATTGGTGAAGATCAGGCCGCCCTCGGCGGTCTCCTTGAGCGCGCGCAGCGTCAGGTTGACGTGTTCGTCGTTGGTCGCGCCCTTGAGTTCGAGGCCGGTGTCGCGATGCGCGAAGATGTCGCCGATCTTGCCGATGCTGACGATTTGCCGCCCCGCCAGCGCGGCGCGCGCCAGCAGATTGCCGGGCAGCGGCGGCATCGAGAAATCCTTGCGATGGGCGGTGCGCTGAAACTGTCCCGCCCGCTCGCCGACGAACGGGCGCGCAATCACGCGGCCGATGTTGAGCGGATCACACAAGCCTCGCGCCACCCGGCAGACATCGTAGAGCCGCTCGAGGCCGAACGCCTCCTCATGCGCGGCGATCTGCAACACCGAGTCGACGGAGGTGTAGCAGATCGGCTTCAGCGTCCGGACGTGCTCCTCGCCGAACCGCTCGATGATCTCAGTGCCCGAGGCGTGGCAATCGCCGAGGATGCCGGTCAGCTTGGCGCGCGCGATCAACTCGCGCGTCAGATCCGGCGGAAACGCCGGCGTCTTCACCGGGAAATAGCCCCAGGCGAAATCGACCGGCGTGCCGGCGATCTCCCAATGCCCCGACGGCGTGTCCTTGCCGCGCGAGGTCTCGACGCCGTAGCCCCATTGCCCCGTGGGCGCCTTGCAGGCGAACCCCGGCGGCTTGCGCCCGGTCGAGGCGTGCATGGCGAGGCCGAGCCCGAGTTGATCGAGGTTCGGCAGATGCAGCGGCCCCTGGCGCAGGCCCTCGCGATTCCCCCGGCCCGCCGCGCAAGCCTCGGCGATATGGCCGAGCGTGTCGGCGCCTTCGTCGCCGTAGTCGGCGGCGTCGCGAGCGCCGCCGCAGCCCACGGAGTCCAGTACGATGATCAGTCCGCGCGCCATGGCGCCCTCCTGGTCAGACCTCAGCCGTGTCGAGCGCCGCGGCGAGGAGAGCGCGAGTGTAATCTTGGCGCGGATCGTTAAAAATGCGTTGCGCCGTCCCGCTCTCCACCACCCGGCCCGCTTTCATCACGACGATGTCGCTCGCCAGCGCCCGCACCACTTCGAGATCGTGGCTGATGAACAGATAGGCGAGCCCGCGCCGTTTTTGCAGGTCGGCCAGGAGATCGACGATCTGCGCGCGCACCGATTTGTCGAGCGCCGAAGTCGGTTCGTCGAGCACGACGAATTCCGGATCGAGCGCCATGGCGCGGGCGATGGCGATGCGCTGGCGCTGGCCGCCGGAGAATTCATGGGGATAGCGATCCATCGTGTCGGGATCGAGCCCGACGTCTTCGAGCGCGCGCGCCACCGTCGCCCGCCGCTCGCGCGCGCTCTGTTTCAGGTTCTGCGCAATCAACCCCTCGGCGACGATGTCGCCGACCGACAGCCGCGGCGACAACGAGCCGAACGGGTCCTGGAACACGATCTGCATCGCCCGCCGGAGCGGCCGCATCTGTTGACGGTTGAGCCCGTCGATCCGCGCGCCCTTGAACAGGATCGGCCCTTCGCGAGCGGATGAGCCGCAGAATGGCGAGGCCGAGCGTCGTCTTGCCGGAGCCGGATTCGCCGACGACGCCGAGCGTGCCGCCCGCCTTGATCTCGATGGAGACGCCGTCGACCGCCTTCACGTGCCCGACCACGCGGCGCAGCACGCCCCTGCGGATCGGAAACCAGATTTTGAGGTCGTCGGCCTCGACGATCGTCGCCGCGCTGGCGTCGGACGGCGGCGGCGCGCCTTTCGGCGCGGCGTCAATCAGCATCCGCGTATAGGGATGCTGCGGCGCGGCGAACACGGCGGCCGTCTCGCCCGCCTCGACGATGCGGCCGAGCCGCATCACCGCAACGTCGGCTGGCGAGCGGCGCACGAGATTGAGGTCGTGGGTGATGAACAGGATCGCCATGCCGTATTTGGCCTGAAGGTCTTTCAGCAGCGCCAGGATCTGCGCCTGCACGGTGACGTCGAGCGCCGTCGTCGGCTCGTCGGCGATGAACAGGTCCGGGCCGGTTGGCGAGCGCCATGGCGATCATCACGCGCTGCCGCTGGCCGCCGGAGAGTTGATGCGGAAAGGCGCCGAGCCGGCCTGCCGGGTCGGGAATGCCGACCTCCTTCAGCAGTTCGATCACGCGCGCGCGCACGGCGCGCCCGCGCCCGCCGTGCAGCACGATGATCTCCGCGATCTGCCGCTCGATCGTGTGCAGCGGATTGAGCGAGGTCATCGGCTCCTGAAACACCATGGTGATGCGGGCGCCGCGCATCTCGCGCAATTCGGCGGTCGCTCATCGTCAGCGTGTCGCGCGCCGTCGAACAGAATCTGACCCTGCGGAAAAGTCGCGCCCTGGCAGCAGCCGAACGATCGCCTGCGCGGTGACCGTCTTGCCGGAGCCGGATTCGCCGACCAGCGCCAGCGTCTCGCCGCGCGCCAGCGTGAAGGAGACGCCCTCGACCGACGCGACGGTCGCCGAATGCGATCGCCAGATCGCGGACGTCGAGCAGGGTCTCGCTCACGCAAAAGTCTTTCGTGGATCGAACGCGTCGCGCACCGCTTCGCCGATGAACACCAGCAGCGACAGCATGATGGCGACGATGAAGAAGGCGGAGAGCGCAGCCACGGCGCCGAGATATTGTCCGCGCCCTCGAACAGCAACTCGCCGAGCGAGGGCGAGCCCGGCGGCATCCCCAATCCCAGGAAATCGAGCGAGGTCAGCGCGCCGATCGCGGAATTGACGATGAACGGCGCGAACGTCAGCGTCGCCACCATGGCGTTCGGCAGCACATGTTTGACGATGATCGTGAAGTCGCCGAGGCCGAGCGCCCGCGCGGCGTTGACATACTCGAAATTGCGCGCGCGCAAGAATTCGGCGCGCACGACATGGACGAGGCTGACCCAGGAAAACAGCAGCAGGATCGTCAGCAGCACGCCAAAACTCGGGGCCAGCAGCGACGAAAGAATGATGAGGATGTAAAGCTGCGGCAGCGACGACCAGATCTCGATGCCGCGCTGCATGACGAGATCGAGCCGGCCGCCGAAATAGCCTTGCACCGCCCCTGCGGCGACGCCGATCACCGAGGACAGGCTCGCGAGAATCAGGCCGAACAGCACGGAGATGCGGAAGCCGTAGAACAGCCGCGCGACGACGTCGTGTCCGTTGGCGTCGGTCCCGAGCCATTCCGGTTCGAGATCGCGGCAGGTTCCCCCGTCCGCCGGCGGTTTTGGCGGCGGATGGGCGGCGAGCGCGGCCTTGCACTGCGCTGGGCTCAGCGTCCAGGTCGGCGGCGAGGGCACCGGCGTCGGCGGATCGAGTTTGATCGTGTTGTTGGCGAAGCGGATCGGCGGCCAGAGAATGAAGCCATGCGCCTCGATCTCCTGCTGCGATGACGGGATCGCGATAATCCGTCACCGCCTCGAAGCCGCCGAACTTGTCTTCGGGGTAGTTGACGAACACCGGGAACAGCCATTCGCCCTTGTAGGAAACGAACAGCGGCCGCTCGTTGCAGATGAACTCCGAGCCCATGGAGGCGAAGAACATCGCCAAAAAAATCCAGAACGCGAAATAGCCGCGCCGGTTGCGCTTGAAATTTTGCAGGCGGCGACGGTTGAGCGGCGACAGTTTCATGGGCTGCGACACGAACGCGCGTCGGCGGCGCGGAGGCAGCCGAATGGAATGGCCTCTTCCGCGTCATGGCCGGCCTTGCGCCGGGCATCCACGTCGCGACGTGTCGCGTGAGAACCGCGCCACGGGAGTTCTCGGCCTGACGTGGATGGCTGGGACAAGCCCGGCCATGACGGAAACGGCGCCAGCCCATGTCCCATGGATGCCAAGATCTTCAGCATCTCACACTTCGCGCGTCTCGAAATCGATGCGCGGATCGATCAGCGTATAGGTGATGTCGGACAAAAGGTTCACGACCAGGCCGAGCAGCGCAAATATATAAAGCGTGCCCAGCACCACGGGATAGTCGCGGTTGATCAGCGATTCGTAGGAGAGATAGCCGAGCCCGTCGAGCGTGAACACCCGCTCGATCAGCAGCGATCCCGTGAAGAACGCCCCGACGAAAGCGCCGGGAAAGCCGGCGACGACGATCAGCATCGCGTTGCGGAACACGTGGCCATACAGCACCTGGCGTTCGTTCAGGCCCTTCATGCGCGCGGTCTGCACATAGGCCTTGCTGATCTCGTCGAGGAACGAGTTCTTGGTTAGCAGCGTCGAGGTGGCGAAGGCGCCGATCACCAGCGAGGCGACCGGCAGCGTGATATGCCAAAGGTAATCGAGGATTTTATGCGGTCAATCGAGGTCGGCAAAATTTTCGGAGGTCAGCCCGCGCAAGGGAAACAGCGCCCAGAACGAACCGCCGCCGAACAGCGTCAGCAACAGGATCGCGAACAGGAAACTTGGCATGGCATAGCCGAGGATGACGAATGCCGAGGACCAGACGTCGAAGCGCGAGCCGTCGCGCACCGCCTTGGCGATCCCCAGCGGAATCGCGATCGCGTAGGAGATCAGCGTCATCCACAAGCCCGAGCGACATCGAGACCGGGAGCTTTTCGCCAATCAGTTGGATCACCGGCGCGTCGCGATAGTAGCTGCGGCCGAGATGGAAGGTCGAATAGTCGCGCACCAGAATCAGGAAGCGCTGCCAGGCCGGCTTGTCGAAGCCGTATTGCTTTTCGAGTTCCTTGATGAATTTCGGATCGAGCCCCTGGCTGCCGCGGTAGCGCGAGGCGATGTCGGCGCCGGCGCCGGCGGCGCCGCCGACGGAGCCGTTCTGATCGGCGTTCTGCAACTGCGCGATCGCCCGCTCCACCGGGCCGCCCGGGACGAATTGCACGATGGCGAACGACACCAGCATGATGCCGAGCAGCGTCGGGATCATCAGGAAAAGGCGGCGAACCAGATAGCTCAGCATGGCGATCCCAAGCTCGCCGCGGGCGCCTTCATGGCGGTGTCAGCGCGCCTTCCGATCGGGGGAAGCCTCGCTGTCATCCCCGCGAAAGCGGGGATCCAGAGCGCCACGACGCGGCCGCCGTCGGTTCGCCACTCGCGCAACGGCGCTCGCGGCAGGGACGACCTGGAGCGCCCGACGACCCCCTGGATCCCCGCTTTCGCGGGGATGACATTGGCCGATTTAACCTGACCGGAAGCCGCTCTAGTCACGCGCGTCCGCCCGTCGTCGAGGCGCGTCGGCCTCAGAATCCCAAACGATCCGGGCGCACGCGCGCGCCTGACGGTGCGGCGACGGCTTCGTGCGTCTCGACGTGGATGGCCGGGACAAGTCCGGCCAAGACGGAGAGCGCGCATCAAAACAAAAAACCAGAGCAGGTCACCCTCACAGCCCGATCTTCTTCGCCTTGTCCTCGTCCCACCACCAGGTCGCCGGGCGCGCCGACGCCGAGTTTCGGCTGGCGTTCGGGCCGCGAGAACACGTCCCAATGCGCGGCCCAGTAGGCGTCGTTGATACCACGCCGGCATCCAATAGCGCCCTGCCCGCCAGAGCCGGTCGAGGCAGCGGCAGGCGGTTGTCAGTTCCTCGCGCGTGGCCGCGTTGGCGGCCTTCTCGACCATCGCGTCGATCGCCGGGTCTTCGACGCCCGAGAGATTGCGCGAGCCGACCGCGTCGGCCGAGGACGAGGAAAACAGCGTGCGCAGCCCGGCGCCCGGGCGTCGAGCTGCCGCCGAGATTGAGCGCCGTGAGATCGAAGTCGAAGCGCGTCGATGCGGCTCTTGTACTGGCTGGCGTCGACGATGCGCGAACGCGCGTCGATGCCGAGCTTCTTCAGGTTCTGCTGCAACGGCGTCGATGTGCGGCTGCAACAGCCGCCGAGGAATCGAGGAACTCGAAGGCGAGCGGCTTGCCGTCCGGCAGCTTCAACACGCCGCCGTCGCGCTTGCAACCCGCGGCGAGCAGCATTTCGTTGGCGCGCTTCAGCAGCGCGCGGTCGCTGCCCGAACCGTCGGAGACCGGCGGCAGATAGGGTTCGCCGAACACCTCGTCCGGGACCTTGCCGCGCCACGGCTCCAGCAGCGCGAGCTTCTTCCGGCCCCGGCTTGCCCTTGGCCTCCATCGGCGGTGTTCTGGAAGAACGCGACGCACGCGCTTATAGGACGAGTACATCACGTTCTTGTTCGTCCATTCGAAATCGAAGGCGAGGCCGATCGCCTCGCGAACGCGCGGGTCCTTGAACTGGTCGCGGCGGGTGTTGAAATACCAGCCCTGCGATCGCGCGTCGGCGCGCCGTTGTGCAGCACTTCCTTGACGACGCGCCCGTCCTTGCACGGCGGCGAAATCATAGCCGGTCGCCCAGATGCGCGAGGTGTATTCCTGGTGAAAGTTGATGGCGCCGGCCTTGAACGCCTCGAAGGCGACCTGCCGCTCGCGAAAATATTCGAACCGCAGTCGCTGAAAATTGTTGGCGCCGACATTGACCGGCAGGTCCTTGGCCCCAATAGTTGGGGTCGCAGCTCGAATTCGATGAAGCGGCCCTGTTCGAAGTCTTGCGACCTTATAGGCGCCGGAGCCGAGCGGCGCCTCCAGCGTCGCGGCGTCGAAATCGCGCCCCTTCCACCACGCTGCGCGAGAAGATCGGCATGCCCGCGACGATCAGATGCGCGTCGCGCGTGCGCTCCTTGACGAAGCGCACCAGGACGACGTCGTCGCGCCTCGGCCTGGCGACGCTCTCGATCTCGCGTCAGCAGATCGCGAAAAGAGCGGATGCGCCTTCTCCTTCAGCGTCGTCAGCGAAAAGGCGACGTCGGCGGCGGTCAGCGGCGAGCCGTCGGAAAAGCGCGCCTCGGGACGCAGCAGGAAACGATAGGTGCAGCTTGTCGGCGCTGATAGCGCACCGACGCGCGCGAGCAGGCCGTAGACCGAATCCGGCTCGTCGCCGTTGCCGGCCATCAGCGTGTCGAAGGTCGCCGCCATGCCGGCCGCGCCGTCGCCCTTCTTGGAGAAGATGTTGAGCGTGTCGAAGGTCTCGAAATTCTGGTTGCCCGTCGGCTCGGTGATCTGCAACGACAGCAGGCCGCCCTTCGGCGCGTCCGGGTTGACATAGGCGAAAGACTTTGAAGTCGGGCGGCAGCGCGAGATCGCCGAAGGCGGAGAGGCCGTGCGTCTCGACTCGTCGTCCGCGCGCGCCGGCAGCCGAGCCGGCGACGCGGCGAGCGCGCCGCGCGCCTTGCAGCGCGCGCGCGTCTTGTTATGCGTGACGCCCATGGGGCTTGCTCCTTCACGCGTAATCCTTTCGCTGATTTCGGCCGGCGATGTAATCCGGCCGGCGCCGGCTTGGCCAGCGTCGGGCGCGGGAGGGTTGAACGATGAAAGACGCCTTTTTCAAGACCCCGACCGCTTCGGCTTCGCTTTCGCCGGCTCCGGCTCGATCGCGCCTCCGGCGCGCCGCGACGACGCCGCCTTTCTCGCGGCCTGCGGGCGACGGCCCGACGCCCGCACGGTGCTGATCGCCCGCGACATGCCGATCCTGCGGGCGCGAGACCGCATGCGGCGTTCTGGCCGCTGGCGCTCGCCGAGAACTGGGCGCCGCGCGGGCTCGAAATCCTGCTCGGCCTCGACGCCGCCGGCGCGCCCTTTTTCGCCGCGCTGTTGCCGGACGCGGCGGTCGAGCAACGCGCCGACGGGCAGCGACGGCTTTCTCGACCGGCGCGTGCTGGTCGTGCCCGGCCGCGACGATCTTGAGCCCGTCGACCTGCGCTCGATCGCCTTGCAGGGCCTCGTGTCGCCGGCGGACGCGCGGCGATCCTCGGCCAGGCCAAGGCGATCGCGCATTGGCACGCCCGCCACCGCTTCTGCGCGAATTGCGGCGCGCCGACCCGCGTGACCGCCGCGGGCTGGCGGCGCGAATGCGATAGTCTGCAAGACCCAGCATTTCCCGCGCACCGATCCCGTCGTCATCATGCTCGTCGTCGACGGCGAGCGCTGCCTGCTCGGGCGGCAGGCGCGCTTTCCCAAAAACATGTATTCGGCGCTCGCCGGCTTTGTGGAGCCCGGCGAGACGATCGAGGAGGCGGTGCGACGCGAGATTCACGAGGAAAGCGGGATCGTCTGCGACGAAGTGCGCTATGTCGCCTCGCAGCCGTGGCCGTTCCCCTCTTCGCTGATGATCGGCTGCATCGCCCGCGCCGTCACGCAAGACATCGTCGTCGACGACGAAGAACTCGAGGACGCGCGCTGGTTCTCTCGCGAAGAGTTGGTCGCGATGTTCGACAAGCGCCACCCAGAAGGCCTGTTCGCGCCCGTCCGCATGGCGATCGCGCATCACCTGCTGAAGTTTTGGCTGGACCGGTGACCTTGCAGCCGGCGCGCCGATGACCTCGCCGCCGATTATCGTCGACGTGCTCGCCCCGGTCGCCGTCGACACCGCCTATTCCTACCGCGCGCCGCCGGAGCTCAACCTCGCCCCGGGCGACTTCGTCGCGATGCCGTTGGGGACGCGCACCGCGATCGGCGTCGTCTGGGCGGCGCGCGAGGGCGACGGCGGCAACCTCAAATCGGTGATCGAGAAAAAGCCGTGGCCGCGGCTCGAAGCGCCGCTGCGCGATTTCGTCGACTGGGTCGCGCGCTGGACCCTGAGCCCGCGCGGCGCCGTGCTGCGGATGGCCACGCGCACGCCCGAGCGGACCGAGCCGCCGCCGCCGCGCGTCGGCTTCGCCGCCAGCGGCAAGCCGCCGGCGAAAATGACGCCGGCGCGGCAAAAAGCGCTCGCGGTTCTCGCCGGCGGCGCTACGCTGTCAAAAGCCGAACTCGACTTCCCAAGCCGGCTGCTCCGCCGGCGTCATCGACGGCCTCGTCGCCGACGGCGCGCGTCGCAACCGTCGCGCTGCCGCCGGAGCCGATCGCCCCCCTGCCCGACCCCGATTTCGCCGCGCCCTCGCTGGAGCCGGATCAGGCGGCGGCGGCGGACGGCGCTCGCCGAGGCCGTCGAGGCGCGAAGCTTCGCGCCGTTTCTGCTCGGAGGGCGTCACCGGCTCCGGCAAGACGGAGGTCTATTTCGAGGCCGTCGCCGCCGCGCTGCGCGCGGGCCGGCAGACGCTGGTGCTGATGCCGGAGATCGCGCTGACCGCGCAATTCCTCGACCGCTTCGCCGCGCGTTTCGGCGTGCGGCCGGCGGAATGGCATTCCGGCGTCACGCCGCGCCGCCGCGAGCGGCTGTGGGGCGCGGTGGCGAGCGGCGAGGCGCGGGTCGTCGTCGGCGCGCGTTCGGCGTTGTTTCTGCCGTTCAAGGATCTCGGCCTCGATCGTCGTCGACGAGGAGCACGAGGGCGCCTACAAGCAGGAGGACGGCGTCATCTACAACGCGCGCGACATGGCGGTGGTGCGCGCGCGGCTCGAAAAGGCGCCCGATCGTGCTCGCCTCCGCGACGCCCTCGATCGAGACCCGCGTCAACGCCGAACAGGGCCGCTACGGCTGGCTGCGGCTGCAGCGCGCGCTATCGCGCGCGCGCGATGCCGGAAATCGCCGCGATCGACCTGCGCCGCGACGGGCCGCCGCGCGGCCGCTTCCTCGCGCCGCGACTGGTCGAGGCGGTCGAGGCGACGCTCGCCGCCGGCGAGCAATCGCTGCTGTTCCTCAACCGCCGCGGCTATGCGCCGCTGACGCTGTGCCGCGCCTGCGGCCATCGCTTCCAATGCCCGAATTGTTCGGCCTGGCTGGTCGAGCACCGCTTCCGCAAAATCCTGCTGTGCCACCATTGCGGGCATCACGAGCCAAAGCCCGCCGCCTGCCCCGCCTGCCAGGAGGCCGACACGCTGACCCCCTGCGGCCCCGGCGTCGAGCGCATCGCCGAGGAGGCGGAGCGGCTGTTTCCCGACGCGCGCCGGCTGATCCTCTCCTCCGACACGACCGGCGGCGTCGAGCGGCTGCGCGGCGAATTGGAGGCGGTGGCGCGCGGCGACTACGACATCGTCATCGGCACCCAGCTTGTCGCCAAGGGCCACGATTTTCCGGGGCTGACGCTGGTCGGCGTGGTCGACGCCGACGTCGGGCTGGCGAACGGCGACCCTCGCGCGGCCGAGCACACGTTCCAGCTGCTGCGGCAGGCGACCGGGCGGGCCGGCCGCGGCGAGAAGCCGGGACGGGCGTGGCTGCAAACCTATCAGCCCGAGCATCCCGTCATCGCCGCGCTGCTGTCGGGCGACGCGGAGCGGTTCTACGAAACCGAGATCGCACAGCGCCGCCGCGGGCGTCTGCCGCCGTTCGGTCGGCTGGCGGCGATGATCGTTTCGGCCGAGGATCGCGGCGCGGCCGAGGCGCTACGCCCGCGCCATCGCGCGGGCGGCGCATGGCCTGCCGGCCGCGTTTCGCCTGGCGCCGGCGGCCGGTGCGGCGGAGCCCGACGAGATCTCGCTGCTCGGCCCCGCCGAGGCGCCGATCGCGCTGCTGCGCGGCCGCCACCGCTTCCGGCTGGCGGTGAAGGCGCCTCGCGGCGCCGACTTGCAGGGTTTTTTGCGCGCGCTGCTCGCCGCCCCGCCGCCGGCGCGCGGCGGGGTCAGGGTGACGGTGGACGTCGATCCGCAGAGCTTTTTGTAAACGCTCAGGGCGTGATGTCTGTGCCTATGCAATGCGGCTGGGCGAATTGCGACGGGTCCTGCGTGGAGAGGTTCGTTCCCGCCGCGTAGTAGTTGATATTATCCGTTCCGCCGGGACCGACCCCGCTCGGCGTTTTGTCGAGGTTAGCCAAGTGTCGCATGCGGTAGGCGATGGCGTGGTCGGCGCAGGAGGTGTCGCCGCTGACGCCGAGGCCGCCGATCACCTGCCCGTTCACGTAGAGCGCGACGCCGCCGCCGAAGGTGATGATCCCGCCGGGATTGCTGTTGACGCCTGAGCCAAGCCCATTGCCTTGCGTGATGGTGTTGAAAAACGGATTGAAGGGGTTGGAGTTGTTGAGGCCGGCGAGCGAGCCGCCGGGTTGCGACGGCCCGTAAAGATTGGCCGTGGACAACGCCAGCTTGCTGTTGCTGAAATCGTTGGCCGTCTCGGCCTTGGCGATGGCGATGGCGCGACTGCCCGGCCAGGCGTCGCCGGTCTTGATGACCGAGCACAGAATGCCCTGGCGATCGACGATGGCCGACCACATCAGGTTCGGCGTAAACAGGCCGCCGTTATGATCGGGGCTTAGCACCACCACGGCGAGTTTGCTCTGCACCGCCTGGACGGTCGACCCGGGGATGCTGCAAGCTTGAATGAATCCGCTTCCCGAGTCGGCGAAGGCGGCAGGGGAAAAAAGCGCGGCGGCCGCGAAAGGAAAAATCCATTTCTGCATGTCGGTTCCTCCCTCAAAGCGCGCCTTCGCGTCAAAACAGCAAGGCGCGGCGGACGGTTGTCGTCCACGAGGCAATCCTATCGGGTTCTTGAAACAGCCGCCAAATAGATTGCAAATAAGCGGTGCGAAACCTCGGCGGCGCTGTCGGAATTGAGCGGCCGCCCCCGATTTGTGAAACAAAAATTGTCAATACGTGACGAGAGTTCTTGTTGTTCGACAAGGTGTTTGACGATGCGGAAATTGTTTGCACGCCAGTAGGGGCGACGCCAGCCCCGCGTGAGCGACGCGGGCGCTCCTACCCGGGTTTGCGCTGGAGCAGACAAAAGCCGTTGCCAAAGGGATCGGCGCAAAACGCCGTCGGGCCAAAACCGTGGCCATCGAAAACCTGCTCCGCCGTCGCCCCGGCTTGCACCGCCCGGTCGAGTGCGGCCTTCACGTCGTCGACGTGGAAATCCAGATGCACCGGCGTCCAGTGTCGCGCGTAGCGCCGCACGTCCGCCGTGTGCGGCGAGGGCTTTGTCTGCTCGTGTTTTTCCAGCAACGTGATTCTGGCCGCGCCGGCGGCGAGCACCGCGACGCCGGGATAGGGCTTCGCCGCCACCGCGAACCCGAACGCCTCGTTGTAGAAACGCACCCCGCTTGCGAGGTCGGGCACGTCGATACAGATCTCGATTTCCAACATAGGCTCCCGAGCCCGCGCCGCCTCAGCCCTGCATCCGCGCCACCAGCGCGTCGCTGACCTCGAAATTGGCCGTCACGTTCTGCACGTCGTCGTTGTCCTCCAGCGCGCCAATCAACTTGAGGATCTTTTCGCCCGCTTCGTCGTCGACGGCGATGGTGTTTTGCGGCCGCCAAACCAGCGAGGCCTTGCGCGGCTCGCCGAATTTCGCCTCCAGCGCCTTCTGCGCGTCGCGCAGCGCCTCGATCGAGGTGACGATCTCGTGCTCCTCGGGGCCGGACTGAACGTCGTCGGCGCCGGCGTCGATCGCCGCCTCCAGAATCGCGTCTTCGCTGGCGGCCTTCCGGTCGTAGACGATCAGCCCGACACGATCGAACATGAACGAGACCGCCCCCGTTTCGGCGAGCGCGCCGCCCGCCTTGGTGAAATAGGAGCGCACTTCGCCCGCCGTGCGGTTGCGGTTGTCGGTCAGCGCCTCGACGATCACCGCCACGCCGCCGGGGGCGTAGCCCTCGTAGCGCACCTCGTCGTAGTTCTCGGCGTCGGCCGCCGGAGGCCTTCTTGATCGCGCGTTCGATATTGTCCTTGGGCATGTTCTCCGCGCGCGCCGCCAGCACCGCCAGGCGCAGGCGCGGGTTCATGTTGACGTCGGGCATGCCCATCTTCGCCGCCACCGTGATTTCGCGCGCCGAGCTTGGAGAACAGCTTGGAGCGGATCGCGTCCTGCTTGCCCTTCTTGTGCATGATGTTCTTGTATTGACTGTGCCCAGCCATGGCTCTCTTCCGCGTCAGCGCATGTTTTGAGAAAATCGCGCGCTGCTATACGCGCGCGATCCGCGCAAGGGAAGACTTGCCAAGCGCGTCGCGCCGGCCCGATAGCGGCGCGCGACGGAGGCCGGCTTTGAGGATCGTCGCCGTCTACCGCGTGAACAGCGACGCCGCCGCGATCGAGGCGCGGGCGCGCGGCGATCGCCATCGAGCAGAGCATCGAGGCGCCGCTCGAGGCCGTGCGCGACGACTACATCGCGCGCGAAATCGTCGGCGAGCCCGGCGCGATCCGCGAAGTAGAGACCGGCCTCTTCGAAGTCGAAATCGGCGCTCGGCGCCGCCACCGTCGGCGACGACGCCGGCCAACTCCTCAACATGCTCTACGGCAATTCCTCCCTGCAGGAGGACGTGGAGCTCGCCGATTTCCGCCTGCCCGAGGAGGCGCTGGCGCGGTTTCCGGGGCCGGGACAGGGAATCGCGGCTTTGCGCGCCCGCGCCGGGCGCCGGAGGGCGCGCGCTCACCTGCGCCGCGCTCAAGCCGCAGGGGCTGTCGCCCGCCCGCTCGGCGAACTTGTGGAGGCTTTCGCGCTCGGCGGCGTCGATTTCATCAAGGACGATCACGGCCTCGCCGACCAGGCTTATTCGCCGTTCGCCGAGCGCGTGGCCGCCTGCGCCGCGGCGGCGCGCCGCGCGGCGGAAAAAACCGGACAGCTCGCGTGTTACGTCCCCAGCCTCAGCGGCCATTACGGCCTGCATGCGCGAGCAGATCGCGCGCGCCCGCGCGGCCGGCCTCGTCGCCGTGATGGTCGCGCCGATGATCGCCGGCCTCTCGACCGTGCAGGCCTTGGCGGCAGAGAACCGCGACTTTGCGTTCTTCGCGCATCCGACGATGGGCGGCGCGGCGCGCATCGCTCCGTCCGCATTGATGCGGCTGTTCCGGCTGGTCGGCGCCGACGTCGGCATTTTCCCCAACCACGGCGGCCGTTTCGGCTATTCGCCGGCGACCTGCCTCGCGTTGGCCGCAGCGTTGCGCGAGCCCTGGGGCGGCGCTCAACGACGCCTTGCCCGACGCCGGCCGGCGGCATGACGCGCGCGCGCGTCCCCGAAATGCTGGACTTCTACGGCCCCGACACGATGCTGCTGATCGGCGGCGCGCTGCTCGCCGCGCCGCCCGAGCGCCTCGCCGCCGAAACCGCGGCCTTCGCGCGCACCGTCGCCGAACACGAGTACGAAGAGCGTGATGACCGAACCCGCTGTTGCGCAAGGCGCTGCCCGGCTTTCGCTGGGAGGGCGTCGAGCTGCGCGCCTACAAGGACGAGGCGACGGCGCCGTTCCGCGCGCGTGACGCGGCAGGTGCTGGCCTCGGCGCCGGACCTCAAGGGCGAACTGCGCTATTTCGAAGTCGCCCCCGGCGGCTGGACGACGCTCGAGCGCCACGAGCATGTGCACGCGGTCACGATCCTGCGCGGGGCGGGCCGGGCGTTGGTCGGCGACGGAGGTGTTCGACGTCGAGCCGCTCGATCTCGTCACCGTTCCGGCCTGGGCCTGGCATCAGTTCCGCGCCGACGGCGGAGTCCGCGCTCGGCTTCCTCTGCATGGTCGACGCCGAGCGCGACCGGCCGCAATTGCCGACGGCGGAGCAGCGCGCCGCGTTGGCGGCGAACGCCGAAGTCGCGCGATTTCTCGGTGGTTCTTGAAAAAGCGGCGCCGGCCGCGCATTTGACCGGAAAGGAGGCCGACATGCGCTATCTGATCGCCCTGTTCCTGCCCTGGCTCGCCTTCTTTACTTTGGGGATGCCGATTTCCGGAATCATCTGCCTGATCCTGCAACTCACGCTGATCGGCTGGTTGCCGGCGGCGATATGGGCGTTCTTCGCCATCAACAATTACTATGCGGAGCAGCGAGCGCTGCGCGGTCCCTTCGGCCCTTGACGTTCAACATTTTCGCCGGGGGGGTCCGCGCCTTATTTCAGCTGAACTGCAAAAACCCCGAGTTATATAATATGTCCAACAGCGTCTCTATTTCATCCCTGACCCAATCCCGCATTTCGTAAAGCGCCAACTCCTCAACTTCGTTGCGATCATGAAAATCAAAGAAATTGGCGGAATCGCGCGTCGTGAATCTTTTCGGATCGTCAAGCACGCGGTCCGCAACGCCCCGCAGCTTCTTCCAATCGAATTCCTCCTTCGACTTTACGCAATAATGGTTGACCTGCGCAATCTCCGTTTCAACCGTCTGCGAACGCCCCGCATTTTCGAATTGGATCGGCGCGCCGTTCGAATGCACGTAGTCGCCTTCTCGTAATTTCGCATTGTGGACCGCCATGAACTCGACGCGGCCGGCGCGGACGATCGACTTGAAATGTCGGTTGAGCGAGTGATCCTTGACCGCGCCCCGGGTGAATTTTTCGATCACCGGCGCGTTATTGTAGTTCAAATGTCCGGACGAGCCGAACAGTCTCCAGTTTATGGCGATGGCCGAAACGGTCTCATCGAACCGCGCGACAAATTCCTTGACGGTCGCGTCGGCGTTGAGCACGAGAAATTCGTCGGCGTCGAGAAAACGAATCCACTCTGTCTCCGATCTGGCGATGCAGTCGTTGTAGGCGGCGTGCTGCGGCGACATCTGGTTGTGCGTCGACTGTCGTCGATGAATCACGATCCGGTTTTGCGCAAGAACGTCCAGCAGGTCGAGGGAGCCGTCGTTGGAATCGTTGCTGTAGACAATGATTTGATCGAATGCGAGCCGGCGATGATAGGCAACCCATTCCAGAATGTAGCGATATTCGTTCTTCATAATTGCGCATAGCGCGACACTCGTCATCGCATCCCCCGCCACGGGCGCGCACGCCGACCCTAGGTCCGGACCCATAAAGAAATTGGCGCGCTTCGCCTAATACCAAATCTCGCTAAGCTTTGCTCGTCGCGTCAAGTTGGACGGCGAGACGGAGACCAGTCAAAGTCGCACACTCTCCGTTATGGCCGGCGCTTGTCCCGGCCATCCACGCCGCGGCGCGCCTCCAAGTTTGCAGAACCTTCACGAAGCCCCGCGCAACCGCCACGAGAACATTCGACGTTTGCTGTCTGCACAACCGCGTGGATATCAGGGACAAGCCTGGCCATGACGGCGCTCTGCGCCACGCGCCTCTTCACCATCCGATGATCGGTTACGATCAAAGAGATTTGGTAGAGGCGACAGTTGCATCGGTGTCTCCTTGGTTGTTTGGCTCCAGATGTTGGGCGGCGCCTACAGCGCTCCGTCCCGCGGAGACACCGCGCAGCCCGATCAGGACAGCAGTTTTTTGAACCAGCCCTTTTTTTCGCCCTCTTCGCCGGCGGCGATTTCCTCGGCGGCGGGCGCTCGGCGCCGCTGGCGGCGCCAAGGCGGCGGCGAAATTCTCGAAAAACTCGCCCGCGAGCTTCTTGGCGGTGGCGTCGATGAGGCGGCCGCCGAGTTGGGCGAGCTTGCCGCCGATCTGCGCATCGACCGAATAATCGAGCCGCGTCGCCTCCGGCCCCTCCGCCGTCAGCTTGACCCCCGCGCCGCCTTTGGCGAAACCGGCGACGCCGCCGGAGCCCTCGCCGGAGATGCGATAGCTGTTGGGCGCGTCGATGTCGGACAGCGTCACCTTGCCGGCGAAATTCGCCTTCACCGGCCCGACTTTGACGACGACCGTCGCGGTCATTTCGTTGGGCGCGGTCAATTCGAGTTTCTGGCAGCCCGGGATGCATTTGGCGAGCACGGCGGGATCGTTGAGCGCCGCCCAAACCTTGTCCTGGGACGCGGGCACCATCTGGCTCTCGTTCATCTGCATGGACGTTCTCCCTCAACCCCGTGTCACATACGCGGGCCTGGGCCACGGGCTAGCACGGCGGCGGAACGTCCGCCAAGGGCGCCTTTGGGTGACGGCTCAGAGCGCAAATCCGCCGTCGGCGAGGTAAATCTGCCCCGTCGAAAACGCGCTTTCGTCCGAGGCGAGATAGACCGCCAAGGCCGCGATCTCCTCCGGCTTGCCGAGCCGCCCCATCGGTTGCCGATCGATGAACGCCTGCCGCACCACGTCCACGGTCTGACCGGATTGGGCCGCCAGCGTGGCGATGCGGCCTTCCAGCGACGGGCTTTCCACGGTGCCGGGACAGATCGCGTTGCAGCGGACGCCCTTGCGGATGAAATCGGCGGCTACCGATTTGGTGAGCCCGATCACCGCCGCCTTGGAGGAGGCGTAGACGTAGCGGTTCGGGATGCCGCGCACCGAGGAGGCGGCCGAGGCGACGTTGACGATCGCGCCGCCGCCCTTGGCCAACATGCCGGGCAGGAACGCGCGGATCATGCGGTGCATCGACTTCACATTGAGATCGAACGAGAAATCCCAGTCGGCGTCGGAGCATTCGAGCACGGTCCCGTGATGCACGAAGCCCGCGCAATTGAACAGCACGTCGATCGGTCCGATCTCGCGCGCCAACGCTTCCGCCGCATCTGTCGCACGCACGTCGAGTTTTCGCGTTTCGCCCGTGAGGCCCGCCAACGCGGCCTGGTTGACGTCGGTGGCGATGACGCGCGCGCCTTCGGCGGCGAAAGCCTCCGCCGTGGCGCGGCCGATGCCCGCAGCCGCAGCCGTGAGCAACGCGGTCTTGCCCTTAAGACGATCCATATTCCCCCTCCAAAAAAAATTCAGCCGCGGCCGCGATAGGGCGCGACGCCCTGATCCGGCGCCCAAACTCCCTTCGGCAGCTCGCCCGTCTGCCAAAATACATCGATCGGAATGCCGCCGCGCGGATACCAATAGCCGCCGATCCTGAGCCAGCGCGGCGCGATCAGCGCCGCGATCTCCTTGCCGATCCTGACCGTGCAATCTTCGTGGAATGCGCCGTGGTTGCGAAAACTCGCCAGATGCAGTTTCAGCGACTTCGACTCGACGAGCCATTGATCCGGAACATAGTCGATGACGAGATGGGCGAAATCCGGCTGGCCGGTCACGGGGCAAATCGACGTGAACTCGGGCGCGGCGAAACGCGTCACGAAATCGACGTCGGGGTGCGGATTGGGCACGCGCTCCAGCGTGCGCGCGTCCGGCGCGTCGGGGATTTTGGAGGCGTGGCCGAGGGCGTGAAGCTTTGACATGTTGCTTTGTGCGTAAGGCAACGACATGGAGCGGTCAAGTTAAACTCGGCGGGTCTTATTCGCGCGCCGATGAAAAGCGAGTGTTAACTTGCGTCACTCCAGTTCGAACTTCGCCTCCGTAACGTAAGGGCCGCCGCCGCCGCCGTCCCGCGCCGACATAAGCACAAAACATGCCGCCACAAACCCGGGCGCCTCCAGCCGGCCGCGCGACGCCAGATATTCCGCGACTGCGGCCGGCGAAACCCCTCGGGCGCGCGCCAGGGTGACATGCGGCGTGAAATTGCGCGTTTCCGGGGCGAGCCCAAGCCGGCGCAGCCGGCGCTCATGATCGGCGGCAAGTTCCGCGAGCGCCGCGGTCGGCTTCACCTTGGCGACGATCGCGCGCGGCTTGTCGCCGCCGAACCAGCTCAACCCCTCGAACGCCACCGCGATCGGGCCGCGCCGGGGCGCCTCGTCGAGCGCGGCGCCGACTTCGTCGGCGAGCCGCGCGTCGATGTCGCCGATGAAGCGCAGCGTGATGTGATAGTTTTCCGGGTCGATCCAGCGCGCCCCGAACAGGCCGCCGCGCGCCAGCGCCAGCGCCGCGCCGACCCCGGCCGGAATCTCCAGCGCGGTGAACAGGCGCGGCATCAGTTCGTTTTCGACAACGCGCCCGCGACCCTCAGCTCGATCTCGTCGGCCAGCGATTTGGCGACGCGCAACTCGGCGTCGCGGGCGGCGCGCTGGTCGGCGAAACTCTGCAGCGTGCGGTCGTAGACCGCCGAATTCGTCGCCGAACCCGCGTAGATGATCTGGCCGCCGTCGATCTGGGTCAGCGCAAAAATCGCCGTGCCCGTCACCGTCGCGGCGTCCGCGGTCTGGATCTGCGATTCGATGGTCGGGGTCGTCGTGCTCTGCGACAGTCTCACGCTGAGCCGGTATCTCGGCTTCGGCGTCTCGCCGGAGCCGTTCATGCGGCTGATGAGATCGTCGGCGAGATAATGGCCGATGCGCTCCGGGATCGGCGTCACTTCGATCGCGCGCATCGCCTGGACGAGCCCGGGATGCGCCGCCTCGCCGTATATCGGCTGGAAACAGCCGGCCGCCGCCAGGCAGAGCGCCAGCGCGGCGATGACGCGGGCGAACGACGAAATTGCCAAACGCGAGGCTGCGTTCTCCGTCATGGCCGGGCTCGTCCCGGCCATCCACGCGGTTCGGCTGACCGATCTTTCGTCAAACGAGAGCCCACGCCCGCCTTGCAGCGGATCGGCGTGGATCCCAGGGACAAGCCCGGGCGCGACGGCCGCCGACGTCGAACCCCGTCGACTTCGAAGCTAGACCACGACATTGACGATCCTGTTCGGCACGACGACCACCTTCTTCGCCGGCCTATTATCCAACGCCCGCATCACCGCGTCGAGAGCCAACACGGCGGCCTCGACGGTTTTGGCGTCGGCGTCGCGCGGCACCGTCACATCGGCGCGCTTGCGGCCGTTGACCTGCACCGGCAGCGTCACTTCGTCTGAGACGATCAACGAGCGATCAACCCGAGGCCATGGGCTTTGGCTGACGAGGCGGTCATGGCCGAGAACTTCCCAGCATTCCTCGGCGAGATGCGGCATCATCGGCGCGAACGCCGCCACCAGCATGTCGCCGGCTTCGGCGAAGGCGAAGCGCAGGTCGTCGCCGATCGTCGCCTCGTCGATGGCGCCGACGGCCGCCGACAGCGTGTTGGCGAATTCGTAGATCGTCGCGATCGCGACGTTGAACCTGAGCCGCTCGATGTCGTCCTCGACCTTGGCCAGCGCGCCGTGCGCGGCGCGGCGCAGGTCGGCGGCGGCGGCGGAGAAGGCGGCGGGTTTTGCCGGCCGGGTCGCCCCGACAATGCGCTCGATCTCGCAAACGAGGCGCCAGAAGCGCTGCGTCTTGTGATAGGCGCCTTGCACGCCGGCTTCGGTCCAGTTGACGTCGCGCTCGGGCGGAGAATCCGACAGCATGAACCAGCGCGCGGTGTCCGCGCCGTAAGTCGAGATGATCTCGTCGGGATCGACCGTGTTGCGCTTCGACTTCGACATTTTCTCGATGGCGCCGATCTCGACGGGCGCCCCGCCGTCGAGTTTTGTCGCCCGCCTTCCCGAGGCGTCGCCCTCGATTCGAACTTCCGCCGGCGCGACCCAGCGTCCCTCGGCGTCGCGATAGGTTTCGTGCACGACCATGCCCTGCGTGAACAGGCCCGCGAACGGTTCCGCCACGCCAAGATGCCCGGTCTTGCTCATCGCGCGCGCAAAAAACCGCGAATAGAGCAGATGCAAAATCGCGTGTTCGATGCCGCCGATATATTGATCGACCGGCAGCCAGGAATTGGCGATTGTCGGATCGGTCGGCCGCTCCGTGTTCCAGGGGTCGGTGAAGCGCGCGAAGTACCAGGAGGAGTCGACGAACGTGTCCATCGTGTCGGTCTCGCGCCGCGCCGGCCCGCCGCATTGCGGACAGGCGACGTGCTTCCAGGTCGGGTGATGGTCGAGCGGATTGCCGGGCCGGTCGAAGGTCACGTCCTCGGGCAGTTTTACCGGGAGATCGACGGCGGGAACCACGCCGCACGCCTCGCAATGGATGATCGGGATCGGGCAGCCCCAATAGCGCTGGCGCGAGATCCCCCAGTCGCGCAGCTTGAAATTGACTTGCCGGCGCGCCTGCGGCCGGTTGCCCATCGGCCGGCTTTCCAGCCGTTTGGCGACTTCGCCGAACGCCGCCCCCGGCGTCAGCCCATCGAGAAAGCGGGAGTTGATCATCGTGCCGTCGCCGTCATAGGCCTTGTCGGTGACGGTGAACGTAGCGGGATCGACGCCGGGCGGGCAGACGACCGGAGTGACGCCGAGCCCATAGGCGTTGACGAAATCGAGATCGCGCTGATCATGCGCGGGGCAGCCGAAGATCGCGCCGGCGCCGTAATCCATCAGGATGAAATTGGCGACATAGACCGGCAGCGTCCAGCTTTCGTCGAACGGATGTTTGACCCGCAGGCCGGTGTCGTAACCCTTCTTCTCCGCCGTCTCGATGGCCGCGACCGAGGTGCCGATCCTGCGGCACTCCTCGATGAACGACGCCAGCTCAGAATCATGCGCGGCGGCTTCGGCGGCGAGCGGATGATCGGGCGCGATCGCCATGAACCGGGCGCCGAACAACGTGTCGGGCCGCGTCGTGTAGATCTCCAGCTCCGTCGGCGCGCCCGGGCCGCGCAAGGCGCCGAGCGAGGCCGGGTCCAAAGCGAAACGCACCGTCAGCCCCTCGGAGCGGCCGATCCAGTTGCGCTGCATGAGCCGCACTTTTTCCGGCCAGCGGTCGAGCGTGTCGAGCGCCGACAGGAGTTCCTCGGAATAGTCGGAGATCTTTAGGAACCATTGCGTGAGTTCGCGCTGCTCGACATCGGCGCCCGAGCGCCAGCCGCGCCCGTCGATCACCTGTTCGTTGGCGAGCACCGTCTGGTCGACGGGGTCCCAATTGACCTTGGATTTCTTGCGCGCCACCAGACCCGCGGCCAGGAAATCCAGAAACAGTTTCTGCTGATGCCCGTAATAGCTGACGTCGCAAGTGGCGATTTCGCGCGACCAGTCGAGCGACAGGCCCATCGACTTCAGTTGCGCCCGCATCGCGTCGATATTGGCGTAAGTCCATTTCGCGGGGTGGGTGTTGTTCTGCGCCGCGGCGTTTTCCGCGGGCAGGCCGAAGGCGTCCCAGCCCATCGGATGCAGCACATTGAAGCCGCGCGCGCGCCGGTAGCGCGCCACCACATCGCCCATCGCGTAATTGCGGACGTGGCCCATATGGATGCGCCCGGACGGATACGGGAACATCTCGAGCACATAGTAGCGCGGCCGCAAATCCTCGTTGGGCGTGACGAAGACGTCCCGCTCCGCCCAGATTTTCTGCCATTTGGGCTCGGATTCGCGTACGTTGTAACGCTCGGGGCGCATGGGGGCGGAAATCTCGGTTTCAGAGGGGCCGGCCGGCGGCGCGGGATCAATCACGATTTGCAAAAACGGTCAAATCCAGCCCGAGCCGGCTTTTTCATGACAGCGGCTGCGTTTATGACGAATTTACGACAAGTCGCTATATGGGGAAGGCGTTTGCCATGAGTTATTCTCACCGCGACCCGATCATTCATCCGACGCTCATTGTCGATTTGCACCCGACGCAGTTGACGGTCGGGATGCGCGAGGTGGAACGCAAGCGCAAGGCCTGGAGCGAAAAAGGCGGCCCGGCGAAGGTGCACTCGCTGGCGACGCACATGGTCCCCGTTGTGCTGGGTCCCGGCGGCGAGCGCTTCATCACCGACCATCATCATCTCGCGCGGGCGCTGTTCGAAGACGGTCAGAAGGAAGTCTACGTCATAGTGGTCGGCGACCTCAGCCACGCCGAACCCGGCTACTTCTGGAACCTGATGGATTATCACGGCTGGACGCATCCCTACGACGAAAAGGGGCGGCGTTGCGACTGCGCGGATCTGCCCAAGAGCGTCAAAGGCCTGAGGGACGACCCCTATCGCTCGCTGGCCGGCGAACTTCGCGGCTTGGGCGGCTTCGCCAAGGATTCGACGCCGTTCACCGAATTCGTCTGGGCGGATTTTTTTCGCACCCGGATCAAGCGCAAGGCGCTGACCGACGATTTCGACGAGGCGCTGAAAGCGGCCTATGCGGCAGCGAAATCGCCGGAGGCCGACTTTCTCCCTGGCTGGTGCGGCCCGCATATCGACAGCGCGAAAGCGGCCGCGCCGAAGAAAGCCCGCCGCAAGGCGTCCGCCTGAAGGCTACGGCGTCGCCGCGCTCGACACGCCGGCCAGCGCGTCGCGCAGCGCCTGCTCTTTCTGCCGGTCGAGCGAGGTTTTAAGCACCATGCCGCCGGTGCCCTTCAGCGCGTCCATCACCTTGTCGGCGGTCATCTTGCGCACTAGCAGAAACAAGGCGGCGTTGCCGGGTTGCAGGCTCGCGGCGATCTGTCGTGCGGCGTTGTCATCGACGCCGATGTCGGTCAGCGCGCCCGACAGCGCGCCGGCGCCCGCGCCGAGCGCGGCGCCGGCCAGCGGCATCAGGAAGATCGTGCCGATGATCGCGCCCCACAGGCCGCCCATCATCGCGCCGGTCGCGGTCGGATGGATGAGCTGATTGAGCTTGACGTGGCCGCCCTCCTGCTTGACCGCGATGACGGCGTCGCCGAGTTCGATGAGATATTCCGATTGCAGCTCCAGGATTTTCTTGCGCATTTCCTCGGCGCGAGCCTCGGTCGGGTAGGTGATGACGATGAGGTCTTCCATGACGCGAGGCTCCATTTGGATGGTCGGACGTTCCGGCCCGGCGACGGTCTTATTAGATTGGATTCCGATCGTGTGAAACCCCGTTGTCATCCCCGCGAAAGCGGGGAACCAGAGCGCCACGACGCGGCCGCTGTCGTTTCCACGCTCGCGCAACAACGCGCGCGGCGATCGCTACCGAGCGGAGCGCTCTACGACCCCCTGGATCCCCGTGTTCGCGCGCGTTCGCGGGGATGACGTTGGCCTATTCTACCTGATCTGGCAGGGGCTCGTCGCGTCAATGCGTCACTCGCCCAAATCCCAGACCTCGGCGCTGGCGCCGGCGAGTTCGCGCACCCGCGCCTCGTCCGCTGCGAACGCCTGCGCCGGCCCCTCATAAACCACGCGCCCGTCGTCGAGCACATAGGCGCGGTCGGCGACGTCCACCGCGGCGCGCACGTTCTGCTCGACGAGCAGGATCGACACGCCCTCCTTGCGCGCCTCGACGATGATGCGCAGCACGTCCGCGACGATCAGCGGCGCCAGCCCCTGGCTCGGCTCGTCGAGCATCAGCAGTTTTGGGTTCAGCAGCAGCGCGCGGGCGATCGACAGCATTTCCTGCTCGCCGCCGGAAAGCTGGCTGCCCTTGTTGCTCTTGCGCTCGGCGAGCCGCGGAAACGTCCTGTAGACCCGCGCCACCGTCCACGGCCCCGGCCGCTCGACGGGCACGCGCGAGATTCTCGTCGACCGTGAGATTGGCGAACACCCGCCGCCCCTCCGGCACATAGCCGAGCCCGAGCGCGGCGACCTTGAACGGCGGCTGCCCGGTCGTCTCGGCGCCAAAGATCGTGACCGTCCCGCGGCGCGGCTTGACCAGGCCGACAAGACTCTTCAGCGTCGTCGTCTTGCCCGCGCCGTTGCGCCCGAGCAGCGCGACGATCTCGCCCTCGCCCACCTCCAGCGAAACGCCGTGCAGGATGTGGCTCTTGCCATAGTAGGTGTGCAGATCCCGCGCCTCCAGCAAACTCATGACGCGGCCTCGCCGAGATAAGCCCGCTGCACGCTCTCGTTGGCGGCGATCTCCTGCGGCGTCCCCTCCGCCAGCACGCGCCCTTCCGCGAGCACCATGATGCGGTCGGCGAGATTGAAGACGACGCGCATGTCGTGCTCGATCAGCATGATCGTCAGGCCCTGCGCGGCGGTGCAGGCGGCGGACCAGCCGCGCGACATCGTAGGTCTCCTGGTCGCCCATGCCGGCGGTCGGCTCGTCGAGCAGCAGGAGGCGCGGCTTCAGCGCCAGCGCCATCATGATCTCGGTGGCGCGCTGGTCGCCGTGCGACAGCGCGCCGACGCGGATGCGTCGCGCTTGGCCGCGAGACCGCCGGTCGTCAGCAAGGCTTCGATGCGTTCGTTCGACTGCCTTGGCGGACGCCGGCGCGAGCCACGGCGACAGCCGCGTGGCCGGCCGCCAGCTCCACCGCGATGCGCAGGTTCTCGCGCACCGTCAGCTCCGGGAAAGATCTCGGTGATCTGGAAGGTGCGCGCCATGCCGCAGCCGCACGCGCGCCTCCGGCGACAACGCCGTGATGTCGCGCCGTCGAAGCTGATCGGCGCCGGTGGTCGGCGCGAAAAAGCCGCTGATCAGGTTGAAGAACGTCGTCTTGCCGGCGCCGTTGGGGCCGATGATGGCGCGCAATTCGCCGGGTTCGACGGTCGAGCGAGACGTCGTCGACGCGATCAGACTGCCGAAACGCTTGCCGACGTTGTCGACGCTCAGCAGGCTCATGCGGCGCTCCGCGCCGCGAGCACGCCGAGCAACGCCGCGCGGGAAGAACAGCACGACCAGCACGAAGAACAAGCCCGATCAGCGACATCCAATTCTCGGTGCGGCTCGACAGGAAATCCTGCAGCGCGACGAAGATCGCCGCGCCGATCAGCGGCCCCCAGAACGAGCGCATGCCGCCCAGCACCGCCATGATGACGAAATCGCCGGACTGATCCAAACGCAGCGCGCGCGGATCGACGAAATTGTTGAGCAGCGCATACAGCGTGCCGGCGACGCTGACGAAGACGCAGGAGATGACGAAGGAAAGCCAGATATGGCGTTCGACCGGGATGCCGAGGAAGCGCGCGCGCCGCTCGTTCTCGCGAATGGCGATCAGCGTGCGGCCGAACGGCGAGCGCAGCAGCAGCGCCATCGCCGCCGACGCAAATCAGCGAACACGACCAGCACGAAATAATAGAACGCCTTGTCGTTGCTGAGGATGTCGAGCTTGGTGAAGCCGAGATCGAGCGGCAGGCGCTTCCAGCCGGTCAGCCCGTCGTCGCCGCCGGTTACGTCGTTCCAGCGGAAGGCGATGAAATAGAACACCTGGCCGAAGGCGATCGTCACCATCGCGAAATAGACGCCGCGCCGGCGCACGATCAGCGCGCCGATCAGCGCCGCGGCCAACGTCGCGACGGCGACGCCGAGCGCCATGGCGGGCAGGTGCTCGGGCCGAGATAGTTGATCGTCATCGCCGCGCCATAGGCGCCAAGGCCGAAATAGGCGGCGTGGCCGAAGGACAGCACGCCGGTGAAGCCGAGCAGGAAATTGAGCGACATGGCGGCAAGGCCCATCACCACGACGCGGGTGGCGAGCTCGGTATAGCCGCCGACCGCGCCCATCCAATACGGCATGGTGAGCAGCAGCGACCAGACCACGACCGCGTCGAGCGCCAGGCGTTTCGGGCTGTCAATGCACCCTCCCCTCTTCGCCGAGCAGGCCGCGCGGCCGCACCAGCAGCACCAGCCCCATCATCACATAGATCACCGCCTCGCGTCGCCGAAGGAAAGAACACCGCCGTGAGCCCGGAGGCGACGCCGATCAGCAGGCCGCCGAGCAAGGTGCCGGGCAGGCTGCCGAGGCCGCCGACGATGATGGCGACAAAGCTCGGCATGATGAGCGTGTCGCCGATGGTCGGCGAGAGGCCGAGCAGGCCCGCCGCCAGCACGCCGGCGAGCCCGGCGAGATAGATGCCGAGCCCGAAATTGAGGTTGCGCAGCAGGCGCACGTTGACGCCGAGCGTCGAGACCGTTTCGAGATCGCGCGTGCCGGCGCGGATGCGCATGCCGAGCCGCGTGAAGCCGAGCATGCGGAACAGCCCCGCCACCGCCAGCGCGACGATGAGGACCATGAACACGCGATAGCCGGTGAGGAAGAAATACTCGTTCGACAGCGGCGACATCAGCCAGCCCGGGACCTGGAACGGCAGGCTCTGCGCGCCCCAGATGTAGCGTGATGCCGTCCTCGAAGATATAGGCGAGGCCGAAGGTCAGCAGCAGGCTGTAGAGCGGATCGCCGCCGTAGAGCGGGCGGATCAGCACGCGCTCGACGACGAGGCCGAATGCGCGGTCAGGATCGGCGCGATGATCAGCGCGCCCCAGAAGCCGACATACGGGCATCAGCGAATAGGCGAGATAGGCGCCGAGCGCGAGAAAGCCGCCATGGGCGAAATTGATCACGCCGCTCAGGTTGAGGATCAGCGACAGGCCGAGCGCCATCAGCGCATAGAACGCGCCGACGATCAGGCCGTTGAAGACGTTGAACAGGATGAGCTGCGTCATTTTGCGTTTCGGCGGCCAGTCACCGACAAAGCTCGAGGGCGTCGCTGGCCGCGCGCCCTCACGACTTGTCTGGACGTCGCGCTCGTCAGCTCGGCCAGGTCATCTTGCAGCCGCTACCGTCGACCGAGTCCGGCGACGTCGGCGCCGTTGACACTCTGGTCACCTTGAACAGGTCGTCGGGCGCCGAGCCCTTCGCCTGCGCATTGCCGACGAAGAGCGTCGCGATCAACTGATTCTGGCCGGCGCGGTAGAACGCCTTGTTCGGCCCAAGCGCGATCTCCGGCGGCAGTTCGAAGCCTTGCAGCGCCTTGGCCATCTTGACCGCCTTCAGCGACTTGGCCTTTTCGGCGGCGAGCGCGCAGGTCCAGGCCGGAGACGAAGCCGAACCAGTTGCGCGCGGTCGGCACGCGGCCGGTCTTTTTCTTGATCGCGTCGACGAATTCGGCGACATGCGGCACGCCCGGCTGGTTCCAGTACCATTCGAACACCCAGGTGCCGATGCGCGCCTCGGGCGGCAGGCCTTCGAGCGCTTCCAGTTCCTGCTGCGCGCCGGCGAGATGGACCTTGCTCTGTCAAGGCCGAACTGCACCGCCTGCTTCAGCGCGTTGAGCCTGTCGTCGCCCTGCGCCAGGAAGATGATGACGTCGGGATTGGCGGCCTGCGCCTTGATGAGGTAGGAGGAGAAATCGGCGGTGCCGAGCGGCGTCAGGTCGCCGCCGACGCGTTCGCCGCCGAGCGTCTTCGGACGCCTCGATCATGCCGGCCTCCAGCGTATGGCCGAAGGCGTAGTCGGGCGTGATGTAATAGTACTTCTTGCCGTAGGCCTTGATCAGCGCGCCGGCGACGGCGGTCGGCCTCCATCTGCGTCGTGTTGCAGACGCGGAACACGTTCCAGTGGCAGGATGCGCCGGTGATCGCGTCGGTGTGGCCGCCGGGGACGATGTGCAGGATGCCCTTTTCGTTGGTGACCTGCGCCATCGCCAGCGCCAGCGCCGAATTGACGTTGCCGAGCAGGAAGTCGACCTTGTCGCCCTCGATCAGCTTGCGCGCTTTCTGCACCGCCGTGCCGGCGTCGCCGCTGGTGGAATCCTCGACCAGCAACTTCGACCTGCCGGCCGAGAATGCCGCCCTTGGCGTTGATCTGTTCGACCGCGAGCTGGCAGCCGATCAGTTCGTTCTTGCCTAGGCCGCGTAAGTGCCGGTCAGCGGATTGTCAGAAGCCGATCTTGACGACGTCGGCGGCGCGCGCGGTGATGACGAAGGGGCTGGCGACTGCGCGGCGCCGAAGGCCAAGGCGGATTTGACGAGCGTACGGCGGTCGACCGCCGCTGCGGGCGTTGAAGCGTCACGCGATTTCCTCCCGTTGTCGGATGATGGACGGTCGCGGCCGGCCTCATCCTCGTCGCTTTATCGGCGTCAACACTGCGAGGCGTCAGCGCAATGCGATTCGTCAGTGGAATGTGCCGCAATACTCTCAGCAACAAACAGATTCGTCACAGGACACTTCGCTCGCACCGTCACGTTATGGTCCACGCCAACTGCCGATACTGTTACGCCGCCGGCGCTTAATGGCGATGCGGAAACCGATGCGCCGCAGAAACGCAAACGTGCAAAGACCTTAACGGACACTGAGCTCACCCGTGTCTGCACATGGAATGTCCATCACGACGCCGTCACTGCACTCTCATTCCCTTTACAACGACTGTGCATATTCATCATCGCTGGATAAACGCGTTGTTGCTTATGATCGTCAACATCAACTCACCGCACAAGACATGACAACAGAATGCGCCATACTGCATCACAGCATTAACTCGTTCGGCAACTCACTATTAACAGCACATACTGATACAACAATACGTTTGTATGACATGAGACAGTCGAACAAACAGGTTTCTGTACAACGTCCAACGGAAACGTTTACGTCTCATCGTAAACCTGTTTCTGTTGTGGAATGGTCACCGTATGATGAACGGCGTTTTGCTTCGGCATCATATGATTCATCCATTAAACTTTGGGACGTTCGCTCTAATAAACCGTGCAAAAGTACAAGTGCATAATGGCTCTGTATTGTCTATTGATTGGGCAACCGATCAGCAAGCATTATTCAGTGGCGGTCAAGATTCAATATTAAATCAAACTTTATGGCAAACATAATCAATCAATACAAGATAGAGAAGCATATGTGTTCGTACCGTTTGCAAAGGTATGTTGGAGTGGTCATCCTATATTTTGATCGATTAAGTATTATAAACATCAATATTCTGACTGAGTGATTTGATTAGTGTTTCTTTTCCATCTCGTTGAGAGAATGTTTTGCCTTCAGCAGCTCTGACTGGACTGTTTGTAGCAGTTTGATTGAAGACTCCATCTCCAGTTTAAAGCATTCATTTTTAAAGTAATAATATGCAGCCAAACCAACCAATATAACTCCTGGGATGATAACTTGGTCAAT